>NZ_JBWKZT010000004.1:0-542622 GCF_059424735.1 Ensifer sp. GW101-20A05 | reverse complement strand
CCTGTGCGCCGGATACTGCTGCGAGAGCAGCAGCGGAGCCGAGAAGAAGGCTCTTGATGTTCATTTCTGACCTCCAGTCAAAAGTTTCAAACGGGTCTGGGTATTTTGCTGAAGGACAGCTTTCCCTGCCCCATCCCCAACGTTCAAGAAGTCGGACGATCAACCGCCCTTGCTTCCGGAGTTGAAAATACAAGACCGGATCATCGGCGCAATGTCCAACTAGCGAGATCACGCGCTTTGCATCGCCCTTCGCCGAACCCTGTTGCTGAAACGACACAAAATCGCCGCAGACCCCGGAAGAAAATTAACAAAGCATTAAGAAAAGCCTTTGGTGGCAGGGGCTTAGCATTAGGGAAACAGACGCAGCCTGTTTCAGAAAGAGGCAGAAAGCTGCCCAAAATAGGGGAAAGGATGGCCACAAACGCCGACTCCACCTCGTTGGCAAGCGGCTATAACAGCATTCGCTCCAGGAAATGAGAACCGAACGGACCATTCGCAATCGAAAGATTCATCAGAATCAATGCCGAGATTCGCAAACGAAACGCATCCTTGATTCTGGTCCGGGGAGAATCGTGGCCTGCACCCGCAGGAAGAGAACGTCTATCGACGGACGCGGCCCGCAGAGATCTCGGACGAGAGAGAGAGAGAGAGAGAGAGAGAGAGAGAGAGAGAGAGAGAGAGAGATGCTGAAGCTGAAAACAGAGGGTAAGACAGCAGCCGAGATAGTGAACGCGGTAGGAATAGGCCGTGCGAGCGTCCTTAGGATACTGAAAGAGGCTGCGTAGGGTGAATATGCAGAACGAAACTGGAGGGCTCGCGGCGAGCCTCCATCCGTGAGATGTTGGGATAAGCCGCCGCTGGAGCAGTCAGTTCATCTCTGACTTCCTTCGAGGTCTCTAGGCCGAAGATCAGTCCATCGAATTCCTCTGCACCAAAAGGGCAATCCTCGTAGGGGCCCACCGGAGGACCTTCCTGCCCCCGTAACTAATCGCCATTCACTCTCATACGTCCACTCGATCCGGTATTGATTTAAACTGGAGCAAGACTTCGAAAGGGGCAAACGTGCCTGGGTGCGGATTGGTCAGGCTGGAGGAGTACAGCGAGGACCCACGTCAAAAGGTCGCCTCCCTAACCCGGAAGGGCAGACATCTGGCCGACAGCCTTTATCGTCTTCTGGAATCTTGGTCCAAGGTGTCCCAAAACATTTCTGGGTCACACGACTGGGTCACAGCAGCAACAAGCCCCATCATTAGGGCTGTCCGCAAATCACTGAAAACTTAGAAGAAATTGGGGCCGCCTGAGACCCAAAAGAACAGTGGCGGAGAAGAAGGGATTCGAACCCTCGATACCGTTTCCGGTATACTCCCTTAGCAGGGGAGCGCCTTCGACCACTCGGCCACCTCTCCGTTAGCGCCTGACTAGTGACACTCAGCGGCCAATGCAAGATTTTTTTGTCGGTTTCCGGCAATTCCCCCCATTTTCCGTGTGGGCCTGGCCGGCAGGAAGCAAACGTGTGGGCGTAGCGACAGGCCACTCGTGCAGCCAAGTAGGAGTAGCTGGAAAGTTTCGGCGCTTGCCGTCCCCCGATTCTCACAAGCAATAGAAATGGAAACCCGAGATCCGCGAGTCTTGCCTCTCATGCCCTACGATTTGCGTGCGAGACGCTCGATCGCCTGCTGAGTGGCGGCACCGAAGTCGCCGTCAATCGGTCCACCATAGTAGCCGCGGTCCTTAAGCAGCGCCTGCATTTCCTTGCGGAACGCCGGCGTGAAGTTGTTGGGCTGCGTTCGCAATTCTTCCAGCTTGGCCGGGTCGCCGCCCTCGATGCTGGCTGCGGCCCAGCGAACCGCCTCCTTTGCGTCTGCCTTGGTACCGAGGCCGTAATCATAGAGACGGCTCAGATTGCCCATGGCGTAGGCGCTGCCGGCATTCGCGGCCATCTCGTACCAGGTGCGCGCCTGCACATAGTCCTGCGAGACACCGTTGCCGATATCGTAGAACCAGCCGAGCAATGCCATGGAATAAGAATCGCCCATATTGGCCGCCTTCTCGTACCAGACCTTGGCTTCGCCGTAGTTCTGCTCCGTCCCCAATCCGTTCTGATAGGCCCATCCGAGTGACGACATGGCATTGGTGTCGCCGCTTTCAGCTGCTTTCTTGTACCAGGACAGCGATTGCGCCAGGTCCTTGGGCAGGCCGAGCCCTTCCCGGTAGAACCAACCCATCGTTGCCATGGCGTTGGCATAGCCCTGGCTGGCCGCCTGCTCATACCACCTCGCCGCCTCCGCATAGTCCTGCGCGATGCCGCCGTAGCCCTCGCGATAGAGCCAGCCGAGTGACGCCTGGCCGTAGGCGTTGCCACCTCTCGCCGCCTCCTCGAACATGCGCTTGCCCTGGTCTACGTCGACCGGACCATCGGTCCCATAGACTGAGAACCAGGCCAGATTCGTCAGCGCATACATGTTGCCGCCGTCGGCCGCCTTCCGGTAGTTGCGCCGCGCGTCGACATAATTGCGGCCGGCATCTTGCGCCCGACCCAGCATGTTGACGAGCATCATATCGTCCGGGTTCTCGTTGACGGCCTGGGCGCAGGCGGTCAAAGCCCGCTCGGAATCGAGCTTCAGGAAATTGACCCCGAGGAAGCCCGGCATCGATTGCGGCTCGCCCGCCAGCAGATAGCAATCGCGCGAGGCCTGGGTGTCCTTACCGGTCGGCGAGACGTTGAGACCCTTTTGCGGCTCGAGCGCCGCGATCTGCTGCTCGGCTTCGGCTTTATACTTGCTGTCAGGATAACGCTCAATGAAGCGCGTCAGCGCCGCCGCATCGGTCGACTGTTTCAAGGCTTCCCAGGCAATCTCGTCAGGCGTCACGCTCGACGTCTGCTCGGCTTCGGTCAAAAGCTTCAGCTTCTTTTCGGCGAGCATCTTATAGACCGGGTCCGATCCATGCTTCGCCAGGAAGGCGGTTAGCAGATCCTTGTCGGCGAGGTCGCGGATGTTCTGCCAGTCGGCAGCCGCCTCGGATTGGCTGTTCGGCGACAGTTGTCCGCCGTTGTTGGTGATACTGATGTTCACCTCTTTGATATTGAGGAAGATCTGCGCACCACCGAGCGACCCATAAACGAACGGCTCCTGGCCGCGATTGGTCACCGACACCACCTCGTCCCGCACCTTGCCGAGCGCAATGCGGACATCGACGCCGGGTTCGGTCAGGTATTTGGCGAGTGCGGTGGCGAAGGGGCTGTTCTTGCCCTCCCCATCGAGCGCGACTGTGCCGGCCTTGGAGGCAAATGCGACGAGCAGGTCGGCCGATTCCGGTTCGACCCGCGCCAGCCCGCGCGAAACCGCCCTGGTCGAGATCGAGCGTGTCATGCTCTGCTCAAAGGGATTGTTGCGGCAGGCGTCGAGGATGACGAGCTTGAGCTTGGTGGCGCCTTCGAGCGAACGCTGAACCCGGTCGAGCCCGATGGCCTCGTCCTCGACGTCCTTGTCCGTTTTCAATTGCACGTCGACGGGAAGCAGAAAATTCTCGCCGTTCATCTCCATGCCGTGACCGGAATAATAGACGATCGCGACTTCGGCACCGGTTGCGAGGTCTTCGAACTCGCGCAACGCCTTGACCATGTCCTGGCGACTAACGTCGTGCACCGTCGTGACGGTATCGAAACCGGCCTCCTCGAAGGAGGCCTTCATCAGTTCCACGTCATTGGCAGGGTTGTTGAGCGGTGACGTTGCTTCATATTTCTCGTTGCCGATCAACAGTGCGACGCGCTTGGCAGCCCACGCATCGGACGCCGACACAAACAACGCCATACAAAGAATAGAGAGCGGCAGCCAATGCCGCAAATGCCCCATGAACATGCCCTTCCCTCCGGCACCGACCATCGTTCTTCGCCTTGCCCGGCTTGAATGACGAACGATGCCCTCACCCCTCTGAACCGCGGAATCACCACATCGGGCGTTCCGGTCATGCCGGACCAAAGTATTACGTATGAGGTGGGGGCTTTCAATGTGCGCACGCATCATAATTTATTCCGTGACACGCGCGTGGCCGGCACAAGGTCGAAGCAAGTCGGTGCGCTTAGCTGAAACATGATAGCGGCACGGCTGTCGATTCCATCGACGACGACGTTGCCGGAGGTTGCGAAAGGCTATCGGTCTCGGAGCTTGCCATGTCTATGAAGATGCATGTCGCGGAAGGAAAGCCCGGCCAGCTTGCGACTGCCCATCAGCACTACTTCATCGAGCGGCCCTGCCGCATCCTCGTCATCGGCGAACACCTGAAGGCGAAGACCAAATATCAATGCCTGCTGCGCCATATCTCGATCGCCGGCGCGATGCTCGATTTCAACGCGGCAATCCTGATACCAAAACACTTTTTCCTGGAAATCGAGGGGTTCAAGGAGGAAATCGGCTGTTCGCAGGTCCATCGCGAAGGCGCAGAGCTTGGCGTGCGCTTCAATATGCTGCTTTCGCCGGACTTCCTGCGCCGGCTGATCCGCATGCAATTTTCAAGTGGCGGAATCTGACCTTTCAAAGCAGGCCGTGCGACATTAGATTTTTAGTGATCGATTTCAGGGGATTGCAAGTTTCTCATGCAAAAGTGATTCTAGCATCGGTGGAAATCGCCCACCGATACAATGTGGGACAAATGAATTGTCCGGGGTCAAGGAATGCGGTCAGAAACTGATCGCACCGTCCGACCCGGCACTGGCGGAGAATGACGCATGCAGAACCAGACGATGTACTCCTGCGTCCCGTCGCCTTTCTACGAGCGGCGCTATGAGCGATTCTCCATCGGGCACGCCGGTACGCTGACCGCTGTGCAGCCGGGGCTCGGCAGCGTCTCCGTGCGATCCTGCCGGATGATCGACATTTCGCGTGGCGGCGCGAGCTTTGCCGTCGACACCAACATCGGCCTGCCCCAACACTATTATCTGCATATCGTCGGCACGCCGCTCAGGATCGGTTGCGCCGAAGTCTATCGCAACGGCGAGCGCATCGGTGTCCAGTTCATCAAGCCGATCGAGCAGACCTTGCTGCGCGAGATCATCCGGCAAGAGTTCTTCACCGGGCAGGTCAAGAACGCAAAGCCGCGGCTGTAGAGCACCGGAATTCCTGCAGCTTTTCTCGCGGGGATGATTCCGAATTGCCAAAGCATGCGATAAGTTCCCCGTGACGCTATTCGAACGGGGCCTATTATTCAACATGTCCGCATTTTCTCGCTTCACGCCGCTCATCCAATCCCTGCCGTCAACAATTCCGTTTGTCGGGCCGGAGGCCATCGAACGCCAGAGGGGTCGCCCGATCGCCGCGCGAATCGGAGCCAACGAAAGCGGCTTCGGCCCCGCCGAAAGCGTGATCTCAGCGATCCGGGAAGCAGCCGGCGGAACCTGGAAATACGCCGACCCGGAAAACCACGACCTGAAGCAGGCACTTGCGGCCCGCCTCGGCACCAGCCCGGCCAATATCGCGATCGGTGAAGGCATCGACGGGTTGCTCGGCCAGATCGTCCGCATGGTGATCGAGCCGGGCATGCCGGTCGTCACGTCGCTTGGCGCCTACCCCACGTTCAACTATCACGTCGTCGGCCATGGCGGCCGGTTGGTCACGGTGCCCTATGCCGGCGACCGGGAGGACCTCGACGGCTTGCTTGCGGCCGTGAAGCGGGAAAATGCGCCGCTCGTCTATTTCGCCAATCCCGATAATCCGATGGGAAGCTGGTGGCCGGCAGACCGCATCGTCGAGTTTGCCAGGGCCCTTCCGGAAACAACGCTCTTCATTCTGGACGAAGCCTACTGCGAAACAGCGCCGGCAGATGCGGTGCCGGCGATCAGCGCCCTGATCGATCGCCCGAACGTCGTGCGCACGCGCACTTTCTCGAAAGCCTACGGGCTCGCCGGTTCGCGTATCGGCTATGTGATCGCCACGCCGGGCACCGCCCAGGCATTCGACAAGATCCGCAACCACTTCGGCATGAACCGGATTGGTGTCGCTGCGGCAATCGCCGCGCTTGCGGACCAGGAGTATCTGAAAGAAGTGACGGCTAAGATTGCGGATTCTCGCCAGCGTATCGCTGCGATCGGCACAGAGAACGGCTTGTCGCCGCTCGCCTCGGCCACGAACTTCGTGGCGATCGACTGCGGCCGGGATGCGGTCTTTGCCCGCGCGATCGTCGATACCCTGATGAACGACCATGGCATCTTTATCCGGATGCCGGGAGTGGCGCCCCTTAATCGCTGCATCCGTGTCAGTACCGGACCGGAAGCTGAGATGGCCCTGTTTGAGGCCGCGCTGCCCGAGGTTCTGAAAAAGCTGGCCTGATCCAGCTTTCAGAGTCCGGCTGTTGGGCGGCGCCCCTCTGGGGGGCCGCTCATTTGGTTCAATGAACCGTCATCCATTCGCGAGCGGCGCGCAGAGCTGCGGCGAGATCTGCCTTGCTCATCGTCATCGCCAGATCGGCGCGCAGATCGACTGCACGGTCGCAGCCCTTGATCGCGGCAATGTTCAGCCACTTGTGGGCGGCGACGAGATCGACCGGGCGACCGTGGCCGGTCGCATAGGCCAGACCCATTTCACAGAAGATTTCCGCCTGGTTGTCACCACCCATCGCGGCATCCGAAGCAATCTGCATATCAAAGCGTGCCATTGTCTTGTCCCTGTCTTGCCTGGTTGGTTTTTCCGAAGCGGCCCGCCCGTTTGGGGCGGACCATGCTCCAGATCAGCACTTGTTTTGGTCCCTGTTCGACCTTGCCTCTTTGCGGGCCTTCCGGAGCGCGCCATCTTTTTGCGGCGTCGTCTTCGGTGGTTTTTCGGAGCGTTTTTGTCCGCTCGTCTTATGGCTTCAATATGCAGCAGGGCTTTCAATGCGCGCTTAAAATGCATGCTTAATTTGCGACAAACAAAGTTCAAACGCTTGGTAAACTTGAGCTTTTGTTAAACATCGGAAGTCCGGGAATCCGGCGCATTCGCTTCAAAATTTACGAAAAATTCAACTGCCGATTTCAACCAAACGCTAACCACGAAAAGATCGACGGTGGCAGAGCCGCCAGGATTTCCTAGATTTCGACCTGCTTGAAACGGCCAAGAAAAAGCAGCAAAAGCCGCCGTTTGGCTTGTTTACCTTTACGTGCGCGTAAGCTATCTTGCGCGCGGCAGTGAGGAGACTGCCTTTTTTGCATACGAGGACATCTAAAGCTGCCGGCGGAGCGGACCACGCCGGCAGCCTCGATCTGGAGGACTGGAATGTTACGTACCTTGCTCATGACCGCGACGCTCGCCCTTGGCATTGCCGGGACGGCGGCAGCGGCAGAACCGATCGTCGGCAACTGGAAGACCGCAAGCGGCGCGACCGCGGAGATTGTGCCTTGTGGCGGAGCCTTTTGCGTGACGCTGAAGACCGGCAAGCATGCCGGCAAGCGCATCGGCAACCTCGCCGGTACCGACGGCAGCTATTCGGGCGAAATCACCGATCCGGATACCGACAAGACCTATAGCGGTTCTGGCGCCGTCAACGGCAATTCGCTGAAGATGAAGGGCTGCGTCCTGAAAGTGCTCTGCAAGTCACAGACCTGGACGCGCCTCTAAGCGCGCGATACGGCGGCACGGACACATTGACGAATTGAAAGGGCGGCCATCGGCCGCCCTTTTTGCATGGGCGGTCCATGGACTTAGCGCTGTTACGCGACCATTCGTAGCGCCGCCCCCTTGGCTCCTCCTTGCGCACCCACTGTGATCGCGACCGGTCTCGATCTCCCGATCCGTGCAGCGCGCCTCCCCATGCAACCGAAGATGAACGCCAGATGAACGGACATCTCAGCATCAATTCAGTTTGGGTGTGCGAAAACACACTCAATCGATTTGAACCTGCCTCCAAACAACGGACAGAACCATGGATATCCTTGCTCGGCGCCTCACCATCATCAGCCTTCTGATGGTCGTTTTCGCTGTAACTCTCGCCGCTGCCGTCAGCGCGGACACCGAACGTCGCCGCACCAATACCTATCTCGGTTCGCTGACGGATTGCACCGCGCATACGGCGCAATACTGCCAGGCCAAACTCTAACCCGGGACGAGACGGGCTACGCCCTGCTCCGCCGCCAAGTGAAACCGATCACCGCGTGATCTGATGGAGAAACGAACATGCTGGCCGCTCTTTCGACATCCGCGTTTCTCTCGCTGCGCGTGCTTGCACTGGCCGGCCTGCTGATGGCACCGGTTGGAGCGCTTGCCTACTCCAAGGCCAACGGTGCCGGCATCGGCAAACAGGGCGCGGGCCTCGTCCTCTTCGTCACCCTGCAGCGTCAATCGATGACGTGAGGCGGGTGCCACCCGATCGGATTGCATGAAAGGGGCGCTCGCGCCCCTTTGTTCTTTCCGACTTGCGCTTGGCGTCCTCTCGCACCTGCAGCGTCGTGCTTCTTTTAAGATACGCCAAGGTTGCTGCAGCACTTTGAGTTTCTGCTTGTTTCCCCTAATTGGATACGATTGTGGGATTCGCCACAACAGCCCCTTGTCAGCCCCGATGCCCGCCTATCTCGTCTATACGCTTGCCGCCCTTGCCGAAATCGCCGGCTGCTTTGCCTTCTGGGCGTGGTTGAAGCTCGATAAATCCATCGTCTGGCTTATTCCAGGCATGGCCTCCCTGGCACTTTTCGCCTGGCTCCTCACCTGGATCGACAGCGAAGCTGCGGGCCGCGCCTACGCGGCCTATGGCGGCGTCTACATCGCCGCGTCGCTGCTCTGGCTCTGGCTTGCCGAAGGGGTCAGGCCCGACCGCTGGGATCTGGCCGGCATGACCATCGCCCTTCTCGGCAGCGCGGTCATCCTCGCGGGCCCGCGTTGAACCGATGACCTGAGGCCGCAGCGCGGTTGTGCAAGCCAATATCTTGTCGTTTGCTTGTCAGAAGCCGCAGCCTATAATGCGACATGAACAAGCGAATCTCTTCACACTCCGTCCTTTCCGTCGCAACGCCTGAGCCTTTCGAGCCGCAATACTTCGACGATCCTGCGGCTGCTGTCGATTGCCTCGAGGCGCTCTACGAGCGCAATACCCGGTTCCTCTGCGAAGCGTTCGAGGGCCTGGGCAAGTCCGATGAGCCCCTCACCCGCTATCGTGCCTGCTACCCGCAGGTCAGCATCGAGACGAGCAGCTTCGGACATGTCGATTCCCGCCTGTCCTTTGGCTATGTCAGCGCGCCCGGCGTCTATACGACCACGATCACCCGGCCGAAGCTTTTCCGGCACTATCTGAAGGAACAGCTCGGGCATCTCATACGGAACCACGGCCTCGGCGTCACCGTCTCGGAATCGGCAACCCCGATCCCCTTGCATTTTGCCTTTGGCGAGGGCGCCTATGTGGAGGCGTCGGCGGCAAACACCATCGACATTCCGCTGCGCGATCTGTTCGATGCGCCTGACCTGACGACGACCGACGACGAGATCGCCAACGGCTCCTACGAGCCGGGCCCCGGAGAACCCTCGCCGCTTGCGCCCTTCACGGCTCAGCGCATCGACTATTCGCTGGCGCGCCTCAGCCATTATACCGCGACGAACGCCACGCACTTCCAGAACTTCGTGCTCTTCACGAACTACCAGTTCTATATCGACGAGTTCTGTGCCTGGGCCCGCCAGCAGATGGCCGAAGGCGGTAACGGCTACACGGCCTTCGTCGAGCCCGGCAACATCATCACGCCCGCCGGTGCCGACAAGCCCGAGACCGACTACACGCTCGCACGGCTGCCGCAGATGCCCGCCTATCATTTGAAGAAGAAGGGTCACGGCGGCATCACCATGGTCAATATCGGCGTCGGCCCGTCCAACGCCAAGACGATCACCGACCATATCGCCGTTTTACGCCCGCATGTCTGGCTGATGCTCGGCCACTGCGCCGGTCTTCGCAACAGCCAGCGCCTTGGCGACTACGTGCTCGCGCATGCCTATATGCGCGAGGATCACGTTCTCGACGACGACCTTCCGGTCTGGATCCCCCTGCCGGCGCTCGCCGAAGTGCAAGTGGCACTGCAGGACGCCGTTGCCGAGGTCACCGGCTACCGCGACTACGACCTCAAACAGATCATGCGGACCGGAACCGTCGCAACCATCGACAACCGCAACTGGGAACTTCGCGACCAGCGCGGCCCGGTCAAGCGCCTGTCGCAGGCCCGCGCCATTGCGCTCGATATGGAATCGGCGACGATCGCCGCCAACGGCTTCCGCTTCCGCGTGCCCTATGGAACGCTGCTCTGCGTGTCGGACAAGCCGCTGCATGGCGAGTTGAAGCTGCCGGGCATGGCGACGGCCTTCTACAAGACACAGGTCAGCCAGCACCTGAAGATCGGCATCCTTGCGCTGCAGAAGCTTGCGGCCATGCCGCCGGAGAAGCTGCATTCCCGCAAGCTCAGAAGCTTCTACGAAACCTCGTTCCAGTAACCATTGGAATTGCGCAATTCCGGACGGAAAACTGCTTCACACTTTTCCTGGAATTGCTCAGCGCCGTCTCCCGAGCGCCATCGACAGCATCGTGCCCGCCACCGCGGACACGATGATCAAGAGATGTGCGTTGACGCCGGCCGCCGCGAGTTGTTCCACTCCGGCGCGATCGGCGCCAGCGCCGAAGGACACTGCCCCGGCCGCGATCGCGGCCGGATAGGTGCCGACGCCAGCGGGCGCATGCATCGGCAGCACCGAGGAAAGTTCGCCGCCGAGGGCACCACCGAAACAGGCGGCCAGCGGCGCAACGCCCATGAAGGCCAGCACCCAGGCAAGGACAAGCACCTTGACCGCCCAGTTGAGGATGGTCATGCCCCAGGCGCGCAGGAACGCGACGATATTGGCCGGGACGCCCGCCTCCAATTCGTCGACAATGACATCGAGCTTTGTCGGCAACAGCCGACGCGCCAGCGCAAGCACTTGATCCTTCAGCAGGAAGAAGAGAAGCGGCGAGACGAACGCGGCAAGCCATGCAATCCACAGCGCGGCTGATCCGCGGCCGATGACGAGGCCGACGGCCGCAACGACGAGAAGGGCGTGCAGGTCGAGCAGGCGCATCACCAGAAGAGCGGACGTGCCGCGCGCGAGCGGCACGGAAAACTCCGAGCGCATCAGCAGCGGAAAGCTCGTTTCCCCGGCACGAAACGGCAGCATGATGTTGAGGAGATTATGGACCTGGGTGACGCGAAACAGCGGCAGGAAGCGCCCCGCCGTTTCGTTCGGGAAGTAATCGTAGATGCGATAGCAGCGAATGAAATAGGTTGCGACAAGCAGCACCAGAGCCGAGACGGCGGAACTGAAGCCGATCTCGGACCATTGCCTCAGCAGCGCCGGCCATCCCCAGAACCATTCGACGAAGGCCGCATAGGCCGCAATGGCACCTGCCGAAAGTAATGTCATCCGGTTGCGGGCGAACCAGGATCGCCGATCGGACTCGCAATCCGAAGTCATCAGGTCTCGATTTCCCGTGTTGAAACGCAAGATTGAACGTTGGTTATCACTGATAACTGTGCAAGAAAACGGTTATGTAGCCCAATCCAAATCTTGCGGCATTGTAAGCGCCGCATGTACGAGCTGTTCCTATGTACCCCATCGAACTATCCGTCGTCATTCCCGTGTTCAACGAAGAGGACAGCGTCCAGCCGCTGATCACACGTGTCCGCGATGCGCTGGCGAACTTTCCGTCTCCGTGGGAACTGATCCTCGTTGACGACGGCAGCACCGACCGAACGCTGGCAAATGCAAGAATGGCTCTTTCCGATCCGGGCCTCGATCTCAAGATTGTCGAATTGCAGAAGAACTTCGGGCAAACGGCAGCGATGCAGGCCGGCATCGACGCTGCCGCCGGGCGCCTGATCGCCACGCTTGACGGCGACCTGCAGAACGATCCGGCCGATATTCCCGAAATGGTCAAGGCGATCGAGGAGCGCGAGCTCGACCTGCTGGTCGGCTGGCGAAAGAACCGGCAGGATGGTCTCCTGCTCAGGAAGATCCCGTCCTGGTGCGCCAATCGCCTGATCGGCAAGATCACCGGCGTCAGGCTGCATGACTATGGCTGCAGCCTCAAGGTCTATCGAACCTCGGTCATCAAGCAGGTGAAGCTGATGGGGGAAATGCACCGCTTCATCCCCGCCTGGGTCGCCGGCGTGGTGCCGAGCAGCCGCATCGGCGAGATGCCCGTTACCCATCACGCACGGCAGCACGGCCAATCCAAGTATGGGATCTCCAGAACCTTCCGCGTGATTCTCGATCTGCTGTCGGTGCTCTTCTTCATGCGTTACAAAGCGCGCCCAGGGCACTTCTTCGGATCGATCGGGCTTGCGACCGGCGCGCTCAGCGCGCTGATCCTGGTCTATCTCGGCTTCGACAAGTTCATCCTCGGCAACGACATCGGAACGCGACCGATGCTGATCGTCGGTGTCATGCTGTTCCTTTCGTCCGTTCAGCTCATCACGACAGGCATTCTCGCTGAGATGATGGCGCGAACCTATTTCCGCGACGACGGTACCACCAACTACATCGTGCGGCAGGTCTTCGTCCGGGACCCGGCCGATGCTTGACGTCGTCAATCGTCGGCCAAACACCGTCGTTGCGCTGATCGCCGGTTACTTTCTGCTCTGCATCGGCTTGCGCCTCGCCATTTCCACATCGCTCGAAATCGACGAGTCGGAACAGGCCTTCGTCTCGCAGTTCCTGATGCTCGGCTATGGTTCGCAGCCCCCGTTCTACAATTGGCTGCAATACGGGCTGACCTCGGCCTTTGGGCCGTCGCTTGCGACGATGACGGCGCTGAAGAATGGGCTCCTGTTTCTGTGTTGCCTCTTCTACGGCCTCGCAGCACGCGAGGTCCTCAGCGATCGACGCCTGACCGCGATCGCAACGGTCGGCGTGCTGACCTTTCCGCCGATTTTTCTGCTCGCACAGCGCGACCTTTCGCATACGGTCGCGGCACTGTTTGCCGTATCGCTGTTCCTTTACGCTTTCGTCCGGACGATGACGCGGCCAAGTCTGTTCGCCTACGTCCTGACTGGAGCGGCGGTCGGCATCGGCGTCATCTCGAAGTACAACTTCGCACTCGTCCCAACCGCCGCGATTCTTGCGATCCTGCCCGAGCCGAAGCTTCGCGCCCGGCTCTTCGACTGGCGCATTCTGGTTGCGATCGCCGTCTGCACGCTGATTGCGCTGCCGCACGGCTACTGGATTCTCGAAAATCTCGGCGCCGCCTCGCGCAATACCCTCAATGAAATGGGAACGGCCCAACAGACGAGCTACCTGACGAAGGCGCTCAAAGGGATCGTTGCGCTGATCGCCGCCACGCTTCGCGGCGCCGCACTTCCCCTGATCGTCTTCGCTCTCGTCTTCCGCAAGGACCTGCCGACGATCTGGCGCGCCGAAAACCACTGGACACGCGTCGTCGGGCGCATGTTGCTGCTGTGCCTCGGCGCCGTGCTGCTGATCATGCTCGCCGTCGGCGCCACCCACATGCGCGAGAAATGGCTGGTTCTCTTTCTCGTCCTGCTGCCGCTCTACCTGGCCCTCAAGGTGGAGGCTTCCGGCGTCGACACCACACGCAGCGTTCGCCCCTTCCTGCTGCTCGTCGCCTTCATCATCGTCACCACTTTGGTGGTCGTCTCGGCACGCGCGGTTGTTCGCCCCTGGTTCGGCAAATTGTCGAGGCTCAGCATTCCCTATAGCACCCTTGTCGATACCGTGGTCCGACAGGAGGGAGCCGAGCCGGCGATGGTCATCGCCGCGGACAAGCTGCTTGGTGGCAATGTGCGCACGCGCCTGCACGGTGCCAAGGTCTTCGTCCCCGGCAACAGCAGCAGCTCTCCGATCGAGCATCCGGCCGGACCGCTCCTCGTGGTCTGGAGCGACAACGGCAAGCTCGATGCTCAACCACCTGAAGGGCTTCTCGACATCTTGAAGTCGCTCGGCGTGCCGGAGGCGGCGATGAAGCCGCAGCAACTCGCCCTGCCCTATCTCCACGGCAATCTGCCGGATCGCTATGGCTTCGGCTACTTCTGGATTACCGACCCGTCGCGGTCGGCGCCGACGAGCAACTTGAGTTCGCCCGGGTGAATGCGAAGCGCGACGTCACGGCCCATCGGCAGGAGCTCCCCGTCGATGACGCAGTTGATCTTGCGTTCTACCTTGGGAAAATGCAGATCGAGCGCATGGCCGCTCATGGCGGTAATCAGCGGGCTGTCGCGGAATTTGCCGCGCATCACATCAAAGGCGAGCTTGGCCACGCCCGGCGGGCTCAGGGGCGGCGCCGTGTAGAAGCCGAGATGGCCGGCTGTGACATCGTCGGCATACATCAGCGTATCGCGGCCGAACGGATTGTTCGAGACTGAAACCGCCGAAACATGACGGCTCTCCTTATGGCCGTCGACGTCGAACTCGATCTCGAAATCGGGCGGATTGAGAATCACGCCTACCGCGGCGCGGGTGCTTGCGGCGATTTTGCCTGCCCTCGAACGAAAGCTGAAAGACTCGCGATAGCGCACCATGCGGGCATGCAGGCCCATCGAAAACTGATGTACGAAGGCCCGGCCATCAGCGCTGCCGATGTCACCGTCGATGATCACGCCATTCGCCAGCACCTCCGGAACCTTCCAGATATCGAGCGGCAGCTTCAGCGTGCGGGCAAAAAGGTTCATCGTCCCGGCGGGAACAACGCCGAGCGGCATGCGGTTTTTCCAGGCGACCCCGGCAGCAGCCGAGATCGTGCCGTCACCGCCGCCGGCGATTATCGCATCGAGGTCATCGCGGCGGCATGTGCGCTCCAAGGTCTCGCGCATCTCGCTTCCGGAAACCGTCGCAATTTCGATCTGGTGGCCGGCGGTATGGAAGACCTCCTCGACCTTCCGGCCATAGGCCGCCATATCCGTCGTGCGGAAGGTTCCGCCTTCACGATTGAAGATCGCCTTGATTTTCATGAATGGGTCACTGACTCCGTTGCCGCGGCAAAGCTGCTCACCGCGATCAGATAATCGCGATTGCGGCCAATTCCAGAACCTTGCCGAAACTTAACGGGAATGGAGCGCGTGCCGGTCGGCGCTCGGAGACCGGTAATAGCAACCGTTCAGCGCGGCTCGGGCAACTTCAGTGGCCCGCCGGTCTTGATCGATCGGATCGCGAAGTTCGAACGGATGTCGGTCACACCCGGCAAGGCAAGCAGCGTCTCGGTCAAGAGCGTCTCGTAAGCCGGGAGATCCTCGACGACGACCTCGGCGAGGAAGTCGGCATTGCCCGAGATCAGGAAACAGGACACCACCTCGGGAATGGCGAGCAGCGCCTCCTGCTGCCGCTGCGCATTCTCGCGGCTGTGCCGTCCCACCTTGATCTCCACGAAGACGGTGAGCCCGAGACCGGCTTCCTTGCGGTCGATATCGGCCCGATAGCCACGCAGGATGCCGGATTTCTCCAGATTGCGGATGCGCCGCAGGCAGGGCGACGGCGAAAGATTGACCTTTTCTGCGATCTCGACGTTCGTCGCGCGCGCATCCTCCTGAAGGATCCTGAGGATAGCGAGATCGAATTTATCGAGATTTGGCATGTTCACAAACTTCAGAGGTTACTATTGGCACATTGTTGCTGATGATAGTCTATTTCGGGCATAAATCGCAAGGACATGCCCGGCCTTCCGGGCGTAATCTTCCTTCCAGACCCAAAAGCCCCTCAGATATCCAAATCGGGAAGGAAATTCAAATGGTTGCGCTTACGCTTGCTCGCGGCAATACGTCGCCTGCCACCGCCGGCTATGCCGGTGCCTTCGTGACCGTCCTCATCTGGGCGGGCTGGATTCTCGCAACCCGCCATTCGGCCGGCACCGCACTCAGCACAATCGACCTTGGCCTGATCCGCTACGGCGTACCGGCGCTCCTGCTCGCGCCGCTCTGGCGCAAGACCGGGCTCTTGCCGCGCAAGCTGCCGATCCTGCTCCTCGCCTTGATGGTCGCGGGCTCCGGCGCGGTCTTTTTCCAGGTCTCCGCCTTTGCGATCCACTCGGTTCCCGCCTCCTCCGTCGGCATTCTTCTCGGCGGCTCGATGCCGCTTGCCACCGCCCTGATCGGCATCACGATCTTTGGCGAGCGTCCGGACCGAATGCGGATGGTGGGTTTTGCCGCGATCGTCGCCGGTGTCGCTATCCTGCTGACGCGCAACCTTGCCGTTTCAGTGTCCACAGGGTGGATCGGATACGCGCTGTTGCCCGCAGCGGCCACGCTCTGGGCGATCTACACCCACGCCTTCCGCCGTTCGGGCCTGAGCCCGCTGCAGGGAAGCGCTTTGATTGCGGCCTGGTCGTTCCTGATCCATCTGGCGCTTGCCGCCTGTTTCGGAAGCACGCTTGCCAGCGTTCCGGTCAAGGAGATCGCCCTGCAGATCACCAGCCAGGGCATCCTCTCCGGCCTCATTGCCATGGTCGCCTATGGCTTTGCGGTGAAGAGCCTCGGCGGCACGCAGGCCGCTGCCTTTACGGCGCTGACCCCGGTGCTGGCGATGATCGGCGGCGCGATCCTGCTCGGCGAGCAAATCGGCCCGTTCGAAATGCTGGCCGCAATCGTAACGGCTATCGGCGTGGCGCTTTCGACCGGCATTCTCTCTACCCGTACGTAAAACCGGAACGTCCCCATAGCAAAAAGCCCCGGACGCTTTCCTCCGGGGCCTTCTCTTTTCTTGAGATCGCTCGGCTCAGCCGTGGATGATCTCGCGATGTTTCTGCAGGCGGTGGCCATAGGCCTGGCTGACACGATCGAAGATGATCGCGATGCCGACGATGGCGAGCCCGTTGAAGATGCCGAGCGTGAAATACTGGTTGGCAATCGCCTTCAGCACCGGCTGGCCGAGGCCCTGAACGCCGATCATCGAGGCGATGACCACCATGGCGAGCGCCATCATGATCGTCTGGTTGATGCCCGCCATGATCGTCGGCAGGGCCAGCGGCATCTGCACGTTCTTGAGCTTCTGCCAAGCCGACGAGCCGAATGCATCGGCCGCCTCCAGCACGTCCTTGTCGACAAGGCGGATGCCGAGATTGGTGAGCCGGATCATCGGCGGTATCGCGTAGATGACCACGGCAATCAGTCCTGGAACCTTGCCGATGCCGAGCAGCATCACGACCGGGATCAGATAGACGAAACTCGGCATGGTCTGCATCACGTCGAGGATCGGATTGACGATGTTCTGGACCCGGTCCGACCGGGACATGACGATGCCGAGCGGAATGCCGATGGCGATCGACAAAACGGTACAGACGAAGATCATCGAGATCGTCTTCATCGTGTCGTCCCACATGTCGAAGTAGCCGATGAGCAGCAGCGTACCGATGCAGCCGGCGACGATCTTCCAGTTCCGACTCGCCACCCAAGCGATCAGCGCGATCAGCACCAGGATGATCGGCCAGGGCGTCTTCGTCATGAAGCGCTCCGACTGGATGAGGAAGAACTGCAGCGGTTCGAAGAAACCTTCGATTGCGTCGCCATAGGCGCGCGTGAACGACCGGAACCCCTCGTCGATAGCCTTCTTCAGCGCCCGCAGGCTTTCGTCGTCCATATGCGGAAACTGGGTCAACCAGTCCATTCCAATTCCCCTTCACATCTCACCGGCCGCGATTGTTGTTTTGCTGTTGCCGGGGGGTCAAACAAAGAGGCGGCGCAAGGATCGCGCCGCCCGTGGGTTCAATCGGTCGCAATCAGAGCGCGGCCTTGACCTTTTCGGCGACCTCGGGCGAGACCCACTGAGTCCAGATGTCGGGGTTTTCCTGAAGGAAGTGTTTGGCGCCCTCCTCGCCGCTTGCCTGGTTGTCGGTCATCCAGGCCATCAGCTTGTTGACCGTGTCGTTGGTCCAGGCGCGCTTGTTGAGGTAGTCCATGGCCGGGCCCGCGCGATCGGCAAAAGCCTTTGTCACCAGCGTCTGGACCTTGTCCTTCGGCCAGTCGTTCTTCTTCGGGTCCGGGCAGTCGGCAACCGTGTTGCAGCGTTTCCACTCGGCTGCGTCCGCCGCGACCCCATGCCCGAGCTTGACCATCTCGTATTTGCCGAGAAGGGCCGTCGGCGCCCAGTAGTACCCGACCCAGCCCTGCTTGCGCTCATAGGCCTTGGCGATCGAGCCGTCGAGACCGGCGGCCGATCCGGTGTCGACCAGCGTGAAGCCCGCCGCCTCGCCGCCATAGGCCTTGTAGAGCTGAGTCGTCACTACCGTTCCGCCCCAGCCCTGCGGGCCGTTGAAGACGGCGCCCTTGCTGGCGTCTTCCGGATCCGGGAACAGCTCCTTGTGCTTCAGCACGTCGTCGATCGTCTTGATGTCGGGATTGGCGTCAACGATGTATTTCGGGACCCACCAGCCCTGAACGGCGCCATCGGAGAGTGCGACGGCGGCACCGACGAGCTTGCCTTCTTCGAGGCCGCGATTGACGACGTCGGGCAGAAGATCCACCCAGCCTTCCGGCGCGATATCGGGCTGGCCCTTTTCGATCATCGAGGTGATCGTCGGCACGGTATCGCCAACGACGAGCTCGGCGTTGCAGCCATAGCCTTCCGCCAGGATGATCTTGTCGACGCTCGCCAGCACTTCGGCGCTCTGCCAGTTCATATTGGCAATCGTCACATCGCCGCATTCGGCGGCCGAGGCCGCACCAGCAAGGCCAAGAAGGCCGGCGGCCAGGCACGTCGTTGCAAGAAGCTTCTTCATTTCCGTTCCCTTTGTTCTGGCGGTGCATCCCGTCGCACTGCCGATCTCACCGCGGGGATCGGCAGCGTCACAAGGCTCGGTCCAACTCGAAACAACAGGGACCGAAAGGCCTGCGGATTCGTCGGCTTCGAGCCGATGACACCATGAAAGCTAACGGGGTTTGCCGGCAAGGACTTTCCCAATAGCGGCACGGATTGCCTTTTCGATGATCGGACTACCGCTCGACAGGTGCGCGCGAATACAAAAGAGGCGCCGGAGTTCCCTCCGGCGCCTCGAACAATTTCGTTTCCGCGAACCTCGGAGGTCCTGCGGCCGCCATCCAAAGATCACATATTCGGATAGACCGGGCCTTCGCCGCCCTGTGGCGGCACCCAGTTGATGTTCTGGTTCGGGTCCTTGATGTCGCAGGTCTTGCAGTGCACGCAGTTCTGCGCGTTGATGACGAAGACAGGCTTGCCGTCCTTCTCCACCCATTCGTAGACCCCGGCCGGACAGTAGCGCGTCGACGGGCCGGCAAAGACGTCGAGTTCCGACGTGCGCTGCAGCTCCGGATCCTTGACCTGCAGATGGATCGGCTGGTCTTCCTCGTGGTTGGTGTTCGACAGGAACACCGACGAGAGCCGATCGAAGGTCAAAACACCATCGGGCTTCGGATAGTCGATCTTCTGATGCTGCGCTGCCGGCTCCAGCGACTGCGCATCGGTCTTGCCGTGCTTCAGCGTGCCGAAGAACGAGAAGCCGAACAGCTGGTTGGTCCACATGTCCAAGCCGCCGAGCGCAACGCCGATCGCCGTGCCGAACTTCGACCACAGCGGCTTGACGTTCCTGACCCGCTTCAGGTCCTGGCCGATGGCGCTGTCGCGCCAGCCGCGTTCGATCTCGATCGGCTCGTCATTGGCGCGACCGCTCGCGATCGCCGCCGCCAGCTTCTCGGCCGCGAGAATGCCCGACAGCACCGCATTGTGGCTGCCCTTGATGCGCGGCACGTTGACGAGACCGGCCGAACAGCCGATCAGCGCACCGCCGGGGAAGGACAGCTTCGGCACCGACTGGTAGCCGCCCTCGGTGATCGCACGCGCGCCATAGGAAAGGCGCTTGCCGCCCTCGAAGGTGCCGCGGATCGCCGGATGGGTCTTGAAGCGCTGGAACTCCTCGAACGGGAAGAGATAGGGGTTCTTGTAGTTCAGGTGCACGACGAAGCCGACGGCGACCAGGTTGTCTTCGAGATGGTAGAGGAACGAACCGCCGCCGGTCTTCATGCCGAGCGGCCAGCCGAAGGAATGCTGCACCAGCCCGGGCCGGTGGTTCTCGGGCTTGACCTGCCAGAGCTCTTTCAGGCCGATGCCGAATTTCTGGACGTCGCGATCCCTGGAGAGATCGAATTTCGCAATCAGCTGCTTGGCGAGCGAACCGCGCACGCCCTCGCCGATCAGCGTGTATTTGCCCAAGAGCGCCATGCCGCGGGCGAAGTTCGGTCCCGGTTCGCCATTGCGCTCGATGCCCATGTCGCCGGTGGCAACGCCGATGACCGCACCCTTGTCGTTATAGAGCACTTCGGTTGCGGCAAAGCCCGGATAGATCTCGACACCCAGGGCTTCCGCATGGCTTGCCAGCCAGCGACAGACATTGCCGAGCGAGACGATATAGTTGCCGTGATTGTTCATCAGCGGCGGCATCAGGAAATTCGGCAAGCGGATTGAGCCGGCCGGGCCCAAGAACAGGAAGTGGTCGTCCGTGACCTCGGTCTTGAACGGATGATCCGCCTCGTCGCGCCAGCCCGGCAGCAGCCGGTCGATGCCGATCGGATCGACGACGGCGCCCGAGAGGATATGCGCGCCGACTTCGGCGCCCTTTTCCAAGACGACGACCGAAAGCTCCGGATTGACCTGCTTCAGTCGGATCGCCGCCGCAAGACCGGCAGGCCCCGCCCCGACGATGACAACGTCGAACTCCATGCTCTCGCGTTCGGGCAGATCTTGCTCGGTCATACCGTCTCTCCAGTCTCACCGGTCTTCTGCCGGTTCAGTTCCCAGGACATATCATTCCGTCATGGCAAATGCAGTTTGGCTTGTCGAGCCGGGATGCGACAGACGATGCCCGCTTTTGCGCATGAGGTCATGAGTTTAGGGCAAATGTTTATATGACGTGTACGTAAACGTAAATACATCATTTTGTCGCGTGCCGACGCTATGAGCCATTCGGCCTTGCTTTTGCCGAAGAGCCATGCCACGAGGCCGCCGCACCCTTCCGGCGGTCCGCGCCGGCATATCCCATTCGCAAACGGCACTCGACTCGGCGCCCCTCTGGCGCCCGGACGACGTGTCTTTTGCCGACTTCGGGGCCGGCCGCCTGAACATGCGGAGACGGCCCCACAAAATTACATGTTGCGTTGCGCGCCGCCGGCTTGCTCCGGGCGGCGGAGCGACGCCAGACGCAAGGAGACCACCATATGGCCAAGGCACTGGGCTTCGACTTCGGCACCACCAATTCCGTGCTTGCTGTTGCCGCCGGCGACACCACCCACTCGATGCAGTTCGACAGTCTCGCCGGAACGACAGACGCCATGCGCACCGCGCTTTCCTTCATGAAGGACGCCAACCTTGGCGCCCAGGCACTGAAGGTCGAAGCCGGCCAGGCGGCGATCCGCGCCTTCATCGACAATCCGGGCGACTGTCGTTTCCTGCAATCGATCAAAACCTTTGCCGCAAGCCCCCTCTTCCAGGGCACGCAGGTCTTTGCCAAGCGCCACAGCTTCGAGGATCTGATGCGGGTGTTCCTGAACAAGCTGCGCGACTATGCCGGCGACAGCTGGACGGATCAGTATAGCCGCATCGTCGTCGGCCGACCGGTGCATTTCGCCGGCTCCAGCCCTGATCCGGCGCTCGCGCTTGAACGCTATGGCGCAGCCCTCTCGGAATTCGGCTTCCCGGAGGTGCACTACGTCTACGAGCCGGTGGCGGCGGCCTTCTACTTCGCGCAGAACCTGAAGCAGGATGCAACGGTCCTGGTCGCCGATTTCGGCGGCGGCACCACCGACTATTCGCTGATCCGCTTCGAAACCAAGGCAGGGCGGCTCACCGCAACTCCGATCGGTCATTCGGGTGTGGGCATTGCCGGCGACCATTTCGACTTCCGCATCATCGACAACGTCGTCTCGCCGCTGATTGGAAAGGGGAGTCTCTTCAAGAGCTTCGACAAGCTGCTTGAAGTGCCGTCCAACTACTATGCGAATTTCGGCCGCTGGAATCAGCTGTCGATCTTCAAGACGTTGAAAGATTTCACAGATCTGAAAAAGCTCGTGCGCCAGAGCCTTGAGCCGGAAAAGCTCGAGGCCTTCGTCGACCTGATCGAGCATGACGAGGGCTATCCGCTCTACAACGCGATCTCGGCAACGAAGATGCGGCTGTCGCTAGAAGACGAGACCGAGTTTTATTTCGCCCCGCTCGGCGAAATGTCGCGCCGCACCGTTCGCCGCAGCGACTTCGAAGGCTGGATCGCGCCGGAGCTGGCCCGCATCGAGGGCGCACTCGACGACGTGCTGCAGTCGACCGCGACGGCGCCCGGGTCGATCGACAAGGTGTTCTTGACCGGCGGCACGTCTTTCGTTCCGGCGGTGCGCGGCATCTTCGAGCGGCGCTTCGAGGCCGACCGCATCGAAAGCGGCGGCGAACTGCTGTCGATCGCTCACGGTCTGGCGCTGATCGGCGAGCACGAGGACATCGCCCACTGGACGGCCAATGCGGCGTAAGCCGAGGCCTGCGCGCCTGATGTGCATGACCTTGGATAGGCATGCCGGGGGCCGGAAAAGCGGTTCCGGTCCGACGGCTTATGGGTTAGGTTGGCGGCCATGATTTCCGCCCACGATCTCTCTCCGGCGCAGCTTGCCGCCCTCCTCGCCTTCCATGCGGATGCGGGCGTCGAATGGCTGCTGGAAGAGGAGCCGGTCGACCGCTTCGCCGAGTTCGAGGCAATGAAGGCGGCGCGCGGCAACGCGCGCGCGCCGGCGGCCAACGACCGTGGGGAGACACCCGCTTCGCAACCGGCTGCACGCCAGACAGCGGCAGCGGCTGCCCCCGCTTCCGCTCCATCCCGCGAAAGCCGCGCACCCGCTCCGGCCGCGAGCGCCCCTGCCGTCGCCATTCCCGATGCGCAGGCGATCGAAGAGGCGCGCTTTGCCGCCGAATCAGCCCGATCGCTCGCCGAGCTCAGGGTTGCGATGGAGGGCTTTGCCGGCTGCAATCTCAGGAACAGCGCCCGCAACCTCGTCTTTGCCGAGGGCGACCCGGCGAGCGGCATCATGATCGTCGGCCCGATGCCCTATGCCGACTGCGATCGCGACGGCCAGCCCTTCGCAGGCCGGCTCGGCGAGATGCTGACCCGCATGCTCGCCGGCATCGGCTTGGCGCGCGAAAGCGTACTGCTCAGCAACGTCGTGCCCTGGCGCCCGCCGGGCAACCGCGTGCCGACGGCGCGCGAAGCCGACATCTGCCGTCCCTTCATCGAACGGCAAATCGCCCTTGCCGAGCCCAAACATCTGCTTTTGCTCGGCAATTTCACCGCCCGCTTCTTCTTCGGCGGCAACGACACGATCCACCAGCTTCGTGGCGAATGGCGGGAGCTTTCGATCGGCGGCATCACGGTGCCGACGCTCGCAACGTTGCACCCGCAGGATCTGATGACGGCGCCAGTCAACAAGCGCTTCGCCTGGCAGGACCTGCTTGCCTTCAAGGCCCGGGTCCAAGGCTGATTCTCGCCGAATTACGGTGCGCCCATGCGGCGCCAACCTGCCTGCCCGCTTTATGAACAAAGAATGAAGAAAGCCATGCGGTTTGCGCATATCAGCGGCGCATTATGACGCATTGCAAAATGAGATGTTGCAGCGCAATATACTGGCACGGGAGGAATGGAATAAGGAATTGAACCATGACTGCCCGCTTTCGTCCGATCCACAGCAGCTTTGAGACGCTCCGCCACACCGGCGCTGCTTACCGGACGCCGTTCAACCGCTTCGGCACGGCAGCCAACGAGCAGATGACCGCGATCGGCCTTGCCCGGACCACCCGTCCGGCGCAGATTTTCGCCGATTTCATTCAGCGCTGATCCCCACGCGATACGCTTGACCGCGTATCGCGTGCACAAGTCGCCATTATCGGCCGACGACGAAGAAAGGAACGCAACCATGACCAAGCCCATCGTTAGCCTCAAGGTCCTGTTCGATTCGATCTCCGACATCGGTACTGCCGTGCGTGCCTCGCGCGAATACACCATTCTCAGCACCAAGAAGGATGCACGCCGCGCCCATCGCGTGGCCGTGAGCCCGTTGCTGCCGAACTGATCGCTGCCGGCAAAGAGGCCTACCGCCTTTTTGCCATCGCCTGTCGCAATCGACAGCGCCCGAAAAACTGGATAGAGCCACACTCGCTTTGACCTTGGAGTGTCGGGCTCGTCCGGTATCCGCCAGACCGTCCTCGCTCCACCTGCGCTTGCCTGCCGTCGCCATCGATGGAGGGGCGCCTTGTTTTCAGGAGCGCCGATGCTGGCCAACCTCGCTTCCGTCTTCAGCCTGATGGTGTCGACCCTGCTCATGATGGTCGCCTTCGGCCTTCAGAGCTATGTCATCCCGGTGCGCTCCGTCGCAGAGAACTGGTCGACGCTGACGGTTTCGATCATCGCCACCGGCTACACGGTCGGCTTCACGCTATCCTGCATCGTCACGCCGAAATTCGTGTTGCGCGTCGGCCATGTGCGCGTCTTCACGGCGCTGATCACGCTGCTTTCCATCGCAATCCTGCTTTGCGGCCTCATCGTCGACTGGCGCGCCTGGATCGCGTTTCGCGCCATATCGGGCTTTGCGATTTCCGGAAGCTACCTCGTCATCGAAAGCTGGCTCAACGAACGCGTCACCAACGAAAACCGCGGCCTGCTGTTTTCGCTCTACCTGATCACGACGATGGTCGGCACGATCGGCGGACAATATATGGTGCCGCTCGGCGACCCAACGAACACATCCCTGTTCATGCTCTGCGCCGTGCTGTTTTCGCTCGCCCTGCTGCCGACGGCCCTCTCCTCCTCGCCGATGCCCGCACCGCCCGCGCAGGCCAAGTTCGACATCCCGACGCTCTTCCGCCGCTCGCCGGTCGCCGTCGTCGGCGGCTTTCTCGCCGGTGCGCTCTCCGGCGCCTGGCTCAATCTCGGCGGCGTCTTCACCCAGAAGATCGGTCTTTCCACCGCCGAAGGTGCGACCCTGCTCGCCTCGCTTTTGACCGGCAGCGCGATCTCGCAGATCCCCATCGGCCGCCTCTCCGACAAGATCGACCGGCGCATCGTCATGATCGGCTGCGGCGTCGTCGGCGTCGTCTCCTGCCTGGTGATGTCGGCCGCAATCGGCAGTTCGCCGACCGTTCTCTACGCCATCGCCGCCCTCGTCGGTTCGGTACTGTTTCCGATCTATGCGCTCAACGTCGCGCATGCGAACGACCTCGCCAAACCCAACGAGTATGTCGAGACATCGTCCGGCCTGATGATCACCTATGGGCTCGGCACGATCTCCGGCCCTCTGATGGTCGGGCCGGTCATGGATCGCTTCGGCCCGGCGGCGCTGTTCCTCGTTCTCGCTGTCTATTTCGCCCTCTATGGCGGCTACGCCGCCTGGCGCATCCTGCAGCGCGAGCAGCACAAGGGCCTGGTCGCCAAGACCGATTTCCAGGCAACGAGCGTGATGCCGACACCCGGGCCTGATGTGACGAGCCCCATCGCCCAGCAGATGGCGCAAGAACCGCTAATCGATGACGACACGGTTCCTGCCTGGGATAAGCCGCGCTCATAAAGGCCACCGACAGAAGCGAACTCGCGCTTCGTCCTCAGCCCTGCGGCGTCACGTGCTTGCGGGCGCCCCTGCGCTCCAGCCCGAGCCGATGTTCGCGGAAGATGATGAAGATGCCGGCCCCGACGACGATGGCGGTGCCGATCAGCATGGTGGCCGTCGGAACATCGTCGAACAGAAAATAACCGATGATCAAGCCGAGCACGATCGACGTGTATTCGAACGGCGCGATCGTCGACATGTCGGCATGGCGGTAGCTCTCGGTCAAAAGGATCTGCGCGACGCCGCCGCAGAAGCCGGCGACCATCAGCAGCAGAAAGGCTTCGCGCGAGATCGACGGCCAGCCGAAGGGCAGCGTCGCCAGCGAGAAGACCGAGGCCGACAGCGAGAAATAGAGCACGATCGTATGGGTGCGCTCGTTCTTGACGAGTTTTCGCACCAGCACCATCGCCACCGCGCCGAGAGCCGCCGAAACCAGCACCGCTGCGGCGCCGAGCGCCTCCAGCGAGCCGAACCCGCCTTCGCGGAAAAGGGTCAACCGCGGCCAGGTGATGATCATCACGCCGACCAGCCCGATAACCACCGCCGACCAGCGATAAAGCCGCACCGTCTCGCCAAGGAAAAGTGCCGCGAAGGCGACGGCGATCAGCGGCATGGCGTAGCCGATGGCGATCGCTTCGGGCAGCGGCAGATGCACGAGGCCGTAGAAGCCGAAGCTCATTGCGAGAATGCCGACGAAGCCGCGGGCGATATGGCCGGTGAAATCCTCTGTCTTGAAAGCATCGCGCAACTGTCCGCGGAAGGCGAGATAGCCGAGAATGGGCACCATGGCGAAGGCCGAGCGGTAGAAGGTGATCTGGCCGGTGGCCATCTCGTTTCCGGCGGCCTTGATCAACGTCGACATGCAAACGAAAATGACGACGGAAAGGACCTTGAGCAGGATCCCCTTCATCGGGCTTTCGACTTCCGCATCCATTGAGGGCACTTTTCGAACAGCCTCCGCCGGCGATCAGCAGACACGAGGGCTGGTTTGGAGATTTTTAGGCGGAGAAACCGCCACAGGACTTCGTCACCTTAGCGACGCTCGGCAAGAAAGTCGGATCAAACTTCGTGATGAATGACGTTTTTTCTTGATCGATTGCCGTTCGGCAAAACGACGTCGGGCTTTTCTTTAGCTGCCGCGAAAAAAACCTTTCCAATTCATGTCTTGTTAGTCCCACTTCGGTACACGTCAATCCGATAAGGGAGCGGGAAGACCTTCGGGAAGCCATGCCTTTTCTGTCGAAAGTGCGGTCGCCGGCATCACAATCGTGTGGCATTATCCGACTTTTCGCCCCTTGGCCTTTTCACCATCACAGGCGCCCACTACAAATTCTCCAGTAGAACGGCGCAAGCGGGACTGACCATGCGGACAAATACTGGCCAGATCATTCATCTGGAAGACTATCGGCCGACCGACTTCGTTCTGGAGAGAGTGGATCTGACCTTCGAGCTAGACCCGAAGGAAACCAAGGTCGAAGCCCGATTGATCTTCCATCGTCGCGAAGGCGTCGACGCATCGGCGCCGCTGCTGCTCGATGGTGACGAGCTGAAGATGACCGGCCTGCTGCTGGACCAGGAAGAGCTCGCAACCGCCCTCTACGACGTTGCCGACGATACGCTGACCATCCGCGGCCTACCGGAAACCGCACCCTTCGAAATCACCATCACCACGCTGCTTTCGCCTGATACGAACACGCAACTGATGGGGCTTTACCGCACCAACGGCATCTACAGCACCCAGTGCGAGGCCGAAGGCTTCCGCCGCATCACCTATTTCCCCGATCGTCCGGATGTGCTTGCCGTCTACACGGTCAACATCATCGCCGACAAGGCGTCCGCTCCCCTCCTGCTGTCCAACGGCAACTATCTCGGCGGCGCCGACATGGGCGACGGCCGCCATTTCGCCGCCTGGTTCGACCCGCATCCGAAGCCGAGCTACCTCTTCGCGCTCGTCGCCGGCGATCTCGGCGTCGTCGAGGATACGTTCACGACGATGTCCGGCCGCGAAGTCGCGCTGAAGATCTATGTCGAGCACGGCAAGGAGCCACGCGCCTCCTACGCCATGGACGCGCTCAAGCGCTCGATGAAGTGGGACGAAGATGCCTTCGGCCGTGAATACGACCTCGACATCTTCATGATCGTCGCCGTCTCCGACTTCAACATGGGGGCGATGGAGAACAAGGGTCTCAACGTCTTCAACGACAAATACGTGCTCGCCGATCCGGAAACGGCGACCGATGCGGACTACGCCAATATCGAGGCGATCATCGCGCACGAATACTTCCACGACTGGACCGGCAACCGCATCACCTGCCGCGACTGGTTCCAACTGTGCCTCAAGGAAGGCCTGACGGTTTACCGCGACCACGAATTTTCCGCCGACATGCGCTCGCGTGCGGTCAAGCGCATTGCCGAGGTGCGGCACCTGAAGTCGGAGCAGTTTCCCGAGGACGCCGGCCCGCTGGCCCATCCGGTGCGGCCGACGAAGTATCGCGAAATCAACAACTTCTATACGACGACCGTCTACGAAAAGGGCTCGGAAGTCACCCGCATGATCGCGACGATCCTCGGCCGCGATCTGTTCAAGAAGGGCATGGACCTCTATTTCGACCGGCACGACGGCCAGGCCGTCACGATCGAAGATTTCGTCGCCTGCTTCGAAGCGGCAAGCGGCCGAGATCTCCGCCAATTCGCGCTCTGGTACCACCAGGCCGGAACGCCGCTGGTCACCGCTTCTGGCGCCTATGACGCGGCCAAGCAGACCTTCACCTTGTCGCTCGAGCAGACCGTGCCAGCGACGCCCGGACAGGGCGCCAAGGAGGCGATGCATATTCCGCTGCGCATGGGTCTGCTGCTTGAAGGCGGCAGCGAAGTCGACCTCTCCTCGGTCTCCGGCGCCGACTTGACCGGCGACGTCCTGCACCTCACGGAGCGCAAGCAGACGGTGGTTTTCTCCGGCATCCCGTCGCGCCCGGTGCCGTCGTTCAACCGCGGCTTCTCCGCGCCGATCAATCTGCATATCGAGCAGAGCGCCGAGGACCTCGCACTAATCGCGCATCACGAAAGCGACCTCTTCGCCCGCTGGCAGGCGCTCAACGCCATTGCGCTCAGCAACCTGGTCGAGGCCACGGCGAATGTCCGCGCCGGAAAGCCGGTCGTTTGCGACAAGGCGCTCATCGACGGCCTGATCCGCGCCGCCGCGGATGACACGCTGGAGCCCGCCTTCCGCTCGCAGGCGCTGGCGCTGCCGAGCGAATCCGATATCGCCCGCGAGATCGGCACGAACAACGATCCCGACGCGATCCACGCCGCACGTCAGCAGATCCTGGTGGCCGTTGCCGCTGCCGGACGCAACACCTTCCTCAAGTTGGCCGAAGACCTCGTTTCGTCAGGCGCGTTCAGCCCGGATGCTGCGAGTGCAGGCCGGCGGGCGCTGCGCAACAGCGCCCTCACCTACCTCGTCCAGGGCGATGAAGGGCCGGAGCGCGCCGCCAAGGCCTTTGCCGCCGCCAACAACATGACCGATCTCAGCCATGCGCTGGCGCTGCTCGCGCACCGCTTTCCGGATGCCGCCGAGACCTCGGAAGCGCTTGCGACGTTCCGCAAGCGTTTTGCCGACAACGCACTCGTCATCGACAAGTGGTTCGCCGTCCAGGCGACGATCCCCGGCGCCGCAACGCTCGATCGCGTCAAGGCGCTGATGGCCGAGCCCCTGTTCAATGGCAACAATCCCAACCGCGTGCGCTCGCTGGTGGGCACCTATGCCTTCGCCAACCCGACCGGCTTCAATCGCGCCGATGGTGAGGGCTACCGCTTCCTCGCGCGCCAGATCCTCGACATCGACCCGCGCAACCCGCAGCTTGCGGCCCGTATCCTCACCTCGATGCGTTCCTGGCGCTCGCTGGAGGACAAGCGCGCCGGTCATGCCCGCAAGGCCTTGAAGGAGATTGCCGGAGCGTCGAAACTTTCGGCCGACGTCGGCGACATCGTCGAGCGGATGCTCAAGGCCTGAGTCCTAGAGCATCCGGCTTCAAGTGGAATCACTGCTCTAGAATCAAAGTGCTAGAGCGTCCTTTGTGCGTTCATCTGAACGCACTGCGCTCTAGAACTCATTGATTTTGTTTAGGGCCGGGCCGCTCACGCGACCCGGCCTACTATTTCCCAATGATAAGAAATGGTTAACAAATCTTTACCAACGCCTCTGGACAAGGCGAATCGCCCTGTGATTCATTGAGTCAGATTCGGGCGAGCGGCGCGCCGAATCATCAGAGGGTTTTCAGATTGGGAAAGATGGCGGACGCGCGACAGGCGAGCGCAGCCGACGGGCGGTTGCGACTCAAGTTTCCGGGGCTTGCCGGCCGCCTGGAGCAGGAGTTTATCTCGCAGGCGAAGATCTTTGCCGGACCGACCTCGCGGCGTCTGGCGAGCGCGGAGCCCGTTCTCAAGCGTTCCATCCCGATCCTCATCATCGCATTCCTGATCATCGTCGCGGTCTCGCGCATGTCCAGCATCATGGACGAGCACGCCCGCATGGAAGAGAGTTCGCGCCAGACGGTCGGGCTCGCGGCCGCCATCGCGGTTGCGGCTTTCCAGACGGACGGTGCAGCCCTTTTTGACGAGGGCCGCCGCGCGGACGCGGAGCAACGTTTCAGCCAGTATCTGCCAACCGGCATGCTCGATCCCGGCACGTTCATCCTTGCGGTCCGCAAGGATGGCCGGATCTTCGCCAGCACCCAGGAAGGCGGGCCGCTCATCGGCCGGACGCTGGCGGCGGTCGCGCCGGATATCGCGACGTTGCAGTATTTCGGCGAACATTCCAGCGTCATGAAGACACCGATCGTCGGTGTCGACCATATCGTAGCACTGGCGCAATTGCCCGATGCGGCCGGGGTGGTGCTGGCCGCGACGCCGATCACCCAGCTAGAAACGACCTGGCGCGACGAGGTGTCACTCAACGTTACGCTCTTTGCGGGCATTTCGGCGATTCTGCTGATGGTGCTTTACGCCTACTACATTCAGGCCAAGCGGGCCCGCGACGCGGATTCGGTCTTTGTCGAATCCAACCTGCGTGTCGAGACGGCGCTGTCACGTGGCCGTTGCGGCCTCTGGGATTTCGACCTTGCCAACCGTCGGCTGTTCTGGTCGCGGTCGATGTACGAGATGCTCGGCATGCCCGGCGAGAGCAGCGTGCTCTCCTTCGGCGACGCCGCGCGGCTGATGCATCCCGATGATCGCGGCATCTACGGCGTGGCACGCACCATCGCGCGCGGCGACGCGCGCCAGATCGACCAGGTTTTCCGCATGCGACATGCGGATGGCCACTATGTGTGGCTACGCGCCCGCGCGGAAATCATCCGTACCGTTTCCGGGCGGGCGCATCTGATCGGCATCGCCATGGACGTCACCGAGCAGCACCGGCTTGCCCAGCGCTATGCCGAAGCGGACCAGAGGCTCGCCGACGCGATCGAATGTACGTCTGAGGCCTTCGTCCTCTGGGACAAGCATGACCGCCTGGTCATGTGCAACACCCACTTCCAGGAAGCCTACAAGCTGCCGGATCACGTGCTTGTTCCGGGCACCGAACGCATTGCCGTGCAAACCGCGGCAGCACGCCCCGTGGTCGAACGGCGCATCGCCGATCCTGACCGTAGCAACCAGTCGCAGACGAGCGAGGTTCAACTTGCCGACGAACGCTGGCTGCAGATCAACGAGCGGCGCACGCGCGACGGCGGCCTCGTTTCCGTCGGCACCGACATCACGCTTCTGAAACGCCACCAGGTGCGCCTGCGCGAATCCGAGCGGCGTCTGATGGCGACGATCGGCGACCTTTCGGCGTCACGCATGACGCTGGAGCGGCAGAAGACCGAGCTTTCGGTCGCCAACTCCAATTACCAGGCGGAAAAGGAACGCGCCGAAGCGGCGAACCGCGCCAAGTCGGAATTCCTGGCGAACATGTCGCATGAACTGCGCACGCCGCTCAACGCCATCCTCGGCTTCTCGGAGATCCTGCAGAACCAGATGTTCGGGCCGCTCGGCTCGGAGAAATACAACGAATACTCGCGTGACATCCACGAGAGCGGCAAGCACCTCTTGAACGTCATCAACGACATCCTGGACATGTCGAAGATCGAGGCCGGGCACATGCGCATCAGCCGCGAGAGGATCGATCTGGCGCCGTTGATTGAAGAGACGCTGCGCTTCACGACAATCCCGGCGGAGCAGAAGAACATCCGTGTGGTGCAACAGATCTCGTCGGGCCTCACCATGGTCGCCGATCGACGCGCCATGAAGCAGGTGCTGCTCAACCTGCTTTCGAACGCCGTCAAGTTCACCAACAATGGCGGGCGCATTTCGCTTCGAGCGCGCAAGGTGACCGGCGCCGTGACACTGACGATCGCCGATTCCGGCATCGGCATTCCGCGCGACGCCCTTCAGAAGATCGGCCAGCCTTTCGAACAGGTGCAGAGCCAATACGCCAAGAGCAAGGGCGGATCGGGCCTCGGGCTCGCGATCTCGCGCTCACTCACCCGCCTGCACGGCGGCAGCATGAAAATACACTCGACGGAAAACGTCGGCACCATCATCTCGGTTAGAATCCCCGACCGCGCCTGAAGCGGGATCAGGAGAAGTGCGAACGGTTTCCGCTCGCATCCCGCTCAGCATATTGATCGCGATGATTTAACGCGTCAGTGAACGACGCTCAGCCTGAAACCACCGATTGGAAAACGCGCCGCACCGCCTTCGACAGGCGGCGGATGTCTGCCTCCAAGGTTTTCAGGTCCGGATAGTCCCCTGCCCGGCAGACGAGATCGATCAGCCCGGCCGGCGCCTCCTTCGGCTCGAACTCTCCCTCAATGCACAGCCGCACGATCTGCGACAACTCGGTAAAGAGATGCAGCGCCTCCAGGGCGACATCGAGATCGTTTGGGTTCATCAAGGCGTCGCCGAGCAGCTTCAGCGCATCGCCGGTATTGGTGCCGGCAGTCAGCGGCTGAACGCCATTCGCCGGCGCGACGAGCGCCAGGTACTGGCTGATAAATTCGATATCGACGAGACCGCCCGGGATCAGCTTGAAATCCCAAATGTCGCTCGGCGGCTTCTCACTATCGATCATCTCGCGCATGGAGATCACGTCGGCACTCACCTTGGCAACATCGCGCTTGCGGCCGAGGATTTCGGCGAAGATCGCATTGGCCTCAGCAATCAGTTTGTCGTCGCCACAGATGCAGCGCGCCCGGGTCAGAGCCAGATGCTCCCAGGTCCAGGCCTCTTCGCGCTGGTATTTGGCAAAGGCGTTGATCCTGGTCGCGACCGGCCCCTTGTTGCCGGAAGGGCGAAGCCGCATGTCGACCTCGTAAAGAATGCCTTCGGCGGTCGGCGCGGAAAGTGCCGCGATCAGGCGCTGCGTCACCCTCGTGAAATAGCGCGTCGGGTCGAGCGGCTTGGTGCCGTCGGACTCGGTTGCCGCCTCATCGTAGTCATAGAGCAGGATCAGGTCGACGTCCGAGCCCGCGGTCAGCTCGTGGCTGCCGAGCTTTCCCATACCGACAACGGCGATGCGGCCGCCGGGGAAATCGCCGTGCACGGAGCGGACTTCGTCCTGCACCGCCTTCACCGCCGCGGCGATGATCAGGTCGGCGAGATCGGTAAAGGCGCGGCCCGCCTGGGCACCCGATATGGCGCCGGTCAAAAGCCGGATGCCGATCAGGAAGCGCTGCTCGGCAGCGATGATGCGCAGGCGGTCGAGCACCTCCTCATAGTGCCGCGCGCCGCCGACGAAATTGGCGATGCGCGGCGCGAGGTAGTCCCGGGTCGGCAGTTCGGCGAGCAGGCCCGGATCGAGCATGCCGTCGAAAACATGGGGACGCGCGGCGATGATTTCGGCAAGCCGCGGCGCCGACGACATGACGTTGACGATCAGTGACAGTAGGCCCGGATTGTTGCCGAGCAGCGAAAAGAGCTGGATGCCCGCCGGCAGGCCGGAAATGAAATTATCGAACCGCAGCAACGCTTCGTCGGCCCGGCGGCTTTCGCCGAAGACGCGCAGAAGCTCCGGCGTCAGCTCGGTCAGCCGTTCGCGCGCTTCCACCGATTGCGTCGCACGGTAGCGGCCGTAATGCCAGGTGCGGATCGTATGGGAGATGTCCGACGGCCGCTGGAAGCCGAGCTTTCGCAATGTCTCCAGCGTATCGGGGTCGTCGCGCTGGCCAGTGAAGACGAGGTTGCCGGTCTCGGTCGAGAGCTTGGCCTCCTGCTCGAAAAGCTGGGCATAGCGGCGCTCGACGGTTTTCAGCACGCGCGACAGCGCCTTGGAGAAAGCGGCCGTGTCCTCGAAGCCGAGCATATAGGCGATACGCTTCAGCTCTGCCTCGGTCTCGGGCAGGACATGGGTCTGCTCGTCGCGCACCATCTGGATCCGGTGCTCCACATCACGCAGGAACCAATAGGCCTCGACAAGTTCGTCGGCTGTCTCCTCGTCGATCCAGCCGGCCTTGACGAGGACCCGCAGCATCGGCTCGGTCGCCCGCTGGCGCAGCTCCGGCATGCGGCCGCCGGCGATCAACTGCTGCGTCTGCACGAAGAACTCGATCTCGCGGATGCCGCCACGGCCAAGCTTGATGTTGTGCCCCTTGACCGCGATCTCGCCATGCCCCTTGTGCGCATGGATCTGCCGCTTGATCGAATGAATGTCGGCGATCGCCGCATAGTCGAGATACTTGCGGAAGACGAAGGGGACCAACTCGCGCAGGAAGCGCTCGCCGCCCTCGATATCACCGGCCACCGGCCGCGCCTTGATGAAGGCGGCCCGTTCCCAGTTCTGCCCCCTGCTCTCGTAATAGAGCATCGCCGCTTCGACCGGGATCGCGAGCGGCGTCGAGCCCGGGTCCGGCCGCAGGCGCAGGTCGGTTCGGAAAACATAGCCGTCGCCGCTGCGCTCCTGCAGGATGCGGATCAGGCGGCGCAGCAGGCGGCCGAAGGTTTCCGAGGCATCATCGCGATCGACGATGATGCCGGATTGCGGATCGTAGAAGACGACGAGGTCGATGTCGGAGGAGTAGTTGAGCTCGAAGGCGCCGAGCTTGCCCATGCCGAGCACGACGACGCCGGAACCGACACTCGGGTAGGCGACGTCCTTGACGATCAGCTTGCCGCTCTCGTGCGCGCTCAGCAGCAGGTGATCTATCGTCGCCGACACGGCAGCACCGGCAAATTCGCTGAGCCAGCGCGTGGTTTCGCGGCCGTCGAAATGCCGGGAGAGGTCAGCAAGCGCCACGGCGAAGGCAAGCTCGCGTTTGGCTCTCCGCAGCCGCGCCATGATCTCCGTGTCGGGCAAAGCAGCGCCACCCTCGTTCGGCTTCCAGGCGTCGCGGGCGCGCCGCACCCGTTCTGTCAGGAAGGTCGTAAGATCAGTGGACAGAAGTTCTTCGAGAATGGCCGGGCGGCTGGCACCGGTGTCGCGCAGGAAGGGCGACAGCGCAAAGGCCGAGACGACGAATGTCTTGAACGGGCTCTCCGAAGCGAGCAGGCTTGCTATCTGGTCATGACCCTTGGCCATGTCCTTCAGCACCGAGAGCGCCGCCTTGGCGTCGGCCTGGGTTGCAGGACGGATCGGCGCCGTCTCGATCTCCCAGCACTGCTGCACCTGTTCCTGCATGCCCTCTCCCCTTGACTGGAACGGGACGCCGCCAGCAGGTCGCACTCGCGTCCGCATCCCGTTCTCACTCTCCGGGAACCGGTCTATCAGGTTGCCGCCATCGGGAAAACCATTTGCACGGTCAGACCCTTGCCACCGTCGCCGGCCGCGGGCTCGGTATCGGCAAGACGCAGCGAGCCATGATGCGTCTCCATGACCGCCTCCACCAGCGACAGGCCGAGGCCCGTGCCCGGCTTGGACCGGCTCTCATCCAGGCGAACGAAGCGCTTCACCACCTCGTCATGCATTGCTGCAGGTATGCCAGGGCCATGATCGGCGACAGACAGCAGCACATACCCATCGCGCTTTTCCAGCGAGACCTTGATCAGCGGATTGTCCGCACCGTCAGCATATTTGATGGCGTTGTCGATCAGGTTGCCGAGGGCCTGTCCGATCAGTTCGCGGTTGCCCGATATCCCGACGTTCTTGATAACCTCGGCTTCGAGTTTCAAGCCGACATCCTCTGCAACGGGCTCGTACAATTCGACGCAATCGGAAACGATCTCAGAAAGGTCGACCTCGCTCATCTCGGCCGCGGACGAGCCGGCCTCGACCCGCGAAATCATCAGGAGCGCATTAAAGGTCCGGATCAGTTGATCGGACTCGCCAATGATCTCCTCGAGCGCGCCGCGCTGGCTGGTTCCCTTGAGGGCAAGTGCGGCTTCCGCCTTGTTGCGCAGGCGCGTCAGCGGTGTCTTCAAGTCATGGGCGATGTTATCGGAGACCTGGCGCAGACCTTCGTTCAACTTCTCGATGCGGCCAAGCATGGCATTCAGCGATTCCGACAACCGGTCGAATTCGTCGCCGGAGCCGCTCATCGGCAGGCGCTGCGAGAGATCGCCGGCCATGATCTTGGTGCTCGCCTCCGACATGCGGTCGATCCGCTTCAGGGCATTGCGACCGATGCCGAACCAGATGACGAGCGCGCCGAGCCCCATGACGCCGAGCGCCACCATCAGCGCCTGACGCACTAGCGCGCGAAACTTCTGCGGCTCCTGCAGATCGCGACCGACGAGAATGCGCAGACCATTGTCGAGCACCAGCACGTGGGCGAGCGCCACATGGCTGTCCTTCTTCGTCTCGTCCGTATAGCGCTGATAGGCGAAGGGACGTTCGGTCCAGCCTTCGCTATCAAGCAGTCCCGGTTCGAGGCTTGCGACGTTGCCGGCAAGAATCTCGCCGCTCGGCCCGGCAATGACATAGAGATTTGCGCCCGGCTGACGCGCGCGGCGTTCAAGCGAGCGCAGAAGACCGTTCATGCCGGCGCGATTGTAGACCTGCTCGATCTGCGCCACTTCCGCGGTCACGGCATCGCGGGTCTGCTGCTGCAGCAACCGCTCCGACATGCCGGTGACATAGAAGACGAGGAAGGCCGCACAGAGCGAAAAGAGGATGAGGTAGAGGGCGGAAAGCCGAACCGCGGTCGTTCTGAAGAGAACGCGAAGCTTGCTCATGCGGGGGCCCGGTCATCCTTGATCATGTAGCCGGCGCCGCGCACGGTGCGCAGCAGAGGTACATCGAAGTCCTTCTCGATCTTCGAGCGCAGCCGCGAGACATGCACGTCGATGACGTTGGTCTGCGGGTCGAAATGATAGTCCCAGACGTTTTCCAGCAGCATGGTGCGGGTGACGACCTGGCCGGCGTTCTTCATGAGATATTCGAGCAAGCGAAACTCACGCGGCTGCAGCGGGATCTCCTTGCCCTGGCGGCGCACGGAATGCGACAGACGGTCGAGTTCGAGATCGCCGACGCGGTAGACCATGTCCTGCTCGGGCGTTCCCTTGCGGCGGCCGAGCACCTCGACACGCGCCAGCAGCTCGTTGAAGGCATAGGGCTTTGGGAGATAATCGTCGCCGCCGGCCCGCAGACCCGTGACACGGTCGTCGACCTGCCCGAGCGCGGAGAGGATCAGCACCGGCGTGTGGATATCCTTGCGCCTGAGCTCGGTGATCACAGACAGGCCATCGCGGCGCGGCAGCATGCGATCGACCACGAGAACATCGTAGCTGTTCTCGCTGGCCATGAAGAGGCCGCTCTCGCCGTCGCTGGCGTGATCGGAAACGATGCCTGCTTCACGGAAGGCTTTCGCCAGATAGGCTGCCGCCTCGAGATCGTCTTCAATGATGAGAATCTTCATACGCGCGACCATAGTCCCGGACCCCTATCTGTCTCAACCGGTTTCGGCTTTCCGACAACCGGCCAGACAACCGGATTGGCGAATGCCCTCGATCGCGGAAGCATCGGTCGGATGGACCCAAAATCATCGTGATCGATTTTCGTAAGTGAGAGCGGGATGCGGGTGGAAAACCGCACACACCTTCTTCATCCCGCTCCAAACGGCGAGCGCCGCGAAATCACTTGGAAATCGCGGCGCTCCGGTCAATCATTTGACTGCCGCGATCAGCCCTGATCGATCGGAAGGGCCACGAAGCGGCTACCGTTCTCGGCCTCTATCTGGAAGAGCGCCTTGCTGCGGCCGTCCTTCTTGGCAGCGTTGATGACCTTGAGGATATCGTCGGCAGACTTCACCTCCTGATTGTTCACGGAGACGATCTTCTCGCCCGTCTTCAGGCCACGGTCGCTGGCATCAGAGTCCTCATCGACCGAGGCGATGGTGACGCCCTTGCCGTCGTCGGACGGCACGACGGTGACACCGAGGTCAGCCAGCGCCTGTTCGCTCGAAGGCTGTGTTTCTTCGGACTGGTCGTCCTGGCTCTTGGCTGCTTCCTTGTCATCCTTCGGCAGGGTACCGATTTCCAGCTTCACGCTTTCGGACTTGCCGTTGCGCCACAGCGCGAGGTCGACGGTCGTGCCCGGGCGGATTGCGGCCACCTTGCGGGCAAGATCACGCGGATCCTTGACCGTGTCGCCATTCAGAGCGGTGACAACATCGCCCTTCTTGATGCCAGCCTTTTCACCGGGAGAGCCGGCCTGCGGCTCGACGACGAGCGCGCCGCTTGCCTCAGCCAGGCCGAGCGATTCGGCGATGTCCTTGGTCACCGGCTGGATCTGCACGCCCAGCCAGCCGCGGGAAACCGAACCATCCTTGATCAGGTCGGCGACGACGTCCTTGGCGGTAGCTGCGGGGATAGCAAAGGCGATACCGACGTTGCCGCCCGACGGCGAGAAGATTGCGGTGTTGATGCCGACCACTTCACCGGAGAGATTGAAGGTCGGGCCGCCCGAGTTGCCGCGGTTCACGGCCGCGTCGACCTGCAGGTAGTCGTCATAGGGGCCGGAGCCGATGTCGCGGCCACGGGCCGAGATGATGCCCGAGGTCACGGTGCCGCCGAGGCCGAACGGATTGCCGACAGCGACGACCCAATCGCCGACGCGGACCTTGCTGTCGTCAGCCCAGCTGACATAGGTGAACTTGCGCTTGTCGTCGACCTTGAGCACGGCGAGGTCGGTACGGCTGTCCTTGCCGATCAGCTTGGCATCAAGTTCGGTGCCGTCATTGAGGATGACGGTGAAGGCCGCGCCGTCGGAAACGACGTGGTTGTTGGTGACCAGGTAGCCGTCTTCGGAGATGAAGAAGCCCGAACCCTGGGACGTCGGACGCAGGCGACCTTCGCCATGCGGGCCACGGCGACCCGGGCCACCGCGCTCGGCACGGTCATCGCCGCGCGGGCCGAATTCCTTGAAGAAGCGCTTCAGCGGGTGATCATCCGGCAGGTCGTCGAAGCCGCGACCGTTGAAATCGAAGGTGAAGTTGTTGCCCTCTTCGGAAACCGGATTGACGCGCGACTGGACGCGGACCGAAACGACGGCCGGCGAAACCGCCTCGACGACATTGGCAAAGCTCGGCACCGACGGTGCTTCCACCTTCACCGCTTCCGCAAAGGACTGGGAGACGCGCGCCGGCAGGCCGGAGGTCAGCATGACGGCGGCAAGGCCGGCAACCGTCGAGGCCTTCAGAACGGTCTTGAGGGAGGGACGCAGGGATTTGGTCGTAATCATCCGTTTTGCCTTTTCTCTTCCTGATGCGGCCTCAGCGGCTGCATCGAAACCTGGTTGCGATGTCCGCCTTCAGGGAGAGGCGGGCTCGTTTGGCTGACTGGAAGTCTAGCCGATGACGAAAGATGTAACGGATGGGACCTTACTGAGTTCTGTCCGGAAAATGAATTTTTGGTAATGTTCGGCGACAGCGAAGAGGGACACTGCTCAAGCCCGTTCCAAAGCGTGGGCCATCACAAATGGCTCCGCTCTCCAACCGGAGAGATCCCCAACGGTTTCAACATGTTGGCCTGGAGACGAGGAGCGCGAAGCGGCAAATTGCGCCACGTCGCTTTTGACAGACGTCAGGGCTGAAGCAGCTTCTTCAGCTTTTCCTTTTCATCCTCGGAAAGCGGCGTTCCCTTTGCCTGGGCGCCGCGCCGGCGGGCCGCAATGACAAGGGTGATCGCCCCGACGAGCAGCAGGGTCGCGGGCATGCCCCACAGGATCAGCGTCTTTGTCTCGAAGCGCGGCTTCAGCAGCACGAATTCGCCGTAACGGGACACGACATAATCGATCACCGCTTCATCGCTGTCGCCATTGGCCAGGCGCTCGCGCACAAGCACCCGCAGGTCCTTGGCGAGCTCCGCATTGGAATCGTCGATCGACTGGTTCTGGCAGACCATGCAGCGGAGCTCGGCCGAGATCGCCCGCGCCCGCGCTTCCAGCGCGGGATCGGCGAGCACTTCGTCCGGATTGACCGCGAGGGCCGAGCCAACAGGCGAGAGGAGCAGCAGAAGCGCCAGCAGCAGACGGGTCATTCGGCAGCTCCCACTGGTACTGTCTTCGGCCGCTTCGCCCGGGCCGGCGCGCCGACGCGCAGGCGACGGTCGCTCAAGGACACGAAACCACCGGCTATCATGAACAGGGTCCCGCCCCAGATGCAGAGGATCATCGGCTTCCACCAGATGCGCACGACGATACCGCCTTCGCTGATCTGGTCACCGAGCGAAACATAGAGCTGGCTGAGGCCGAAGGTGCGGATGCCGGCCTCCGTCGTCGGCATGCGGCGCGCCTGATAAAGACGCTTCGACGACCAGACTTCGGACACGGCAGCGCCGCCGCGGCTGATGGTAAAGTGACCGGATTCTTCGGTGTAGTTCGGGCCGCTGCCATTGCGCATGCCATCGAAGCGCATGGTGTAGCCACCGGCATCGACCGTCATGCCGGGCTTCATCTCGACCACGGTCTCGGTTTCGAACGCCGTGACGGCGACGATGCCGATCAGGGTGACGCCGAGACCGATATGGGCAAGCGCCGTGCCGAAGGCGGAGCGCGGCAGGCCGGTGAAGCGCCGCCAGGCAACGTTGCCCGCGACCTTGCCGAGACCGGAGCGCAACGCGAGATCCGTCAGGGAACCGGCGATCAGATAGACGCCAAGAGCGATGCCGAAGACCGCCAGGACCGGGCCGCCATTCATTGCGTAATAGTAGCCAGTACCGAAGACGAGACCGATCGCAACCGCAGCGAAGAGCCGCTGGGCGACGCCGACGAGGTCACCGCGCTTCCAGGCGAGCAATGGTCCGAACGGCACGGCGAAGAGCAGCGGCAGCATCAAGAGACCGAAGGTCATGTTGAAGAACGGCGGACCGACGGAGATCTTGTCGCCGGTGAGCGCCTCCAGCACCAGCGGATAAAGCGTGCCGGTCAAAACCGTTGCGGTCGCCGTCGTCAGGATCAGGTTGTTGAAGACCAGCGCGCCCTCGCGCGAAATCGGCGCGAAGATGCCGCCGGCTTTCAGGTGCGAGGCGCGCAAGGCGAAGAGTGTGAAGGCGCCGCCGATGAAGAAGACGAGGATGGCGAGAATGAAGATGCCGCGGGTCGGATCCGTGGCGAAGGCATGAACCGAGGTCAGCACGCCTGAACGCACGAGGAAGGTGCCGAGCAGCGACAGCGAGAAGGTCATGATCGCGAGCAGCACGGTCCAGATCTTCAGCGCTTCGCGCTTCTCCATGACCAGGGCCGAATGCAGCAGCGCCGTGCCCGCGAGCCAGGGCATGAAGGACGCGTTTTCCACCGGGTCCCAGAACCACCAGCCGCCCCAGCCAAGCTCGTAGTAGGCCCAGTAGGAGCCCATGGAAATGCCGGCAGTAAGGAACGTCCAAGCGGCAAGCGTCCACGGGCGCACCCAGCGCGCCCAGGCGGCATCGATGCGGCCCTCGATCAATGCCGCGATCGCGAAGGAGAAGCAGACGGAGAAGCCGACATAACCGAGGTAGAGCAGCGGCGGATGAATGGCGAGGCCGACATCCTGGAGGATCGGGTTCAGGTCCTTGCCTTCACCCGGCGCCGGGATCAACCGCGCAAACGGATTGGACGTCAGCAAAATGAAGAGCGCAAAGGCCATCGCGATCCAGGCCTGGACCGCAAGCACATTCGCCTTCAGCGTTTCCGGCAGGTTGCGCCCGAAGGCTGCGACCAGTGCCGAGAAGAACGTCAGGATCAGCAGCCACAGCAGCATCGATCCCTCGTGGTTCCCCCACACACCCGAGATCTTGTAGATCAGCGGCTTCAGGGAATGGGAGTTTTCCCAGACGTTGCGAACCGAGAAGTCCGAGGTCACATAGGCGAAGGTGAGCACAACGAAAGCGAAAGCGACCAGCAGAAAACAGGCGACCGCTGCGCTTGACGCCAGTTCCATCAAGCCGCGATCGTTCAGCCGTGCTCCGAGGATCGGCAAAGCGGCCTGGATGACCGCGGTCGCCAATGCCAGGACCAGCGCGTAGTGTCCGAGCTCGATGATCATTTAATGGTTTCCTTCCCGCTGAGCTCAACGCCCTGGGCCTTCAAGCGGTCGGCGACGTCCTTCGGCATATAGGTCTCGTCATGCTTGGCGAGAACCGTATCCGCCACGAAGACGGAACTCCCTTGAACGAAGGCTCCCTCCGTCACCACGCCCTGCCCTTCGCGGAACAGGTCGGGCAGGATGCCCGTGTAGGTTACCGGCACGCCGGCAAGCGTATCGGTGACGGTAAAGGTGACCGTCTTGCTGTCGCCGCGTTTCACCGACCCCCCTTCAACCACACCGCCGAGGCGGATGCGCGTACCCGGAGAGACGTTCGCCTTGGCGAGATCGCTCGGCACGTAGAAATAGGCGATCGCCTGGCTGAAGGCGAACATGACAAGAAAGGCTGCGAGAACCAGGAAGCCGACGCCGCCGCCGATGATCGCCAGTCTTTTTTGTTTGCGCGTCATTGCGTCACTCCATCGGTCGCAATCCCGAGTTCACGAGCAAGCGTCAGGAGCTGTTTGCCCCCGTCGCCATCGGCCGGGAAGGTCTTCAGGCCCTCCTTTAGCGCTGCCGCGGCCTTGTCTCGTTGATCAAGGACAACATGGGAGCGGATCAGTCGCGCCCAGCCTTCGAGGTTATCTGGATTTTCCTTGAGGCGGCTTTCGAGGCTTTCGACCATGCCGCGGATCATTTCCTGACGATCGCCGGAGCTCATGCTCTCGGCGGCAGCGACATCCTCGGCGTTCGGATTGCCAGGTGCGGCAGCGCTGCTGGTGCCGGCGCCCGTCAGCTCTGCCACATGCTGCTTGACCAGCGGCAGCCATGGCGCGTCCGCAGGCGACGTCGCGACCAGCCTGTTGAAGGCAGTCAGCGCCTCCTCCTTCTTGCCTTCCTGCTTGAGACCGAGGGCAAGGTAGAATTCCGAGCGCGGATCATTGGGGTCGAGCGTCAGTGCCTGCCGGAGCGCCTCCTGCGCCTTCGTCGTCACGAGGCCGTCGGATTGCACAACGAGCGCCTCCGCGTATCCGCCGAGACGCGCCGGCGTCGGCCCCAGCAAGCGGATCGCCCGGTCATAGGCGTCAACCGCTTCCTCAATGCGGCCGTTGCGCATGTAGATCGGTGCGAGCAGATCCCAACCGGCGCCGTCGTTCGGGTTCACCGCAAGGTGGTTTTCTGCCTTGGCGATCAGGACATTGATGTCGCCGTTGGGATCGGCAAGACGAGCGGCAAGCGGCTGCGCCGGCACGCCCGGGCTGCCGGTCAGCAAATAAAGACAGAGCCCAACCGCGGGAAGACAGAGGAGCACGAATACCTGGGCCAGACGATTGGCCCCGCGCCGCGGCGAAACGGCCGTCGCCACAGCGCGATCGCTGTCGCCGGCTGCCAGCAGTCGGCGCGCCACTTCGGCGCGCGCAAGCTCGGCATCGTCGCTGCCGATCAGACCGCTGTCCTGATCGCGCTTCAGTTCGTCGAGCTGGTCGCGATAGACCTCGATGTCATGGCTGTGGGGAGACGATGGGGCTTCCCCTGCCCGCATCAGCGGGAGGATCAGCACGGCGGCGACGGCCGCCGTCAAAGTGGCGACGAGGATCCAGAACAACATGGACGCTCAATACTATGAGGCCCATGCCATTCCAACTCGAAAACCCGTCATGACGGAGATTTGAGGCGTTTCGCCGCAACGGCCGGCCAAGCCCGTCCCTGACAACGCTCGGACGCCTCAGAGAAGCTGCGCTCAGGTCAGCGGCGTCCAGCTGCCGTCGGGATTGCGGCACGCGGCACCCCGGGCCGTCTTCGCCTGGGTCTTGACCGTGACGGTATGGCTGTACTGGCGGCAATTCTGCGATCCGACCTGATAGGGAGCGGCCGCAACGACGGAGCCGCTGACGCCGCGTCCGTTCCAGGTCACAGGCTGGCCACCCGGTGCCGCCTCGAGTGCGCGATACTCCGCCTCAAGCGCCCGCTGGCGGTCGGACGTACCGATATCGAGATCGGCAAGGCGACCGATCACGCCGCCCTGAAGCGCAGCGATGTAGGTTGTCGAGGAGACAGCGCGGGTCGCGGTCGAACCGAGGCCAGCGACAGCACCCTTGCCGCCCGAGGTGGAGCCGCAACCGGCAAGAGCCACGGCCGACGCGATCACCACGATCCTACCGCCAACGACAAAAGTCCGTGTCATTTCTGCCTGGTTCCTCATGATCCGCGACACTCAATCATCCCTATCCGAAGCCGCATTCAAGAACCCCATGCATTCGGGTCAAATGACGACTTGTCCTTGATTTTCTTTTGGCATTCCCCGCCTGCCGAGGCAACGGCGCGCCCTGCCGATGTGACATTTTCGAGCACGGGTGTGACACCTAGATCACGAAACCGCGCACGCCCTTCCTCATCTTGCACTAGGCCGCGGCCGGCAACAGGAGCTGCGCGCGCAAGCCCCCTTCGTCCCGTCGCGACAGCGTAATGGTGCCTTGATACTCCCGCACGATCTCGCTGACGATCGAAAGCCCGAGCCCGGTTCCAGGCTTGCTTTCGTCAAGCCGCTTGCCGCGCTTCATCGCCAGCGCAATCTGGTCGGGATTGAGCCCCGGGCCGTCATCATCGATGTCGAGCACGATCCACTGCCTCCCGGGTTCCTTCGCATGCAGCTCGACCGGCGCCGGCCGCACGTTCAGCCACACCTCGCCACGGGCGTGGCGGGCGGCATTTTCAAGCAGGTTGCCAACGGTTTCCTCGACGTCCTGCAATTCCATCGCGAGCACCAGTGCCGGCGGATTGATCGACAGATGGACCTGCTTTTCCGGGTTGAGCTTGCGCATCACCCGAACCAGGCGTTCGAGCGCCGGCTGCGCCTCGGTCCTCGCCAGGACGGATTCACGCTGCGCCGCGATCCGCGCGCGGCTGAGATAGGACTGAACCTGCATCTGCATCGCATCGACCTGGTTGCGCACCAGTTCGCCATGCGACGCATCCAGCACGCGGGCCTCGTTGAGGAGCACGGCGATCGGGGTCTTCAAGGAATGCGCGAGGTTGCCGACCTGCATGCGCGCACGCTCGACGATGCGGCGGTTGCTGTCGATCAGCGCGTTGACTTCGTTGGCCAGCGGCTGGATTTCGCGTGGGAAGGCTCCATCGAGCCTCTCGCTTTCGCCGGTGCGGATCTTCTCCAGCGAGCGACGGACCTGATCGAGCGGACGCAGGCCGAAGAGGATGGTCAGCGCGTTCATCCCGAGACCGCCAAGACCGAAGATGGAGAGCGCGATGGTCAGGTTTCGGGTGAAGCGATTGATGTCGGCTTCGAGGACATCACGGTTGCCGGCCACGCGAAAACGCGCGGTGTGGCCTTGAATGTCGAGCACGACCTCTGTCTCGGAAACCTCGACCTCGTTACCGAACGGATCCTTGGTGGTGTAGAACCGGACGTAGCCGGTGTCGAACGGAACCTCATCGACGCTGGCGATCGGCAGCTTGCCGTTGCCGAGTGACGTCGAGATCAAGGGCGGTGTGTCGAATTCGCCGATCGGATCGACGATCCAGTACCAGCCGGTCTGCGGCTGCGAAAAGCGGAGATCGCCAAGCTGCGGGCTCCCAGCGAGGACCGTCTTCTCGTTGACCGAAATCGAATTGACGACATTGAAAAGCTGCGCTCGCAAAAGGTCCTTGAAGCCGCGCTCTGAGCCCTGCCGATAGAGTTCGGAAATGACCACGCCGATCACGACCAGAGCGACGACCGCCCAGACGGTGGAAACCGCCAATACGCGGGCTGTGAGCGATCTAATTGCCATTGCCCGGCGCTTGCATTCGGTATCCGAGACCGCGCACCGTTTCGATCAGGTCGTTGCCGATCTTCTTGCGCAGCCGGCCGATGAACACTTCGATCGTATTGGAATCGCGGTCAAAATCTTGATCGTACATATGCTCGACCAGTTCCGTGCGCGAAACGACCTGGCCCATGTGGTGCATGAGATAGGAAAGCAGTCGGAACTCGTGCGACGTCAGCTTGAGGGCCACGCCATCGACGGTTGCCTTGGAACCCTTGGTGTCGAGGCGCACCGGGCCGCAGACGATCTCCGAGCTCGCATGGCCGGCAGCACGGCGGATCAGGGCGCGAATGCGGGCGAGAACCTCTTCGACATGAAAGGGCTTGGCGACATAGTCGTCGGCGCCGGCATCGATGCCCGCGACCTTGTCGCTCCAGCGATCGCGCGCCGTCAGGATCAGCACCGGCATGGTCTTGCCATCGCCGCGCCACTTCTCCAGAACCGTGATGCCATCCATCTCCGGCAGGCCGATATCGAGGATCACGGCATCGTAGGGCTCGGCATCGCCGAGATAGTGCCCCTCCTCGCCGTCATAGGCCTGATCGACGACATAGCCGGCCTCCTTCAGCACTTCGGCGAGCTGCCGGTTCAGGTTGGCGTCGTCCTCGACAATCAGAATGCGCATTCGCCTCTACTTCCTCTCGCGGCCATCCCCGCTGCTTGTTTCGCTAAATCCTAGCCGATTTAAGGACAGAAACATGCAGGCATTCAAAGCACTGCAGCGACCTTTTCGCATCGGACAAGACGCACGGTACTGCAGGGATCGCTTACATCGGCACCTTGACGGTCACCTTTTTCGGTCGCCCACCGTTACCGGGAACGAGCACCGTGATCACGCACTGGCCATCGGACGTCGGTTGTGCCGACAACAACTCGCCGCCGGTGTCGGCGACCACCTGTGCAGCGGCCGCGCTGCAATCGCCGGCCACACGGACGACATTATCCGACGGCACGTTGATCGCAGGCGGGCTGAAGCCCGCGAGGCCTGCAGCAAGCGCGGCTATGATCACTGGTGAAGACATGAACGCACTTTCGACTTGGGAAGCATCATGGCAGAAGCAATAACCGAATGAGGCTGAATGGCAAATGAATGTCGGCCTTCCGAGCCACCAGGAACCCATTGGAAAACCCACAGACTCAACTGGAATTCCGACCCTAGATTGCAGCGATTCCATCCCTGACGGAACCCGGGCCAAGGCCCTCGTTCGGCAAGCGATAGCCACTTCATGCGACAGTTTCATCTGCGCGGCTGCTGGGAGAACAGAGCTTGAAGCTCACCGGCCTTGGTCGTGGCAGCCTTTTGTTAAGTATGTTTCGCTAGACTTCAGACGTCGTCATAGGCTCGCGCGTCGCGATGGCCAGGGCATCCGCCATAGCCCGAACACTGAGACAGCACATCAAGCAGGAAGCGATTCCCGATTCATTTGAATCCCTTGGCGGCGATCGTTCGAAAACTGAGTCAACACCCTGCGAGGTTGAGTCAAGTCGATCGCAGCCCGATTCCGGCAGCCAGGCTAAGCCACTGACACCCTTCGATTTCATAGCGATGGTTTTCGCCCCCTAGCGCGCAAGCGTGCCGACGTTCGGCACATCCTATTCGTGCCTGAATACGTGAAGCTTGGCGTTCGCGTACAAAGAATAGACGTTCGCAAAATTACTTCAAAAGAACAGCCAATTTAGTCGCATCTGAACTACCACATCTGTGAATTGACGGACGGCTGTGGATCAACGAAAAATTAATCGATTTAAATATTTTTCAATCGTTTAAATGATTTAAGCCACTGATTTACAAAGTCTTTACGATATGAAAGTGTCCGCCGCATCAAACGTCATGAAACCGTCATAGGCCCGGGAGGATCGGATGCAGACGCTCGCCAACAACCAGCCCGCATCTCAGCAGTCCAAAGTACCGCAATCGCTGCTCGACCGTTTCGAAAACGAATGGCGCGCCATGCGCGCTGCCGGCGAAAGCACCCCGAAGCCGATCCAACCGGCTGAGTAACGCCTGTCAACGGCGCATCGATTGTCGCGCGCCATGACCCTCCCAACATAGAGAAGACGCAACACGGAGTTGAACCTTCGGGTCGGGATGAAACACGTCCTGCAATGCCGCGTGTTCCGTCGCCGCGCGAACGGATAGGCGCCGTGGCAAATGCTGCGGCCCTTCGATTTTTGTGGCGATTTTCAGCCTTTTGGCCATTCGGAAAAACCATGTTACTCTTCCCGAATGCTAACCGAAGAGATCGAAAAACTCGCGCTAAGCTTGCCGGGAACGGAAGAAAACGCGCATTTCGGCACACGGGACTTCCGGGTGGGAAAGCGCATTTTTATGAGCTTGCCGGAAGCGGGTCGCGCGGTCTTCAAATTCACGCCTGACCAGCAGCGCATGCTTCTGGAAATGGAGCCCGGGGTCTGCGCTGCCGTGCCCGGCGGCTGGGGAGACCGCGGCTGGACCTCATTCTACTTCGTCGAAGCGGACGAAGGTCTCGTCCGCCAGTCGATGGAAACCGCCTGGCGTAACGTCGCGCCGAAAAACCTCGTCAAGAAGAACGGTGGCAGCCATTAAAGCCTGTCACGCAAAAGTGGGCAGCGGTTTTGCGATAACGACATGCGAAATATCAAAAACTTAAAGCGCAAGGCGCGAATCTGAAAGATCGCGACGCGCATTACGCTGGCTCGAAAAGCGGATAGCCGCCTCGCCGGAATGCAAAGCGCTCCGCTCTCAGGGCGATTGCGAAGCGCCGGCCGGTCCCCTCTCAATCCACGCTTTCCTGTCCCACTTCCAGCGGCCAGGTGACGAGATAATCTTCATAGTCTTCGATATCGATGCCATCCTCGGCGACGGTGCGGCCACGCACCGAAATGCCTGCAGCATGAACCGTGTCCGGGTCGCCTGAAACCAGCGGGTGCCACCAATAGAGATCGCGCCCCTCGGCAACGAGGCGGTAACCGCACGTCGGCGGCAGCCAGGTAATCTCGCGCACGGCCTTGGGTGTCAGTTGGATGCAATCGGGCACCGTCGCCTGCCGGTTTTCATAGTCCTTGCAACGACAGCTCTCGCCATCGAGCAAGGTGCAACGGATCGAGGTCCAGGCGATCTCGCCGGTATCCCAATCCTCCAGCTTGTTCAGACAACAGAGCCCGCAGCCGTCGCAAAGGCTTTCCCACTCCGTATTGGTCATGTCCTCAAGGCTTTTCGCCTTCCAGAAAGGCATTTCGCCCATCGTCATCACACTTTCGTCAAATAGCCCGCGATACAGAAATTTCGCAGAAAATTGCCGGTTTTTTAAGGCCGGCGGCGCGATATGCAAGTAGATTGGAATTTGACGTCGTGCAAATATTGCCCGGCGCCGGCATGATGCCACAAAGCCTTCAGGACGTTGAGACGTGCGGGAACCGAGGAAAGACGATAACCGGCCGAAAAAACGGCACATCTTTCTCAGGGTCGACTCCTGGATCGATTCCACGGTCTGGAATGCCGGCTTCAAGCTGTCGCAATGGTGGGAAGATACCACCATCTTCTTCCGCCGTTTCCGCGTCACAGGCTGGAAAAAGGTCGTCTTCGAGGTGCTCGGCGAAGGCATGAACTGGGGCACCGTCGGCTCCGTGCTGATGCTGGCGCTCGCGCTTCCCGCCTTCGAGGAAACCAAGGGAAACTGGCGCGCCCAGAGCGACTTCGCCGTCACCTTCCTCGACCGCTACGGCAATGAAATCGGCCACCGCGGGATCATTCACGAAGATTCCGTGCCGATCGACGAACTGCCTGACCATCTGATCAAGGCGGTGCTGGCGACCGAAGATCGCCGCTTCTTCGACCACTGGGGTATCGACTTCCTCGGCCTTGCCCGCGCGATGACCGAGAATGCTCGCGCCGGCGGTGTCGTCCAGGGCGGCTCGACACTGACCCAGCAGCTCGCCAAGAACCTGTTCCTCACCAACGAACGCACGATCGAGCGCAAGATCAAGGAAGCCTTCCTTGCCGTCTGGCTCGAATGCAACCTTTCGAAGAAAGAAATCCTGAGGCTCTATCTCGACCGCGCCTATATGGGCGGCGGCACCTTCGGCGCGGCTGCGGCAGCCCAGTTCTACTTCGGCAAATCGATCACCGATGTCAGCCTGGCGGAATCGGCGATGCTCGCCGGCCTCTTCAAGGCGCCCGCCCGCTATGCGCCGCACGTCAACCTGCCGGCCGCGCGCGGACGCGCCAACGAGGTTCTGAGCAACCTCGTCCAGGGCGGGCTGATGACGGAGGGGCAGGTGATTGCGGCGCGGCTCACTCCCGCAACCGTGATCGATCGCGCCCAGGTGAAGGCACCCGACTTCTTCCTCGATTGGGCCTTTGACGAAGTCCAGCGCATCGCCCGTCCCTTCGCGCAGCATTCGCTGATCGTGCGCACCACGATCGACATGGGCCTGCAGAACGCTGCCGAGGACTCGGTCGAATCGAGCCTGCGCCAATATGGAGAGAGCTTCCATGTGAAGCAGGGCGCGCTGGTCATGATCGAAAACGGCGGCGCGGTGCGCGCCATGGTCGGCGGCCGCGACTACGGCGAAAGCCAGTTCAACCGGGCGACCCGCGCGTTGCGCCAGCCAGGCTCTTCCTTCAAGGTCTACACCTACGCAGCGGCGATGGAAAAAGGCATGACGCCGGAAACGGTCGTCGTCGACGCACCGATCACTTGGCGCGGCTGGTCACCACAGAACTACGGCCGCAGCTATGCCGGTCGCATCACCATCCTGACGGCGATCGCCAAGTCGATCAACACCATCCCCGTGCGCCTCGCCAAGGACAAACTCGGCACCGATCTGATCGCCCAGACCGCCAAGAACATGGGCATCGAAACACCGCTGCGCACCGACAAGACGATGCCGCTCGGCACATCGGAAGTCACCGTGCTCGATCAGGCGACCGCCTATGCCGTGTTTCCGGCCGGCGGCATGCAGTCGCGCCGCCACGGGATCAGCCAGATTCTCAACTATGACGGCGACATTCTTTACGACTTCGGGCGTGACGAACCGCCGGCGCGGCGCGTGCTTTCGGAAACCGCAAATACATCGATGAATTCGATGCTGACGCAGATTCCGATCATCGGCACGGCGCGCAAGGCTGCGCTCGACAACGGCATTGTCGTCGGCGGCAAGACAGGCACGACGCAGGCCTATCGCGACGCCTGGTTCGCCGGCTTCACCGGCGACTATACGACCGCCGTCTGGTTCGGCAACGACGACTACACGTCCACCAACAACATGACCGGCGGCTCCCTGCCGGCGATGACCTTCAAGCGGCTAATGGACTATGCCGAGCAAGGCATCGAGCACCGCGCTATCCCCGGCGTCACCGCCCCGACGGCGCCGGCGAAGCAGCCAGAGGTCGCGACGGCCAAGCCGGACGAGAACGCCCTGCCGCCACTCGTCCGCCCGCGCTCGTTGTCGGCCGAGGTCACCCGCCTGCTGCGCACGATCGGCGAGACCTTCGAAAAGGCCCCAGCACTGAAAGCGCCAGAAAAGGCCGGCGGCAGGCTCGCCGCCCTCGGCGCTGCCGAAGAAAAACGCTCCGGACAGACGGACCCCAATGCCGCCAGCAACTAAAGTCTCCCGGCCAGGCCCGCGGCATCCATCTCATCGTGAGGCCGCGCGCGACCCGTCAGTCGCCGTTGCGCCGGGCGCCAATTTCGGCGAGATATGGAGGCAACCCCATGTTGCCCCGCCACAGAACGATTTCCGATAGAGCCGCCCTTGTTTCGAATCCCCTTCCTCGTCGCCCTCGCTCTTGCCATCGCCTTCGGCGGCGGCATTGCCTCGGCCGTATGGGCGCTGAAGGCGACCGTCGGCTTCGGCTCGATCGCGATCGGCCCGTGGGTCGCTTTTCCGGAAGCGCAGACGATCAATGCCGATCCCTATGCCAAGGCACACCGGGCGCGCGCGGGGGAACTTCTGTACGGTGGCGCGGAAGGATTGATGTTCAGCGCGCAGACCGACGACAGGGGCCAGAAGCTCCAGGCGACCTGCTCCTATGACGTCACGGGGCTGACGCCGCAGGCTCGCTTCTGGACGCTTTATGCCGCGAATGCCAACGGCCTGCCGTTGCGTCCCGGCTCCGACCTGCCCTCGGCCCTCAATTCCTGGACGGTGCTGCGCAGCGAAAACAGCAATTTCACGATCCATGTGTCGCCGAACGCCCAGCCGGACAATTGGCTGGCCGTGCGCCATGCGGGGACCTTCCGGCTGGTCCTGACGCTGCTCGACACGCCGACGGCGGGTTCCTCGGGCCTGATCGACCTCGCCATGCCTGTTATCACCAAGACCGGGTGCGGCGATGCGTAAGGTTCTCTTCGCCACGGTCCTCGGCCTCGTCGGCGCCGCCCTGCTGCACATCATCATCATCCTGTCGCTGCCGCAATTTACCGGCCGCGACGCCTATACCCGCGTGCTGGGGCTGCTCGAGATGGACAGTTTCTTCGCGCTGACGAGCACGCCGGGGTCGACCGGCCTTGCCAATGACGATCCCTACCTCAGGGCGGCCGTTTGCAGCTTCTCGATCTCGGACGGGCCGGCGCGCTTCCTCGCCAGCGGCAGCGTGCCGTTCTGGTCGCTCGCGGTCTTCGACAGCAATTCGAACGAAGTCTTCAGCATGAACGACCACACGGCGGTCAACGGCAAGCTCGATCTTGTCGTCGCGACGCCGATTCAGCTGGTAGAACTGCGCAAGGCTCCGCCGGAGGCGCTGGCACAATCGATCATGGTGGAGATGAAGGAACAGGACGGCTATGCCGTTTTGAGAGCGATGGCGCCGGTCGACAGTTTCGAGGAGCAGGTCCGCAATTTCCTTGCGGAATCAAGCTGCGAGCCATTTCGGCGCTAGAGTATCCCGCTTTCAAGTGGAACCACTTGAAGCGGAAAGATGCTCTAGAAACAAAGTGCTAGAGCGACCTTAGTGCGTTCATTTGAACGCACGGCGCTCTAGATGCTTCGGACGTGAAGGCATCTGACCGCGCAGTCGCGGCTTCGTGCGGCAGACAGCCAACGCAAAGACTACGTTCAGTGCAGGAATTATGGTGAAGGACCCTGAGGTTTCGGGCCAAGGACGCGCGCTCGGACGCAACCGGCCGCCGATGCGGGAAATCGAACGTTACTGCTTCTTGATCCGGCGTCCATCGGGTGCCGTCGGCTGCGGGTCGCGGTCGAGGCGTTCGTAGCGGATACCGGTAAACAGAAGCACTTTGGCCCCGCCCGATATGGCCGGCGGTCTACGCGGCGGTACGCGAACCTTTCGGTCCTGAATTCTGATGACGTCTGCCATGCTCGTCTCCACAAAGTCTTGAGACGGATGAACTACCGTACAGATTTCACCCTGCCCTCTCGGGCCAGCGCATTTTTCCAGGCCTTGCCTGGACAGGCGCGCTTTTCTCGTTTGCTCCTTCTTCCGGTCGCCCGGATGTTGCTCTTCTGGTTCACACGATACAGCCCGATGATAACGGGTCCGCCCCGATTGAGCCATAGGCTGGTTAACAGAATGCTAATACACCGCTGCGACACCAACCTATATTCATTATCTCGCCAGACGAGCCCCCGAGATGTATCCGAGGTAACAACCCGGAGCGGCGGTTCGCAAACCGCGGCTTTTCGCTAGCGTCGTGAGATCAGGCCAAACAGAAACGACACCCCGGCAACCGCCACCAGCGTCGACAGCGGCTCCTCGCGCACGCGCTCGCGAACGCGTTCCACCATCAACTCCGCCTCGCCCTGCACGACTGCCCTCGTGCCGCTGCCAATCGCAGAGACTGCTTCGGTCAGCCGGGCGATTTCCGCCCGCAGTTCGGCGATTTGCACATCAACCTCAGCGCGCGCTTGCGCCTGCGAAACATTTTCGCTGACTGTCTGCACGGCCTCCAGTTTCTTTTCCACCATTACAATGCTCCCTTGTCTGCGCCGTCTCAACGCTCCGGATGGCGTTTGGTTCCGCCAGAAGCTGCAGAAAACCGGAGCGCCGAAAAGCAAACGGGCGGCCAGAGCCGCCCGTTTTCCAGTCCAACGCAAGAACGCCGTTTCAGGCGCTCCACGTCAGTTTTCGCAGTTCGGATCGTCGAACTGGCACCGAACAAACGGTGCCGGGCGGGCGCCTTCGTAGATGCCGTCATCGTTCTGGCGAACGCGCACGCCGTCGCTGCGACGTTCCCATTCGCGGCGCTCTTCACGCACGGTCTGCTCGCGGTTCCATTCGCTCTCGCGGCGCCGCCACTCGTCTTCACGTTCACCGGTTTCCCAGTCCCGGCGCTCGCGGCGGCGGTCACTTTCCCAGTCGCGGCGGTCGCGCTCGCGCTGGCGCTCCCAGTCGCGACGATTCCGGCGGTCGTCGACCCAATCCGGTCCGTGGCGCCAACGATCGCGCTCGCGATAGAAGTCACGGCCGCGGTAGTTGCGGTCCCAATAGTTGTCGAACTGGAAGACGACCGTTGGAATTCCGAGCGGGCGATAATAGCGGGGCTCGACGTAAACGCGATTGCGGCGATAGTCGGCCTGGACATAACGCCCGGCGACCCAGCCGCGCCCACCGTAGAACGAGACATCGCACCACGGCAGATCCGCAAGGCATCCGTGGATTTCCACCGATTCGCCAACCGGGATCAACGATACCGCCGGATAGCGGGTGCTCGGACCGGAGCGCATGTTCACATTGGCAGTGGCAAAGCCTTCGGCGGCCTCGGCGACAACCGGCGCCGCGAGGAGCGCGCAGACCGCCGCCGCGCGCAGGATAAATTTCTTCACAGTTCCATATCTCCCATGGAGAGGCCCCTCTTCATTTGGCCTCCAAACGTCGGCGGGCGTCCGGAGCCCTTGACCGTCGCCGCGATAACTCGTGACCGCATGTGGATTTTTTATGGCTGATGCCGCGGATGTCCCCGAGAAATGCGGGGCCAGCGGGGCGAACGGGCGGCCCTGTCGCGCGCCACGCATGTGCCGCAAGCCTGAATAAAGCTCCAACATCCATAGTTAACAGTGCGCTAACGCTTTTCTTCTAATTTTTGCGACGTGTGCCTTTCCGGATCACCGGAAACGGCGATCATGTTTTGCGTGCAGGGAATTACCGTGACGGATCGCTTTCGTGAGTTGGAAAGGCCACAGACCGGCCGCTTGAAGGACGTTGTCCTGATGGCGACGGTTACCGGTTTCGAAAGCCTGCGCATCCCCCGCAAATCCGACATGAAGCAGTTTGCCGAACTGTTCGAACCGCTCTTCCTCGGCTCCAGCAACGAAGCCCGCCGTCAGGCGGCCGCAGCCCTTTCCCAGTGCTCGCAGATTCCTGAGCCGGTCGCCGCATTGATCGGTGGCATGCCGATTTCGATTGCCGCGATTTTCCTGACGCGTTCGAAGGCGATAGCGGACCGCACTCTCATTGCGGTCATCCGCGAGCGCGGGCCGGAACATGCCGCAGCGATCGCGCGGCGTCCCAACCTCTCCCCCCTTGTCGTCGATGCCCTGGTCGAGCACCACAATCCACTCGGGCTTGCCGCGCGCAGCAGCGCGGCAAAGCAGGCGGTGGCGGAACAGCCACACCCGGAGGCTGCAGCCGCTTCCTTGCGCACCGCCCGCGAAGAAGCGCTCAGGCACGAGATCAAGACCCTGGCGCGAGCGGGGTCACGCAACCCCACGCCGGCCGCCTCATCCGAGGCAATCAATGACGTGCATGCTGCATTGCTTGTTCGCTTTGCCCGCAGCGGCGAGATCATCCTGTTCTCGCGCGTCCTCGGCCAGGCGCTCGGCACCAAGGACGCCCATGTCGAGCGCATCCTGCTCGATATTTCCGGACAGCGGCTTGCGACGAGCCTCGTCGCTCTCGATGTCCAGGCGGCCGATGCCGGTTTCGTGCTTCAGGCGCTGTATCCGCATCTTCGCGAGCCCTTCGGCGAGACGAGCCATGCGGAAGCGTTGATCGGCGCCATGAACCGTACCGCCTGCCGCGAACAGCTCGATGGCTGGATCGAGGCTGAGGCGGAAGAAACCACTCCAACGGCGAGGCACGAAGCCTACTTCGCCGAAAATCCCGCCAATGATGCGCGGCAGATCGGCCCTCGCAAGATTGCAGCGGCCGCCGGCAACGTGCAGCCACAGCGACTTTTCGGGCGCCGACGCGGCTAGGCGCAGAAATCTCTCGCTCCGCACGTCGCCTTGATGCAGGTCTGCTTCCCGTGTCGGGAACATGCTGGGCGTACCGGTGAGTCCTCGCCCGCCCTAGAAAAGCTGTTCCATCGCGTCGATGATCCAGCTCCACTCGCGGCCGGTCGGAGCCTGCGGTCCTGCGATGCGGCCATTGCAATCGGCAAGACGGTGTCAGGGCCGGCTTGCCCCTTCCTCCGGAACCACCTCGAACAGATCGCCATGGTCGTCCAGCTCGATTTCCACGATCCAGCAATCCGGATCGAAGCGGATTTCGCTCGCAAGCGCCGCATCGACCCGCTCAGCGTCGCTGTCGCGCAGCCTCACTTCGAACTTGCGGCCGAGCGCGACTTCGTCGTCGAAGAAATTCTGCGGAGCCGGGGCAAAGAGCGTCTCGGTGCCGAGCCGCCTCCGCTGGCGGATGAAGATCGCACCGGCCTCCTCCGCTCCCTTGCGCAGCACGGCCGCATAGCCGCCGAGCGAAAACGCGCGGCGCAAGAGGGATGAGACGAAGATGTGAGACTTCAGGCGCATGAAAGGCTGATACACGCGCTGGACGGCGCAGGCAAATCCGTGGCGCCGTCAAAACCCACCGGCAATCAGAGTGCGCCGATTTCCTTGAGCTTTTTCAAGACCTGGGCATTCGGTTCACCGGTCTGCGGCAGGCGGTAATGTTTCTCGAAATGGCGGATCGCCGCCCGCGTCTGCGCTCCGGCGACGCCATCGACCGTCACATCCGCATAGGCGAGGTTGCTCAGCCCCTTCTGGATGTTCAGCACCAGGGCGCTCGAAACCGGGATTTCGGCACGCGGAACGAAATTGCTCTCCTTCTCGGAGGAACGAATGGCGGCAGCGACCGGATCGATCTCCACGCCACTGCCCTTGGCCTCGGTAAGAGGCCTTCCCGCCGGCATGACCTGAGCAGCCTGATCGCCAGGTGCCGCCCGAAGTGCCTGCAGCAACTCCGTACTGGCCGAACCCGTCTCGGCGCGGCCGGCCTGCGCTTCGAAACGCAGGATGGCGGCCGCCGTCCGTGGGCCGCTGCGCCCGTCCGGCGCGCCGTCATAAAGGCCGACGCGGTTCAGTTCCTTCTGGATGTCGGCAACGAGCTTCGAGGTCGCGCCACCGGGCACGCTTGCCACGCGCTCAGGCGACGGTTTTTCCGTCGGCAGATCCGCGGAAGTCGCAGCTATCACGTCCTCGACATTGTCCGCCTTGGCCTCGCCCTCGCGCTCGATGACGAAGGTGGTCACGTTGCGCGGCTCGATCTCTTCGCCCTTGGCGATGGCGATCCGCTGCGCGGTTTCGGCGCTGACGAGCGGCACGCGGGTGCGCATCAGCGGTGACGGGTGCACACCGTGCTGGTACCACATGGCATTGGCGGCAACGAAGGAAAACACGACCAGGAAGGCGGCCGAGCCGCCAGAGACCAGGGGATGGCGCGCCATCAGCCGGCCGGCAAGCCCAACACCCTGTCCGGCAAGAGCCAGCCCGCGCACGGCCAGGCCAGGCGCACGCCGCGCGGCCTTCTTCCGTTCAGGCTGTTTTCGCTTGCGCGGCGCCATATCCCCGTTCCTCGTTCAAACCAACGTCTTCGGACCGCCCTCCTTCGGCGGCCGGCCTCGCCTCTCCGTCGCGTAGGCGCGGCGGAAATTCCACCGTCACCGACGAACGCTGCTCTTCTTGCTCGGCAACGGCGATGCCGGAGCCGTCGCGCGGTATCGTCACGACGATGACGGTCCCCTCACCCTCGCGGCTGCGAATCGTGAGGTCGCCACCATGAAGGGCAACGAGGCCCTTGACCAGCGAAAGGCCAAGACCCGTGCCTTCGTAGCGGCGTGTATAGTCGTTCTGGATCTGGACAAAAGGTTGACCGAGCAGCTCCAGCTTGTCGGCGGCAATACCGATGCCGGTGTCGCTGACCGAGAGCTTCAGCATCGCACCGTCCACTTCAGCGTCGATCGTCACGACGCCGCCATGGTCGGTGAACTTCACGGCGTTGCCGACCAGGTTGATGAGAACCTGCTGGAAGGCGCGCTGGTCGGCATTGACTTCGCCAATGCCGCGGGTGACGCGGCTGACGAGCTTGACGCCCTTTTCCGCGGCCTGGTGCGACAGCATCGCCTCGCAGGCGGCAACCGCCTCGGCGACGCGGAACGGCTCGGGCATGAGCTCGTAGCGTCCCGCCTCGATCTTGCTCATGTCGAGCATGGTGTTGACGACGGAGAGCAGATGTTCGCCCGACTTGTGGATGAGGCTCACATACTCGCGCTGGCGATCGTTCTCGAGCTTGCCGAAATACTCGCCGCCCAGCACGTCGGAAAAGCCGAGGATGGCATTCAGCGGCGTGCGCAGCTCGTGGCTGACGGCGGCGAGGAAACGGGTCTTGGCATCGTTCGCAGACTCCGCTTCGGCGGTCCGGGCCGCCGCCTCGGCGCGCAGGCCTGCCTCCTGAGAGACATCGCGCGACTGCGCAAGGATCGCCGTCAAGTTGCTATCGCGGTCGCGCAAGGGCGCCAAGTCGCAGGACATGTAGACGAACTGTTCGCCTTCGATCGGCAAGGTCCGCCGTTCGATACGGATATCGACCGTCGCCCGATCGCCGCCCTGGCGAAGGATGTCGATCGCGCTCAGGAACGTAATGCGGTCGGAGACGTGAATCTGCTCGATGAAGCCGCGGCCCGCCGGGTCGCGCATCAGCGTCAGGTGCTCGGCGGCATCGCGCCCATGCACGGAAAGGACATTGCCGCGCAGGTCATGCACGGTCACGAGGCCCGCAAACAGGTCATAGGCTGCCGAGAGGTCCCGGAGAACGGGATCGGACGGAGCCGGCGCAGCAGTTTCCGGCGCTCGGCCGCGGGCGATCGCAACGGCTGCCGCCAGTAGCGAAGCGGAAGCCCAAAGAGCGGTTCCGAGCGGCAGGGCCGAGGACACGGGTATGGCGAGCGACAGGGCGAGCGGCGCCACCGGCAGTGTCGTCAAAGACACGGCCGCAACAGTGCGCAAACGTTTCGTGTCGCGGCGCCCGGCGGGCGAAGAAGCCTCACGACGGGGCAGCCACAGGGCCGCGATCTCGTCCACGCGGGACGCCCATCTGCCAGCCATGTTACGCAATACGCTCACGCTTTACCCTGCTACATTTGTTGTTCTTGCGAGGCTGGCGCGACCGATTTCCCCTATTTGGAAACCGCGATTCAGACCGCCTCGTGACATGTCGGAATCTCGCATCCCCGGCTTAATGAAAGAATAAACGCGCCCGTGCCGGAACGGTGCGAAACGGCCGAAAAATCCCGTTTTGGAGCAAATCGAGCGACCTTCATTTCTTGTGGTTAACGGGGCGTAAGCAACGGATTTCTGTGCATTTTCTGCACAGCGTTAACGATTGTGGCGAGCCCGCCGGCACGCCATTGCCGATGCTTCCGGGCTTCGCACACAGGGTCCCGCCACGAACCTTAACGGCGAAAGCTAAAATGCGACACAAATGCGCGGCAAAGCACTCGGCGGCGGCATTTCATTAAAATTTGAAGCAAATGCCGCGCGATTTTGAAAAGCCGTCTTGTGATTCCCGTCCTAATGTCGGTGTCAACAAAGGGACGGACGCTGCCTCGAAGGCAGCAGCTCCCCGAGGAAACGACGGCAGCGTGAACGGGTATCAGGGGATACGACGGCGCTGCGGGATGCCGAAGGCACAAAAGCCGGCTAGAAGACTGGCGAGCTCAGGCAGCTGAACGAAGGATGGGCAGAACATGTGGTTTCTCATCAAGGCGACATTTTGGTTTTCGCTGGTGCTGGTGCTGCTGCCATTCCTCGATCCGTCGAGCTCGCAGAAGCTGGAGCACGCTCCCAAGGTCGAGCTTGGCGACACCTTCGCCGCCGCCAATGAGGCCTTCCAATACATCAGCGCCATCTGCATCCAGAAGCCTGAGATTTGCGAGAAAGGGGCAGAGACCTTCGTCGCCCTCGGCCACAGGGCCCGCGAAGGCGCTCGTATCGCCTATGAGTTCCTGGATACCCAGTTTGCCGAAACCGATGCGGCCCAACCCGATGCCAAGGTGATGACCGGAACGGTCACACCGGTCATGACCGGCACGGTCAAGCCCGCTGCCGATGTGGCAGCACCCGCCACCGAGGTCAGCACCATCGATGCAGAGCCTGTCTTCAAGCGCACGCCGGTTCCGGAAAAGCGCCTCGATCCCAAGGCCGCGATCATCCAGTAGTCATGCCAAGCCCTCGGTCGAGACCGGCGGGCCACCCATTCGCAACTTAACTGCCTGACTTGCCGCCCTGTCGTGGCCGCCGCGAGGATCCCATCCCCTCGCGGCGTTTTCTTTTCAGGCGCAACCTTTGATCGCCAAGAGCCAGCCACGCACAAGCCGTGGCTGCTTAGGTCCGCCGCACGGCAAGCGGAGGCACCCAATGCAGATCTACGGGCTTTTTTCGAATGCGGGCGTGACGCGGCCAGCGACAGCCGGCACATCGACCGCCGTCGAAGGCAAGAGCCCGGCATCGGCCGCATTGCTCCTCGGCACCGATGACGACACTGGTGACCGCGCCGCCGCAGCAAAGAAGAAGCTCGACGACATCAAGGAACAGCTTCGCATGCTCCGGTTCTTCGCATCGGATCCGGAAACGCTCGCGAGGCTCGCCAAGCAACTCGCTCAGCAACTCGGCACGGCAGCCCAGCAGTTGGCCGGCGCAGACGGTGCCGGAGCGATAAACGGTGTTGCCTCCGCTGCGGCCGTGGCCGCCTTGGCAGATGCCGGCAGTGCGCAAGTGGAAGGTGCTATCCCAGGAAACGATGCAGCCACGTCCGCAGAGCCGACAAGCTTCGCGGAGCGCGCCTATCGCGAATTCAGCGACGATGACGGTGAGTCCGGCGCCACCACGAAACTGGCCGCCGAACTCAAATCGCTTGCCGAGCAGATAAAGCAGCTGTTGCGAAAGGCCGAGCAGGAATTGCACACCGAGGGATCTGCCCGTGACGCTGACGATGCGCGCGCGGCCGGCCATGCCTTGTCGGCGGCCGTCGGCAAACTCGGCGGGATCGATGCAGGCGCCGGAAATGCCTTCATCTTCCCGTCAAGCGTTTCGATCTGACCGCGCCGGCGAAATGCCGCCGACACCCAAGGTAACTGTTATTGGCGGTTCTCAATGGGCTTGCCATCCCCTATATGAGGACTGAAAGCCCGCATGCCTGATGGCAAAGGGGCATGAACAGGGACAAAGCTCGTTCGCGGCAAGGACCGGCGGGCGTATAATCCCCTGATAACTGGACCCGGACCATGACGACGCTTGACCAGATCATCGACGATTTCGCCTTCCTCGACGAGTGGGAGGATCGCTATCGCTATGTGATCGAACTCGGCAAAGCTCTGCCGGACATGCCGGAAGCCAAGCGGACCCAGGAAAACAAGGTTCAGGGTTGCGCCAGCCAGGTCTGGCTCGTCACCCAGACGGCCGGCAATCCGGAGGACCCTGTCCTGACTTTCGAAGGTGAATCGGATGCGCATATCGTGCGCGGCCTGGTCGCAATCGTGCTCGCCATCTATTCCGGCAAACATGCCTCGGAGATCGCCAAGACCGATGCCATCGATACCTTCGGCAAGATCGGCCTGATCGAGCACCTGTCGACGCAGCGCGCCAACGGCCTGCGCTCGATGATCCGCCGCATCAAGAACGAAGCCGAGCTTCGGCTGGCCGCCTAAAGCGCGTCGCGATCTTTCAGGTTCGCGCCTTGCGCTTTAAGTTTTATGATATTTCGCATGTCGTTATCGCAAAACCGCTGCGCACGTTTGCGCGAAAGGCTTCAAGGCGCCGTCAGGACCTGCCGCAGCGACCGCGCTGCTGACAGTACAAAACACAAGAGCCGGACGCTCAGGCCCGGCCCTTGTGTTCAAACCAAATGCCGTCAGGCAAATTGCAGCAACCAGCCGCAAGGCTTCACCAGACGGTTGAAGTCTTATTTGCCACGGCGCTTGCGGCGCTGGCCGAGGCCCATTTCCTTGGCGAGACGCGAGCGTGCTTCCGCATAGGCGGGCGCGACCATCGGGTAGTCGGTCGGCAGGTCCCATTTCTCGCGATATTCTTCCGGCGACAGATTGTGGTGAGTCATCAAGTGGCGCTTCAGCGACTTGAAGGTGCCGCCACATTCGAGGCAGGTGATCTGGTCGTCCTGGACGGACTTGCGAACCGACACGGCCGGCTTCGGCTTTTCAACGGGGATGACGACCGGTGCCGGCGCCGCGGTGTTGTTGAGCGCCGAGTGCACATCTGCGATCAGCGTGGAAAGCTCGGCGACGGGAACCACGTGATTGCTGACGTAGGCGGCAACGATTTCCGCCGTCAGCTCAACCAGAAGTTCATGGCTCGCGCCAAGCGCTGTTTCAGTCATTTCTTTCTCCTATCGGACTTCAGCACAACCCGAAACGGCGTCTCGGGGGGAGGAACGCTTGCAAGGGCCGCCAGGAAGCCTTCGCTGCCTTGGGATGGACCATCAAACGCGGCAAGGACAAACGCCGGCCACGATATCAAGAGTAGGAATTTTGATTACGAAACCTGCTGCCGAGTCACCGGGACGACCGAACTCTCAAAGCAACAACCAACATTCACAACTCAAGCTGGAATTTCAGATCAAAGTATTTCCACGACGACACTTTACATTTACTCGATTAACATCGATGCGTGAAATGTCCAAACATAAATTTGCCGACAGTTAGCAACTTTATCTCCGATTTGCTAAAATGGCCACACTGCATCGCAAAGTTCTGAAATACAGATTCAGAAATGTCATCGATCAGCGATGACGTGGCTCTACTTTTGTGGAAGCTGATCTACAACTGACAGCTTCGTAAGTTTGTAACCGGCCTGATGTGCGGCTTTTGCCAAGAGATGAGCCGAGATTGGTGCAGTCAGAACGAAGAAGAAGAAGCCTGCAAGCGCCCGAATCAGTATTGCCGCATCCAGAGAATGAACGCCCGCAGCCAACAGCAACAGGCCTGAACCTACGGTGCCGGCCTTAGACGCGGCATGCATACGGGTGTAGAGATCGGGAAAACGCAAGATGCCAATTGCCGCAAGCAGCGAAAAGATCGCGCCGACGATCAACAGAGCGGCAACCAATACAGCAACGGCCATGTCCAGGACGGGGTTCATCGGCGCCCTCCCTTGTGCTTGCGACGGACCGCATTGGATCTCGGTGCGGACGCGCGCTTTGATTCCGGCGAGCTCCGCTCAACGTTGGCCGTTTCCGGCGAAAGCCCGCGAGCCAGGATGAAGCGGGCAAAGGCGACGGTCGCGAGGAATCCGACCAAGCCAAGGGCAATGGCAATGTCGATGTAGAGATTGAAACCAGTGCGGATCGCGACGACGGCAATCAGGCCGATGGCGATCGCCACCAGCATGTCGAGACCGAGCACGCGATCCGGTAAGGTCGGGCCGCGGATGATGCGCCAGACAGTAATCAGGAGGGCAGCAGACAGCGCGATGAGTGCAAAGCCCGTAGCGAGGGCTTCGATCTGGTCTGGCAGGCTCATTCGAAAGCCTCCTTTATCCGCCGTTCAAAGCCGTTGGCGATATCGCGCCTGAGGCCGCCGGGATCGGCACAATCGAGCGCGTGGACGTAGAGCGTCCGGCGGTCGGCGGAAACGTCGACCGACAAGGTCCCAGGCGTCAGCGTGATGAGATTGGCGAGCAACGCGATTTCGAAATCGCTCCTGACCGTCAAGGGATAGGCAAAGATGCCGGGCTTCAGCTTCATCTTCGGCTGGATGACCATGAGCGCGACCTTTGTGGCCGAGATTGCGAGTTCCTTGAAAAAGAGAGCGGTCAACAACAACAGTCTGAGCGGACGCACCGGATAGGTGATGGGCTGGAGCTCGCGCCGGATCAGCCATAGAGACAGCGCTCCAACGGCGAAGCCGAGGATCAGATTGGCCAGCGAGAAACTGGCGCTGATCGCACCCCAGATCGCCGTGAACACCAGGTTGATGGTTAGGAACTTGGTCACGGGGCACCTCCCGGGAAAACCGAGTTCAGATAGGCCGAGGGCTCAGCGAGCGAGGCAGCAGCGCTTTGAATGGTCGAAAGCAGTGGCTCCGGGTAGAGACCAATCGCCAAAGCCAGGATGACCAGTACGGTGAGCGGCAGCAGCGCCGCCGGCGAGATCGTCGCGGAAGCGGTCGTGACCTCCCCGGCTGCCGCATCGCGCCAATAGGCCAGCAGGAAAAAACGCCCGGTGACAACAGTCGTCAGGAAGCCGGTGAAAAGCAGGGCCGCGGCCAGCCACCAGGCGCCGATATCGAGCGCCGCCTTGACCAGCATGACCTTCGGCCAGAAGCCGGAGAATGGCGGCAGACCGGAAACGGCGAAGGCCAGCATGAGCGTCAGCGCCGCGAAACCGGCGTGGCGACGATAAAGGCCTGCCAGCGACGAAAGCGAGAAGCTGCCGCCGAGCTTGGCCGCAACGCCGGATGCGAAATAAAGCGCAGTCATGACGAGCATCGAGTGCAACGCATAGAAGATCGCACCGCCAATGCCGCCCGGCCCGCCGACCGCAATCCCGGCGAGGATCGAGCCGATGCCGGAGACCACGAGATAGCCGAGCATGCGGCGGAAATCCGATTGCGCCAGCGCCCCGAAGGCACCGACGAGCATGGTGAGCGCGCCGGCAAGGGCAATGACGAAGCTCAGTTCCTCGCGCTGGAGCGGCAGCAGCATGACGGTGACGCGGATCAGGGCGTAAATGCCGACCTTGGTGAGCAGGCCGGCGAAGAGCGCCGACACCACGACGCGCGGCGTATGGTAGGAGGCCGGCAGCCAGAAATTGACCGGGAACGCCGCCGCCTTCATGCCGAAGGCCAGCACGAAGAGCGCCGTCAGCGTCATCAGCGGCGCCGTGCCGGCAAGGCCTTCTGCCTTGCGGGCGATATCGGCCATATTGAGCGTGCCAAAGCTCGCATAGAGATAGCCTGTCGTGATCAGAAACAGGGTGGTCGCGACCAGATTGAGGAAACCATACTTCACCGCTCCGTCGATCTGCTCGCGCTCGGAGCCGAGCACGATGAGGCCGAACGACGAGATCAGCAGCACCTCGAACCAGACGTAAAGGTTGAAGATGTCCCCCGTCAGAAATGCACCCGAAACGCCGGCCATCAGCAGCATCAGGAACGGGTAGAAGCCGTAGCGCCGACCGCTGTCGTTGATATCCGCGAGCGAATAGATCCCGCCGGCGAGTGCCACCACCGAGGCGGTCAACGCAAACAGAGCGCCCGTCAGATCAACGGTGAAGGCAATGCCGAAGGGCGGCAGCCAGCGTCCCATGACCATTGTCACCGGACCGCTCGCAAGCACATGCCGAAGCAGGAGAATGTCTATCAACACGAGACCGGCCAGTCCGAGGACAGCGATGTAAGGGTGCCAATCGATCTTTCGGCGCAGCATGACAAGCAGTGCGCCGATCGCCAGGCACCAGGCGACCGGCAGGATCACCAGCCAATCGGCAGAAGCGACCGGCTCGAGAACGAGTGCGGCGGAAAGATCTGCGTGGGGAGAAGTTGAAGCGGCCATGGGTCGGTCAGTATCCAAGCGGCGGAGCCGGCTCGTCCTTCGGCTCGGCGACGCGCATCTCGTCGGTATTGTCGGTCTGCAGCACCTCGTAGGCGCGCCACGCGAGAACCAGCAAGAAAGCGAAGAAGGAGAAGGAGATCACGATCGCTGTCAAGATCAGTGCCTGCGGCAGAGCGTTTGCCGCCGGTCCCGTGAGCGCGTCCTGGTGGCCGGGGACGACCGGCGGCACGCCGCGCGTCAGCCGCCCTCCGGTGAAGATCAGCAGATTGACGGCATTGCCGAGAATGGCAACACCAAGCAACACCCGGATGATGGATTTCGACAGCAGCAGGTAGACGGCGACCGTGAAGAAGATACTGACGAGCAGCGCGAACCAGGCTTCCATCACTCGCCTCCCCGCTCTTCGAGCGAAAGCGCAATCGAGCTGATCGCCCCGACGACGACGAGATAGACGCCGCAATCAAACAGCATCACCGTCGAGAGCGGGACTTCCAGGCCGAGAACCGAAGGATAGATCCAGAGACCGGTCATGAAGGGGACGCGTGCCGCAATCGAGATCAGGCCGGCGACCGTCGCTGCGAACAGCCCCGCGCCGGCAATCGCCATCGGGTGAAAATAGATCGCACGGCGCACCGTCTCGACGCCGCAGGCGATGCCGTAGATCGCCAGCGCCGAAACCGCGATCAACCCGCCAATGAAGCCGCCGCCGGGCTCGTTGTGGCCGCGCAGCAGCACGAAGATCGAAAACAGCACCATCAGGCTGGTGAGAAAAGGGGCGACGGCCCGGAAGATCACCGACTTCATGCGCGTTCCTCCGCATCCGGATCATTGTCGGCGATGCGGCGGAGAGAACCAGCCCTCAAGCGGACCAGCGACAGGATGGCAAGACCGGTGACCATCACCACGGCGATCTCACCCAGCGTGTCCGTACCGCGGAAATCGACGATGATGACGTTCACCACATTGGCGCCGTGCGCGATCGATTTCGAATAGAGATTGAAGAATTCCGTCAGCGTGGAGTCAAAGGGAACGCCCGTCGTCTTCAGTAGCATCAGGCCGAAACCCAAGCCGCAGGCGAGTGCAATGGCAAAATCCGGGACCTTCTGGGCAAGCGGCCGATGGTCGGACGGCGAGAGCCTGAGGCGCGTCATCACCAGTGCCAGGACGACGACCGACAGCGTCTCGATCATGAACTGGGTGAAGGCAAGATCCGGCGCACCATAGAGCAGGAAGATGACGGCAACGGCAAAGCCCTGGATGCCGAGCGAGACGATCGCTGTCAGCCGATCCGGAGCGAGCACGACGGCAACGAGACCGATGACCGCGATGGCCATGATCGCAAGCTCGTGCAGTGGCACGTCGGGTGCAAAGAACGGCGCGCGCGGCAGTTCGCCGTAGGTGAGCGGAACGACCAGCAGCACGCAGGCAACCAGGATGAAGGTCGCCGTCATGTAGACGTCGAGGCGGCCGGATTGCAGCCGGCGCGTCAGCCCGACGGAAAAACGAACGAGCCCGCGGATGAGCTGGTCGAAACCACGGTCCGGCCCCCAGCCGATATCGGCAAGGATTGCGGCGATGAAACCACGCAAACGATCGAGCTTCAGGTAGAAAACGATCCCGATCAACGCGGTCGCGGTCGACATGGCCAGCGGCACCCCGACATGCGGAACGACGGACATCGTGACCGCACGCGGTTCGCCTGATATCGCCGATGCCATCGGCGTCGACACGAGTTCGTGGGTCAACCCCGAGAGCAAGGCGGCGGAAAGCCCCTTGGCGGCAAGCAGCGCCGGCCCGAGCCAGAGCAGCACCGGCGCCTCGTGCGCCGCCTTCGGCGTCTCCACCTTCGCACCGATGAAAGGCTTGAGGGCGACGGCAAAGGCCACCGCGAACATCAGAGCATTGCCAAGGATCGCGATTGCCGCAAAGACCACGGAGCGCCGGTCGAAGCCGGAGAGCGCGTAGTAGATTTCCTCCTTGGCGATGAAGCCGAAGAAGGGGAACAGGCCGCCCATCGAAAATGCGGCTGCAAGCGCAATGACGAACGTAAGCGGCATGGCGGAGCGCAAGCCCCCGAGCCTGGTCACGTCACGCGCGCCGGTCTCATGATCGATGATGCCAGCAACCATGAACAGGGCACCCTTGAACAGGGAGTGTGCGACAAGATAGAGCGCCGCCGCCTCGATCGCGTGCGGGAAGCCGAGACCGGTCAGCATGACCAGCAGCCCGAGCGAGGCCATGGTCGTATAGGCGAGCATCAGCTTCAGATCGGTCTGGCGGCAAGCAAGAGCTGCGCCGATGACGAGCGTGGCGCCGCCGAAGAGCGGCAGCAGGATCTGCCATTCGGGCGTGCCGCCGAGCACGGGATTGAGCCGCATCAACAGATAGACGCCGGCCTTCACCATTGTCGCGGAATGCAGGTAGGCCGAAACGGGAGTCGGTGCTTCCATCGCGTTCGGCAGCCAGAAATGGAACGGAAACTGCGCCGACTTGGTAAAGGCTCCACCGAGGACGAGAATGAGCGCGGCCAGATAGAACGGGCTCTCGCGCATCTCCGTACCAAAGGCCATGAGCAGCGAAAGCTGGGTGACTCCGCTGACGTTCCAGATGATCAGAAGTCCTGCGAGCAGGAACAGGCCCCCTCCTCCGGTCACGACCAGCGCCTGAAGGGCTGCGCGCCTTGCCGCTTCGCGCGAATGATCGAAACCGATCAGCAGGAACGACGTGATCGAGGTCAGTTCCCAGAAGACGAAGAGCATCAGGAAGCTGTCGGACACGACAAGCCCGAGCATCGATCCCATGAACATCAGGATGAACGAGAAGAACCGTCCTTGCTGTGGATGGCCTTTCAGGTAACCGCCTGAATAGAGCACGATCAGCATGCCGATGCCGGCGATCAGCAGGACGAAAGTCAGCGACAGGCCATCGATCAACCAGGAAAAGCTGACATTGAACGACGGGATCCAGGCATAGCCGCCGGTGACCACCTCGCCTTTGGCCACGTCCGGCCAGAAGCGGGTGAAATGCAGGACAATGGCCGCCGGGAAGAGTGCCAGAACCCAGGCCGCATTGTGCCCGAGGAGGCGCGTGAGCAGCGGCGCGACCAAAGCTCCCACGAAAGGGAGTGCGAGAGCCAGAAATGTCAGGGCCGCAACATCCATCGTCCTGGCCTGCTCCTTTATGTTTTCACGATACAATCAATCGAAGACCCGACATAAAAGAAGGGTTGTGGCGCCTCAAGCCTTATCCAGATAAAATCGACGTTATGTGCCGTTAAGTCGCTTCGGAGATCGGACGCAGCAGTCCAAACACTATCAGATTCGTTCGTTTCGTGCGGAGGCGGCCGACAACAATTAAAATGCTGTTAGCATAATATTCAGTTGTCGTCGCAGCAGGATCGAACGTCCTAGAATCGGGACAATAAGACGTGGTAGTTGTACGTAAAGGCTTCTTCAATTCAAAATAATACGAAGCCTGGATCCGCCTGCCGGCGGAAACCAACGGCTGCTCGGAACGTCTGCCTTCGACGATATCTGTGAACCGCAAGGCGCCGGCTCATCGACCGTCTTTCTGCCGCAAGCAGCATGAAACGGAACAACACAACGATCACGGGCGAGGCCTGCTTGGAACGATCTCGCATAGTCGTCATCGCCAGTATCCTGGCTGCACTCGGCGCGATCCTGCCGATGATGGCGGCCTATTATCTTTCCTGGTCGATCGCGGTGCGCAGCGAGCAGACACGGCTTTCCCATCTTGCCGACTACGCCATCATGCGCGCCGATGCGGCGCTCGAGGAAGCCTCCCGGGCGCTGAAAGCCGCCGACCGGTTTGACATGCCGCCCTGTATGGCAACACATATCGCAGCGCTGCGCTCCCTCGTCGTCAATACGACCTCCATCGAAGACATCGGCTATTTCGAAAACGGGCTGCTCAGGTGCACGTCGTGGGGCTATCCGCCGCGCCGTCTCACCCGCTCTCCGCCCGCCGATTTCTTCGCGAGCAACGGCGTCGAAGTCATCCCGCGGATGTACCCGACGATCAGTACCGGCGCCCCCATGACGGCGTTTCGCTATCGTTCCTACACCGTACTGACCAACCCGGCTCGATTTGTCGACGTGATTGCGGAGCCCGGCACCCGGCTTGCAGTCGCCACGAAAAACGGCGTCCTGATCGGCACTCTGAACAATCCTGACGCGTCGCTTACGGCCCGGCTCGCCGAACTTCCCGAAACCGGCAGCAACGCCGACGATCTGTTCGCAACCTCCCATGGCGCAAACTGGATCGCCGTCGCGAGCGCCCCCAACATCGCCATTTTTAAGGACATGGACCGGGAGCGCCTGCTGCTTCTGCCGGTCGGCGCCCTGGTCGCAGCGCTTATGGTCGGCCTCGTCGTCTGGCTGTCGCGGCGCCGCCTTTCGCCGCTCGGAGAGCTCTCCATCGCCGTTCAGCGGCGCGAATTCATCGTCCACTATCAACCGCTCATCGAACTGAAGACCGGCATCTGCGTCGGTGCCGAAGCGCTCGTACGCTGGCGGCGGCCCGACGGGCAAATGGTCCGCCCCGATCTCTTCATACCGCTGGCGGAAGAGAACGGCCTGATCGAAGAAATCACCGACCAGGTCATCTATGCCACGATTGCCGAGCTGAAAACGGTCCTCCTTGCGGATCGCTCGCTACACATTGCCGTCAATCTTGCCGCCGACGACATCAAATCGGGGCGCATCCTGCCGGTGATCCAGGCGGTGCTGGAAAACACCGGCATACTGACCCAGCAGATCTGGCTGGAAGCGACCGAACGGGGCTTCATGGATGTGAAATCGGCCCGCGCAACGATCGAGGAGGCCCGCCGGCGCGGCCACTCGGTGGCGATCGACGACTTCGGCACCGGCTACTCAAGCCTGCAATACCTGCAGGAGCTTCCGCTCGACGCACTGAAGATCGACAAATCCTTCATCGACACGATCGGAACGGACTCTGCAACCAGTTCGATTACGCCGCATATCATCGACATTGCCAAGTCGCTCGATCTCTACATCGTCGCCGAGGGCATCGAGCGGCAGGAGCAGGCCGACTATCTCATCGAACGCGGTGTCCAGTATGGCCAGGGCTGGCTGTTCTCCAAGGCGTTGCCCGCAGCGGAATTCATCGCCTTCTACAACAACAGCAAGCGCCGGCGCGGCGCCGGCCCGACCGTAATCCGCCGCGAGATCGCCTGACGCCACGCCGTCGACCGCAATGCCGGGCCGCGACGTGAATTGCGCGCTTCCGGCGGCATTCCTATATAGTCGCCGCAACGACAGGAGATCTTTCATGACGACCGTTAAGACGCCCAAGGTGGTGAAGACCGATGCGGAATGGCGGGCCATACTCTCGTCGGAACAATACCGCGTCACCCGACAGCAGGGTACCGAGCGTCCGTTCACCGGCCCTTTCCTCAACAACAAGCAGACTGGCACCTATGAATGCGTCTGTTGCGGCCGGGCCCTCTTCCGCTCGGACACCAAGTTCGATTCCGGCTGCGGCTGGCCGAGCTATTTCGCTGCGATCGACGACCAGGCGATCCGCGAGATCGAGGACCGCTCGCACTTCATGGTGCGCACGGAGATCCGCTGTGCCGACTGTGACGCCCATCTCGGTCACGTGTTCCCGGACGGCCCGCCGCCGACGGGGCTTCGCTATTGCCTCAACGGCCATGCGATGACGTTTACCGAGGATTGACACCGGCGCGCGGAAGGAGTGGCATGGGGGCTGCTGTTCCATTAGGAACAGGCCCTGCACCGAAGCCGCGCTATCTAGACTTTGGGTCGAGCAAGCGAGAGGAGGTCCCGCATGCTGCGCATCCTGACAGCACTCACGCTCCTGCTTTCGTCTGCCGTGGCAACCTCGGCCGCCGACGATTGGCTACCCTATGCCAATGCGCGTTTCGGCTATGTGCTCGACATTCCGCCTGGCTTCGAACTGCAGAGCCAGGGCGACAATGGCGACGGCGCCAGCTTTCATGCCAACGACAATGGTGCGACCCTTTCGGTCTTTGGCAGCACATTGCTGGATGGCGACTTCGAGACCGACGTCAACGACCGCATCGGGATCGAGCGCGAGGGCGACTGGCGGATCGCCTATGCGCGGGTGACGGCAGCCTGGGCAAGCTTTTCGGGCGTCCGTGGCGAAGAAGTGTTTTATACCCGTGCCATCGCGCTCTGCGACGGCAGCGCCGCCTATTTCCGCCTTCAGTACCGCAAGAGCCGGCTCACCAGTTTCGACGGCGTGATCTCGCGGATGGCGGAGGCCCTCAGGCCATCGGAAGGCTGTCAGCACCCGCCTGTCGCTGCGGTTGCGGGCGAAGCGCCGAACTGACCGCCGCTCAGGCTGCGGCGCTGAAGCAGCTCACCACGGCCGAATAGTGAACGGCCGCACCGGTCACAACGAAACCGTGCCAGATCGCGTTCTGGAAACGCAGCCTTTCCCAGACATGGAAAATCACGCCGGCGGAATAGATGATGCCGCCGATCAGGATCAGCACCAGCGTCGTTGCCGTCAGCGCCGACAAGAGCGGCCCGACAGCGAGCACGCCGCTCCAGCCCATGGCGAGATAGAGCAGGATCGCCAGCCGGTCGAACCGGCCGGGGAAAAGACATTTGATCGCAACGCCAAGGGCCGCGATCGCCCAGATGCCGATCAGCATCACGAACAGGAACGGGTCTTCCAACCCGCGCTGCAGGAACGGTGTATAGGTCGCGGCGATCAGGATGAAGATCGAGGAATGATCGAAGCGGCGCAGGAACCATTTGGTCCGCGAGATCGGATAGAGGTTGTAGAGAAACGAGATCGACAGCGTCGCGAGCAGTCCTGCTCCGTAGACGGTGGCGGCAGCGAGTTGGCCGCTGGTGCTCCAAAGCGTCGCATAGAAGATCAGTGCGGTGACACCGACGAGCGCGGCGGCAAGACCGATGCCGTGCACGATGCCGTCGGCAATCAATTCCGAGCGGTCATAGTTCCATTTGACGCCAGCGAATTCCACGCGATCCCTCTCCCGGGTCTCTGTCTTTTTCTCGGGCACGCTCGTAGCTGTCGCGCCATCATCGCCATCCTGCCACAGCCCTGGGCCGCCGCAAAGATATGGTGGCGTGGCGAAAGCATCAACTTTTGCAACGCATTACAACAATCGCATGACATATCTGCTGAGTGCGCGGGACCTTGTTCGCAGGCGCGGCGATGACCACATGCGCTGACAAGATTACGCCGATCGGGAGGAGAACCATGTCGAAGTTGCGCACCCCTCAGCCGGAACTGGCGGCCGCGCTCAGCGAGCTTTGCCTGCGATCGAAAGCGGTATGGGGATACGACGCCGCCTTCCTGGAGGCTTGCCGTCCGGCGCTGACGCTGACGGCCGAGGACTGGAAGGATTCGGACCTGCAGATCGCCGTCGATGGCGAGCGGATCCTCGGTCTGGCGCAGGTTCGCTCCGATGGCCAGATCGCCGAACTCGACAAGCTCTTCATCGATCCGGACGCGCGCGCCGCTGGCATTGGCCGCAGCCTTTTCGCCTGGTGTGTCGAAGCAGCGCTCAACCGCGGCGCCACGGTCATGACGATCGATGCCGACCCGGGCGCTGCCGATTTCTATCGCCGCATGGGCGCGGTCGATGACGGCGTCATCGCATCGACCGTAATCCCGGGGCGCTTTCTGCCGAGACTGAAGCTGGAACTAAGATAACGATCCGAAGATCGCCGCTGCGGGCACGGCGGCGATCGCTCGATGGTTCATCTTCCGCCCCGGGCAACCTCCGCCGCACATTCCTGACAGAGCGGCGCATGGGGAACAGCTTGCAGGCGCGCTGACGAAATCGGCAGGCCGCAGCGGACGCAGGTGCCGAAGGTGCCGGCGGCGATCCGGTCGAGTGCCGCGTCGATCGCGCGGATCTCTTCTTGGCCGGCAAGACCGAGGCCTTCCAGAACCTCGTCGCCTTCCCGCTCGGTCACGCGATCCGGCACATCGGCGTTCATGGGCTCATCGAGATCGTGCTCGATCTTGACCAGCCGCCCCTGCAGCTCCTCCTTGCGGTGGGTGAGGCGGCTGCGAAAATCGTCAAGCGCAAACTTGTCCATCTGAAGACTCCTCGGCGGTGGCGGCGCAGGATCGCGCCGCAGCCGCTCTTATTGTTGGTGGGTTACCGGTCGACGAGTACGGCGCAGGGGCAATGGCTGACCACGCGGCTCGCGGTCGATCCGATGAAGTAATCGATCAGGCCCGGCCGGTGGGAGGCGATGATCACCAGATCGGCATTCTCTTCGCTCGCGCAGGCGTTGATGGTGCCGGCAGCACCGCCGGTGCGAATTTCAACACGGCCGTTGATCCCGTGCTTGGTCTTCATGTCCTCGAGCGTCTTTTTTGCCTGCTTGCGGGATTCCTCGACCATCTCCAACGGGAAATCGACGATCATGTAGCCCTGCGCGTAGGCATTCAGATCTTCGACAACGTTGAGCAGGACAATCTCGCCCCCTTCGTCGATCAGCTTCTCGGCGATGCCCAGCACAGATTCGCCGTGCTCGAGCTGATCCATGGCAATCGGGACGATGATCTTCTTGTACATGCTGCACTCCTTCTGTTGCCCTCACGGATCGCCGCGCCAGATGTGGCGGGCCAATCCCTCGTCTGGAGATTGCGCCTCGACCGCTTTCCCGGCTTTGATTGAAATCAAATCGAAAGCGCCGCGCTCGCGTGACCCTACTCAAATGGAGGTAGGGCGACGGCAACCACTGTCAACGCTCATCGAACACAACATCAAGCGACTGACGGGCTTCCGTGAACGGGCGAGCCGGCCCATATTGCTGGCAACAGTTTCAACGAAACTGGGCCGGCAGAGCGGCTACGGTTTCGATGCCCAGGAGGCAGACATGACGGATACCCCGACCGACCACGCCCTTGCCATGCCTGCGCATGTCGACCACGCACATCTGGTCGTCCAGGATCTGCCCGTTGTTTCGGCCTGGTACCAGAGAATCATGGGCTTGAAGCCGATCGAAACGAGCAAGAGCGGCGAAACGCTCGGCGTTGCCGGCCGCCCGCTCCTGAGCCTGACAACCGAAGGCAACGCTGCCAGGGCACCCCGCAATGCGCCGGGTCTCTTCCACAACGCCTTTCTCGTGCCGAACCGCGGGGAGCTCGGCCGTTGGCTGGCCCACGCCGCCCACAACAACATTAGGCTACAGGGCGCTTCCGACCATCTGGTCAGCGAAGCAATCTACCTCGCCGACCCCGAAGGTAATGGTATCGAGGTCTATCGCGACCGGCCGCGCTCCGAATGGAGCTTCAAGCCCGACGGCACCGTCGGCATGGACACGCTGCCGCTCAATCTCCAGGCGCTCTATGACGAAGCACCCAAGGACAATTGGGACGGCATGGCTGATGGAACCGCCATCGGCCATATCCATCTGCAGGTCTCCAACATCCCCGAAGCCGACGCGTTCTTCCGCGACGTGCTGGGACTTGGGCTGATGGCACGCTATCCCGGCGCGAGCTTCTTCGGTTCGGGCAAGTACCACCACCATGTCGCCGCCAACATCTGGAATTCGCGTGGCGCACCGAAGCGCGAAGGCCATATGACCGGGCTTTCGGACTATACGATCCAGTACAAGGACCCGGCCGAACGCGCCGCGGCGCTTGCCAAGCTCGATGCGCTGGAAATTCCGGTCAACCGCGCCGGCGATGGCTACAGCCTCATCGACCCCTGGGGCATCGGCCTCAAGCTGGTCGCCTGACGCCTCTCTCCCGGGCTGCAGACGAATGATGTCTGCGGCAACTCGTCGGCCGCAGCCGCCTCAGGCGCTGCGGTCGTATTTTTGCTGCGCCTCCAGCACCGCCTCGATGTTGTCTTCGGCCCAGCGCGTCAGGGCGGCGACGGTCGACGTCAGCGTGCGGCCAAGCGGCGTGATCGCATATTCAACGGTCACTGGCACGGTGGCATAGACGCTGCGGCTAACGAGACCGTCGCGTTCCAGCTTCTTTAGAACCTGTGACAGCACCTTCTGCGAAATGCAATCGATCTCGCGCTTCAGCTGATTGAAGCGCACCGGCTGTTCGTCAAGCTTGCCGAGCACCAGGACCGCCCATTTGTCGGCAAGCCGGTCCAGCACCAAGCGGGTCGGGCAAGTCTGGATATAGACGTCGTATTCCATCACGCCCCCACGGCGGTTTCCGGCCGGAAACCGTGTCACCAAAACCTGCCTCCACATGGCGCGATCGCCGTGCCGGCAGCCGAGGGCAAGACGAGCTTCATCGATACGCGCGACATCGCCGAATGTGCGGCAGCCGCCCTCACGAGCGACGCCTTCAACGGTCGCGCCTACAATCTCACCGGCCCGGAAGCGCTGAGCTACGACGAAGCCGCCGCGATCCTGTCGCGCGTCACCGGCAAACCGATCGCCTATGCACCGGTCGACGACGATACCTTCGTTGGCATTCTGACAGGGGCCGGCGTGCCGGCGGACTATGCCCGCTTCCTTGCCTCCATCTTCTATCCGGTGCGCGAGGGCTGGGTCGCCAAACCGACCGGCGACGTGAAGACGATGACGGGCCATGAGCCGCGCAGCGTGGAGACTTACGCCAAGGACAACATCGCGGCGCTCAAAGGCTAACCACTATCTGATCGCTCCCGCCCGCCGACTGGCGGGCGGCATGCCGACAGCGAACTATATATTCCTAAAGTTGCGGATGAAGCTTTTTGAGGTCCTGCGTCAACACGTCGCTGGATAGCCGCTGCGTCGTCGATCAATAAACTTGAGTATTTTACTCACATATCTTAACCGCATGTCCAAGTGGCCTCGCCCAAGGCCACATACATGCGGAGTTAATGATATGAAAAATAAGAATATTTTTATAGCTGCCCTGGCAAGCAGCACCCTGCTTTCAAGCCCTGCCCTGGCCGTTGACTTCCGCCCCCAGGCGGAGATCGAAGGCGGCTTCTTCAGCGGTGGTTCGGGTGCCAGTGGCGGCTTTTTCCTGCCCTTCGTGCTCGATTCGGGCAATGCGATTTTCATCGATACACGCGGCGCGATTGAAAATGACTCCGTCCGTCAGGGCTCGATCGGTGCGGGCTATCGCTTCCGCGCCAGCGATCAATGGGTGATCGGCGCCTATGGCTATTACGACTATCTGAAGAGCAGCTACGGCAACTCCTTCAGCCAGCTGTCCTTCGGCCTTGAGGCGTTGAGCGGCGACCTCGAAATGCGCGGCAACTTCTACCTGCCGCTGACGGGTGCCAAATCACTCAGCGCGTTCAATACGGCCTACGTGCGCGACCACGTGCTCGTCTTCCAGGAAGGCAAGGAACGGGCGCGGCGCGGCATCGATGCCGAAATCGGCGGCCGGCTGCCGGTGTTCGAGGAAGACTCCAAGGTGCAGCTCAAGGTCTTCGGCGGCAGCTACTGGTATGGCGGCCGCAACCTCGACGACATGTTCGGCGCCAAGCTGCGTGCGGAGCTGACCTTCGCCGACCTGCCCGGCCTCTCCGACGGCTCGACGGTTTCGCTCGGCGTCACCGGCACCTATGACAACGAGGACAAGCTCAAGGGCGCCGTCATGGCCCGGCTGCGCATTCCGTTCGGAGCGACCGGTTCGACCGGCAACGCCTTCGACCCGATGACGCAACGTGTCGAAAGGTCGACCAGGATCCACACCCACGCAGGCGCCACCGGCGACATCGAAGCGGCCCAGCTCGCCAACAGCGGCCGCAACGCCGGACGGGTCGTCACAGTTTCCTCGGCTTCGGGCAGTGCCTCTGATATCAACGCCCTGATCGGAGCTGCGGGCGCCAACGCGCTGATCCTCACCGACGGCAATCTCGGCGTCGACCAAGCGCTCGCACTCGGCAACGGCCAGACACTTCTCGGCGGCGGCGGTGCGCTTGCCGTGCGCGGCACAAGAAGCGGCGCGACGGCCACCTTCGTCAATGACGGCGCGGCCACGACGATCACCGGCTACAATCCGGCCCAGGACGTGATCGCGATGGCAAGCGGCAGCACGGTCTCGTCGCTTGCGGTCCGCGGCGGTCTCGCCGGCATCTCGGCGACCGATGCAGCGAACGTGACGATCGACAACGTCGATATTTCCGCCACCAATCACGACGGCATTCGCTTTACGCGGGTCAATGGCGCGCTGGTTCAGGACAGCCGCATCCACGATCTCTTCATCTGCGAAAACAACACGACCTGCGAATTCTCGATCTACAATCCGAACAAGGCGCCCTTTGCCGCCGTCAGCTCCGTCGGCAGCCGCCACGTGACAGTACGCGACACCTCGATCGACAAGGTGACCTACGGCGTCTTTGCCGGCGGCGAATTCAGGAAGGTCGGCCGGACAGACTATGAGCTGGTCACCGGCACGGAAAACGTCACGATCGACAACGTGACGATCAGCAACTCCCGCCGCGAAGGTGTGCTGCTCGTCGCAGGCAAGGATGTCAAACTCGATCGTGTCTCGGTCGACAATTCCAAGCAGGATCGCGACATGGATCTCGTGGTGCTCCAAGGCACTTCGAATGTCGCCATCAACGACATGCGGCTCATGGGCGGCATCAACGGCCTGATGCTCGTTTCCAGCCCGAACCTCGATGCGACGACCACCGACGTCAACGTAAAGGGCCTGACGGTCGACGGCACGCGCAATGCCGGCATCTTCTTCAATCCGGTCTCGGGCATCTCGCTTCAGGACGTCGCCGTTACCAATGCCGGCACCTATGGCGCCTACATCTACGGCAACGAATACGAGTTCCTGGGAGGACCGGTGCGCGACATCGTGCTGAAGAACATGACGGTCGACAAGGCCGGCAAGGCGGGCCTCTACTTCTCCGGTCCGACCGAGGACATTACGGGCAATGTCAGCGTCACCAACACGCCGAAGGATTGCCTGCTCGACAACGGCTGGTCGGCGGGAACGATCACCCAGTCGCCCGGCTCGGTGCTGACAGTCAACGCTACCAAACTCGACCAGGGCAACGCCGCGGCCCGTTGCCGATAACGCGCAAGCCACGCCCGGACAGCTGGGCGTGGCTTCTCTTTGTTCCGATCGGGTTGACCTATTCTGGTTGACGGCACTCGAAGGTGACCGGGTGGTCACCGGCGATGCGGGGGACCGCCCCTCCCGGTTTCCGGGACGGTGCCCTGTCAGACCGGCAGGCGGCAGACTGCGCCGACGAGCCTGGCAACGAGCGGTCGCACGAGAAGCACGCAGATGAAGGCGACGGGCATTGCCAGTCCGTAGGAGCTGAGCACGCGGGCCGGATAACCGGCATCGATGCCTGTGTTGGCGCCGACGATGACGCAGCACATCAGAAACGCCATGATCGCCGACATGAAGAAGGCAAAGGCGATGGGCGCCGCTCGGGGCGGCAACTTGCGGCGACGCGCGATCCGCGGAGCCGATAGGGTGTCTTCCATCAGAAGCTCTCCTGAGATGACCGAGGGGACCACCCCCTCGCTTCGGACCGAACTTATACGGATCGCGCTGCGGCGATGTAGGCCATTGCAGCCTCCTTCAGAAATAGGCAAAACCATCGAATAGATACCAATATTCGATGGATGGGATTATGGACACGCTGCGCGGGGTGGAGAGTTTCGTCAGAAGCGTCGAAGAGGGCAGCATCGCCGCGGCCGCGCGAAAGCTGGGGATCACCCCCGCATCGGCAAGCCAGAACATTGCGCGGCTTGAACGTACGCTCGGCAGTCGGCTGCTCAGCCGGACAACCCGCCAGCTCGGGCTCACCGAGAGCGGCAGGATCTATTACGAGCGGGTACGCGGTGTCGTTCATGAACTGGAGCTTGCAGCCGCTGCCGTCTCGGCGCTCAACGCCGAACCGCGCGGACCGCTCAAGATCGCTTCATCTGTCGCCTTCGGCCGCCATGTCGTGGCACCCCTGGTGCCGTCCTTCGCTGCCAAATATCCCGATGTCTCGATCGAACTCGTCGTCACCGATCGGGAGATCGACCATATCGGCGAAGGGATCGACATCAGCGTGCGCTTCGGTCTGCAACTGGAACAGGGCTTGATCGCCCGCAAGCTTGCTTCCGTGCCGATGATCATCTGCGCCGCGCCATCCTATCTGGAGCGGCGCGGCCGACCGCAACGGCCGGAAGACCTCATCCACCACGATTGCCTCGTCTATCGCTATGCCGGGCACGGCCGCATCTTTCGCTGGGCATTCACCCGCGACGGCTTGCGCTTCGAGCCGGAACTGAAAGCGACGATCGTCAGCAACGACATCGACACGCTTGCCGAAATGGCGATCGCCGGCGCCGGCATCACCCGCCTCGGAGCCTTTATCGCAGCGCCGCTGATGGAGCGCGGCCTGGTCGTGCCGCTGTTTGGCGGCGCACCTCGCGAAGGCGTTGCCAACACCGACCACGAGCCCTTCGACTTCTATGCCTGCTTTGCCGATCGCCAGGCGGAAACACCGAAGGTTCGGGCGTTCATCGACCATGCGGTGCAGTCGCTCAAGGGCCGGTGGTAGCCGTCACAATCGCCCGGTAGCCACGCTATAAGGCGGGCACCGCCTGCGGGACATTCTGCCGGTCGGCTTCCTCCGCGAGCTTTGCCTCGCGGCGAAGCTTGAGTTTATTGCCGACTTCGACGATCGCATGGATCGCCGGCACGAATTCCTCACCGAGGTCGCTGAGCCTGTATTCGACCGAAGGCGGTGACGTTGGCACGATCCGCCGTTCGATCGCGCCTTTCTCCTCCATCTCCTTCAGTCGTGTGCTCAGCACCTTCGCCGATATCCCGGGGATATCAATCTTGAGCTCACTGAAGCGACGCGGACCGCCGCTCAGATACCAGATGATGTTGGGCGCCCAGGCGCCGCCGAGCATGACCATGCACTCGCCGACCGGGCAGGTCGGCGGCAAGGCGGCGGCCCTATTCTTTCGAATTTTCAAGCTCATGGGCAAAATTCTCCAGTTACCGCGGGGAAACCGGAAACGTCGGTAACATAAAGTTATCTCATATACAAAAGTTATCGCCTGAGGTTAGGTTCCGCCCGTCTTCGACAGAGACCACCATTGCAAAAGGAATTTGGCCATGAAGCTTTATTATGCCCCCGGCGCCTGCTCGCTTTCCCCCCATATCAGCCTGCGCGAAGCCGGCGTCGATTTTGAGATCGTCAAGGTCGACACCGCGACGCACCTCACCGAAGGCGGTGCCGATTTCAAGGCGATCAATCCCAAAGGCTATGTGCCGGCGCTGGTGCTGGAAACCGGCGACGTCGTCACTGAGGGTGCGGCCGTCGTGCAGTATATTGCCGACCGTTTTCCTGAGGCCGGACTGGCGCCCGCCAACGGCACGCTGGAGCGCACTCGCCTGCAGGAGCAACTGAACTTCATCGCTTCCGAATTGCACAAGGCGTTCTCGCCACTGTTCAGCAAGACGGCGAGCGCCGACGCAAAGGAAGCCGCCGCAGCGCAGGTCGGCAAACGCCTCGGCAACGTCGAGACACTGCTATCCGATCGTCGCGCCCATGTGCTCGGAGACGCTTTTTCCGTAGCCGACGCCTATCTCTTCACCGTCGTCAATTGGACGAGCGTCACGGGTATTTCGCTTGGCCCTTGGCCCCACCTGACAGCCTATATGCAGCGGGTCGGCCAGCGCCCCTCCGTGCAGGCGGCAATGAAAGCCGAAGGGCTGATCGCGGCATGAGCGGCTCATCGAACGATCCGCGCTTCGGCGCCGTCATCGAGGTGCTGCAAGGCTACTTCGATGGGCTCTACCGGAGCGACACCGGCCTCCTCAGGCAGGTCTTCCATCCGAAAGCGCTCTACGCCACGGCGACGGATGGTTCCCTGTTCGAGCTCGACATGGAGCGATATTTTCCTGTTGTCGACAAGCGCCCCTCGCCCGCCAGTCGTGGTGAGGTGCGTGCAGACCGGATCCTTTCCATCGAATTTGCGGGACCGGTGGCGGCACTTGCGAAGGTTCAATGCGCTATCGGCGAAAAGGCCTTCACCGATCTTCTGTCTCTTGTCTTCGTCGAAGGACGCTGGCAGATCATCGCCAAGGTCTTCCACTACGACATCAAACCCGCGAAGTAAGGAGGGGCATATGCCTTACGTGAACATCAAGATTACCCGCGAGGGCGCGACCGCCGAGCAGAAGGCCGCCCTGATCAAGGGCGTGTCCGATCTGCTTCAGACCGTACTCAACAAGGATCCCGCCACCACCTTCGTCGTCATAGACGAGGTAGCGCTCGAAGACTGGGGTGTCGGCGGACTGCCGGTTGAGGAATACCGGCGGCAGGCGAAGACGAAAACGTAAGAATGGCAGGGCCTTCCCCCATCTCAAGGGGGAAGGCCGCCTCCAGAGAACGGCGAACGCTCGGCCGCTGCCAGCCTTTGCGCTTGATCCCCATCAGCAGGCTCTCTATCTCATTGTCTCCCGCCGCATTGATCCCGGAGACGCATCTTGTCCGTATTCAGCAACCTCCCCAAAGCTCCCGTCGCCGCAAAAAAGCCGGTGAGCGACACGCGCCACGGCATCACCCGTACCGATGACTATGCCTGGCTGCGCGCCGACAATTGGCAGGCGATGTTCCGCGATCCCTCGATCCTCGATCCGGAAATCCGCAAGCACCTGGAAGCGGAAAACGCCTATATGAACGCGGCCATGGACGACACGAAGGCGCTGCAAAAGGCGTTGTTTGCCGAGATGCGCGGCCGGATCAAGGAAGACGACAGCTCGATACCGGTCAAGGACGGCCCGTTTGCCTATGGCCACGCCTATGTCACCGGCGGCGAGCAGCCGCGTTACTTCCGCATTCCGCGCAACGGCGACCACAAGGACGAGGCGATCCGCCAACTGCTGCTCGACGGCGACAAGGAGGCCGAGGGCAAGGCCTATTTCCGCCTCGCGGGTCTCGACCACTCGACCGACCACAGCCTTGGAATCTGGGGCTATGACGACAAGGGCTCGGAATATTTCACGCTGAGGGTTCGCGATCTCGCCACCGGCGAGGACCTGACCGATATCATCGAGAACACCGGCGGTGGCGGCGCCTGGGCGCCGGACGGCAAAAGCTTCTTCTATACCGTGCTCGACGACAACCACCGGCCTTCGAAGATTTTCCATCACGTGCTCGGCACCAACCAGGCGGACGACCGGCTGGTCTATGAGGAAGCGGATCCGGGGTTCTTCATGTCGGTCGGCGGCTCGCTGCTCGACGACTTCATCTACATCGACATCCATGACCACGAGACGAGCGAATATCGGCTGCTTTCGACCAGCGACCTGACGGCAGAACCGAAGCTCGTCGCCGAGCGCGTCACAGGGCTCGAATACTCGATGACCGAGGGCGGCGACGTCTTCTACATCCTCACCAACGCCGACGGCGCCAAGGACTTCAAGATCTTGGAAGCGCCGGTAAATGCACCGGGCAAAGAAAGCTGGCGCGAGGTGGTGCCGCACAAGCCCGGCACGCTGATCCTCAGCCACATGGCCTATGCCCGTCATCTCGTCTGGCTGCAGCGGCGCGAAGGTCTGCCGGAAATCGTCATCCGCGACCGAAAGACCGGAGAGGAACATGCGATCGCCTTTGCCGAAGAGGCCTATTCGCTCGGCCTATCGGGTGCCGCCGAATACGATACCGACGTCATCCGCTTCTCCTACTCTTCGATGACGACGCCGTCGCAGCTCTTCGACTACGACATGGCGACGCGTCAACGCACGCTGCTGAAGACCCAGGAGGTGCCTTCCGGCCACAACCCGGACGACTATGTCACCCGGCGCGTCTTCGCCCCCTCCTGGGACGGCACTGAAGTGCCGGTGACGCTGCTCTATCGCAAGGACACGCCGCTCGACGGCTCCGCCCCCTGCCTGCTCTATGGCTATGGCGCCTACGGCATCACCATTCCGGCCGGCTTCAACACCAATTGCCTGTCGCTCGCCGATCGCGGCTTCGTCTACGCCATTGCCCACATTCGCGGCGGCAAGGATCGCGGCTTTGCCTGGTACGAAGACGGCAAGATGGCCAAGAAGACCAATACCTTCAAGGATTTCATCGCCGCCGCTGACTATCTGAATCAGCAGAAGTTCACATCCTACGCAAAGATCGTTGCCGAGGGCGGCTCGGCCGGCGGCATGCTGATGGGCGCTATCGCCAACATGGCTCCGGAGAAGTTCACCGGGATCATCGCCGCCGTGCCCTTCGTCGACGTGCTCAACACCATGCTCGACGACACGCTGCCGCTGACCCCGCCGGAATGGCCGGAATGGGGCAACCCGATCGAAAGCCGCGAATTCTACGACATCATCGCCGGCTACTCGCCCTACGACAATGTCGGCGCAAAGTCCTACCCGGCGATCCTCGCGCTCGGTGGCCTCACCGATCCGCGCGTCACCTATTGGGAGCCGGCAAAGTGGGTCGCGCGGCTGCGCGAGAAGACCACCGGCAGCGAACCGATCCTGATGAAGACCAACATGGATGCCGGCCATGGCGGCGCGTCCGGGCGCTTCCAGCGGCTCGAAGAGATCGCCTTCGAGTATGCCTTTGCGATCAAGGTCGCCGGCAGGATGTAACCAGTGCGGGATGAGGAAAAGTGTATGCGGTTTTCCGCCCGCATCCCGCTCTAGCTTATGGAATCGATCACGATGGATTTGGGGTCGATCCGACCCAAAATCATCGTGATCTAGGAGGCACTGCCATGCCCGTCCATGTCGCCCTGCTCCGTGCCGTCAATGTCGGCGGCACGACTTCGCTCGCCATGGCAGACCTGAAGGCAATCTGCGAGGGGCTCGGCTTTGCCGACGTCAAGACCTACATCCAGAGCGGCAACGTCCTGTTCCGCTCGGATCTGCCGGCAGCCAAAGCAGCAGCAATGCTGGACGGCGCCCTTCTCGAAAAGTTCGGGAAGGCGCCGGGCGTGATGGTCCGGACCGGCGCACAATTGCAGGCGATCGCCGATCGCGCCCCTTTCCCGGACGCCAAACCCAACCTGCTGCACATCGTGTTCCTCTCGGAGCCCGCACCCGCGGACGCGCTCGACAAGCTTGTCGCCCCGGATGATGAGGAAGTGCGGTTGGCTGGACACGAAATCTACATTCATTTCCCCAATGGCTCGGGACGTTCGAAGCTCAAGCTGCCGGCGGCAAAGGCCGGCACCGCGCGCAACCTCAATACGGTGCGCAAGCTCGCCGCTTTGGCGCTTGAGATGGAAGGTTAGGCGGCGGCCGGCTGGAACAGCAGCCGGACCAGGGATCGGAGTACGAGCAACTGCTGCGGCAGGCTTTCGGGCTGCTTCAGCGCTTTCGACAGGATGATGCCGCCTTCGAGCACGGTCGAAACCATGTCGGCCAATTGATCGACATCCAGCGGTTCGCGGGGCCGATAGACGCGCATGATCTCCGCGAACATCGCGCCGAAGCGTCGACGCCACGCCAACGCCGCCTGCCGGTTGATTTCCTGAATCTCGCGATCGAAGGCGCGCTCCTGGGTACACATCACCGCAACCAGACATCCGGGGTGGCCGTTCGGCAGGTCGGACAGAGTTTCGGACAGCAGTTTCAAACCGAGCAGGAACGCCTGCAGCGGGTCGTCGGCCAACTGATGGGCTCGACCGAAGATCTCATCGTAGATGCGCTCGTCGTTCTCGATGTAGCGTTCGAGCAGCGCCCGGGCGAGTTCGTTCTTGTCACGGAAATGGTAGAAGAACCCGCTCTTGGTAATGCCGATCTCGGCGATCAGTTCGTCGATCGAGGTCGCGCCGAAACCCTTCGCCAGCACCGCCGCCTCCGCGGTGTCGAGGATTCTCGCTCGCGTTTCCTCACCCTTTCGCATTAGCGGCTGCCCTACCATTGGTGCGGTTTCCGACAACGAAGGGGCCATCAGCCGACGACGCCGTGACGGAACCAACGCAGTAAGTGACTGATTTCGCTACAATATGCGGATATATTAGCAATAGTATACCTTAAGTCGTCTAGTTTAGAAGACGATAAAAAGGCAGTAATTTACGTGGTTCTGCGGGATTGGAGGCGTCCCCGAGCCCCATCAGCAAGACTGAACCGGTGGAGACCGACATGGCCAAATACCGACGGAGCCTGCCACTCTTGAAGGGTGGGCTGTTCCTGAGCGACGGCGGCATGGAGACGACGCTGATTTTCCACGAAGGCGTCACGCTTCCACACTTCGCAGCCTTCGTGTTGCTTTCGACCGCCGATGGGCGGCGTCGGTTGCTGAGCTACTACGCGCGCTACCTCGCGATCGCTCAGCAACATGGCACCGGCTTCGTGCTCGATACGCCCACATGGCGGGCAAGCTCGGACTGGGGCGTAAAGCTTGGCTACAATGACGAGGCACTGGCCGTCACAAACCAGAATGCCGTCTACATGCTTGCGGAACTGCGCGGCGAATATGAGCGCCCGCAGGCACCGATCGTGCTCAGCGGGGCGATCGGGCCGCGTGGCGACGGCTACCGCCTGGGCCGTATGAGCCCTGACGAGGCCGAAGACTACCATTCGCCGCAAATCTCGGCCTTTGCCGTCAGCGATGCGGACATGGTGAGCGCCTATACGCTGACTAGCATCGACGAAGCGACCGGCATTGCCCGTGCGGCCCAGAGCCACGGCATGCCCTGCGCCATTTCCTTCACGGTGGAGACAAATGGTCGGCTACCGGACGGCCGCACGCTTCAGACAGCAATCGAGACCGTCGACGCTGCGACCGGCGGCTATCCGCACTACTACATGATTAACTGCGCCCATCCGAGCCACTTCGAAACAATCCTCGACGCCGAAGGCACCTGGACGCAACGCATTGCCGGCATCCGGGCCAACGCCTCGATGATGAGCCATGCTGAACTCGACAATAGCGAAACGCTCGATGCCGGCGATCCCGCCGACCTCGGGCAGCGGTACAGAACACTGACAGCGCATTTGCCACGATTGCGCATCCTCGGTGGCTGCTGCGGCACCGATCATCGCCATATCGCGGCAATCTGCGAGGCCTGCCTTCCACCGACGGCGCTGAGCGCCTGAGGCACGGGGCCTCGCCCTCCCGGCCCTCTCGCGAGTAATCGCGGGAGGGCGCCGCGTTTTTGGGCTCCCGCAAAGCCATAGTGTTAGGGATGAGGAATGCGTGCGCGGCTTTCCGCCCGCATCCCGCTCACTTCCAAGAATCGATCACGATGATTTTTGGCCGCGCCGACCCACAATCATCGTGATCTCGTGTAGACTTGGGCGGAAAGGACGGCCCCGGGTTATCCCGGCAGACGCCGTTGACCGCTTGATCATGAACTACGCTCCCCCCTCACCGACCGGAAATGCTGAAGCCTTTGTCTTCGACAACAGCTATGCGCGGCTGCCGCAGCAGTTCTTCGCCCGCGTCGAGCCGACCCCTGTCGCCGAACCCTGGCTGATCAAGCTCAACAAGTCCCTGGCCGAGGAGCTCGGGCTCGACGTCGCCGCGCTCGAGCGCGAAGGTGCGCTGATCTTCTCCGGCAACCGTGTGCCTGTTGGCGCCGAACCTCTCGCCATGGCCTATGCCGGCCACCAGTTCGGCACCTTCGTGCCACAGCTTGGCGACGGCCGGGCGATCCTGCTCGGCGAAGTGATCGATCGCAACGGAACGCGGCGCGACATTCAGTTGAAGGGACCGGGCCAGACGCCGTTTTCACGCCGTGGCGACGGGCGCGCGGCGCTCGGGCCGGTGCTGCGCGAGTATATCGTCAGCGAGGCGATGTTTGCGCTGGGTATCCCGACGACACGGGCGCTGGCGGCCGTGGTCACCGGCCAGCCGGTCTATCGCGAACAGATCCTGCCCGGCGCCATCGTCACGCGCGTTGCCGCCAGCCACATGCGCGTCGGCACCTTCCAGTTCTTCGCCGCGCGCGGCGACATGGCTTCGGTGAAAATCCTCGCCGACTACGCGATCGACCGGCACTATCCCGACATCAAGGACAAGGACCGGCCGTATCTCGCCTTCTTCAAGGCGGTGACCGCGCGCCAGGCGGAGCTGATCGCCCGCTGGCTGCATGTCGGTTTCATCCATGGCGTAATGAACACCGACAACATGACGATATCCGGCGAGACGATCGACTTCGGCCCCTGCGCCTTCATGGACGCCTACGACCCCAGGAAGGTGTTCTCCTCGATCGACCAGATCGGCCGTTATGCCTATGCGAGCCAACCCGGCATCGGCCAGTGGAACCTCGCCCGCCTCGCAGAGACCCTGGTGCCGCTCTTCGACGATAATGCGGACACGGCGGTCGAACTGGCCAACGATGCGCTCGGCGAATACGGCGCAATCTTCCAGCGCCATTGGCTGGACGGCATGCGGGCCAAGATCGGACTGGCCACGAGCGAAGAGAGCGATCTCGATCTCGTGCAATCACTGCTGACCGCCATGTACAAGGGCGAGGCCGATTTCACTCTCACCTTCCGGCGGCTGTGCGACAGTGCCCGCGATCCGGCAGGCGATGCGATGGTCAGCGCTACCTTTGCCTCGGCCGAGGCAATCCAGCCATGGCTTCAGGACTGGCGCCAACGGCTTTCCCGCGAAACGGCAACGCCCGAAGCGCGCTCGGCGGCGATGAAGGCCGTGAACCCCGCCTACATCCCCCGCAATCACCGCATCGAACAGGCGATCGCGGCGGCAACCGACGACGCCGACTTTTCGCTGTTCGAAGCGCTGATCGACGTCACCGCGAAGCCCTCCGAGGATCAACCGCAATTTGCCGCCTACCAGGAGCCGCCAAAGCCCGAAGAGGAAGTGCAGCGAACCTTCTGCGGCACGTGACCTCCGCCTGAAGCAAGCCCGCACAGTTCCTCCGGTATTGATTCACCGAAACGCTCTATCTTCTTGTTTTTGCGCGCTGCGAAGGCAGCGCCGCTTTCTCTGGCAGCGGGCCGAGCCGAAGCGCATGTCCGCCTTGCCTTCAGCTACCTCGGCGCCTTGAGCACAACCCCATCGCATGCCTCTAAATTTCCGCGCTGCGGAATTGTGGCTATTGAAAGGCAGGTGCGGCGCGTTAGGTGCTACCGGTAAGGGTGCCAAACGCGCCATTCCACGCCAGGCTGCCGCGAAGTTGCTTGCGACCGCCAACTCCGAAACCGACCTGTCTCACGCGGCCCCGAACGGGGACCGGCGTTATGGAAAAAACCGTGCCGCCGCACCGTTCTTCAATGCGGGAGTTTCCATCATGCTCATCCTGACGGCCATCGTCTTCGCTCTCATCGGCCTCGTGCTCGGTGGCGGCGGGGCCAAGCTGCTGATACTCGGCGGCAGCCCCTACTACCTCGTCGTCGGTATCGGCTTCCTGCTGACGGCCGTGCTCCTGTTCATGCGGAAATCGGCGGCGATCTGGCTCTATGCGTTCATTATCGTCGGCTCGCTCGGCTGGGCGATCTCGGAGGTCGGCTTCGACTGGTGGCAGCTTGGCCCGCGCGGCGGCGTCATCGTGCTTCTGGGGCTCTGGCTGCTGCTGCCGGCCGTCCGTCAGCCACTCGGCTTCCAGAGCCCTACGGGCGAGCGCTATGCGGTGAGCGCCTGGCCGCTGGCGATCGCCGTACTCATCTCGATCGGCGTGGCGGGCTATGCCCTGATGCTGGATCCGCACGATATCCGCGGCGATCTGCCAAGCGATATCGTTGCCGCCAACCCGCCGCTGGGAGGCTCGGTGCCTCCGGGCGAATGGCATCAATACGGGCGCACGCCGTTCGGTCAAAGGTATTCGCCGCTCAACCAGATCACGCCGGACAATGTCGGCAATCTGAGGGTTGCCTGGCAGTACCAGACCGGCGACGTCAAACGGCCCGACGACGTTGGGGAGACGACCTATCAGGTCACGCCGCTCAAGATCAAAGACACGCTCTATGCCTGCACGCCGCACAACTGGGCGATCGCGCTCGACGCGGCGACCGGCGAGGAGAAATGGAAGTATGATTCCAACTCGGGCATGAACCCCGACCGCCAGCATCAGACCTGCCGCGGCGTCACCTATTGGGCCGACCCGGTTGCCGCGCCGGGCAGCCCCTGCGCCGAGCGGGTCTACCTGCCGACCTCCGATGCGCGCCTGATCGCGCTCGACGCCGCGACCGGCTCCGTCTGCACCAGCTTTGCCGATAACGGCGTGCTGCATCTCGAAACGGGCATGAAGTACAATCCGGCCGGCTACTATTATTCGACGTCACCGCCGGTGGCCGTTGCCGGCAAGCTCATAATCGGCGGCGCCGTCAACGACAACTACTCGACCCAGGAACAATCCGGCGTCATCCGCGCCTTCGATACCAACACCGGCGCACTGATCTGGAACTGGGATAGCGGCAATCCGGATGTGACGACGCCCCTTCCCGAGGGCCAAACCTACACGACCAACTCGCCAAACAGCTGGTCGGTGTTCAGCTATGACGAGGGCCTCGGCCTGGTCTACATCCCCATGGGCAACCAGGTGCCGGACCAACTGGGCATGGGCCGCAGCGAGCACGTCGAGAAATATTCGTCCTCAATCGTTGCACTCGACATCAACTCAGGCGCCGTGCGCTGGGTCCGGCAGACCGTACATCACGATCTCTGGGACATGGACGTGCCGGCGCAGCCGGCCCTGCTCGACATCACCAAGGAAGACGGCACCGTGGTGCCGGCGCTGGTCGGGCCGACGAAGCAGGGCGATATCTACGTGCTCGACCGCAGGAGCGGCGAACCGATCATCCCCGTTGAGGAGGTTCAGGCCCCGGGCGGAGCGATCCCTGAGGATTTCACCGCGCCGACGCAGCCGGTCTCCGGCCTCACCTTCATGCCTGCGCCGCTGCAGGAGAAGGACATGTGGGGCGTCACGCTCTTCGACCAGCTTGCCTGCCGCATCGCGTTCCGGTCGCTGAAATACGAGGGGCGCTACACGCCGCCGTCGATCGAAGGGACGCTCGTCTATCCCGGCAACTTCGGCACCTTCAATTGGGGCTCCGTCGCCATCGATCCGGAACGGCAGGTGATGTTCGGCATGCCGACCTACCTTGCATTCACCTCGCGTCTCGTGCCTCGCGATCAGGTTCCGCCAAAGGGACAGGACGAGAAGGGATCGGAACAGGGCCTCAACCGCAACGACGGCGCGCCCTATGGCGTCTTTATGGGCCCCTTCCTCGGGCCGCTTGGCATTCCCTGCCAGGCGCCGCCATGGGGTTATGTCGCCGGCGCGGATCTTCGAACCGGCAAGATCGCCTACAAGCACAAGAATGGCACCGTCGAGGACATGACGCCGCTGCCGTTGCCGTTCAAGGTGGGTGTACCAGGCATCGGCGGACCGATGATCACCAAGGGCGGCCTCGCCTTCCTCGGCGCCGCGGTCGACGACTATCTGCGCGCCTATGACCTGACGACCGGCCGTCAGCTCTGGGAAGCACGCCTGCCCGCCGGCGGCCAGTCGACACCGATGAGCTATGCGGTCGGCGACAAGCAATATGTGCTGATCGTCGCCGGCGGTCACGGTTCGGTCGGCACCAGGCCAGGCGATTACATCATCGCCTACACCCTGCCTTGAGGCGCGAGAATCATCCCTAACTCTCGCTAGAAGGTTGCAGCGGCAAGCTCCGCGCAAGCCGGCAAAAGCAGCTTCCCCCGGACGACAGATTCCGGGGGATTCCCATGAAGATCGACAACAGCATCTCGAACTACTACTTCTCCCAGCGCCGCCAGCAGATGGGTACGGTTTCGCCGATCGAAGAGACCGGCACCGACGCGCGCCCGCGCCAAGCCCCGACGATCGCGCCGCCGTCGACGTCGAACGCGCTCTCCAACGCCTTGTGGGCAACCGCAACCCGCGACGAAGCCGGCACGGCCTCAATCACGGACAAGGAAGGGGCGGCTCCATCAGGCAACTCGGTCAGCGACGATTTCCTGAAGCGCGCGAAGATGAGCCTGGCGGAACAGATCCGTGCGCAGATACTGGAATCGCTTGGTCTTGGCGAAGAAGACCTCAAGGCGATGGATTCCGAGCAGCGCAAGGCCGTCGAAGACGAAATCCGCCAGGCGATCGAACGTGCGATGAGTGTCGAAAAGCAACGCGATAACGCGGCCACCGACATTGCCGATAGCGCAAGTGACGCCCTCTAAAAAGGCGGCACTGCCGGACGGACTTGTCTCGTTCCGGCAATGGATGATATCCAGCCCTCCTCAAGAGAGGACCAAGATCCGTGCGCCTGATCCGCTAGCGACGTTCATCGCCAGAAAATTCACCGAGCCGGGCCGCCCTTCGGCGGCTTTTGGCATGGCATTTTTCCGGCCGCATGAACGCCTAACATTGACATGACCGTTCACCGGCCATCGCTGGGATCATCTACATGACAACCAAAGACGGAATCATTTCCGAAACCGGCAGCCTTCGCGCCGGCCCCTTCGACCTTGGCTATGCGATCGAGGGTAGCGGCACGCCGCTGCTCGTCGTCGGCAGTGCCATCTATTATCCGCGCACCTTCTCAAGGGCGCTTCGCGAAAAGCTGCGGCTGGTCTTCATCGACCATCGCGGCTTCGCGCCCGCATGGACGAAATATACCGCCGGCGACATCGGCTTCGAGACGGTGCTCGACGACCTCGACCGGCTGCGCGCGCATCTCGGTCTCGAGCGGTTTGCCATCCTCGGTCATTCCGGCCACGGCTACATGGCGCTCGAATATGCCAAACGGCACCCGGAGCGCATCAGCCATGTGGTTATGGTCGGGACCGGCCCGAGCCATTCGGCCCGCCACATGGCGCTCGCCGACCGGATCTGGGAGGAGACCGTCTCGCCCGAGCGTAAGGCGATCTTCGAACGGGAAATGGCCAAGCTTGGTGCCGACATCGCCGCGCGGCCGGAGGAGCGGTTCAAATCGCTGCTGATCCGGCTTGGCGCGAAGAGCTGGCATCAGCCGGACTTCGACGCGGCGTCGCTTTGGCTAGATGTCACCGTCAACAACGCGGTCTTCGATCATCTCTGGGGAGAGGTCTTTCGCGACATCGATATCCGCAAGGGGTTGAACGCGCTGACGGCACCTGTGCTGCTTGCACTTGGCCGATCGGATTATCTCGTCGTGCCGGCCTCCACCTGGGACGAGTACCGGGAGGACTTCGCGGACCTGACGGTGCAAACCTTCGAGAAGAGCGGCCACACACCGCAACTGGAGGAAAGCGATCTCTTCGATGAGGTCTTGCTCTCGTTCCTCGGTAACAAACCTGACTGCGGCTGAGCCGGGCCAGCATTGCTGCCGGGGCCACAGTCTCGGCATTCGGGAAGGGCCCAGCCGGCCCCTTCCCTCCCACTGCCATTGACACAAGGCAGCGTGTCATTATCTATTGCTCCAGAAGCTATAGGTTTGAGGCGAGCATGTATTCCATCGGCGATCTCTCACGGCGCACCGGCGTCAAAATTCCTACGATCCGCTATTACGAGCAGATGGGGCTGATCGCGGCACCTGAGCGTTCCGAAGGCAACCAGCGGCGCTACGAGAGAAGCGAACTCGAGCGGCTTGCCTTCATCCGCCACGCGCGCGATCTCGGCCTGTCGATCGATTCGATCCGGGATCTCCTCGCCCTCAGCCAGCATCCGGAGCGGCCGTGCGGCGAGGCCGACCGGATTGCAACCGAGCACCTGGCAACCGTGCGCGAGAAAATCGCCCAACTAAAAAAACTGGAACACGAGCTTGAACGGATCGTCGCCTGCGACGGCAATCACACCGTGGGCGACTGCTACGTGATCCGGGCATTGGCCCACCACTCGATGTGCGAGAGCGAGCACTGAGATTGCGGACGATATTCGATCGCGCCCAAAATCCCCGTTGACAATATCGCGAAAACGGACAATCTAGCGCCCATGATCAAGAACGCACCCATTTGCCGCGCGTATTTTTGGCTGTTCCGATAGGAGCGGCCTGCTGATCATATTCAACAAGGCCGCCATCAGGCGGCTTTTGTTTTTCCGGCTCCTGATGGCGAGAAAACCCGAGGAGCCCAGACATGCTACAGACCGCCATCCCTACCCTACATTCGACACCGGCAACGCGACCGCCGATGATCACCATCCGCTGCGCCAAGCAGCGCGACCTGCCGGAACTGCGCGACATGATCGCGGAACTTTCCGCCCATCACGGCGACGCGGCGCCGATCACGCCCGAACAGCTTGAACGCGATCTCTTCGGCCGCACGCCCTGGATCACGGCACTCGTTGCCGAGGCCGGCAATCGGCTGATCGGCTACGCGATCCTGGTGCCGATCTACCGGGCAGCCGAAGGTGCACGCGGCATGGAACTGCATCACCTCTTCGTTCGCCCTGAAAGCCGCGGCACCGGCATCGGCCGTCACCTCGTTGCCAAGGCGCGCGAGCAGGCGAAGATGGCCGGCTGCGACTTCCTTTCGGTCAGCGCCGCCACAGGCAATTTCCAGGCGCATCATTTCTACGAATCCGAACGCTTCGTGCCTCGTCCGGTGACCGGCATGCGCTATATGCAAAAGCTTGGATGAGGACGGACCGATGCGTCTTGTAATCGTGCTCTGTGAAGGCTTCGCCGATTGGGAATGTGCGCTGTTGATGGCGGCGGCGCGCACCCATCTCGGTATCGACGTCGAGGTCGCCACCGCCGACGGCGCACGCGTGACGTCGATGGGCGGGCTCGACGTCTCGGCGCATCTGTCGGTCGACGCGCTCGATCCTGCAGGCTTCGACGGCTTGGTAATCTGCGGCGGATCGATCTGGGACACGCACGAGGCTCCTGATCTCTCAGCAACGATCCGCGCTTTCGATCGCGACAGGCGCGTGGTCGCGGCCATTTGCGGTGGTGTCAATGCGCTCGCCACAAGCGGTCTTCTCAACGGCATCGACCACACGGGCAATAGCGCCGAAAGCCTTGCAGCGCTGCCCGGCTATCGCGGTGGGCCGCACTATCGCGATCAGTCGCAGGCACTGCGCAGCGGCCACGTCGTCACTGCCGCCGGAACCGCGCCGATCAGTTTTGCCGGCGAGATCCTGCACGGACTTGGCCTTGGCTCGACGGAACTCGACGGCTTTCTCGCGCTCTACGGACACGAGCATCGGACGAATGAAAGCGGCAGCGTCGGCTGAGACTTGCGCTAGAGCGCTGTGCGTTCTTATGAACGCAAAAAGGTCGCTCTAGCACTTTGATTCTAGAGCATCTTTCTGCCCACAGCGATTCCACTTGAGGGCAGGATGCTCTAGAGCCAGTTCGAGATCTGATCCAACGGCTTTTTCACCTTGCCGGCGACCGGAACGGTCGCATCCGGGGCGGGATAACCGACAACCAGGATCAGGAACGGCTTTTCACTTTCCGGTCGGCCGCAGATCTCATTGAGGAAACTCATTGGCGCCGGTGTATGGGTGAGTGTCGCGAGCCCGGCATGATGCAGCGCCGTGATCAGGATACCCGTGGCGATGCCGACACTTTCGTTGATGTAGTAGTTCTTCTTCAGGTCGCCCGGATTGGGGCCGCCGCGCTTCTGCGAGAATATGACGATCAGGTAGGGAGCGGTCTCAAGGAAAGGTTTGTCCTCGTCCGTGCCCAGTGGCGCCAATGCGTCGAGCCATTCCTGCGGCGCCTTATCCCGATAGAAGATGCGCTCTTCCTCTTCCGCCGCGCGGCGCACCTCGGCCTTGATCGCGGCGCTCTCGATGACCGTGAAATGCCAGGGCTGATGATTGGCACCACTCGGCGCCGTGCCGGCCGCCTTCAGACAGGTTTCGATCACCCCCCGCGGCACGGCGCGATCGCTGAAATAGCGTGTGGTGCGCCGACGGTTGATCTCGTCGTAGAAGTCAGCGGCACGCGTCGCCATCTCCTCGGGGCTGCGCTCGATCCACTGGTCATAGGGCACGGTTTCGTGTGGGCGCATTCAGTCTCCTCCTCGTTGTCCTGCAGCAACGCGCGCGCCTCTCGACGCACAACGGTCGCTGCAGCACTTTGAATGCCTGCATGTTTTCCCCTCAACCGGTGACGATCGGGAAAGCATGCAGAAGGAGTTGAGCGCGCCTCTACGCGAAGATCAAGGGTCAGAGCGCCGGGACCGCCTTGAGATATGCGGCAATCGCCTCCCGGTCGGCCGGCGTCAGTTTCGCCATGTTCTTCTGCACCTCGACCATCGAGCCGCCGACGGAATCGAATTCCGGCGTGAAGCCGGTTTCCAGATAGGAGGCGATATCCGATGCACTCCAGCCGCCGATGCTCTTGGAACCGGGCGTGATGTCGGGGATGCGGCCCTGGCCCTCCGGATTCGGCGCGCCGGCCAGCCACTGATTGGGCTCGAAACCGCCAATCGCATTACGGGGCGTATGGCACTCGCCGCAATGGCCCGGCCCCTCGACGAGATACTGGCCGCGGGCAAGCTTTGGATCGTTGGCGTCCACCTCGACGCGTGGCTTGTCTGTCAGGAACAGCAGCTTCCAGCCGCCCAATGCCACCCGCATGTTGTAGGGGAACGGCAGTTCGTGCGGCGGCGCCACGTCCGCGCTCTTCGGCAGGGTCTTCATGAAACCCCAGAGATCGTTGACGTCCTTGGTCGTCATGCGCGCATAGGAGCCATAGGGGAAGGACGGATAGAGATGCTCGCCGTTGCGTCCCACGCCGCGGGTCATCGCATTGCCGAAGTCCGCAAGCGTCCACCCGCCGATGCCGGCGGTCTCGTCAGGCGAGATGTTCGGCGCATGGAAGGTTCCGAACGGGCTCTTCAACGGTGCGCCGCCGGAAAGAACGAGACGAGCGTCACCTTCGGCGCCCCGCTTGGCGTGACAGCTCACGCAGCCGCCGGCCCAGAAAACCTGTTCGCCGTTGGCAAGATCCGGTTCCCCGAGCCCCTCCCAATGAGACGCACTCCACGGCGCCGGCTTCGTCAGCCACCAGAAGGCTGCTCCGCCCACGACGCTCAGCACCACAAGACCCGAAATCAGCTTTCTCGTGCGACGCCCCATTGTCACCCCTCATGCCTAGCCGCAGGCGGACCGGCCCTAAATGCAGATAGAGGCACGCGGCTCGAAGTCGCGTGCCTCCCTTGTCAACATGATGCGACGTCGCCGCCCGTCAATCCTTCTTCAGGCGATAGCTCTCATGACAGCTGCCGCAGTCCTTGCCGATGCCGCCAAGGGCCGCGCCGACTCCGGCCTGGTCAGCCGGGAGCTGTGCCAGAACCGTTGCGGTATCCGTGCCGAGCTTGGCGGCCTTGGCCTTGAAGTCATCCATGTTTTCCCAGATCTTCGGGCTCGCCTCGGTCTCATGCCCCGTCTCCGAACCGGCCGGGAAATGGTCAGGGAAGGTCTTTATCGTTTCGCTGATCGTCGTCAGCGACGCTTTGACGACCTCGGCGTCATAGGGCTTCTCACCTTTGGCGATGCCGGCAAGCGCGCCGGTCGCCGCACCCACCTTTTTCATCAGCTGCTGACGAACCACCTGCGGCTCGTCGGCTGCCGTGACGGCGGTAACCCCCAGGCCCGCAAGAGCGGCAGCCAACATCAGTGCGCGTATTTTCATCAGGTTCTCCCGGTCAATCAAATCTGTTTGGCGAATCTGCCTGGCAAGCCTTCATGTCCAATGCACCGGCATGATGTCATCTTGATTATTCTGCGGAAGTAACATTTTTTTGATGTCCTTGTTACGACAGCAGAATTTCCAATGATCGCCTCGTATTTCCGGGATTTCGACCGGTCAGAAGTATAAACATGACATTTGTAATCATATTTATACTTCACCCCCGATTACGATGGACATCAGTTCGCCCAGCCCTGCCAGATGGTGAACGCCGCGACCAGAATGAGCACGACGCCGGCGGCGCGGCCAATCCACACCGTTGCGCCGGGGCTGCCGACCAGGAAATCGCGACCGCGGCCGGCGGCAAGCGCCAGGCCGCCATAGATCGCGAGCTGCGTTGTCGCGATCATTGCGGCCATGACCAGAGCCTGCGACCAGATCGGCCCAAACTGGGGTTTGAGGAACTGCGGATAGACCGCCAGCATGAAGAGATAGGCCTTGGGGTTCATCAGGCTCGTCAGCGCACCCTGCCGGAAACTCGCCCAGCGGGAGAGCTTCCCCGAGCCTTCGATGCCGCCGATGGTGATCGAACTCCTGACGAGCGAGAAGCCGATCCAGGCGATATAGGCAGCCCCGGCGACGAGCAGCACGTTGAAGAGACCAGGCACCAGATGCAGGATGACGCTGACGCCGAGCGCCGCATAGAGCGTGTGCAACACGCCGCCCGCCATGATGCCGGCCGTCGCCGACAGGCCGGAGGCCCGCCCGCCGGTCAGCGAGTTCGCCAGAACGAAGACCATGTCCATGCCCGGCACGATGATGATGCCGAACAGCAAGGTGAAGAAGAGCCAGAGATTTTCCGTGTAGGTCATGTCAGTTGTCCGTCGTCCGATTTTTCATTTCTCTAGCGAATTGCTGTTTTTTCAATTCGTTGGCTGATGGTATAAATCCGGGCAACTGACAAGGTATTGTCAGGAGCGTTGACGACGGGAGCGGTTTTCGATGCGCAAGGCGGCACGGCTTTTCGAGATCATCCAGATCCTCAGGCTTGCGCGAAAGCCCGTGACCGGCGCGGCGATGGCCGAGACGCTGGAGGTGACGGTGCGCTCGATCTATCGCGACATCGCTGCACTTCAGGCGATGCGGGTGCCGATCGAGGGCGGCCGCGGCATCGGCTATATCCTCAGGCCCGGCTTCGACCTGCCGCCGCTGATGTTCTCGATCGAGGAGACGGAAGCCATCGCCGTGGCGCTGGCGCTGCTTTCACGGACCGGCGACGAAGAACTGAAGGCAGCAGCCGGCCGCGTCAACAAGAAGATCACTGCCGCGGTGCCCGAGCCGCTCCGGCTCGCCTTCCGTTCCCAGGCGCTGCATGCCTGGGGAACGATCGCCCCTTCGCCCGCCGGCATCGATCTCGCTTTGGTGCGCCGGGCGATCCGCGACGAGCAGAAGCTCGAACTCAACTATCGCGACGAACTCGGCCGCGCGACGGAGCGGATGATCCGGCCCGTGGCGCTGATCTACTATTCCGAAACTGCCAACATCGTTGCCTGGTGCGAATTGCGGCAGGCTATCCGCAATTTCCGCGCCGACCGCGTCGAACATTGCGAGGCGGCGGGCGCGTATTTCCCGGGCGAAGGCAACCGCCTGAGGGAACTCTGGGTCAGCGGCTGGAAAACGCCACCGACCGCGGCCTGACCCATCTATTGCCGGAGCGCAGCCCAAATGAAAAGACCCGGCGCAAGCGCCGGGTCCAAACGTCATGCACGGAAAACGAGCGACTTACTTGGCCGCGGCTTCGTACATTTCGAGCACGTAGTCCCAATTGATCAGGCTGTCGACGAAGGCTTCGAGGTACTTCGGACGGGCGTTGCGGTAGTCGATGTAATAGGAGTGTTCCCAGACATCGACGCCGAGGATCGGCGAAGCACCGTGAACGAGCGGGTTTTCGCCGTTCGGGGTCTTGGAGATCTCAAGCTTGCCGTTCTTGACCGAGAGCCAGGCCCAGCCCGAACCGAACTGGCCGGTGCCGGCAGCGATGAAGTCGGCGCGGAACTTGTCGTAGCCGCCGAGATCGGACTTGATGGCCGCGTCGAGCTTGGCCGGCAGGCTGGTGCCGCCGCCGCCCTTCTTCATCCACTTCCAGAAGTGGATGTGGTTGTAGTGCTGGCCGGCATTGTTGAACAGCGGCTGGTTGGTGCCATAGGACTTCTTGACGACTTCCTCGAGCGACAGGTCGGCAAGGCCGGCTTCTTCAGCAAGCTTGTTGCCGTTGGTCACGTAAGCGAGGTGATGCTTGTCGTGGTGGTATTCGAGCGTCTCGCGCGACATGTAGGGCGCCAGCGCATCGTAATCGTAGGGAAGGTTCGGCAATTCGAAAGCCATGTGGGCATCTCCTCTTGGCATGGGATTTCGTCAGGTAAATCTGTGAGCGGGAACATAGGCACCGGCCCCCATGGAGGCAACCGATGCAATGCCAATTTTTCCTCAACCCACGGAATATACTTTCAACATCATTTTGAAAGCATGACACTTTCGAGCACATTGACGCCACGGTTTGCCTGCAGCCTCGCCGCTCTTGCAATCATGCACTAAGGATCACCCATGCCACAGCGCTTGCTCCCCGCTCTCGTTCTCTCCACTGCTGCGGCCTTCACCGCATCCGGTGCCGCGGCCTCTTCCGGCGATGCGTGGGAGACGTTCCGGGCAGAGGTTTCGAAGAACTGCCTGGCGGCCGCCACCTCCCTGCAAAAGGCCAGCGCCGTCGTCGATCCCTTCGGCTCCGAGAGCTTCGGTCTGGCGCTGGTGATCGGTACGCCAAAGGGCTCCAAGGCCGCGGTCACGCAGATCTGCGTCTTCGACAAGAAAAAGAAGACGGTCGAACTCGGCGGCGAGCTTACGCCCGACGCGGTGAAGGTGGGCGTGCCGACAAAGAAGAAATAGCCGCGAGCCGACCTGGACCACGAACTGCCTGCCGTTTGCAGCCAGCTGCCGCCCGCCACAATGAGCTGCGAATCGACGGCCGCTCGTCGCTTGAGCTTCAACCGACCCGTTGATAAGTCTTGGTCATGGTGAGCGATACCTATGAGAGGATCCTGGACTCAGCCGAACACCTCATGGTGTCGCGGGGCTACAATGCGTTCAGCTATGCCGACATCTCGGGCGAACTGGGCGTCGGCAAGGCGACCATCCACCATCACTTCCCGACCAAGGCTGACCTTGCAGCTATGGTGCTTGCTCGCTACCGCAAGAGCAATCGGCGCCACGTCGAGGGATTGTTTGCCGCCGTCAGCGATCCGGTCGCGCGGCTTGAAGCCTATGTCGGCTACTGGGAAGACTGTATCGCCAGGCAGGATTTGCCCTTCTGCATAGGCGCCCTGCTCGCCTCGGAGTTACCCTCGCTGCCGGACGCTGTCGTTCAGCAGGTACGCGGTCATTTTGCCGACCTTTCAGGCTGGCTCGGCGCAGTGATCGAGGACGGCGTGGTCAGCGGCCATCTGAAGGCGGTGCGAGGGCCGAAGGCAGAGGCCGAGACCCTGATGGCCACGGTCCATGGTGCGATGCTTGCCGCGCGCGTCGCCGGTTCCGATCCGGCCGTTTTCTCCGCGATCGCCCGGCCCGCATTGGACCGGCTCAAGCCGACAGTCGAAGCTTGATCGCCGACCCGAAAGCGCCGGCGATGGAACGAGCATGTGCAGGGCGCTGTTCCCGCGGGAACGGTGGACTGTACAGACCCGCGCTAAAGATCAAAACCAACGGACGCGATGGGCAGCTAAATCCTTCGCGTCTCCTTTTCGCCAAGTTGCCGACCAACTAGTCGGTCGAAATCCGAAGGAGCAAGCTCATGGCAAATCCGCTTTCCACGCTCGGCATCATTCATACCGCAATCAGTCTCGCGCCCGTCGTTGCCGGCCTCTACGGCTTTGCCCGTTACGGCGCGATCGTGCCCGCCACCCGATCCGGCAAGATCTACCTCGCCACACTCGTCCTGGCGGTCCTGACCGCTGCCGGGCTTTCAAGCACCGGCGGCTTCAACGAGGGTCACGCGCTTGGCATCGTGACGCTGGCGGTCATCGCCGGCAGCTTGGCGATCGAACGGTTGGCCTTCGTTGGCCACCTGAAACCCTACCTGACGACGTTGGGCTTCTCCTTCAGCTATTTCCTGCTGATCGTGCCGGCAATCGCCGAGACTCTGAAGCGCCTGCCCGCCTCGCAACCGCTTGCCAGCGGGCCGGAATCGCCGATCGTGCAGACCACGCTGCTCGCCTGGCTGGTCATCTTCCTGGCAGGCCTGTCAGTCCAGGCCTACCTGATCCACAAGCGCGCCTTGGTCAGGGCGCGCGCTCCCCGCTCGTACTGAGTGCCCGAACCGACAGCCATTTTGCCCCAGCGCCGAGCGCCGGGGCATTGCATGTGAGCGTGCGTCAGACGTCGCGTGCTGCGTGCGCCCAATCCATGTAGAGATCGCGCGCCTTGGCGGCGACCGGGCCGGCCTGCAGGTCTCGGCTTTCGAGGCGCGTGACCGGCAGCACCTTGGAATAGTTGCCTGTGGTGAAGATCTCGTCGGCCGTTTCGAAGTCGGCCATGGTCAGTGTCGCCTCGACCACTTCGAAACCGGCTTCACGCAGCAGCGTCATCACGCGGAAGCGGGTGATGCCGGCGAGGAAGGTGCGGTTGGCGGCCGGCGTATAGACGACGCCGTCCTTGACCAGGAAGACGTTGGAAGAGCCGGTCTCGGCGATGTTGCCGAGCATGTCGCGCACCAGCGCATTGTCGAAGCCGCGCGAACGGGCCTCGGTCAGGACGCGCGCATTGTTGGGATAGAGGCAGCCGGCCTTGGCATCGGTCGGCATCGATTCCAGCGTCGGTCGGCGGAAGGGCGAGAGCGTCAGCGACGAGCCGCCATGGCCGTTGCCCATCGGCGCCTCGAACAGGCAGAGCGCGAAACGGGTCGATTCCGGGTCGATGGCGACGACGCCGGCAGCGCCGTGCTCGGCCCAATACATCGGCTTCACATAAAGCGCTGTCTTGCCGTCGAACTTCTTGGCACCCTCCCAGGTCAGCGCCTCGATCTCTTCCGCTGCCATCGTCGGCTTCAGACCAAGCGCCGTCGCCGAGCGGTTGACGCGCTGGCAATGCAGATCAAGGTCGGGCGCAATGCCATCGAAGACGCGGGCGCCGTCAAACACCGTCGAACCCAGCCACATCGCGTGCGAGGTCGGGCCGATCAGCGGCGGGTTGCCCGAGAGCCATTCGCCATCGACATAGGTCCAGGTCACTGAGCGGGGGGATGTATCGACGGCCATCGGCGTCTCCTTCAGGTTCTTTGTTCTGCTTACTCGGCATAACCCGAAAAAACAGCATCGTGGTGAATGGGTATATCAAAAAATGTCATGGCGGCCATTCTGGTACCTGGACGGCCTCTCGCTTAGTCTCATGCGCAAAGGAAAGGGACAGCCGTGCGCATCAAGCATCTGAACGAGGACGACGTGGATATCTTCCGCCGCATACGGCTGGAAGCGCTCAACCGCGAGCCACAAGCATTCGCCTCGACTACGGCCGACTGGGAGCGCCTTTCGACGGAGGAATGGCGGGCGCGGCTTACAACTAACACCGTCTTTGCCGCTCTCGACGGGAACCAGCCTGTCGGCATCATGGGGCTGATGCGCGAGCGCGCGAGCCGGCTGGCGCACCGCGCCACGATCATCATGGTTTATGTGCGCGACGAAGCCCGCGGATCCGGCGTGGCGCGGCACCTTCTCACCCATCTGACCGACCATGCCCGCGCGTCCGGCATCCGCCTGCTGGAACTGGTCGTACGCGCCGACAACCCGACGGCCATCCGCTTCTACGCACGTGAGGGTTTTCACGAAATCGGCCGTGTCCCCGGCGGCATGCTCGACGGAGACGTAGAGGTCGACGAAATTCTGATGGCGCGACACATCGACGGCCGCGCCGCACCCGCGTTGCAAGGAGCGCCCCGATGAAAGCCATGTATTACGACGCGTTCGAGAAGACGCCCGAAATCCGGACCCTTCCCGATCCGACCCCGACCGAAAACGGCGTCGTCATCAAGGTCGAGGCCACGGGACTTTGCCGGTCCGACTGGCACGGTTGGATGGGCCATGACGCCGATATCCGGTTGCCGCACGTACCGGGCCACGAGCTGGCGGGGGTTGTCACCGCCGCCGGCCGCGGCGTGATGCGATACAAGGTCGGCGACCGGGTCACCGTGCCCTTCGTTTCCGGCTGCGGCCGCTGCGGCGAATGCCGCTCCGGCAACCAGCAGGTCTGTGAGGCACAGTTCCAGCCGGGCTTTACCCATTGGGGTTCTTTTGCCGAATATGTCGCGCTCGACTTTGCCGACCAGAACCTCGTGCATCTGCCCGAAAGCATGGACTTCACCACGGCCGCGAGCCTCGGTTGCCGCTTTGCCACCTCGTTTCGCGCCATCGCCGACCAGGCGAAGGTGAAGGGCGGCGAATGGGTCGCTGTACACGGCTGTGGCGGTGTGGGCCTGTCGGCGATCATGATCGCAGCCGCGCTCGGCGCCCAGCCGATCGCGATCGACATTGCCGAGGACAAGCTCGCCTTCGCGAAGACGCTCGGCGCGGTCGCGACGATCAACGGCCGAGAAGTGCAGGATGTGGCTGCGGCGGTGAAAGACATCACCGGTGGCGGCGCGCACGTCTCGATCGACGCGCTCGGCAACCCGGTCACCTGCTTCAACTCGATCAAGAACCTGCGCCGGCGTGGCCGCCACGTGCAGGTCGGGTTGATGCTCGGCGACCAGGCGACGCCGCAGATCCCGATGGCGCAGGTGATCGGCCATGAGCTCGAGATCTACGGCAGCCACGGCATGCAGGCCTGGCGCTACGACGCCATGCTGACGATGATCGCCGACGGCAAGCTGAGGCCGCAACAATTGATCGGCCGGGAGATCTCGCTAACAGAGGCGATCCCTGCGCTGACCGCCATGGACCGCGCAACCGACCTCGGCATCAGCGTCATCACGCGGTTCTGATAGAGCCATGGGCGGCCGGAAAAGCGCCGTCTACGAGAGGGTGCCGGCAATGCCCATTCCGACTCACGGCCTCAATGCGCTAAACCTTGTTCCGGATCGGGGGCAAGGCAGATGACCATTGGGAGACGGCGAAGGTTGATCAAACGTCAGCGCACCGGCACGGCGCTTGCCATTGCCGCGACGATCTCTTTCCTCGCCGGCATGACCGACGCGATCGGGCTCTTGAGCATTGGCGACTTCGTCTCCTTCATGAGCGGCAACACGACCCGGGCAGCGATCGCCCTCGGCGATGGCGATTTTATCGGCGCCTTGCTGCTCGTCGGCGCGCTCGGGGCGTTCATCATCGGCAACGCACTTGGCGTGATCGTGGCCGCGCGCCTCGGCGTCGTCGGCGTGCTCTCGACGGTCAGCCTCGTGCTGATGCTCTGCGCCGGTTTCGGGGCCTTTATGCCGCGGCCCTTCTATTTCTACGGCGTCGTGCTCGCCATGGGCCTGGTCAATGCGGCGGTCGAACATATCGAGGGGTTGCCGATCGGGCTTACGTACGTGACGGGGGCACTTTCCCGTTTTGGGCGCGGTCTCGGCCGCTGGCTGCTCGGCAACAAGAACCGTCAGTGGGTGGTGCAGATCGTGCCCTGGCTCGGCATGTTCTCCGGCGCGGTCGCCGGCGCTCTCTTGCAGGGCCACTTCGGCGCGGCCTCGCTCTGGGCGTCCTTTGCGCTCGCCGCTGGGCTTGCGCTTGCCACTGTTCTCGTGCCGTCTCGCTGGTCGCGGCGCTATATCCATTCGGGGTGAGCCTCAGCTCCAACGGCAGCTTTTCACCCCTCCCAAGATTTTGCCCTTAAGCCCGGCCGGGTTTCAGGGCAAAATCTGCAAAGAAGAATCACGAGCGAGGTCCTGCCATGGCGCTTGCGGCAGCCGTCACCACGGATGAACTCTATCATCCCATCCTCAAGACCAATCCGGCGCATCCGGCCGGATGGCCGATCCGGGCAATCGTCAGCTCACAGACCGAAGCGCGACACAATCGCGCGCTCTGGGCGCCAACGCACCTGATCTCGATCCGCGCTCCCGGCAGCCGACTGCTCTCGATGATCGAGCTGCCGCCGGAAAAGCATCTGGAACTCTTTTTCGGCGACACCACCGATCCGGACGAGCCGGATGCGGCGCGCCCGCAAGCCATCGAAGCCACTTTCGCCTTTGTCGACCGCCTGCCCGAAGACGCCCATCTGCTCGTCCATTGCCTTCGGGGCATTGGGCGCGCGACCGCGCTCACCCTCGGCATTCTGGCGCGCTACATGCCACCGGAGGACGCCGCCGCCGCACTCCATGCGCTGCGCCCGGAGGCCAAGCCGAACAGGCATGTCGTCAACCTTTGCGACACGGCGCTCGGGCTCAAGGGCAAGCTCGCCAAGCAGGCACTGCGCTTCCCGGCGAAAGTCTGGAAACCAGCCAAAAGCTGAAGCTACTGCATGTCCCCTTAAATCGACTTCGATTTAAGGACAAAGACATGCAGAAAATCAAAGTGCTACAGCGACCTTTGCGCGTCTGATAAGACGCGCGGCGCTGTAGAAATCTGCAGCTTTGCCGCCAGCCGTTGTGCATCGCACAAAGATTTGACATGATCCCACGAAAGAACAGTGACAGTTGGCTGCCTGATCAGGCATGATGCTGTAAGCCTTTGTTTTCGGACGGGCTTTGACGGGAAGATTCGACCTTGCCCCGCCAGCGCCGAAGACAAAAGACGGGAGGAAAAGATGTCCCACGCGGCCTATGTGTTTGACGCCTACGGCACGCTCTTCGACGTGCATGCGGCTGTCAGGCGCCACGCGCAGGAGATCGGCCCGGACGGGCAGGCTTTTTCCGAACTCTGGCGGGCCAAGCAACTCGAATATTCCTGGGTGCGCTCGCTGATGGGCAGCTATCAGGATTTCTGGCAACTGACCGAACAGTCGCTTGACTACGCCTTCGCACGGTTTCCCTCCGCCGACCCGAAACTTCGCAAGCGATTGCTCGACGCCTATTGGACGCTCGACTGCTATCCGGAAGTGCCGGCAGTTCTGAAAGGGCTCAAGGAACGCGGCGCACGGATCGCCATCCTCTCCAACGGCTCACCGGCCATGCTCGCCTCTGCGGTCCGCAACGCGGCACTCGACATAGTCATCGACGACGTGTTTTCCGTCGACGCGGTGAAGGCCTTCAAGACCGCGCCTGCCGTCTACGACATCGTCACAACCGGCTACCGGCTTTACCCGCATGCCGTTTCCTTCCAGTCGTCGAACCGCTGGGATATCGCCGGGGCGACGAAATTCGGGTTCCGCACCGTATGGATCAACCGCGCGGACATGCCGGACGAATATCGTGATCACGGGCCGGCGCTGATCTTGCCCTCCCTCGAAAGTCTGCAATTCGGTATCTGAAGGATCTCCCCATGGTCTGGTCGCCTGCGCAGTATCTGAAGTTCGAAGACGAACGCACGCGCCCAGCCAGAGATCTCCTCGCCCAAGTGCCCGAGCTGCCCGAAGGCATCGCCTTCGACCTCGGCTGCGGCCCGGGCAACTCCACCGAGCTCATCCGCGACCGGTTTCCCGAGGCCACACTTTCAGGCCTCGACAGCGACGAGAACATGCTCGTTGCGGCGGCGAAGCGGCTGCCGGGCATCACCTTCGAAAAGGCGGATCTCGCAAACTGGGTCCCCCCTGCCGGCGCTTCGCTGTTTTGCGGCAACGCTGTGTTCCAATGGCTTCCGAACCACCTCACCATCTTCGAAAGACTGATGGGAGCGCTCGCATCAGGCGGCACGCTTGCGGTCCAGATGCCGGACAATCTCGGGGAGCCGAGCCATTTGCTGATGGAGGAGACAGCGCGCAGCTCGGCTTTCACTGACGCCTTTGCCGGCGAGACCGTCCGCCGCAATCCCATGCCGGGACCGGCAACCTATGTCGAATGCCTGGCGCCACAGGCCGCCAGCATCGAGGTCTGGCACACGATCTACTACCACCGGCTCGCCAATGCCGAAGCGATCGTCGAATGGGTAAAGGGGACCGGCCTCAGACCCTATCTCGATGCCTTGCCGGAAGATAAACGCGACGCCTTTGCTGCCGACTACACGGACCGGATCCGCGCTGCCTATCCGGCCATGAGCGACGGCAAGGTCCTTCTGCGCTTCCCGAGATTTTTCATCGTTGCGGTGAAGGCGTAGCGCCGGGCGACGCTACATGCGTTCGACCAGGAAATCGATGAAGGCACGGATACGGGCGGCGAGATGCTCATGTCCGGCATAGACGGCGTAGACCGTCTCGATCTCGCCCGACTGATAATCTTCGAGCAGCGGAACGAGCGTTCCGGCTTCGAAGTCCGGCTCGACATGGAAACGGCCGATACGCCCAATGCCAATGCCGGCAAGGCAAAGCTGGCGGACGATCGAACCGCTCGAGACCTGCATGTTGCCGAAGACCGAGCGCAATTCCGCAGCCGGCTGCCCCGGCATGCGGAACGCCCATTCGTCGACGCTGCGACGGAAATTGAAGCGGATGCAATTGTGACTGTCGAGTTCATCGGGCGTATTCGGTGTCCCGTGCCTTTCCAGATAGGCGGGCGATGCGATCACGACCGGACGGCTTTCCATGAGCTTGCGTGCCTTGAGGGATGAATCGCGCAACGGACCGGTGCGGATCGCCACGTCGGCGCGTTCGCCGACGACGTCGATCATGCTGTCGGTCAGCGTCAGATCAAGCTGCACCTCCGGATAGCGGGCCAGGAACTCCGGCGCGAGCGGCATGATGTAGCGCTCGCCAAAGCCGACAGCGGCGTTCACCCGCAACAGCCCGCGCGGCGTCATGCGGCCCCCGGCAGCGACCAGTTGCTCGGTCTCTGCGATTTCTGTGAGAATCCGCTGGGCACGTTGCAGATAGACTTCCCCCTCCGGCGTCAGCTGCAGGGTCCTGGTTGAGCGCACGAGCAGGCGCGTCCCTAACCGGTCCTCTATGCGGGTCACCAGTTTGCTGACGGCAGACGGTGACAGCTTCAGGCGCCGCGCAGCGGCCGAAAAGCTGCGGGTCTCCGAAACGGCAACGAAGACCTCCATTTCACCCGCCCGATTGTCCATGCGTAACCTTTGAAATCAGTTCACAGTCCTTTGTACCATTATGCTCATTATCATGAGGAGTGCCAAGGCTCATATTCCGCTTCGATTTCATCAACAACCAACGCGCCCGGTTCCTCCCAGCCGGGTGGGAAAGGTCTCGTCGTGCCTATTGCTATCCTTGCGCTGACGATCGCGGCCTATGCGATCGGAACAACGGAATTCGTGATCGTCGGTCTGCTGCCGACGGTCGCCACCGACCTCAATGTCACCCTGCCGCTCGCCGGCCTGATCGTCAGCGTCTATGCGCTCGGCGTCACCTTCGGCGCGCCGGTGCTGACGGCACTCACCGGCCGGATCGAGCGTAAGCCGCTCCTGATCGGCCTGATGGCGCTGTTCATCGTCGGCAATGCTGCGGCCGCCCTGTCGCCGAGCTACGAACCGCTTCTCATTGCGCGGGTCATCTCCGCCTTTGCCCATGGAGTGTTCTTCTCGGTCGGCTCGACCATCGCCGCCGACCTCGTTCCGGAAGACCGGCGCGCATCGGCCATCGCCATGATGTTCATGGGCCTCACCGTCGCGATCGTCACCGGCGTGCCGCTCGGTACCTGGGTCGGCCAGACCTTCGGCTGGCGTGCCACCTTCTGGGCCGTGACCGGTCTCGGTGTCGTCGCGCTCACCGCGATCGTCGCCCTGCTGCCGAACACGCTCTCCAAGGCCCCGCCGGCCAAGCTTATCGACCAGGTGCGCGTGCTCGGGTCCGGCCGCCTGCTGATCGTCTTTGCCATGACCGCGCTCGGCTACGGCGGCACCTTCGTCGCCTTCACTTTCCTGGCGCCGATCCTGCAGGACATCACCGGTTTCTCGGAAGGCGCCGTCAGCCTGATCCTCGTGCTCTATGGCATCGCGATCGCTATCGGCAACATTGCCGGCGGCAAGATCGCCAACCGCGATCCGGTCAAGGCGCTTATCGGCCTGTTTCTGGCCCAGGCGGCCGTGCTGGTGCTCTTCACCTTCACGGCCCCCTCGCCGGTCCTGACGCTGGTGACGCTCGCCGCGCTCGGCTTCCTGTCCTTCGCCAATGTTCCCGGCCTGCAGCTCTATGTCGTTCAGCTTGCCAAGCAGTACCGCCCGGGCGCCGTCGATGTCGCCTCGGCGCTGAATATCGCCGCCTTCAACCTCGGCATTGCCGTCGGCGCCTGGCTCGGTGGCTTGATCGTCGCCTCACCTCTCGGCCTCGGCATGACGCCCGTCATCGGCGCCCTGCTTGTCGCCGCCGCGCTGCTGCTCACGCTTTTGAGCGGCGTTCTTGATCGTCGGGCCGGCGCCGCCTACCAACCGGCTTGAACCGCCGCCCCTGAGGACCACCTATAGATCGTTCCTTTCTCGCCCGGCCATCCGGCCGGGCGCTCGCCAAGTACAGCAGGTCAAGTACAAGGAGTTACCCACCATGCATTCCGTCAATTCAAACGGTGCCAACATCCCGGCGCTCGGCTTCGGCACCTTCCGCATGCCCGGCGCCGACGTGCTGCGGGTGCTGCCGGAAGCGCTCAAGCTCGGCTTCCACCATGTCGACACGGCACAGATCTACGGCAACGAAGCCGAGGTCGGCGAAGCCATCCATAGCTCCGGCGTCTCGCGCGCCGACATCTTCCTCACCACCAAGGTCTGGGTCGACAAATATGCGCATCGCGACTTCCTCGCCTCGGTCGACGAGAGCCTGAAAAAGCTGAGGACCGACCATGTCGACCTGCTTCTCCTGCACTGGCCGGGCGGCAGTGACGTGCCGATGGCCGAGCGCATCGGTGCCCTCAACGAGGTGCAGAAGGCCGGTAAGGTCCGTCATATCGGCGTCAGCAACTTCAACACGGCGCAGATGGAAGAGGCTGTGAAGCTCAGCGACGCCCCGATCGCCACCAACCAGGTCGAGTACCACCCCTATCTCGACCAGACCAAGGTGCTCGAGATCGCGCGCAAGCACGGCATGTCGATCACTGCCTACTACGCGATGGCGAACGGCAAGGTCCCGAACGATCCACTGTTGAAGGAGATCGGCGCACGCCACGGCAAGACGGCCGCCCAGGTGGTGCTGCGCTGGCTGGTGCAGCAGAAGGACGTGATCACGCTTTCCAAGACCGCGACGATCGATCGGTTGAAGGAAAACTTCGCGATCTTCGACTTCGCGCTCGGCGACGGCGAGATGGCCGAGATCCACGCGCTTGCCCGCCCCGACGGTCGCATCGTCAATCCGGAGGGTCTGGCTCCGGTCTGGGACAAGGCCGCCTGATCTGCTCTCTTGTAGTGGAGCGGGATGCGGGCGGAAAACCGCTCACACTTTTCCTCATCCCGCTCCGCCATTTCGCCGCCGGCCAATTCCCAGCCGGCGGCGGATACGATATGGACATGGCCCGCAGGCACCGATCAGAGGGAGGGGGCGATGTCTTTGCATGAGGCGCAGACGAGCGATTTCGCTCCCGACTGGCCGGCGATCATCGCCGTCGTCCTGGGGGTCACCGCCTTCTCGGTGGCACAGGGGCTCACCTATCCGCTAATCTCGCTTTCGCTTGAAAGCCGTGGCGTCTCTGCCGGCATGATCGGCCTCAATGCCATGGGCTTTGCCGCCGGTCTCGGCGTGGCAACCCTGCTTCTCGGCCGGTTGACGCGGCTTGCCTCCGCCGACCGGCTGATCATCGCCAGCCTCTGCGGCTGTTCCATCTGTCTCGCGACGCTTGCCTCGACGTCAGAGCTTCCCATCTGGTTTATCGCCCGTTTCGCCCTCGGCTTCTTCGTCAGCATGGTGTTCATGCTCGGCGAAGCCTGGCTGAACACGGCCTGTCCCGACCGGCTGCGCGGTCGCGTTTCCGGCCTTTACGGCGCCGGCATGTGTGGCGGCTTTGCCGCCGGTCCGCTGGCGATCCCGTTGCTCGGCACCAGCGGCGGCCTCGGCTTTGCGCTGCTGGCGATCTATATCGCGCTCGTCGCCTTCCTCACCGGCCTCTTGACCATGGGCGCACGCACGCGCCCCGAACCTTCCTCGACACGCGACCTCTTCGCCTTCTTCAAGAAGGCACCGATGCTGATCCTCATGGTGCTGATGTTCGGCTTTGCCGATATCGCGGCGATCTCGGCCATGCCGGTCTACTTCGTCAAGACGGGCCACAGCCAGGCCTTTGCCGCGCTCAGCGTGACGGCGCTTGCGATCCCGACCGCGCTGGCGCAGCCCTTCATCGGCGTGCTTCTCGACCGGCTGCCGCGCCGCCGCGTGGCGATCTCAGCAGCCGCCGTCGCCGCCACCGGCTACCTTCTGGTGCCGTTCCTGTCTTCGAACGTGGCGTTGCTGCTGACATTCGCCTTCATCGGCGCCGCCAGCTTCGCGCTCTACACGGCCGCCCTGACGATGCTTGGCGAAGAATATCGCGGCAGCATGCTGGTGGCCGGCAGCGCCGCCTTTTCGCTCGCCTATGCCGCCGGCAGCGCTGCAGGGTCGGGCGCCACCGGCGCGCTGATGAACTTCATCGACCCTATCGCCGGCCCGCTCGGCGTGGGCGCCGTCCTCGTCATCTTCACGCTGATGTTTGCAGTGGCAAGGCGCCGTTAGGCCTCGGCGCAGCGCAAGGCAAGCGCCTCACCGAAAACACGGGCGGCCGGCCCGAGCGGCTCATCGATCCGATGCACCAAGTAGGCCTCGGCACCGACCTGACTGTTGCGGCCAAGGGCCGTCGTCGGCATGCGCACCAGCCGGCGCTCTTCGAGATCCCGCTCCACCTGCCAGAGCGGCAGCCGGCCCCAACCGAGACCGGTGCGGATCATCGCATGTTTCGTATCCTGGCTGCTGACGCGACAGGTCTGCGGCGAGAGCACGCCGAAATCCCGCCCCACTGTCCGCTGCGACGGATCGGACTGCACGATCTGAAGGTGGTCGGCAAGCGCGGCGTTTTCGAGTGCGCCATCGGCGGCACTCAGCCCCAAGGGATGATGCGCGGCAACGACTGCAACGATCTGAACCGTCGAAAGCGCCTGGCGGGCGATGGCCGGATCGCGGAAATCCTCTCCGACCATGATGCCGAGGGTGAAGCGGCGTTCGACGAGGCCATCCAGCGGTCCGCCCAGCGGTGAAACCGCAAGCCTGATCGAAACATTGGGGTAGATCGTCCGCATCTCGTTCAGGGCCAACCCGACCGTCTCGATCGGGAAGAGCGTGTCGACGATCACGGAAAGCTCCAACTCGATGCCCTCGCCAAGCCCGCGCGCGCGGGCCCGCATAGCGTCCACCCGCAGCAGGATATCGCGGGCATTGGCAAGCAGCGCCTGCCCTTCCTGTGTCAACACCGGTCTGTGTCCGGAACGGTCGAATAGGGCGACGCCAAGCTCCGCCTCGAGATTGGCGATGGCGTGGCTGACCGCAGACTGCACGCGTGAGAGTTTCGCGGCACCCGCACGGAAACTCCCGCTTTCGGCGACGGTCACGAAGGTCCGCATCTGATCGAGTGTCAGGGCATCCAGCATGATCGATTCTATAGATCAACTTGATGAAATTTATATCACTTCAACAGATCATGGAAAGCATCCATCTTCTTTTCCGAACAGCAAGTGCTCAGCAGGAAGGAAGGCCCGATGGCCAGGATACTCGTGCTCTACTACTCATCCTACGGTCATATCGAGACGATGGCGGGGGCGGTTGCCGAGGGCGCGCGCGCCGCGGGCGCCACCGCCGTGCTCAAGCGGGTGCCCGAAATCGTGCCGGAAGCCGTTGCCATCAAGGCGGGCTACAAACGCGCTCAGGACGCGCCGGTCGCGACCGTCGCGGAACTGCCGGACTATGACGCGATCATCATCGGCACGCCGACACGCTTCGGCAACATGGCCGCGCAGATGAAAAACTTCCTCGATCAGGCGGGCGGTATCTGGGCGCGCGACGCCTTGGTCGGCCGCATCGGCAGCGTCTTCACCTCGACCGGAAGCCAGCATGGCGGCCAGGAATCGACGATCCTCGCCACCCATACCGTGCTTCTCCATCTCGGCATGGTGATTGCCGGCCTACCCTACAGCTTCAAGGGTCAGATGCGCATGGACGAAATCACCGGCGGCTCGCCCTACGGCGCCTCGACGCTCGCCGACGACGGCAACGGCGGCGACCGTCGGCCAAGCGCCAACGAGCTGGAAGGCGCACGCTTCCAGGGCCGCCACGTCGCAGACCTGGCGGCGGCGCTGGTCGCCGGTCGTGCGCGCGTTGCGGAGCTTGCCTGATGGCCACGGCCACAACCTTCGTTCGGGAGAGAACAGATTGGGCGGGCGTGATGACGGTTGTTGCCGCCGGCGTGGTCGCGGCCATGCAGGTCGGCAAGGGGCTGATTGCCGGTCCGTTGCTTCAGTCCGACCTCGGGCTCGATCTCCCCGCCCTCGGCTGGATCACCTCGGTCTTCGCCATCGTCGGCGTCGTCGGCGGCATGACGGCGGGCGCGTTCGTCGCGTCGGCCGGCGATCGGCGCCTGCTCGCCATCGGGATGGCCATGTTGGCCCTCGGCTCCTTCGGTGGAGCGGCCAGCCACGCCTTCGCGCTGCTTCTTCTGTCACGCATCGTCGAGGGCTTCGGGTTCCTGCTCGTCGTCGTCGCCGGTCCGGCCATCCTGATGCGCCTGGTGACATCGGATCGCCGCGACCTCGTCTTTTCGCTCTGGAGCTGCTTCATGCCCGCGGGCATGGCGGTCGCGATGTTGACCGGGCCACTTTTTGCCGATTGGCAAGCGATCTGGCGGAGCAACGGGCTGATCACGCTGGCAAGCCTGGTTTCCATCTTCCTGGCCGTGTCGCCGTCTCGGGAAACATCCAGCATCGCCGCCAGCTTCCGGGATGATGCGACCGAAACGCTTACAAGCCGCGGCCCGGTGCTGCTCTTCGTTCTATTTTCGCTCTACAGCCTGATGAGCTTCACGCTTTCCAGCTTCCTGCCGATCCTGTTGGTCCAGCGTATGCACGTCTCGCTCGGGACCGTCGGCCTCCTCAGCGCCATCATCACACTGGTGAACGTCATCGGCAATCTTGCCGCCGGCCATCTGCTGTCTCGCGGCTTTGCCCGCGGCCGGTTGATCGCCAGCGCTGCCTTGCTGACAGGTGTGTTCGGCCTATGGATCTTCCTGAGCCAGTCAGGCGGAAATCTGATCTTCGGACTTTGCGTGCTGTTTTCCGCGATCGGCGGCCTGATCCCCGCCACGCTGATCTCGTCGGTGCCGATCCTGTCGCCGCGTCCGGCGCTTGCGCCGTTGGCAATGGGGCTGCTGATGCAGGGCAGCAATCTGGGGCAGCTCGTCGGGCCGGTCGCGGTCGGAACGGCGATCGAACGCTACGGCTGGTCCTCGGGCGCGGCCTTCATCGGCGTCGGCGCCCTTCTCTGCATCGTGCTTGCAAACACACTGGAGCAGGCCCTGCGAAGCAAGGCCCAACGGCGATGATGGCCTGCATGCAAAGAGCGAATCGCAAAGAAAAACCCACCGGCGGCAAACCGGTGGGTTCGGCATTTCCGGCGGATTGTCCGCGGATCAGACGAACTGGCTGAGGCCCGGAACCGAGGCGACGACTTCGTCGACCACTTCATCGCCTGCCTTTTCCTTGGCAAACGCGATGGTCTCCTTGGCGAGCGAGGTGATTTCGCCCATGCCGAGACCCTGGCTCATCAGCTGCTGGCCGAGCGCCATGACGCCGCCACCGCCGATGGCCGACATCAGGCCGCCGAGCAGACCGCCACCACCCGTGCCTTCGCCATTGTACTGGGCGATGAGCTCGGAGGCGCCCGGAATCGCCTCGATCATCTGGGCAACCGGGCCGTCAGCGGCTTCGCGCTGCAGGAAGCCGAGGATCATGCCGACAGCCTTTTCGGCCGTCGCCGGCTCGATGCCGACATTCTCAGCGACGCGCGTGACCAGTTCATTCATGGAAAAACTCCCTCACTTGGATTTTTGACGTTGACGTCAAGGTAAATGATCGCCCACCAAATAACAAGCCGTGAGCAGTGACTATCGGCCCGTCGATACCGCCGCTTTCCGGTCGCGGGTGGGCACAGCATTGTTGCCGGGCGCAACCGCAGCACCTATAACAGAAAACCAGGCATATTTCGATGACGGGCACTTGCGATCAACCGCGAACCGCCCGCTTTCATTGATGAAACGGAGATGAAGCCCACATGTTGGAAGAAGGCAAGCTCTTTATCGGCACCAGCCGCAAGCCTGATGATTCGATCAACAAGGGCGAGTATCTGGAGCTGAAGTTCGGCAACCGCCATGGCCTGATCACCGGCGCCACCGGAACCGGCAAGACCATCACCTTGCAGGTCCTCGCCGAAGGTTTTGCCAATGCCGGCGTCCCCGTCTTCTGCGCCGACGTCAAGGGCGATCTCTCCGGCATCGGCGCGATCGGCGAGCCCAAGGATTTCATCCTGAAGCGCGCCGAGCAGATCGGCCTGCCGACGAACCCTTACGAGTTCCAGGAATTCCCGGTCATCTTTTGGGATCTCTACGGCGAAAAGGGCCACCGCGTCCGCACCACCATGTCGGAAATGGGCCCCCTGCTCCTCTCACGGCTGATGAACGCGACCGATGCGCAGGAGGGCGTGCTCAACATCGCCTTCAAGATCGCCGACGAGGGCGGCCTGCCGCTGCTCGACCTGAAAGACCTGCAGGCGCTGCTGAACTACATGGGCGACAATGCCAGCGCGCTTTCCAATCAGTTCGGTTTCATCTCCAAGGCCTCGGTCGGTTCGATCCAACGCGAACTCCTGATCCTCGAGCAGCAGGGCGCCGAGCATTTCTTCGGCGAGCCGGCGCTGAAGATCACCGACATCATGCGCACGACCAATGACGGGCGCGGCGCGATTTCGGTGCTGGCGGCCGACAAGCTGATGATGAACCCGCGTCTTTACGCGACCTTCCTGCTTTGGCTGCTTTCGGAGCTGTTCGAGGAACTGCCCGAGGTGGGCGACCCGGACAAGCCGAAGCTGGTGTTCTTCTTCGACGAGGCGCACCTGCTCTTCAACGATGCGCCGAAGGTGCTGACGGAGCGCGTCGAACAGGTCGTGCGCCTCATCCGATCCAAGGGCGTGGGCGTCTACTTCGTCACGCAAAACCCGCTCGACGTGCCGGAAACGATCCTCGGCCAGCTCGGCAACCGCGTTCAGCATGCGCTTCGTGCCTATACGCCGCGCGACCAGAAGGCGGTGAAGACCGCCGCTGACACCTTCCGCCCGAACCCGGACTTCGACTGCGCCACCGTCATCACCAATCTCGGCACCGGCGAGGCTCTGGTCTCGACGCTCGAAGGCAAGGGTGCGCCCTCGATGGTCGAGCGCACGCTCGTGCGTCCGCCGCAATCGCGCGTCGGTCCGCTGACCGAGGCCGAGCGGCAAAAGGTGATGGATGTGAGCCCGGTCCGCGGTCTCTATGACGAGGATTTCGACCGCGAATCGGCCTATGAGATGCTGACCGCGCGCGCCAAGAAGACGGCCGAAGCGCAGGCGCAAGCACAAGAACAGGCCGAACAGCAGACAACGGAAGCGAATACCGGCGGCAGCCGCTGGACGCTGCCCGGCTTCGGCGACGACGAGGCGGCGGCACCAGCCGGGAAGCAGGCGCGGCCACGCAGCTCCGGCTACCAGCGCGAGACGGTCGTCGAAGCCGCGATGAAGTCGGTTGCCCGCACCGTCGCTACCCAGGTCGGCCGCGCCCTGGTGCGCGGCATCCTCGGCAGCCTCAGCCGGCGCTGAACACAACCGCGGCAACCGGCAACGCTTGAGGTCGATATTTTGCCCGCGCCCTGATTTCGATCGGGGCGCGTCGTTACTTTGAAAGGAACATTCGCATGGACGTTAAGGATTCGAACGGTGCCATCCTCCAGGACGGTGACAACGTTACCCTGATCAAGGATCTGAAGGTCAAAGGCACTTCGACGACGCTGAAGCGCGGCACGATGGTTAGGGGTATTCGCCTCACCGACAACCCTGACGAAGTCGAATGCCGGGTGGAGAAGATCAAGGGCCTGGTGCTGCGCACCGAGTTTCTGAAGAAGGCATAGCCCCCGGCTGACGGCCTTCCCCGTCGGCAGCCACCTCATGTAGCGCCTGCGTGGAGCATCATTATCTCCGAGAACACAAAAGCCCGGCGGAACGATCCGCCGGGCTTTTGGATTCCGACTGGAATTCAAATATCAGGCGACCGTCAGCTTGACGTCGATATTGCCCTTGGTCGCGTGGCTATAGGGGCAAACGATATGCGCCTTCTGGACGAGGTCTTCGAGAACCGCCTTGTCGACGCCCGGAGACGTAATCTCGAGCGCGGCATCGATACCGAAGCCGGTGCCATCTTCGCGCGGACCAATGCCGACTGTTCCCGTCACTTTCGTGTCTTCCGGAAGCTTTACCTTCTCCTTGCCGGCGACGAACTTCAGGGCGCCGAGGAAGCAGGCCGAGTAGCCGGCCGCGAAGAGCTGTTCCGGATTGGTGCCGCGGGCGCCGTCGCCGCCAAGTTCCTTCGGCACAGTAAGAGTGACATCGAGAACGCCATCGGCGCTCTTGGCCTGGCCAGCACGGCCACCGGTTGCGGATGCAGTGGTGCGGTAGAGAATAGGCATTGGCGGTCTCCTTTGTTTCCAAGTGGATGAGGGTTAGATAGCGCAAAATTCAATTGCGTGCAAATTAATTTTGCAAATTGCATTTTCGCCCTGTTTTTGCGAGAATGCGACCATGGCAAACAAAGCGGCACATATAGATACCATTCCGGAGGAGGCGCTGTCGCTCGGCAAGCAGCTCTGCTTTGCCGTCTATTCGGCGGCGCATGCCTTCAATCGTGCCTACAAGCCGCTGCTCGATCGTTTCGGCCTCACCTACCCGCAATATCTCGTGCTGCTTGCGCTATGGCAACAGGACGAAATGACGGTGAAGCGCATTGGCGAGGAGATAGGGCTCGATTCCGGAACGCTGTCGCCGCTTCTGAAACGCCTGGAGGCAGCCGGCTTTGTCGCGCGGCAGCGCGACCCAGGTGACGAGCGACAGGTGATCGTTCGCCTCACGGAGAAAGGCCGCGATTTGAAAAGCGAGGCCTTCGGTATTCTCATAGATATCGGCAACGCTTCAGGCTGCAGCCTGGAAGAAGCGGGCGAAATCCGCGAGACGCTGCATCAGTTGACGCGGCAGCTCAATTCCGGCCATGGCGCGGACTGACATTTGCAGAGGCCGCCCCTCGTGACTGGAGGGATGCCGCGAGCGACGACGCCCGTGGTTGTTAGATGACGAGGATCGGCGCCTTGCCACGCACGCGATCGTAGAGGTCCATGACATCCTGGTTGAGCATGCGAACGCAGCCGGACGAGACGGCCTTGCCGATCGACTTCCATTCCGGCGTTCCGTGGACGCGGTAGAGCGTGTCCTGACCATTCTGGAAGATGTAGAGAGCGCGTGAACCGAGCGGGTTGTTGAGGCCCGGCGCCATACCGCCATTCTTGGCCGAATAGGGTTTCAGCTGCGGCTGGCGGGCGACCATGCTGTCCGGCGGGGTCCAGCGCGGCCACTTCTGCTTCCACTGGATGACGCCGCGGCCCGACCAGGCGAAACCTTCACGGCCGAGGCCGACGCCGTAGCGCAGTGCCTGGCCGCCCGGCTGGATCAGATAGAGGTAGCGGTCGCCGGTATCGACAACGATCGTTCCCGGCTGTTCGCCAAAGGGATCGCTGACCTCCTGACGATAGAAGCGCGCGTCGATCTGACGGAACGGTACCTCCGGCACCTGATAGCCGCCGTCGTACATGGAGGCATAAATATCCGAAACATAGAGGCCCTGCGGCGGCAGACCGGTCGGAACTGGCCCTGGGCCATCCTGCCTTTCATAGATGCCTTCCGCGCGCGGATCGGTAAAGCGTCCTTCGAGCGCAGGATTGCGGAACACAGGCGCCGTCTCATAGCGGAAGACGTCCGTGTTCATCGAGGAGGTGCAGCCTGCAAGACCGGCGGAGGCAAGAGCCAATCCGGACGAGCGGAGAAACTGACGGCGGGAGAAGACGACTGAAGAGGACATCGAACTCTGAAGGGCTTGAGTGCGGCCTGAGGAGTGCTGCATGAAATTGCTTAACGAAATACTACGCACAGCCCCTCGGAATGGGGCGATGCTTGCATTTCCGGCTGGACCGAAGCTTGCGTCTTGGCGTGAAACGAAGAGAACTCAGACGCTGTGAGCGTTGAAACGTGGCTGGCGCATCAGTGTTTCAAAATCCGGCGCGGAGAGCGGCCGGCTGAAAAAATAGCCTTGGATCTCGTCACAGCCGCTCTGGCGCAGGAACTCGACCTGGGCCTGGTTTTCCACACCTTCGGCGATGACGCGCAGGCCAAGATTTTGGGCGAGTGAGATGATCGCCGCGGTGATCGCGTTGTCGTCGAGATCGACAGGAATATCCGCAACGAAGGACCGGTCGATCTTAAGGCGGCGCACCGGGAAGCGCTTCAAGGCGCTGAGGCTAGAATAGCCGGTGCCGAAATCGTCGATTGCCAGGTGCACGCCGATCGCCTGCAGCTCATGCATGGTGGCAATCGCCCCCGGCACGTCCTGCATGATCAGGCTTTCCGTCAGCTCAAGCTCGAGACAGCAGGGCTCAAGCCCGGTTTCGGCGAGAATTGCCGCCACGTGACCTGCCCAGTTGCGCTCGCGGAACTGGCGCGCCGAAACGTTGACGCTGACGATCAGCGGCGGCAGGCCGTCATCCTGCCAGTCCTTGGCCTGGCGGCAAGCGGCGCGCAGCACCCAGTCGCCGATCGGCACGATCAGCCCGGTTTCTTCGGCAAGCGGAATGAACTCGGCCGGCGAGACCGTGCCCCGCTCTGGATGACGCCAACGAAGCAAGGCTTCGGCTGCGAAAACGCGACCATTCGCAAGGTTCATCTGCGGCTGGAACTGGAGAAAGAATTCTTCATGTGCCAGCGCCCTGCGCAGCTCCTCCTGCTGACGCAGCTTTTCGTGCGCCTTGGCGGCCATTTCCTCGGTGAAGACCTGCAGATTGTTGCGCCCGAGCTCCTTGGCCCGATACATCGCCATGTCGGCATTGGCGAGCAGCTCGCCGACGGTCTTGCCCTGATTGGGAAAGCAGGCGACGCCCATGCTGCAGGTGACTTGCAGGCTTCGGCCCTCGATCTGCATCGGCCCCGCGATGGCGCGGCGAATATCTTCAAGCCTTGCCAGCACGACATCCCGTTCGCAGGGAAGGCCGTTCAGAAGCAGAATGAATTCGTCGCCGCCGACACGCACGACCATATCCGACTTGCGCACCGACGAGCGCATGCGGGAGGCGGTGACCTTCAACAGCTCGTCCCCGGCCGCATGGCCGAGCGTATCGTTGACCAGCTTGAAATTATCGAGATCGAGGAAGGCGAGCACCGCCCATTGACCGGTGCCGCGCAGGGCCTCCAGCGCCTCGGCGACCTGCTCCTCGAACAGCGCCCGGTTGGGCAGGCCCGTCAGCGCATCATGATGCGCCATGAAACTGATACGGTCCTCCGCGTGCTTGCGCTCGATTGCAATACCGGCGAGATGCGTCGCCATCGCAATCAGCTCCTTCTGCCCTTCATTGGGAACGCAAACCGCGCCGGAATAGAGCGCAAATGTGCCAAGCACCTTGCGGTCGCGCGAATGGACGGGAGTCGACCAGCAGGAGCGGAACCCATAGGGTCGAACGAGCTCGCGATAATCGTCCCAGAGAGGATCGGCGAGAATGTCCGAGACGATCACCTGTTCGCCGCGCCAGGCCGCCGTGCCGCAGGAGCCCATGTGAGGGCCGATCTCGACGCCATGGATCGTCGCGCAATAGCTCTCGTCGAGGCTTGGTGCCGCGCCATGGAACAGGTGGCGGCCATCGGCCGACAGCAACAGCACCGACCCCTTGATGCCAGGCATCAGCGCCTCGATCAGCAGGATCATGTCGCGGAAGAATTCGTCGAGCGGTCGGCTGTTGGCGATCATTTCCAGTAGGCGGGCCTGCCCTTCGAGCAGGCGTTCGGCCGCCTTTCTGTCGGAGATATCGCGCGACACGCCGACGACGCCGACAATCTCGCCGCGCTTGTTGCGCAGCGGCACCTTGGAGGTCATCAGCCAGCGGTCGCGGCCCTTGCTGACGATCGCCCGTTCCTCGATGCCGAAAATCGGTTCGCCGGTTTCGATGACGCGGCGCTCGATGTCGGCGATCGCCTGTGCCATGTGCGGCGGATGGAGATCGAAGTCGGTCTTGCCGACGATATCCTTGAGACCTTCCAGGCCGTTGTCGGCAACAGTCACCTGGTTGGCGATGAGGAACCGCCCTTCGACATCCTTGGCATAGATGTAGTCGGGCACATGGTTGATCATCGTCTCCAACCAGTAGTGGCGGTCGGCGATGTCGGGTTCGGTCGGAAAGATCCGCGCAACTTCTTCCGCCAGCCGATGGCTGGCATCGATCAGGCGACGTGTATCCTCGTTGCCGCCAGCATTTAAGGCGGCATATCGCGGATTGCGAGACGTGTTCTTCGCCAAGCAAGGCCTCCCGACGCGCTCAGCCGCGTCGCTGGTCGATCTTTCCCCACTTCACGTTAGACGAGCAAGAGTTAGCCCTTCCTAAATAACTTGTAGAAAAATCGTGCAGAGGTTGCAATCTCCAAGTTGCGTGCCTGAAAAGAAGGGGTGACGGCGCCACCCCTTCGTCGATTTCAGGACAGACGTCGGCGCGCCGCCGGCGCGAGCATCAGCAGTTGGTCGGCCACCACCATGATAACGATCGCAAGCCCCGTCAGCGGAAAAGTGAGGCCAAAGAAAATGGCCATGATCCACAATCCTGCATAGACACTGCGCTTCGGCGGCATCGGCGGCACCCCGACGCGCCCCGCCGGGCGACGCTTCCACCACATGACGACGGCGGAGAGCGAGATGAGCACGATGGACAGGCAGGCGGCAAGCATCAACAACTGATTGGCGCGCCCCCACTCCTGCCCCTTGTGCACGTTGATGCTCCATTCGATCGCCTTTCCGAGCGCCGGGTAATCGCCAAAGGCTACATCGACAAGCGGTTTGCCGGAGTACTGGTCGATGTGGATCGTGCGCTCCCGTGCGAGCTCGGCCGGAAAGATCGCGGCCGTGTAGACGCCGCTCTCATCGGTCGGGAGCGCCAGCTCATAGCCGGGCAGCATGCCGGCCTCATCGGCGATCGCGACCGCGCGGTCTATGCCGACCGGCTCGGCGCCGACGCCGCTCGACGTCGGGACCGGAGCATTCTCCATCAGCCAGTTCGCCCTGGGGAGGACATCGGTCGAAACCTTGGTCGAGGTTGGCACCTGGTCCCAAAGCACCGCGGGATAGCCGAGCCCCATGGCCGTCAGCTTGCCGTTGACGGTGGCGCCCCAGTAGCCGGACCACAGAAGACCGGAGAAGGCGAGGAAGACGATCAGCAGCCCGGCGACGATGCCGGTCACGGCATGAAGGTCACGCCAGAACACGCGGCGCGCGGGCGTGCCGCGCACGGTCAGCACACCGCCGGTCTGCTGGCGCGGCCACCAGAGATAAATGCCGGTGAAGACCAGCAGAATGGCAAAGCCCGCAACAATCTCGATGATCGTTTCGACCGACTTACCGAAATAGTCGAGGCTGTGCAGGTCCTCGACCACCTGATTGAACTCATCCGTGGGCGCGACGTGATCGAGGATGGCGCCGGTATAGGGATCGACGAAGACCAGCATTTTGGCCTTGCCGATACCCACCGTGACGCGCGCCGAGCGATCGGCACCGGCGGGTGTGCGATAGGAGACGGCGGCGCTGCCGGGCACGGATTCGACAGCGGTGGCGACGATCGCCGAAGGCGGCAGCCGTTCGGTCCCGGCAGGCACGATGTTGCGATAGGCGAAGACGGTATCGTCGATCTCGTCGTTGAAGAGATAGAGGCCACCGGTGACGGCCAGGCTGATCATGAACGGGATGACGAGCAAGCCGGCAAAGAAGTGCCAGCGCCAGATGGCGCGATAGAGGGAAATGCCGCGCTCGGCGGCGACCGGCTGCGCTGCGGCGCCGGTAAAGGATGCGGTTGTCATGGGTTTCTCCGGGAAATCCGCATTATCGCGGCTTCGCCTCGTGATGGTCGGGTCGGTCGCGGATCACGGCCGGCGACGTCGAACAGCAGTTTCGACGCCTAGGAGGCCGTCAGCCGCCGCTCAAGCGGATATCAGGGAGAAACCCGATGGTGGCGCCCTAGGCCCTGTGCCGCCGCGGAGCACACCGCGAACAAACAGAAGTTCATTGGCAGGAACCGACACATGCCAGGCGAGAGATAGCGGTGGTGCGGCGATCGGATACGGCGCCGGCAGATCAGCGGGGGCGACGAGGCAGCAGGACTGGCATCCATGGCCTTTCGTACCACCTTTTCCGTCGGCATCGTCGTGGCCGGTGAGGCAGAGATCGGCAAACGTTCCATCGGGAAGCGCGTAGGCGGTCGTATCAGGCGCAACCGGCATGGCGACCGCCGGCTGCTGGATCAGGGCCGAGATGACGAGGACAAGCGCGCAGAGCAAACGCGCCGCCATGTCCGTCAACCGATCGCCTAGAAACCGTCGCGCCAAAAGTGCCCCCAAAATCGACTGCGACAGCTAAAGACCAACGGCGCGAAAGGCAAGCGGGCAATGGGCCGCATGGCCTATCAAAAGATTTCATGTGTGGTATCAGCGGCGCGGGCTTTCGCCGTCCAGCACGCTTGGCTTAAGACAAGGTCACGGCAACGACGGGAGGACGACATGCTGACGATCTACGGGGTCTATCGCTCGCGCGCATCGCGCAATTACTGGATGGCGCGGGAGCTCGGAATCCCCTTCACGTCCGTGCCGGTCATCCAGGCGCGCCGGGTTGCAGATCCGCTTGCCGCCGATGCGCCCATCAACACCAGGTCGCCGGCCTTCCTCGCCGTCAACCCGATGGGTCTGATCCCGGCGATCGAAGACGACGGCGTCGTACTAACGGAATCGCTTGCCAACAATCTTTTCCTTGCGCGCAAATACGGCGGCCCGCTGGGACCGGCTGATATCCGCGAAGAGGGACTGATGGGCAACTGGACGATGTGGGCGGCGACCGAGGTCGAGCCGCATGCGGTGCAGATCATCCTCACCTACGACTACGGCACTGAGGAAACCGACCAAGGCAGGGCAACTATCACTACCTGCGCCAAGTCCCTCGACAAGGTGTTTACTCGCCTGGAAGAGCACCTCGACGGGCGCGACTACCTGGTTGGCGATCGCTTCACCGTAGCCGACCTCAACCTCGCGGAAGTCTTCCGCTACGCCATGAGCCAGAAACAGCTCTTCGAGAAGCATCCACGCGTTTCGGCCTGGCTTGCCCGCTGCCATGCCCGCCCGGCTTTCAAGGCGATGATGGAAGAGCGGCTGAAAGAGCCGGCGGATTGAGCCGTCCGGAGGGGGGCTCGTTTCAAGTGATCAGCGCATGGTCGCCGCGTCGAAGCGTACGCGCGGCGCCCTGAGATCGAGCAGGCGCATGCCCTGCTCCACCTCGTCACGAACCCAGCGCTTGAAGGCGGCTGCGGCCTTGCTTTCCCGCCGCGATGGCGAGCTGACGAAGTAGTGGCCGTAGCCGGTGCCCACGCGGATACCGAAGGGCACGACCAAACTGCCTTGGGTGATCGCGAAGCCGGCGAGCGTCTGCCAGGCGAGCATGACCCCCTGCCCCGAGATCGCCGCATCGAGCACCAGCGACGCCTCATTGAACGTGTGGCGCACGCTCATTTCGGCACCGGAGAGGCCGACTTCGCGAAGCCACACCTCCCAGCTGAACATCGAGTGACCGTCGATCACGGCCGGGAGCTTTAGAATATCTGCAGGTACACGCAAGTTCTCCGCCATGGCCGGCGAACAGACGGGAAAGACCTCCTGCTGCAACAGCAGTTCGGATTTCACACCAGGCCAATCGCCCGAGCCCACACGGATGCCGACATCCACATCTGATGTATCGAGATTGACGAGCTTGGTCGTAGCGTCGATGCGCAAGCGAATGTCGGGGTGGCGCTCGGCGAAACGGTTCAGCCGATAGACCAGCCAGCGGGCGGCAAAGACCGGTGCCACCGAGATCGTCAGCACCGACTCGTCGCGTCGCCGAGCCGAGGCCACGGCCTCCGCCAGCTCCTGAAAGGCGTTGCTGAGGCGGACGAGGAAACGCAGGCCAAAGTCGGTCGGGACGAGGCCGCGCGGCGTGCGCTCGAACAGGATGCGGCCAAGCTGGGCCTCCGCCTTGGCAATCTGCTGGCTGACGGCGCCTGAGGTCACGCCGAGCTCCTCGGCAGCAGCCGCCAACGAACCAAGGCGACCGGCCGCTTCCACGGCGCGAAGCCCGTTCAAATGGACGGAATTCAGATCTCTCATATAGTTTTCCTAAACCCGTTCGGTGCTATTCTCAATTGAAAAGACAGCGAGACAGGCAGATCATCCAAGCATCGAAAGGATGGGCCGCCATGTTGAAGCTTCTCTCGATGTTGACCGCATTCGCCACTTTTGAAAGTCGGAAGCAGGATACGCGACTAGCCTGGGCGCGTGACCCGCTGCAGCACCCGGATCTCGAGCGGATGGACGAACGCGAACTCGGTGATCTGCCCTTCCCCGGCTGGCCCTGGCCGCGCGCGGCCGAGTGCGCCAGCGACTGCCTGCAAGCCGGGGGCCGGTGACGGACAATGACCCTGTGATATGCTGACGGGATGAGCGAGGATCTCGACCGCAATTTCGCACGGGTCGTCAAGCTGGCGGAAGCCGCCGGCTTGCCGGAGGTTACCATCGGCACCTCCTACGGCACGCCGGCACTGCTGGTGAAAGACAAGAGCTTCGTGCGCATGAAGGACGGCGACACGCTTGTCGTCATGTGTGCGCTCGAGGAAAAGGAATTGCTGCTGGAACTCGACCCGCAACTCTATTTCGAGACCGATCACTACAAAGGCTGGCCGGCGATGCTGGTTCGGCTTTCGGTGATCGACGATAAGAGCCTGACCGGGCGACTGGTTGCAGCCTGGCGCCAGAAGGCGCCAAAGCGGCTTGCTGCGAAACTCGCCGGCTGACCGCTTTCAGCTTCGATCCCCGACCTTGTAGATCAGGCAAACCTTGCCGTCATCGACCCTCTTCACGTCATCGAGTTGCACGTAGTGGCGCTGGGCGATGGTTTCGAACAGCGCCTTGCCCTTCCCCACCACCAGGGGATGGATGGTGAGACGCAATTCGTCGATCAGGCCGTGATCCATCAGGCTCGACACGGTGCGAGCGCCGCCGACGACATAGATGGTCCGACCCGGCTGGCGCCTTAGCTGCTCGATCTCGGCAGCATCGCGAACGATGGTGGCGTTGGCCCATTGCACCTCCGAGCGCTCTTTCGAGAGAACATAATGCGGCGTGCTCAAAGCAAAATCCGTATATTCGATCTCCTCCTGCGTCGGCACCTTGCCGGTAAACTCCAGCGGCGCATGCGGATTCTGTTTGATCGCGCTCCAATATTGCTCATAGCCCGAATACATGCCGCTCCCGAGGACGCAGGCATCGATCTCAGGCAGGAGGTCGAAGGTGTCCGACCAGGAACCGACCCAGTCCGTATAGCCATCCGGTCCATCGATCATCCCGTCGATGGACATCTGCATGCCGGCAACCACCTTGCGCATCGTCGTTGTCTCCCTGTTGGCGTTACGCAACAAGGACGTGCGCGCGGCGACTGAGCCGACATAGGCGGTAAAAATCTCGCGCCGGCGGCTGGCGGCATCCAATGAGCGGCCTTCCATTCCAGAGCTCGCGCCTATACCGGTGGAAGCTGACGGCCACACAGGTGTTCTTCCATGATCGTTCGCGCCCGCCCCAGCCTTCTGAAACTGTTCTTCATCCTCAGAGGATCGGTCATTCAGCGGATCTTTCCGCAGGTGCTGTTCGTCTTCGGCCTTTCCGCCTTCGTCGTCTGGGCGCACCGTGCCGATCCCGGCATCGTTCCAAGCGTCAACAGCGGCCCTTTCGCCTTGCTCGGCATTGCGCTCTCGGTGTTCCTCGGTTTCCGCAACAACGCCTGCTACGACCGCTGGTGGGAGGCGCGGAAGGATTGGGGACAACTGATCTTCACGTCGCGCGATCTTGCCCGGCAGACACTGGTCCTGGTCGACGCCAAAGCTTCGGAGAATGCGGCGCGGCAACGGCTCCTCAACATCGCCATCGCCTTTGCTCACGCCCTGGTTGGCCACCTGCGACCGGGCAATCATGCAGCCAGGGCGCTCGCGCGACTGCCCGACGATCTCGCTCCCGGCTACAAGGCAAGCCGCAACGCGCCGGACTACCTCTTGCGTGAGATGGGCCGCGATCTCGCCGGCTTGCGTGCTTCGGACGCGATCAGCGACTTTCAGTGGGCCCAGTTGGACGGCACGGTCGGCAGGATGTCGGCGACGCTTGCCGCCTGCGAGCGCATCCGCAACACGCCGGTGCCTTTCGGCTACACGCTGCTCCTGCACCGCACCGCCTATCTTTTCTGCTTCCTGCTGCCCTTCGGCTTTGCCGATGCGCTCGGTTGGGCCACGCCCTTCGTCACGGCGCTGGTCGCCTACACCTTCTTCGGCCTCGATGCACTCGGGGACGAACTGGAGGAGCCGTTCGGCGTGTTGCCGAACGACCTGCCGATCATGGCGCTTGCCGAAACGATCGAGATCAACCTGCGCGAGGCGCTCGGCGAGACAGACCTTCCGCCCTTGCCGCAGCCCAAGGACTACATCCTGATGTAGCCCAGATGGTCGCGCGGCTCAGGCCTTGAGCGTGGCCAGGACCCGGGCAACGGCCGGACGCGCGGTCATGCGGTTGCGGTGATCCAGGATTTTCGGGAAACGCGCGGGATCCACACCGTCCGATTCGAGCCAGCCGGCGATGGTGAAAAGGTAGGGATCGGCAACCGAATAGGTCTCGCCCAGGACGAAGGGGCCTTCGAACATCTTGTTCTCGATCAGCTCGAAGCAGGCCGCCATGTTGGAGGCGACCTTGGCCTTCATTGCCTCGTGCGCCGCCGGATCGTCGGCCCAGCGCGCGCCGCGACGTCCATGGGCATGGGCGACATGCACCGTCGAGCAGAGATAGTTCATGAACGACTGCAACTGCGCAAAAGCAAAGGCATCGCCCCTTGGTGCGAGGTTCGCCGCCGGATGTGTCTCGGCGATATAGGTGAGGATCGCCGGCGTTTCGGTGATGACGCCCCGGTCGGTCAACAGCGCCGGCACCCGGCCCTTCGGGTTTACCGCGAGATAGTCGGGCTTGGTCTGTTCGGCGGTCGAAAAATCGACGCGGCGCGCCTCGTAGTCAGCGCCCGCCTCTTCCAGCGCGATATGCGAAGCCAATGAGCAGGTGCCCGGGGCGTAGAACAATTTCAACACTTCAACTCTCCTCTGCGATCACGCGGATCGGACGACGTGGTGCCGACAGACCCGACCCTGCCCTATCATTCTGGCGGACGGAAGCGGAATGCGTGCGATGAACCGTGCGCTTCCTAACGTTTCAACTCCAGACCAAAGATCGGCGGCAGAAGAAAGGAAGTCAGCCCGATTGACAAGCCCGAACGGATTTCAATAGAAGATCATTGTTACGTTATAACATTATTCGGAGTTGCTTATGAAAACGCTCTTTTCAACCCTCATCGCTGCTGGCCTGTTTGCCGCCGTCGCCACACCCGCCTTCTCCCATGGCGCATGGATCGGCGAGCGCTGGGGAACGCTGGCGGTGATCTACGGCCACGGCCCCGCGGACGAATCCTATGATCCGGCCAAAGTGAAATCGGTCTCGGCCGTTGGCGAAGACGGTCAAGCGCTGCCGGTGACGATCGAGGCGGAAGACAATCACGCTAGGCTGAAACTCGATGGCAAGCCGGCGCTCGTCGCACTGGAGTTCGACAACGGCTATTGGAGCGAAGGCGCAGACGGCAAATGGGTGAACAAGCCCAGGAACGAGGTGCCCGGCGCCAAACAGGCGAGCCATTCGGTCAAATACAGCATCGCGCTGGTGCATGCGCATGGCGCACTGCCGGCCTTCCCGGCACAGCCGCTGCAGATCGTCCCGCTCGACAACCCTGTTGGCCTGAAGCCGGGCGAGAAATTTCGTGTCCGCCTCCTGCTCGACGGCAAGCCGCTCGAAGGCAAGGAAATCACCCTTGACTATGCCGGGCTGCCCGATCTCGTCTCCGAAAAGACGAACGCGAATGGCGAAGCGGAAGTGACGCTGCGCAACGCCGGCGTCAACATTCTTGCCGTCAGCCACGCGATCCCGCTCGAAAGCAACATCGCCGCCGACAAGAAAGGTTTAACGGCCACGCTGACCTTCGTCGCCGAGCCGCACGTGCACGAATAGGCCTCCCGCCTCCCTCACCGCAATGCGGACCCAATCCTCGGGTTGGGGCCGAGATTGAGGTGGAGTTCAGAAGCACCGCCACGGCCCGGCAGGTATCCCTGCCGGGCCGTTTCCGGTCAGGCAACCAGCGCCTCGCCGCAACCGGGCACGTCTTCCAAGCGGTAGTAGACGGGAATGCCGCGTTCACGGGCGATGCGCACGTCGTTGTCGGCACCCTTGCTGTCGCCCGGCAGACGCAGCACCGCGTCGCACAGTGCCAGCAAGCGGCCGGCGACGGGATGGAAAATTTCCTCGTAGAGGTCGTCCCCGATGCGCTCGCCACCCGCCGCATTCCACACCGGCAGCGCCACCCATTCGCCGATGACAGGCACGTGCCCGGCCCGAAACAGCGCATAGGACGGCTCCTCCAGTCGCTTCAGGTTGGCGGCCATCTTGGCCGGGTCGTCTCCGGTTCCCGAGCGATAGGGCCCCGCGATCAAAATCAGCATGATCTTCTCCAAATTTTTGCACGAAATATCCAGATCATTCTGGAATATTCACGATATTTCGTGCAATATCGTGAAGAGTCAAGGAGGTATTCATGCTGACAACACAGAGACGGGCTTTGATTTCGGCACGGTTGGCGCGCGACGGCGAGATCGTCGCCAAGCGCCTGGCGGACGAACTGGACCTCTCGGAAGACACGATCCGGCGCGATCTCCGCGAGATGGCGGCGGAAGGTTTGCTGAAGCGCGTACATGGCGGCGCGCTGCCGCTGGTCCCGCCGCTACCAAACTTTACCGCACGGCAGGAGATTGCCGGCGACGTCAAACATCGGCTTGGGCGAAAGGCCGCGACGATGATCGAGGCGGGCCAGACGATCTTTCTCGACGGCGGCACGAGCAACGCGGAAATCGCGCGGGCACTGCCGCGGGAGATGCGGCTGACCGTCGTCACCCACAGCCCGACGATTGCCGCCGAGCTCGAACGCCACGAAGCCGAAGTGATCCTGATCGGTGGCCGGCTCTACAAACATTCGATGGTTGCGACGGGCGCGGCGGCGCTCACCGCCATCGCCGGCATCCGCATCGACCTGTTCTTCCTCGGCGTCACCGCCATTCATCCGGTTCACGGAGTTTCCACCGGCGACTTCGAGGAGGCGGCCGTCAAGCGCGCGATCCTCGCCCAGGCCGCCGACACCTATGTGCTTGCGACAGCGGAGAAATTCGACGCCGTTTCGCCACATCGCGTGGCCGGAATCGCCGATCTCGCCGGCTTCATCGTACCGGTGGAAATCCAGCGCCAGATGCTAACGCCCTATGACGACGCGAGCGTTGTGATGATCGGCGCCTGACGGTGCCAGCGCGCCGAGGCTGTCCGTGAGGGCTGCAGGCGAGAACCGTCGCCCGCGAACCTCAGGCGGCGAAAGCGTCCGTGACCCTGACGTCGCCGACATGGATGCCGTTCCAGTTGTACATCGAGTGATTTGCCTGCGCCATCAGGGCCGCGTGCAGGTCCGGCTCATCCCTGAAGAAGCGCGCAAGCGTTGCCGCCACCATCGCTTCGGCGGCGCGGGTCGTGCCGTCCTCGCATTTCAGCGCGATGGCGATGCCCTTTTCCGGGATGGCGGCACAGAACACGCCTTCGGCACCGGTCTTGGCGAAGATGCGGCCGGGGGCCGTTTTCATCAGCCGGGTGCAGGCGCGCTTGGTTCCGGCCACGTAGAAGGGCTCGACCATGCAGGCCTCGATCAGCCGCCTGGAGGCCCGGGCGCGTTCGGGTCCAAGACCGACGCCGGTCGCCATCTTGGCAAACCCGTGCGCCAGGCCCTTGAGCGGAACGGCGTAGGTCGGGATCGAGCAGCCGTCGACCCCGCAATTGTCCGTGCCGAGGATCGCCCCGGTCAGGCTTTCCATCGTGCCGCGGATTTCCTGCTGCAGCGGATGCTCGTAGCCGACATAGCCCTTCACCTCGGTGCCGGAATGGCAGCAGGCGCAGATGAAGCCTGAATGTTTGCCGGAGCAGTTGTTATGAAGCGCTGTCGGCGCCTCCAGGCTGCGGGCCTGGCCGATCAAGGTCCTCTGGTCGGACGACCAATGGGCGCCGCATTCGAGCGCCGAGACGTCGAGGCCCGCCGCCGCGAGCATCTTTGCGGCAAGCTCTACATGCTCCGGCTCGCCGGAATGGGAGGAGCAGGCAAGAGCCAGTTCCCTGTTGCCGAAACCGTAGGCGTCGGCCGCACCGCTTTCCATCAAGGGCAGCCCTTGCATCGCCTTGCAGGCGGAGCGCGGGAAAACGGCGGTGTCAGTCTCACCGAGCGAAAAGACGGTCCGGCCATCGCCGTCGACGGCGATCACAAGTCCGCGATGGCGACTTTCGACGAGGTTTCCGCGGGTGACTTCGACGAGAACGGGATTCGACATGCCTTGCCCTCAAATTTCCGAAATTGCTCCGTGCATTTAGCAGGAATCTTAAGGCAGGAAACGGAGTTTTCATGAGATTCGCCCGCAGGCTCGCCGCCGCCTTTCTCATCATCTACCTTCTGCCGGCGCTAGCCTCGGCCGGCTGGTGGTACGGACCGGCCACAGAGCTGGCGCTCTGCCGACTGGTCCTCGGCGGGCATCCTGCCGAAGACAGCCGAGAGCCCCGATGCGGCGATCTACGTCTTTTCGGCAACGACCGGCGGCATGAAGGGCGCCGTCGCCAGCCACGCCTGGATCGTGACCAAGCAACAGGGCGCCCTCGCCTACAACCGCTACGACAAGGTCGGCTGGGGCAAGCCGATCCGCCGCAACGCCTATCCGGCCGATGCGCGCTGGTATTCGAACGAGCCGAGATTGGTTGTTTCGATCACCGGAACCGAAGCCAGCCGGCTGATCCCGAAGATCGAAGCGGCGATCGCAAGCTATCCCTATGACGCACCCGGCGGCTATCGGATCTGGCCGGGCCCGAACTCCAACACCTTCGTCGCCCACGTGCTGCGCTCCGTGCCGGAACTCGGCGCCGTGCTGCCGCCCGACGCCGTCGGCCGCGATTATCTGCCGGAGGGCAAGTTGTTCCAGATCGATGCCGATGGCCGTGACATGCACGCCACGCTCTATGGCGTCGCCGGTATCTCGGCTGGTGTTCGCAGCGGCCTCGAACTGCACTTTTTCGGCCTCGTCGCCGGATTTGATTTCGCGAAGCCCGGCATCAAGATCCCGGCGCTCGGACGCTTCGGGGTGTGATCTGCAAAGTTCCAACAGTTGAGGCTGAAGGCCCGGGCGGGGAATACCGAAAATGGAAAAGGGCCGCCCGAGGCGACCCTTCCCTGAGTTCTGGCCAAGTGAGTGGCCCGGGCTCTAGGCCCGAAGGAAGGCGGGGATCAAGCCGAGGGCTGCCTCGACGTGTTCACCTCTCCCATGCCCTTCACCAAGACCGAAATCTCATTAGACATTGGATCACCTTCCTTTCTGTTCGTTGCTGATGCGTTGAAGGTAAGCGATCTGTCGCCGATTGCAAGTGCGACGATGGTCGAAGATCGCATCCCTTCGTCACGCCGCAGAACGCATGCATTACGATCGTTCCGGTCACATGGACCTGATGATCTTGCCAATCACAGGGACCTGATGTTCGTTCCGATCACAGGGCCATGATGATCCTTCGGGTCACATGGACATGATGATCTTGCCGATATGGTCGCCGGTCTCCATCTCGCGGTGCCCGTCGGCCACCTTGGCGAAAGGCAGCACCGAGTGGATCACCGGTGAGACCTTGCCCGCCTCGAGCAGCGGCCAGACCTTTGCCACCAGACCATCGCGGATCGCCTGCTTCTCCGCCGGCGTACGGGGACGGAGCGCCGAGCCCATCACATGCAGACGCTTTGTCAGGATCGGCGCGATGTTCGCCGCCTCGACTTTGGCGCCGCCGAGGAAGGCGATGATCGACAGGCGGCCGTCCTTCGCCAGCGAAGCGATGTTGCGATCGAAGTAACGTCCGCCGACCATATCGAGGATGACGTCGACGCCGCGTCCATCCGTTTCTTCGACAACGACCGTTTTGAAGTCCTCTTCGCGATAGTTGATCGCGCGCTTGGCGCCGAGCGCCTCACAGGCCTGGCATTTCTCGGCGCTGCCGGCAGTGACGAAGACCTCGGCGCCGAAGGCCTTGGCAAGCTGGACGGCCGTCGTGCCGATGCCGCTGGAGCCGCCATGGATGAGGATCGTTTCACCCGCCTTCAGGCCCGCCATATCGAAGACATTGGCCCAGACGGTGAAGAAGGTTTCCGGCAGAGCGGCCGCCTTCACCGCGTCATAGCCCTTCGGCCAAGCCAGCGCCTGGGTTGCGGGGACTGCCGCATATTCCGCATAGCCGCCGCCATTGGCGAGCGCGCAGACTTTGTCTCCGATTTGAAATCCTTCCGCGCCCGCACCGAGCGCCACCACCTCGCCCGCCACTTCGAGGCCGAGGATCGGGCTTGCGCCCGGCGGCGGCGGATAGTCGCCCTTGCGCTGCAAGACATCGGGACGGTTGATGCCGGCCGCCTCCACCCGAACGAGGATGTCGCCCGGTTTGATCTCAGGCAACCGTCCCTTTTTCAGGACCATGTTTTCCGGTCCGCCTGGGGCCGGAAGATCGACGAAATTCATTTCTGACGGAAGGGACATGGCACCACCTCATGCTGCTGATGCGCCACATCTAGCGCTGACGGCGTGCCGCGAAAAGGGTGGCGGCAGTATTGGCCGATCAGGGTTCGGCCGCCAGGAAGGACAGGATCTCGCCAGCCACCAGTGCCGGGCTTTCCCAATGAGGGTTGTGGCCATGGCCGGCCAAGCTGATCGAGCGCGCCGAGCCGATGGTTTCCGCCAGCAGCCGGCGATGCCCGGCGTCGAACAGCGGATCCTCACTGCCGCCGATCGCCAGCACCGGCAAACGCAACTGCCGCGCGGCGGCGCGAAGATCGGTCGCGGCAAGGCCATCGAGGATAGCGAGCCACGTCTGCGTCGGTATCTCTGCGGCCTCCTTGCGCATGTGCGCAAGGAACGCCGGGTCGACTGGTTGGTTGCAGGCGTGCCAGACATCGAAGAACGGGTGTTCCTGATCCAGCGGATCCTTCAACGCGCGGATCGCCCGCGCCGTTGGACTCCTCGCGTCGAGGCCCGGCTGCAGGCTGCCGGATAAAAGAACGAGGGCCCGGACCAGGTCCGGGCGAAGGGCGGCAAGCGCAATGGCGGTCATTGCCCCCATGGAATGGCCGATGACGACGATATCCCTCAGCGCCAGCCTATCGGCCAGACAAGCGAGATCCCGCGAAAAATCGGCAACCGTTGCCCCCGGCCCCGCCTGCGACGCGCCGTGGCCGGCGAGATCCGGAATGATCAGTCGATAGCCCACGAGGTGGGGCGCGACCAGCGAGAAAGAGCGGCTATTGTCGGAATAGCCGTGGAGCAGCAACAGCGCCGGCCCCTCGCCGCGATCGACATAGGCGAACTGGCGCCCGCCGGGCAGTTCGAGCCGCCGCTTCAGCGGCGACCAATCTTGCTGGTCGATGACGATCACAGTCCGAGCGCGGCCTTGACCGCGGCAAGCCCCGGCTGCCCGTCGAAGGTCGTCACCCCGGCAAGCCAGGCGTCGAGCCGCTGCGGCTCCTGCTTGATCGCCTTCGCGCCAGCCTCCTCCGGCGCCAGCCCGTCGTTCATCAGGGAACCCATGCCGCGGTTCTCAAAATCGACGTCGAAGGTCAGATTGTTGAGGAGCCTGGCGACATTCGGGCATTCCTGCAGGTAGCCCTTGCGCACCTGGGTCGAAACGGTCGCCGCGCCAAAGTCCGGTCCATAGAACTTGTCGCCGCCAGTCAGATACTTGATCGATAGGGCCGTGTTCATCGGATGCGGCGCCCAGCCCTGAAAGACGATGGACGACTTGTCGCGCACCCGGCGCGTGACCTCCGCCAACATCCCCTGCTCGCTTGATTCCACCACTTCCCAGCCATCGAGCCCGAGGCCCTGATCCTTGACGGCATCCAGCATCAACTGGTTGGAGCCGGGCTCGATGCCGTACATCTTCTTCTCGAACTTGTCGGCAAAGGTCTTCAGGTCGGAAAAATCCCTGACACCCGCCTCCCAGACATAGTCGGGCACGGCGAAGGTGTACTTCGCCCCCTTGAGGTTGACGCGGACGGTTTCGACCGAACCGTCGTCCTTGTAGGGCTGGTAATAGGAGACCATCGCCGGGTCCCAATAGCCGAGGAAGACGTCGAGATCACCGCTGCGCAGGCTGGTGTAGATGACGTCAATGCCGAGCAGCTTGCTCTCCGGTTCATAACCCAGCGCCTTCAACACGGTCAGCCCGACGCCCGTGGTGAACGCCAGGTCGTTCCAACCGGGCTCGGCCAGCCGGACTTGCCGACAGGATTGCGCCTCGCCGGCCAAGACCCGCGAGGCGGCGGCGACAACGGCAATGGTGGACATCAACAGTTTCAGCTTCGGCATCGCATCCTCCAGTTTGTCCATTCGGACTAATAATTGTCCCATGGGTCAACATTTGATCTTTCCGGAAAGTTTGTCAATGTGGGAATCGTTTGGAGGCGGCTGATGCGACTGACGAGGATAAGCGAGATCAGGCGGCGCGAGCTGCGCCGCGCGGCCTTTGAGGTGCTGCAGAAAGAGGGCATGGCCGGCGCGACGCTGGAGAAGGTCGCGACACACGCCGGCGCCTCCAAGGGCATCGTGCTGCATTATTTCGCCAACAAACAGGAGCTTTTCGAACATGCCATGCGCGAGGCGAACGCCGCGCTCAAGGAAGCGGTGGTCGTTCGGCTGAACCGCGCACGCACGCCGCGCGAGCGGCTAGAGGCGATCATTGAGGCGAACTTCGAGGAGCGCTTCTTCCAGCCTTCGGTCTGCCATGCCTGGCTTTCCCTTTGTGCCGAAGTTCCGCGCGAGCCGCAGCTTGCCCGCATCCAGAAGGTGATCCACGCGCGCATGCGCTCGAACCTGCTTTCCGCGCTCGTGGACCTGTTGCCGGCAGAAGACTGCGAGACCGTGGCGCTCGGCATCACTTCATTGATCGACGGCCTTTGGCTTAGGCTCGGATTGCAATCGGAAGGGCTGACGCGCGACACGGCGCTTTCCCAGATGCGCGACTATCTCGCCCATCGCATACCCGCGACCTAAGCGAGCCCGAAGACGGGAAATCAGCCGCCGAGTGCGTCCATGACAAGACCGGCTTCGCTGGTCTTGGCGCGGGATTTGATTTCGGCGATGCGGGCGCTGACGGCCTGGGCATCGGAAAAGACGAAGCCCTCCGGCAGGCCGAGGACGGCGATCGAGCAGCGCATCAGCGCGAATTCCTTCGGCGCACCGTCGCGACCATGGCCGCTGATGCGGCCCTCGGCCTGGTGCTCCGCCGAGTAGAGCTGGCGCACGTCGGAGCGGAAATCGTCCAGCAGGCGGTTCAGCACCGCCTCCAGCTCCTCGACCGAACAGCCGCTGATGCCGACGAAGAAATCATCTCCTCCGACATGGCCGAGGAACTTCTCCTCGCCGATGAAGTGGCGGCGCAGGAGTGCGGCAAACAGCGTGATCGCGAGATCGCCCTTCTGGAAGCCGTAGGTGTCGTTGAACGGCTTGAAGTCGTCGAAGTCGCAATAGCAGAAATAGCGGGTCTGATCGCCGTCGAGGATCGCGTCCTGGACGTAGTCGCGGATGGCGCGGTTGCCGGGCAGGCCCGTCAGCGGGTTCTGCTCCTGCGCCATCTTGAGCTGCTTTTCGTTGATGATCTTCAGAAGCGACGAGGCCGAAAGCGTACCGGCGTAACGCATGTTCTCCGTAAGGATCAGGCAATCGCTGCCGTCCATGCCGGCGAAGATCTTCAGCATTTCATCCGCGGGCGTATCGAGATCGGCGATCGGTGCCGGGCTGACGAAATGCGAGATCCGCCGCTGGTAGATCCGGTTCTTGAGGAGATCACGGCCGAAGGGGTGATAGATCAGCTCCTTGACGTGATACTCATGCAGAATGCCGCGCGGCTCGCCATTGGCGTTCAGAACCGGGAAGAAGCCCTGGCGCGGGTTTCGCCGGAAGAGATCGAAGACGGAATCGAGTTCATCGCTTTCGCGCACCGTCGGCAGTTGCTCGATCTGCTTGCGGATCAGGATACTGTCGAGCGAGGACGAGGGTCGCCTCACGCTGACGCTCTGATCGAGATGCGGATAGGCGGGCAGAAGCTCGCTGAGATGGGTGGTCGGCCGGGCGACGTAATAGCCCTGCACGAGATCGCAGCCGAGGTCGCGGCAGGTGAGGAACTCCGCCTCCGTCTCGACGCCCTCGGCGATGACCCGCGTACCAAGCACATGCGCGGTGTTGACGGTGTGGCGCACGAGGTGGCGCTTGCGGGCGTCAGCCTCGATGCCGGAGATGAAGTGCCTGTCGATCTTCACGTAATCGACCGGCTGGTCGCAGAGCAGCTTCAGCCCGTTGAAGCCAGCCCCGAAATCGTCAATGGCGAGCTTGAAGCCGGCGAGCCGGAGATCGCGCACGAGCGCGGAGAAGTCCGGCATCTTGCCGCTGTCGAAACGCTCGGAAAGCTCGAAGCAGAGCGACGAAGGGGCGATACCGGCGCGCTTCAGATGGTTGACGAGGCGCTCGACGATGTCGCCCTCGCCGCCGACGAGGCGCGAGTCGAAATTCAGAAACAGGGTGCGGGCGGAATGATCGGGCAGCGTCGCGAAGCCGGCGACGGCGCGGCTGTTGATCATGTGCTCCAGCGCCAGCAATTGCCCGGCTTCTTCCGCCTTGTCGAGCAGTTCCAGCGGCGAGGCAAAGCCCAGTTTCTGGAAGCCGCGCATCAGCGATTCGTAACCGAAGACGGTGCCGGTCGCCGCTTCGGCGATCGGCTGGAAGGCACTCTCGATCACCAGCTTGGCGAGCGTGACGATCTGGTCGTCGCCGAACCGGCGCAACGAGAGGATTTCGGCGGGGGCGGCGGACATGCCGGGCTCCAGAGACAGGGGAACGGACGATCGGACGCCGGCAGCATGGCCGCCAACTGTCAACGAAGTCTTTCCCCATTATGAAGCTTTGATGAAAGCTATATGACAGTCGCTACCGCCCTTGATCTACTGCAAACATTCTAATGAAATCAGTAGTTTCATGAGCGATTGCTGCGGTTGCCCGGGCGCCGATAACGGCCGCTTTCGTACGGCCGGGCACCCAGCTCGGAACCCCACAGGAAGGGGGCGATTATCCCTTCGCCAGCACGCCGAAGGCGATCAGCGACAGGCCCTGCATCACCAGGTCGACGGCGAGGAAAAGGCCGAGGATCCAGAGACTGTTGACCGGCCAGCCGGCGGCGATGATGAGGCCGGCGGCAAGCGTGACCAGACCGCCGAGTGCCACCCATCCCCAGCCTTGTACTGGCCTGAGCTTGAGACCGACCCAGATGCGGAAGCAGCCGGCGACGATGAGGGCGATCGCCATCACGAAGGTCAGGAAGGACGAGGCAAGCAAGGGATTGATGAAGGCAAACAGGCCGGCGATCGTATAACAGGCGCCGCTGAGCCCCCAGTAAAGTACGCTGTCCCAGCCCTTGACCTGGAAGGCGTGGGCGAGATTGAAAAGCCCGCCGACCAGCATGATGATCCCGACATAATAGACCGAAGCGACCGTGGCCATCAGCAGATTGCCGAAGGCAAGGCCACCGCACATGATGAGCAGCACGCCGAGTGCTACGAACCACCCCCATTTGCGGGCAACCGCCGTCTTGTCGGCGTGATCGAATGCATGGGTCATTTCAACCTCCAGTCCTTCAGATCGCGGGATCGCTACCGGGAGGATTGAGCCGGATTTCTTCGAAAAAGGGAAGCAAAAACACCGAAGATTTTTATTGATTGATGAGTCAATCAAAAATAAACTGACCTCCGTCAAGGGAGAGACGGATGCCGAAGGTCGGAATGGAGCCAGTGCGCCGCAAGGCGCTGGTGGACGCAGCACTTCGCGTGATCGGCGATCAGGGCACGCTGACCGTCACCATGTCCGAGATCGCCCGCCACGCCGGCGTCTCCCCTGCCCTTGCCCACCACTATTTCGGCAGCAAGGAACAATTGCTGATCGAAACGATCCGAAGCCTTCTACGGCAGTTGCGCGACGACACGGTGACGGCGCTTCGCACGGTGGCAGGCCCACGCGAAAGGCTGAGCGCCTTGATCCGCGTCTCCTTCCAGGCAAGCCAGTTCGCCCCAGATACGATTGCCGCATGGCTCGCCTTCTATTCGGAGGCGCAACGGTCTGAGGAGGTGCGGCGGCTGCTCGTCGTCTATGCCCGGCGCCTGCGCTCCAACCTCATGGCGAGCCTCAAGGCCCTTTGTGCCGACGATGACGCGGAACGCATCGCCGAAGGCGCTGCTGCGATGATCGACGGGCTTTATATCCGCCAGAGTCTGCGCTCCGCGCCGATCAGCATCGAAGCATCGATCGCGCTCACCGAAGACTACGTCACCTCGCACATCGATCGTCTCAAATACCAGGGAACGGCCGCATGACCGCAAGACCGAACATCCTGATCATCATGGTCGACCAGCTGAACGGAAAGCTCTTTCCGGACGGACCGGCCGCGTTCCTGCATGCGCCGAACCTGAAAGCGCTCGCCGCGCGCTCGGCCCGCTTCCGCAACAACTACACCTCGTCGCCGCTCTGCGCCCCTGCCCGCGCCTCGTTCATGGCCGGGCAATTGCCGAGCCGCACCCGCGTCTACGATAACGCTGCCGAGTACCAGTCCTCGATCCCGACCTATGCGCATCATCTGCGCCGCGCCGGCTACTACACGGCTCTGTCGGGCAAGATGCATTTCGTCGGGCCGGACCAGCTGCACGGCTTCGAGGAGCGGCTGACGACCGACATCTACCCGGCCGATTTCGGCTGGACGCCCGATTATCGCAAGCCCGGCGAGCGCATCGACTGGTGGTACCACAATCTCGGCTCTGTCACGGGCGCCGGCGTCGCCGAGATCACCAACCAGATGGAATATGACGACGAGGTCGCCTTCCTCGCCAATCAGAAGCTCTATCAGCTCTCGCGCGAAAACGACGACGCGACACGCCGTCCCTGGTGCCTGACCGTCTCCTTCACCCACCCGCACGACCCCTATGTGGCGCGCAAGAAATTCTGGGATCTCTACGAGGATTGCGAGCATCTGCTGCCCGAGATCGGCATGCTGGCGGAGGACCAGCAGGACCCGCATTCCAAGCGTATCATGCATTCCTGCGACTATGTCAATTTCGACCTGACGGAAGACAATATCCGCCGGTCGCGCCAGGCCTACTTCGCCAATATCTCCTATCTCGACGAGAAGGTCGGAGAGCTCATCGACACGCTGACGCGCACCCGCATGCTCGACGACACGCTGATCCTTTTCTGCTCGGATCACGGCGACATGCTCGGCGAGCGCGGCCTGTGGTTCAAGATGAATTTCTTCGAAGGTTCAGCCCGCGTGCCGCTGATGGTCGCAGGCCCCGGTGTGACGCCGGGTCTGCACTTGGCCCCGACCTCCAATCTCGACGTGACGCCGACGCTTGCCGATCTCGCCGGTATTTCGATGGACGAGGTGAAGCCGTGGACCGACGGCATGAGTCTCGTGCCCATGATCAAAGGTGAGGAGCGCAGCGAGCCGGTGCTGATGGAATATGCAGCGGAAGCTTCTTACGCCCCGCTCGTCGCCATCCGCGAGGGCAAGTGGAAATACATCCACTGCGCGCTCGATCCGGATCAGCTCTACGATCTCGACGCCGACCCGCTGGAACTGAAGAATCTGGCGGCCCATCCGGAAACGCAGGTGCAGGCGGCAACGCTGCAGGCCTTCCGCGAGATGTGCGCCGCCCATTGGGACATGGAGGCTTTCGACGCGGCCGTGCGCGAAAGCCAGGCGCGGCGCTGGGTGGTCTACGAGGCGCTCCGCAACGGTGCCTACTACCCCTGGGATCACCAGCCGCTGCAGAAAGCATCCGAGCGCTACATGCGCAACCATATGAACCTCGACAATCTCGAGGAATCCAAACGCTATCCGCGGGGAGAATGACATGAAAGCCCAACCGCAAGCCTCGCACTTCATCGACGGCGAATATGTCGAGGACATCGAAGGCACCGTCATCGAGAGCATCTATCCGGCGACCGGCGAAGTGATCGCCCGGCTGCATGCGGCAACGCCGGCGATCGTCGAAAAGGCGATTGCAGCCGCCAAGCGCGCTCAACCGGAATGGGCGGCGATGAGCCCGACGGCCCGTGGCCGTATTTTGAAGCGCGCTGCCGAGATCATGCGCGAGCGCAACCGCGAGCTCTCGGAGCTCGAGACGCTCGATACCGGCAAGCCGATCCAAGAGACGATCGTCGCCGATCCGACGTCCGGTGCCGACAGTTTCGAATTCTTCGGTGGCGTCATCGCCACGGCGCTCAACGGCGACTACATCCCGCTCGGCGGCGATTTTGCCTATACCAAGCGCGTGCCGCTCGGCGTCTGCGTGGGTATCGGCGCCTGGAACTATCCGCAGCAGATCGCCTGCTGGAAGGGTGCGCCGGCGCTTGCCGCCGGCAATGCCATGGTCTTCAAGCCGTCGGAGAACACGCCGCTCGGCGCGCTGAAGATCGCCGAGATCCTGGTCGAGGCCGGCCTGCCGAAGGGCCTCTACAACGTCATCCAGGGGGATCGCACCACCGGTCCGTTGCTCGTCAACCATCCTGACGTCGCCAAGGTGTCGCTGACCGGCTCCGTGCCGACAGGCAAGAAGGTAGCCGGTGCGGCCGCAGCCGAACTCAAGCACGTCACCATGGAGCTCGGCGGCAAGTCGCCGCTGATCGTCTTCGACGATGCCGACCTCGAAAGCGCCATCGGCGGCGCCATGCTCGGCAACTTCTATTCGACCGGCCAGGTCTGCTCCAACGGCACCCGCGTCTTCGTGCAGAAGGGCATCAAGGAGCAGTTCCTGACGCGACTGAAGGCCCGCACCGAGGCGATCGTCATCGGCGATCCGATGGACGAGGCGACGCAGCTCGGCCCAATGGTATCGATGCCGCAGCGCGACAAGGTCTTTTCCTATATCGAGAAGGGCAAGGCGGAGGGCGCACGGCTCCTGACCGGCGGCGGCATTCCGAATGCCGTCAACGCAGAAGGCACCTACATCCAGCCGACGGTTTTTGCCGACGTCACCGACGACATGACGATCGCCCGCGAAGAGATCTTCGGGCCGGTCATGTGCGTGCTCGATTTCGACGACGAGGCCGAGGTGATCGCGCGGGCCAATGCGACCGAATTCGGCCTTTCGGCCGGCGTCTTCACCGCCGACATCACCCGCGCGCACCGCGTCGTCGATCAGCTCGAGGCCGGGACGCTGTGGATCAACACCTACAACCTTTGCCCGGTGGAGATCCCGTTCGGCGGCTCGAAGCAGTCCGGCTTCGGCCGCGAGAATTCGGTCGCCGCGCTCAACCACTACAGCGAATTGAAGACCGTCTATGTCGGCATGGGGCCGGTACAGGCGCCGTATTGAGAATTGGGGCCTCCATCGAGAGGCGGCTCCACCTCCCTCATCCTCGGGCGAGCGAAGCGAGTTCCGGGGATCCAGCAGCGCCACGTCTGTGGCGCACAAGAGTCTTCAAGCGACAGACGTCGCTTGGCTGGATTCCTGTGACACGCACAGGAATGAGGGGTGAAAGCGCCAGATAGGTCGAACGCGAGACGCTAGAAGAAAGACCACGCTTATGCAGGCAGATTACATCATCATCGGCTCCGGCTCCGCCGGTTCGGCGCTCGCCTACCGCTTGTCCGAAGACGGCAAGAACACGGTGCTGGTGCTGGAATATGGCGGCTCGGATATCGGCCCCTTCATCCAGATGCCGGCGGCCCTTGCCTGGCCGATGAGCATGAAGCGCTACAACTGGGGCTATCTCTCCGAACCGGAACCGAATCTCAACAACCGGCGCATCACCGCGCCGCGGGGCAAGGTGATCGGCGGCTCCTCCTCGATCAACGGTCTCGTCTATGTGCGCGGCCATGCGGAAGACTACAACCGCTGGGACGAGCTCGGCGCACGCGGCTGGGCCTATGCGGACGTGCTTCCCTATTTCAAGCGCATGGAAAATTCGCATGGCGGCGAAGCGGGCTGGCGCGGCACCGACGGGCCGCTGCACGTCAAGCGCGGCCCGGTCCACAACCCGCTGTTCCACGCCTTCATCGAAGCGGGCCAACAGGCCGGCTTCGAACTCACCGACGATTACAACGGCTCGAAGCAGGAAGGCTTCGGGCTGATGGAGCAGACCGTCTGGCAGGGACGGCGCTGGTCGGCGGCGAACGCCTACCTGAAGCCGGCAATGAAACGGCAAAACGTCTCGCTCGTGCGCTGCTTCGCCCGCCGGATCATCATCGAGAACGGCCGGGCGACCGGGGTCGAGATCGAGCGCGGCGGCAAGATCGAGATCGTCAAGGCGAACCGTGAGGTGATCGTCTCGGCCTCGTCGTTCAATTCGCCGAAACTGCTGATGCTCTCGGGCATTGGTCCAGCACAGCACCTCAAGGACATGGGTATCGAGGTGAAGGTCGACCGGCCCGGCGTCGGCCAGAACCTGCAGGACCACATGGAGTTCTATTTCCAGCAGATTTCGACCAAGCCGGTGTCGCTCTATTCCTGGCTGCCGTGGTTCTGGCAGGGCGTTGCCGGCGCGCAATGGCTGTTCTTCAAGAAGGGCCTCGGCATCTCCAACCAGTTCGAGGCCTGCGCCTTCCTGCGCTCCGCACCCGGCGTCAAGCAGCCGGATATCCAGTACCACTTCCTGCCGGTGGCGATCAGCTACGACGGCAAGGCGGCCGCCAACACGCACGGCTTCCAGGTGCATGTCGGCTACAATCTTTCCAAGTCGCGCGGCAACGTCACGCTGCGCTCCTCCGATCCGATGGCCGATCCTGTCATCCGCTTCAATTATATGAGCCACCCGGAGGACTGGGAGAAGTTCCGCCACTGCGTGCGCCTCACCCGCGAGATCTTCGGCCAGAAGGCTTTCGACCACTATCGCGGTCCGGAGATCCAGCCGGGCGAGAAGGTGCAGTCGGACGAGCAGATCGACGAATTTCTGCGCGAGCACCTGGAAAGCGCCTATCACCCTTGCGGCACCTGCAAGATGGGCGCCAAGGACGATCCGATGGCGGTTGTCGATCCGGAAACCCGCGTCATCGGCGTCGATGGCCTGCGCGTCGCCGACAGCTCGATCTTCCCGCATGTGACCTACGGCAACCTCAACAGCCCGTCGATCATGACCGGCGAGAAGGCAGCCGACCACATTCTCGGCAAGCAGCCGCTGGCGCGCTCCAACCAGGAGCCGTGGATCAACCCGCGCTGGGAGGTCAGCGACCGATAAGGATCGCGTGCACCAGAGCGCCGTGCGTTCAGACGAACGCACGGCGCTCTAGCACTTTGATTCTAGAGCATCTTATCCGCTTTCAGTGATTCCACTTGAAAGCGGGATGCTCTAGGCGGCACTTTTTCCTCGCATTCGACACCCGCAATGTCTGCGGCATGTCACGTTCGCCGACGCTATCTCGTCCTATCTTCTCGAGTGCCCGAGAAGAAGGAGACGAACATGACACCGAGGCTGGACCTGCTTGCCGTTACTCCAGCGGCAATGCCATCATGGCTCCTCGTGCCTGCCGGCCATGCCATAGCCGATTGCCCCGAACGGCGATGGGGGGCGTGATGACCGACGAAGACGTCAGAACGACCTTCGAGCCGCTGCGTCCCCGACTGATCCGCATCGCCTATCGGATGCTGGGTTCGGTCAGCGAAGCCGAAGATGTCGTCCAGGAGGCATTCCTGCGCTGGCTCGACGCCGACCGCACCGCCGTCAAGGATTCGTCAGCCTTCCTGCGCCGCATCGTGACGCGACTTTGCCTCGATCAGTTGAAGTCGGCGCGGCACCGACGCGAGACCTATGTCGGACCATGGCTGCCGGAACCGGTCGTCGAGGAAAACGACGACCTCGACGACATCACCTTGCCTCTGATGATGGCGCTGGAGCGCCTGTCGCCGCTCGAACGGGCCGCGTTTCTATTGCACGATGTCTTCGGCGTCAGCTTCGATGAAATCGGCGAGACGCTCAGCCGCAAACCGGCGACCTGCCGTCAACTTGCCAGCCGCGCCCGCGTCAATATCCGCAGCGCTCGTCGCCGCTTTGTCATGCCCCGGGAACAGGGCCTCGAAATCGCCTGCGCTTTCTTCGCGGCTTCGCGTAGCGGCGACATGCAGCAGCTTCGGTCGCTGCTCGCAACGGAGGCGATCGTCTATGCCGACGGCGGCGGCAAGACAGTGGCGCCGAGATGGCCAATCATGGGCTTCGACAAGGTCATGAAACTCCACGCGTCGCTGGCGCTGATCTTTGCGGAGACGATGTCGCGGCTCGTGCGCTACGACTTCATCAACGGGCTACCCGGTTTCATCACCATCGAAGACGGTGAGATCCTGCAGACAACCGCCCTTGAGATCGAACAGGACCGGATCACCGCCATCTATGTCACGCGCAATCCGGAGAAGCTCAAACATCTCCCGGAGACGCTGAGGCAGTTCGATGGTCACGCCATTCATTGAACGACAGTGACTGCGTCCTGACGATCGCACGCGGTCGCTACTGCATGTTTCCTTAAATCGTAGCCGATTTAAGGACAAAAACTTGCAGCAAGGCAAAGTGCTACAGCGACCTTTGCGCGTCTCATAAGAAGCGCGGCACTGTAGAGCCCACCGCCCCATCAACCGATCCTGACCAGCGTTGCCTTCAACGTGCAACGCGCCGCCGGCGCGCGTCTTCGCTCGCGCGCGGCAGATCCATCACCCAAAACCAATGGAGACCAAACCATGAGCAACATATGCATCGCCGTTATCTATCACAGCGGCTACGGCCACACCGCACGTCAGGCGGAAGCCGTCAAAGCCGGAATCGAGCGGGTCGACGGCACGCAATGCCTGCTCTTGACCGTCGACGAAGCACCGGACCGGTGGAACGATCTGCTCTCGGCTGAGGCGATCATCTTCGGCACGCCAACCTATGTCGGGGGTCCATCAGCCGCGTTCAAATCTTTCCAGGAGGCAAGTTCGAACGCGGTGATGGCCAAAGGCTATCTCTGGAAAGACAAGATTGCCGCTGGCTTCACCAATTCGGGAACCGCTTCCGGCGACAAGCTCGCGACGCTGATGCAACTTGCACTCTTTGCTGCCCAGCACGGCATGCACTGGATCAACCTCGATCTGCCGCCGGCCAACCACTCGACCACAGGATCTTCTGACGATCTCAACCGGTTAGGCTTCTGGCTGGGTGCTGGGGCGCAGTCGAATGTCGACCAGGGGGCCGATCTTGCGCCGCCGCAATCCGATCTCGCCACCGCAACGCATCTCGGGCAACGGGTGGCCGAAGCGACGCTGCAGTTCGTGCGCGGCAGAGCGCTCAAGCAGGAGCCAGCCCTCCCCGCGTGGAAAACGGCCAACGACCGATAGAACCAGCATCAGAGAAAGCCGATCCAGCGCCCAGCCAGGAGCGCTGCCGGCCACACCGTCAGCGAGACGGCTGCCGGGATGCGAAGACGCCATGAGACCGGGCCGCCATTTACGGCGGCCCGCCAGGCGCCGCCCATATGCACACTGACAGCGTTGACGGCACCGATCCCCAGCAGAGCGATCTTTGCGAGAAAGGCAGCATTCGTGACATAGGCCGCCGGGCGCACGCTGAAGAGGCATAAGCCAGTGGTGATCGCCAATGAAAAGCCAACTGCCGCCGCACGCGACAGAAACGGTCCGAGCACTTCAAGTGAGGTGTTGCCGAAGAAACCGAGCAACCGTAAATCCAACGGCACGATGGCGCCCATCAGCAGCCCGATCGCGAGAATGTGGGCCGCATTGACCAAGAGATAGAGAAGCGCCGAATGCCTGAGCGCAGCGCCGACCGGCCAGCCGGCGATCCATTCGACAAGCTCCGCCCCACTCATCCACCGGCCCGGATGCGTTCCGGATAGATGTCATAGGTCTTGCCGGAGACCGTGATGCGCACCGCCTTCATGCGCTTTTCGTTCGGGTCGAGCGAGCGGTTGCCGAGAACGACGACGGCGTCACCGGCCTTGGCTTATCCCTCCACAAAGCCGGAGCGCTCCGTCTGCCGGGGATTGCCGAGTTCGACGTGCCACATGCCATCCGCGGTCGTTTCCACCTGCAAGGTCGGATGCGGCGGCGCCATCGATATTTCGCGGATGATGCCCTTGAGCTCGATTTGGTCGGCCTCGGCCCAGGACCATCCGTGATGGGCATAGGCGCCGGTGACCAGAAGCGCCGTCAGGACACCCGCTGCAACGCCACGGCGTGAAATGGCTTTCAACATGTGCGTGCTCCTTCGCCTGTTTCGGAGAGGCGGCAGCTTGAACCCGAAGAACGATTTGCGAAAGGATGTGGTCTTCAACACTTCTTGAGCATCGCCAACCGCCTCCTGTGGTTGCGATGACCATGGGTTGCGCGAGCTTTGTTCAACACCTTAAAATTTAGCCATTCTTAATCTCCGGTTGTTATGTCTAGATAAGACGGAGTGAACGCTGGGCGAACGTGCCATGAGGGCAGTTTCGCCGCGTAGTAACGCGTGCTCCATCCCCATCATCGTCATTACTCCCTGCCAAGGCGAGCTCGCTTCCCGATGACCATGCGGCCTTGTCCGCGGTCACCGGCCGAGGATGATTTGCCTTGCGGGCAACCGAGGAGCGTTTTTCATGACAATCAAAGCACGCCTGCTCGTGTGCTTGTCCCTGCTCGCCGTCGCCATGCTGGTCATGATCGTCACGGCTTTCAATGCGATGACATCGATCTCCAAGCGCACCGAATCGATCGTCGCCGACCGGCTGTTGCCGGTGGCGCAGCTCGATACCGTCGCCGACATGTACGCCGTCGAAATCGTCGATACGACCCACAAGATGCGAAGCGGCGCGCTTCGGTGGGCTGACGGCAAGGAGAAGATCAACGCGGCGCTTGCCACCATCGACGAACAATGGCGCGCCTATGAAGCAACGAGACTGACGCCTGAGGAAAAGAAGCTTGCGAAGACCTTCGACGCAGCCCGCGTCGGCAGCGAGCAGGCGGTCAGGGACATGCTCGAGATCATCGATCGACAGGACATCGCCGAGTTCGGCCGGTTTATCGACAGCCGCCTTTACGCGGCCATCGATCCGCTGGCCGAACCGATCGGCGCCCTGGTCAAGCTCCAGCTCGCGGAAGCCGACCAGGAGCTGGAGGCGGCCCAGGTGGAAAAGGACACCCTGACACGCTGGCAGGTCATGATCGCCGCCTTTGCCATCGCGCTTCTCGGGGCAACAGTCTGGTTCGTGGCCGCCGGTCTCTTTCGGCCGCTGACGCAGCTGTGCGAGGCCATGCGGCAGCTTGCAGCCGGCAACCTCAAGGCCACGATCTTCGGCGAAGGCCGCCGTGACGAGATCGGCCAGATGGCGGGTGCCGTCGCTGTCTTCCGCGACAATGCGCTCGAACGCCAGCGGCTCGAGCAGGAAGCGGAGGCGGGTCGAACACTTTCCGAACGCGAGCGCGAGCAGCGCGAGGCGCAGAAGGTCAAGGAAGCTGCCGAGATCCAGACCGCGGTCAATGCGCTCGGCTTCGGTCTCGACCGGCTGGCGGAAGGCGACCTCACCTATCGCATCGACACGCCGCTTGCCGAACGGCTCGACACGCTACGCACGAACTTCAACAGCTCCGTCACCAATCTCGAAGATGCGCTGCGCTCGGTCGGCGAGAACGCCCGCAGCATCAATGCCGGCGCCAGCGAAATCCGCTCTGCGGCCGGTGACCTTTCCAAGCGCACAGAACAGCAGGCGGCTTCGGTCGAGGAAACGGCGGCTGCACTGGACCAGATCGCGACCACCGTGGCGGATGCCAGCCGGCGTGCGGAGGAGGCAGGCACCTTGGTGACGCGCACCCGCGGTGCAGCAGAGAAGTCCGGCGAGATCGTCGGCAACGCCGTCACCGCGATGAGTGGCATCGAAGCCTCGTCGCGGGAAATCTCCAGCATCATCGGCGTCATCGACGACATCGCCTTTCAGACGAACCTCCTGGCGCTGAATGCCGGCGTCGAGGCGGCCCGCGCCGGCGAAGCCGGCAAGGGCTTTGCCGTCGTCGCCCAGGAGGTGCGCGAGCTCGCCCAGCGCTCGGCGCAGGCCGCCAAGGAGATCAAGGTGCTGATCGCCACATCTGGCCAGCAGGTCAAATCCGGCGTCACGCTGGTGCGCGAGACCGGCACGGCGCTCGAAAGCATCATCACCGAGGTCAAGGAGATCAGCAGTCACGTGACGGCGATCGTCGAAAGCGCCCGCGAACAGGCCGCCGGCATCCAGCAGATCAACACGGCGGTGAACGCGATCGATCAGGGAACGCAGCAGAACGGGGCAATGGTGGAGCAATCGACCGCCGCGAGCCATAGCCTCGCCCGCGAGGCCGGCGCGCTCAACGATCTGCTGATGCGCTTCAAGACGGGCAACGGCCAAGCGGCGGCACCACGCCTCGTGACGAGCGAGATTGCTGCCCCTTCGCCCGCACGCGCCCTGGGCCGCAAACTCGCCACGGCCTATCGCAGTGCCCCGCAGGCACAGGAGGCCGGCTGGGCAGCGTTCTGACGGTCTGGCTCTCCCCTTGGCAGGAGGCGCGGGCCCGCAAGGTTCGCGCCTCCTCTTCAAGGGTTGCCGTCGTAGCCATACAGTATAAAATCTAGTAAATTACTAGTCTATATTCGGTTTTTCGCTGCCTTTCGTTCTGAGAGGCAGATTTGCTCCAAACAAACAGCATTAGAAACCGCTATTTCTGTCCATTGTCGCATTGGGCTGCGATATTCCGACCAAGTTGGAACAGGACGCAGCCATGACCACGTCATCCCTCGAAACCACCGCCAAGGCACTGAACGAGACGCTCGAAGGCCTGGATCTCGCCGGTCGGCTGGCGCTTGTCGCAAGCCTTGAAGGGCAGGCCGTCTTCACGACCTCGCTCGGTATCGAGGATCAGGTGATTACCGCGGCCATCGGCGAGAACAAGCTGTCCATCAATGTCGCGACACTGGAGACCGGGCGCCTGTTCAACGAGACGGTCGCCCTTATCGAAAAGACCGAAGAAACCTACGGGATCCTGATCAAGCGCTACCATCCGGAACAGGCCGACATCGACGCCTATGCGGCGCGCTATGGCCTCAACGGCTTTTACGAGAGCGTCGAGGCCCGGCATGCCTGTTGTGACGTGCGCAAGCTGAAGCCGCTTGCGCGCGCGCTCGAAGGGGCAACCTTCTGGGTCACCGGCCTGCGCCGCGGCCAGTCGGGCAATCGCGCATCGACCCCGTTCGCGGAAGCCGATGCCGAACGCGGCCTCATCAAGATCAACCCGCTGGCGGACTGGGATATCGAAACCATCCGCGCTTACGTCGCCGCCAATGCCGTTCCGGTCAACCCGCTGCACGCCCGCGGTTATCCGTCGATCGGCTGCGAGCCCTGCACCCGCGCCATCAAGCCCGGCGAGCCGGAGCGCGCCGGGCGCTGGTGGTGGGAGAACGACGAGAAGCGCGAATGTGGCCTGCACGTTCCGGAAGCTGCCGCCAGTTCCATCATCCCGAATTCGAGCAGCGCCGCCTGAGGCTGGCGCGCTCGTCTGAAGACAAATCCTCCCGGAGACTGAAATGCCCCATATCCATCCGGAAACGGAACTGCACAATCCGCAGAGCGCCAAGCCGCCGCTCGATCCGCATCTGAAGGCACTCGAGAACGAAGCGATCCACATCTTCCGCGAAGTGGCCGCCGAGTTCGAACGCCCGGTCATGCTCTATTCGATCGGCAAGGACTCCTCGGTGCTGTTGCACCTCGCCCGTAAGGCCTTCTATCCCGGCCGCGTGCCCTTCCCGCTGTTGCACGTCAACACCGGCTGGAAGTTCGCCGAGATGATCACGTTTCGCAACGAGATCGTCGAGCGCTACGACCTCGACCTGATCGAGCACATCAACCCGCGCGGTGCTGCCGAGAACGTCACGCCCTTCAGCCACGGTTCGGCGCTCTACACCGACATCATGAAGACCGAGGCGCTGCGCCAGGCGCTCGACGCCGGCCAGTTCGACGCGGCCTTCGGCGGCGCGCGGCGCGACGAGGAAGCAAGCCGTGCCAAGGAACGCATCTATTCGTTCCGCACGCCGGATCATCGCTGGGATCCGCGCAACCAGCGCCCGGAACTTTGGAACGTCTATAACGGCATGATCCGCAAGGGCGAAAGCGTGCGGGCCTTCCCGCTCTCGAACTGGACCGAAGTCGACATCTGGCGCTACATCCAGGCAGAAGAGATTCCGATCGTGCCGCTTTACTTCGCTGAGAAGCGCCCGATCGTCGAACGCGACGGCATGATGATCCTGGCCGAAGACCCGCGCCTCGAACTGCTGCCAGGCGAAACCAAGCGCGAGGAAGTGATCCGCTTCCGCACCCTCGGCTGCTTCCCGCTGACCGGCGCCATCCGCTCCAGCGCGACGACACTCGACGACATCATTTCCGAACTCGAAACGGCGACCGTATCCGAACGCCAGGGCCGCGCCATCGACCGCGACCAGTCCGGCTCGATGGAAAAGAAAAAACGCGAAGGATATTTCTGATGACTGCTCCCGCAACCGCGAATGCCGTTGAGCACGTTGCTGCCGGCGAGGTTCTGGCCTTTCCGGCGCAGGAGCCGGCGCGCGCCGCGCGTGACAGCCGCCCGCTTCGCCTCATCACCTGCGGCTCGGTCGATGACGGCAAGTCGACGCTGATCGGTCGCCTGCTCTGGGACACCAAGGCGGTCAAGGAAGACCAGGCCGCGACGCTCCAGCGCGATTCCAACGGCAAGCAGAACGATCTCGGCCTGCCCGACTTCGCGCTGCTCCTCGACGGCCTGCAGGCCGAGCGTGAACAGGGCATCACCATTGATGTCGCCTATCGCTATTTCTCGACCGACAAGCGCTCCTTTATCGTCGCCGACACGCCCGGCCACGAGCAATATACCCGCAACATGGCGACGGGCGCCTCGACCGCCGACCTCGCCGTGCTGCTGGTCGATGCCCGCGTCGGCCTGCTCGAGCAGACCCGCCGGCATGCGACGATCGCAACGCTGATGGGCATCAAGCAGTTCGTACTGGCGGTCAACAAGATCGACCTCACCGACTACGATCGCGCCCGCTTCGAAGAGATCAACCACGAGTTCCGGGAACTGGCATTGTCGCTTGGCGTGCGTCAGGTCACCGCTATTCCCGTCTCGGCTCTGAAGGGCGAGAATGTCGTCTATGACGGCCGCGCCTCCATGCCCTGGTATGACGGCCCGACGCTGATCGAAGTGCTGGAACTGGCAACCACCCGTTCGGCCCAGACCGTCGGCTTCCGCCTGCCGGTACAGCGCGTCTCGCGGCCCGGCGAAAGCTTCCGCGGCTATCAGGGCACGGTTGCCGGTGGCTCGGTGAAGCCGGGCGACAGTGTCGTCATCCTGCCCTCCGGCATGGTGGCCAACGTCACCAAGATCGTCACCTTCGACCTCGTGCGCAACGCCGCCGTCGCCGGCGACGCGATCACGCTCGTGCTCGACCGCCAGGTGGACGTGTCGCGCGGCGACATGATCGTGGCGATCGACAGCCAGCCGCTGACAGGCCTTGCCTTCGATGCCCAGCTCGTTGCCCTGCAGCCGGAAGGCATCCAGCCGGGCAAGCGCTACTGGCTGAAGAGCGGCAGCCGCCGCCAGCGCGTCCAGATCCAGCCGGCAAGCCAGCTCGACCTTAAGACCGGCAAGTGGGACCATGCCGAGCAGCTGCCGATGAACGCCATTGGCAAGGTGCATCTCGCCTTCGACGAACAGGCGGTCTTCGACACCTACGAGCAGAACCGCACGACCGGCGCCTTCATCCTGATCGATCCGGACACCAACAACACGGTGGCTGGCGGCATGATTACGGCCAAGCGCTCGGCACTCGGCGGCATCCACACGGAAGACGCCCGCGTCATCCTCTCGCTGCCGGCGGACCTCGCCGACCAGCTGATGGCGACCGAACTCTTCGCGGGCCGCCGCGAGGAGGCCGAAATCCGACGCGTAAGCGCCGGCAAGGCGGTCGAGATCATCGACGATATCGACGGCTGATCGAAAGCCGCAGCACACGCAAAAAAGGGGCCCCGAACAGGGCCCCTTTTTCGTTGCTGAAACCGCGGTTGCTACCGGTCGATTTGGGCCTTTTCAAACAAGTCCGTCGCCCTATCTCCCTGGCGCATGGGAGAAGCACCATGAAAATGGAACATCAAGGCGACGATGCGAGGCAAAAAGGCTTTCGCGGGCGCATGGTATCGATCGAAGCATTTGCCCGGAAATATCGGCTCGATGCGGAGGAAGCCGAGCGGCTGGAGAACCAGTTCGGTCCGGTCGCCGGCGAAATCGACCTGCTGCAGGCGGCCAGGCGCAACGGCATGCCGGAGGAGTGAACTCCTGCCGGCATTCATCATCAAAGCTGCTGCTCGATCGCCGGGAGAACCATCGTCAACGGCGCCGGTTCGGCGTGCTGCCAAAGCTGATAGCCTACGACGCTGCCAAGTATGGCGGTCCATATGGCGATCTCGCGAAAGGTGAATATCGGTTCCTTCAACATCTGGGCCTCTCGGGCAAGAACAAGTGTTGATGGAAATATCGCCCTGATTGTTCACTCTGATAAGACATCATTCCGTGAACACGTCGTTTCAAAGTGAACAATAAAGCCGCGCATTGCTGGTGCAAGAGTGATCCGCCGCGGTTGGAGGACTGCCTGATGCCGGCACCCGATCCGCTTCCCTGCGGGAGGCTCTCCGACGTCCTGAAGTCGCACCGTCCCAAAACGGGACAGGGCTGACAATCGCTTCACCTTGACCCGAAAACGCACAGATCGCACCTTTTCATCCGTCTCCGCATTCGTAAGTTGGCGCGTCGATCATGAGGATCGATAGGGCTGTTTCACCGTTCCTGGACGTTGTGGGACAGTCCGCCTGACCGTGGACCGGCAGCAAGGCTCCTGCCCGGCATAGGCGCTCTTCCCTGGCCTCTCCCCCGCCACAGCGCCCCATGTATGCGGGGTATCGATGGACAGAGCCGACCTCTCCGGCGTATCTGGACGACTTTCGCGCAACGATGCGCCGAATCAGGGAGACGAAAAGGTGAGCACGGACAAGCAACCGGAAACCACCGTGAAGGTCGAGAAACGCGTCAACGGCAAATGGTGCTTCGTCATCAAGTATCGCGGCGTCACCTATCCCGCCCAGGGCAATTTCACGTCGATGCTGCAAGCACAGGCCGCGGCCCAATCGACGCTAAAGGCGCTCGAACGGCAGGGCTGACAAGCGGACGGAGCGTTACCATATCGACAATGGAAACGCTCTCCTGCTGCTGCCTGTCCGTTGCGCCCGCTGGTCCCTACTCGACTGCGGAGCGGATGATATTGCAGAGCCCCTCCTGCACCACCTGTTTGGTGGTCACCTGCCCCACCTGAATATCGAACATCGCATCAACCCGCGTGCCTGAACCGCGCTTGCGGGCAACGACGCGCAGCGTCTGCAGCCGTCCGGAGCCGGCGGTATCCTGATAGGCCTCGATGGTCCCGAGCGACTTGTTGATCTCGATTCCCGAAAATCCTTCCGCCGCGACACCCCGTGCCATCCGCTGCAAGGCGGCCTCGGGCTTCAGCTTCGGAAACTCCTGCCAGGTCTTGTAAAAGACCGGCGTCACCAGCGGCACGCCCGAAGCCTTGAAATTCTTCTCGCAGCTCTGCGCCGCCGCCACCGAATGGCCGGCCATAAGCAGAACCGCTGCAATGAATAGATGCTTGATCGACATTCCCGTTCCTCGTCGTCATTGATCGAATGACGGGACCCTAGAACCTTCGTTTGCGTGCAGACAGGCCGACCCGGGCGCGAATGCACGGCTATTCGACCAACGGCTTCGAGGGAGCGACGAACGGCTAAGATGGAGGATGAGCGGGCGTAAGGATCGACGCCGGAACAGGCGCGCAACGCGCAAGCGCATACGGTGCGGCGCCGAGCGGCATGCAAGGGAATGATCGGTAAAGGATTGATTTGGCTGGTCGGAGTGGCAAGATTCGAACTTGCGACCCCCACGTCCCGAACGTGGTGCGCTACCAGACTGCGCTACACTCCGTGACCAGCGGCGCCTCTATAGAACAGGCATTTTGATTTCACAAGCGCCTATCTCGAAAAACCTTGCGCCTTTTTCAAAAAACTTGTGACAGTGGAAAACTCATGCGGAAATTGCCGTTTTCCGGGGGCGGCGGCGCCTGAAAGCCCGCCCGATAGGGACTTTGTGCAACGCTTCATATTTTCCTGAAATGCAAGGCGCGGCGTGGATTTCCTTTCGCCTGGTTTGGCGCTAGAGGCACAACGGAAAGCGCGGAAAACCAGGGGATACGGGCTTCCGCGCCATGCCTATTTCAGAACGAGAACCAAAGGGACAGAAACATGAACTTCCGCATGATGACGGTGGCGGGCCTTGCGCTCGTGCTTGCCGGCTGCACGACGACCGGAACGGGGATCTCCAAGAACGCGGTCGAAGCTCGTTGGCTCGGCCAGCCGGCCGGCGGCTTCTTCGCTCAATACGGTCCGCCGATCTCCGACGTCGAAAGCGGCAGCTCAACCGTCTATAGCTGGAAGGGCGGCTACAAGACCCGCAAGGTTCCGGCGCAGTACGAAACCACCAAGGACGGCAAGCGCGGCAAGCGCATCTCATCGGCCCGCACGGAATATCTGAGCTGCTCGGTCCAGCTTACCGTCTCGTCCGACTATGTCATCCGCTCGATCCGCATTGCCGGCGACCGCAAGCGTGCCGATGGCCCGAGCTGGTGCGAAGAGTTCCTGGGCGCACCGGCACAGACCAAGCCGGCCGCAACCGCAAGCTAAACGCCAAGAAACAAAAAAGCCCGCCGGTGAAAATCGGCGGGCTTTTTCTATGGAAAGAATGTCGAACTCAGCTGCTGCTGTTGTCCTCGACGGGTGCGTCGGGACCGTTCTTCTTGATCGAGTCGATGGCGTTCTGGGCGCTGGCCTTGGTCTTGTAGCCCTCGGTCGAGAACATCACTTCGCTGTTGTACTTGAAGCGAACGCGGTACTCGCCAGCCTTGTCTTTGTAGATTTCGAATTTGTGAGCCATCTTCTCCCTCATACAAGTAGGAATCAACGGCACTAGCGTGTCAGTTGCAGAGTGACTTGACAAGAGCACACGCATATCCGGCACGCTTGCCGGTTCTCAATCGCATGTTTGGAAGATGATGGCTGGGGCGCCAGGATTCGAACCTGGGAATGCCGGTACCAAAAACCGGTGCCTTACCGCTTGGCGACGCCCCAACTGGACTGACGGAAAACAAGCCCGCCAAATCGAGCGCCTGATTATCAAAGCTCGCCGTCCGTCACAATCACTAAGTTGACACTAAGTTGGTTTTTCGGCGGATTTGTCGATCAGCTGTGCAAATGGCCGGCGAGCACACCGCGACACAACGTCTGCCGCTGCCGCCTGCACCCTTCCCTTCCTGCATCGCACCTCCTATTGTCCCGCCGAAATGGAGAAGATCATGAGCCAGTTTCGCGCCCGCCCTCCTGCCGTTCCGAGCGTGCTCGTCGATGACGCGGTTGTGCGGATCACCCGCTGGGATTTCGAGCCCGGCGCCGACACCGGCCATCATGTGCACGGGCTCGGCTATGTCGTCGTGCCGATGACCGACTGCCAGTTCCTGCTCGAGGAGGAAGGCGGCAGCCGCCGCGTCGATATCGCCAAGGGGGCGGCCTATCGCCGCAAGGCGGGCATGGCGCACAATGTCGTCAATGCCGGAGCCGAGCCGATGTCGTTCATCGAGATCGAATACAAGTGAAAGCCAGGAAGAGACGCATGCAGGGCCCGGACTTCGATCTCGATTTCAAGCCGGCCCACGGCGAGGCCGTGACAGTTGCGGACGATGTGCAGCGCATCACCGTCAACAATCCCGGCCCCTTCACCTTCCACGGCACCAACAGCTATATCGTCGGAAAGCGTTCCGTTGCGGTGATCGACCCCGGCCCGGACGACGAGGCGCATTTTGAGGCGCTGATGGCGGCCCTTGCTGGCCGTGAAGTCACCCATATCGCCGTCAGCCATACGCATCGCGACCACTCGCCACTTGCGCGCCGGCTGAAGGCTGCGACCGGCGCGCTGATCGTCGGCGAAGGCCCGCACCGCTCCGCCCGCCCCTTGCATACGGGCGAGACCAATCCTTTCGCCGAGAGTTCGGACATGGAGTTCGCCCCCGATCTCGTGCTTGCCGATGGCGGGCGGATCGAGGGCGATGGCTGGAGCCTGACGGGGCTGACGACGCCAGGCCATACGGCCAACCACATAGCCTTCGCACTCGACGGCACCGGTATCCTCTTTTCCGCCGACCATGTCATGGCCTGGGCGACGACGATCGTCGCGCCGCCGGATGGGGCCATGGCCGACTACATGGCCTCACTCGAAAAGCTGCTTTACCGCGACGAGCATCTCTACCTACCCGGCCATGGCGGGCCGGTGACCGAGCCCGCCTCCTTCCTTCGGGGCTTGCGCGCCCACCGCAAGATGCGCGAACGCGCCGTGCTCGAACGCATCCGCGCCGGCGACAGCCGTATCCCGGATATGGTCAAGGTTATCTATGCCTCGACCGATGTCCGGCTGCATGGGGCGGCCGCACTTTCGGTCCTTGCCCATTTGGAAGACCTGATCGAGCAAGGGCGGGTCGAGACCGATGGGGCGCCCTCGCTCCTTGGCGCCTACCGGCTGGCGCCTGGCGGAGCCGGCTGATCATGCGGCGGGAGGCCTACAGCTATCGCAGCGATGCCGCGGTGCCTGCCTTTGCCGACGACAAACCCGTAATCGTCTTCGACGGCGAATGCATTTTCTGTTCCGGCTGGGTGCGCTTCCTGCTTCGCCATGACCGGCGAGCGCAATATCGCTATCTCACGGCGCAGTCGCCGCTTGGCCAGGCGCTCTATCGGCACTACGGCCTTGACGCCAGCAGCTTCGAAAGCAACATCCTGATCGAGGACGGCGTCGCCCGCTTCAAATCCGACGGCTCGATGCGGACGCTTGCGCGGCTCGGCCTGCCATGGTCGCTGGTGAACGTCTGCCGTATCCTGCCCGCTGCCCTTCGCGATCCACTCTATGATCTCGTTGCGAAAAACCGCTATCGCATCGCCGGGCGCCGTCAGAGTTGCATGGTGCCGACGCCCGAGGAGCGTGGACGCTTCATCGCATGACGACGGAAATCATGGTCCAACAGCAGAGCCTCTACCGGCGGATCCTCGGACGCGACTGGGATCGCGTGCCTGCCTCTATCCGCGCCCTGCATGACAGGTCGGAAGGACACGCCACCTTTTGCGGACGTGCGGTCGTCGAGCGAGGCGGATCGATCTGGGCCCGTCTTGTCGCCTCTGTCTTCGGCTTTCCTAGCGCCGGTGCGGATGTGCCGGTCGATATCCGCTTCGCCTGCGGCAATGGTCGGGAGGTCTGGACCCGGCGCTTCCGTGAAAAGATCCTGCGCAGTTCACAGCAGAAGATAGAGAAGCGGAACGAACAACTGCTGGTGGAGGATTTCGGACCGGTCCGCATCCTGTGCGCCTTGGAGCCTGCAGAAAATCGCCTGCACCTCTCGGTTCGCGCCTGGTCCTTCCTCGGCCTCCCGCTTCCCTTGCGGCTCGCGCCGGGCGGCCGGACGTTCGAGGAAGATCGCGACGGCCTGTTTCACTTCCATGTCGAGGTCGAAAGCCCCTTGACCGGCTTGATCGTGCGCTATCGCGGCTGGCTTGCACCAGCCGATGAGTCGACGTCGTTGCGGGCGTCCGCCCTCGATCGAAAAGCTACCGCTCAATTCGATGGCCGCGGCGCCGCCGTGAACGACTGACGTCTCCTAGCGGTACTCTGCCGATCAATCGCCGGCAATGCCGAGCAGCTCGGCATCGAGCGCCCGCAGGAACTGATCAGCGAAGGCGGCGCCCATGCCGAGGTCATGCGGGCCATAGCGGGAGGCGACACGCAGGTCGACGAAGGTTGTTTCGGCCTCTTCGCGCAGCCGGATCAACACATCGAAACGGAAGCCGGCGATCAGCGTGCGCCATTCACCCTGGAGCACGACGTCGCTGGCGCGGCGCCCCGCAATCGCCCCTTCGAGCGAGAGTTCCGGCCGCGCCGCCGGCACCGGTACGTTCTCCGGTTCGACGGTCGTCTCCGCTCCGGCATTCGGCCGTACGGTCAGATCCTCGAGATCGGCGCGGGCGTTTTCGACGCCAAGCTCCTCGGTGATGCCGACGCGGTTCTGTTCGATGACGGTGCGCACGCCTTGGTAAACTCGGTCGAGCGCGCCATCATAGCGCCGGCCGGTGAGGCCCGGATAGGCAAGGATCTGCGCTTCCCGGTCCTCGGGCGTCACAGCGTCCTTGCGTTTCAGCCAGCTCTCTTCGGTCTGCGGTACCTTGAGCCATGGCGGCGGCGTCACCGTGTCGGTGCTGACATCGTAGATCGCCGGGCGGGTCAGATATTGCACGACGCCGAAGCCGATGAAACCGAGCGCCGGCGCGGCATAGACAAGAGCCGCAGCAGACGCGAGGCCGCCGATCGCGGCGACCTGCCAGAGGCGTGCAAGGCCGACGACCGCAAGCAATACGCCAAGCAGCGCAAAAATGCCGGACAGGCCGACAAGAGTCAGGAAATGCGGTGTCGTCAGTGGCCCGAAGCGGTGCGCCAGCAGCGAGAGCACAAAGAGCACGAAGGAGACACGGGCGAAGCGACGCGCCCAATGGGCGGCATAGGAATAGGGACGCTCGTACCGGACCATCATGTAGTTGAATCAATCCCCTGCCGCGAAACAGATCGCATTCTTAGACCATGCCCCGTGCCGTGAAAACAGGCAATGCCCAGTCGGCCGCCGCGCCGCGGGCCACGCCTGAGGCTTCGCCGCAAAATCGCCATTCTCGTTAACCACCTATCAACACATGGGAATGTGCCCGCGCGCCCGAGAATCGGCCGGCGCGCGGAGTTTCAATCGGAGGCAACGGCCGCGCACGGCTTCATGTGAAAGTACGCGGCGATCGACGGAGAACCTACATGGGCGCATCGCAGGCAGCCGTGGCCATTGCCACCCCTACCCCTCTTCCCCCGCGTGACGGCGGAATTCCGATGGGGCTCCTCGAGCTCGAACTCTCCCTCGACGGCTTTTCCGGAAACAAGGACGATTTCCCTGGTTTTGTCCGGACCGTTGCCGACAATGCCGGCGGCGAGTTTCTGTTTGCATTGCCTGCTTCGGAACTGGTCGAAGATTGCCTGAGTATCGCCGTGCTCCGGCATGGCGAGCAGGACAGCGAAACATCGATCCTGTTTGCCTGCCTTGATGAGCAGGGCACGACCATCCGCCTCGAGCACCCGGGCGATGGCACGCGAGACCTGGAGCGCTTCGCCGAGTCCTTCGTCGGCGTGCTCGAACGCATGTGATCGCCGCCTGCCGGCGGCGGTTTAAACTGGCTTCAATCGAAAAACCTACGCGCTGACGTGTCGGTTCTGGCGTGCTGATCACGTCGGGCCAAGCCTCAGAAAATCAACTTTCAGGACGACATCGGACGCTTTACGTCTCCCCTGCGTGCGACCGCGCGCCTGCCGCAGAATTGGCGTGGTCCGCTTCGATTTTCGGCGCAACTCCCTATATTAATTGCGATTCGAGACATGGACCCGAAGGCGGCACGCGCCGGCACTCAGGAGGCACGAACATCATGACGACCCGATTGACGATGCTAGTCGCAGCCGCCCTGCTGCTGACGGCGTGCCAGACGACGACACCTGAGGAACGGCGCATCGCCGACGGCAACACCTGCGCCTCCTACGGTTTCCGCCGCGGCACCGACGCCTTTGCCACCTGCCTGCAACGCATCGAACTCGACCGGCGCGCTGAATCGCGCGCCTTCCGCTATCAGAACGACGTGATGATGTGGGGCTGGGACCGCCCCGTCGTCATCATGCGCTGACGGAGGCGTTCAACCGAAGCAACCGGTAATGTCGCGGCTCGACGATCAGCGTATCAAGGCGACCCGGGCGCACAAGCCCGGGTCGCCAAGGAAGGCTACAGGCGGAAGGTCTTGACCGCGTTACCCCGCTCCAGCTCCTTGCTGGCCATGAACAAGGCCGTCTTTTCTTGCTGCTCGTTCCCGGCGGCGATGAGATCCAGAATGGCTTGAAGCCTGCGGATTGCAGTTGCCTTGTTGCGATGCTGCGATCGCTCCTCTCGGCAAACGACCGTGTGGCCCGTGGGGACATGCGTCGCCCGCACGGCGCTATCGGTGGTGTTTTGATGCTGGCCACCGGGCCCGCCGGCCCGCAAGGTTTCGAAGCGCAAATCCCCAAGCTCGATCGTCGGTACGACGCCCGCGCCGGAAAGATCCACTTGCCGGACACCGACAAACCAGTTCTTTCGTTGATGCCCTTTTCTAACCGGGCTCTTGAAAACAAAGCGAATCGTCCCGCAATAGGCTCTTGCCAAATCTTCGGATCGAGCGCCTGCCATCGTGACGATTGCGGATTTTGGACCGAACGCATCCGGTTGCCCGCCAAGGGCCAGGTCAAAGCTGCAGCCGTTGACCTTCGCTTCCTTGCCCAAGATGTCGATCAGCGCGGCCATGGCAATGCGACATTCCACCGGACCGTTGCCGGAGGTCAGAAAGAGCGTCACTTCACCCATGGCGCATCCTCCTTATCGTCGTCCGCTCCCACTTCGTTTTCTCGCGCACCCGTTCCTGCGGCTGCACGTTCTTGTAGGTGACGAGCGGCTTCATCGCCGCGATCGGTCGAATAAGCCCGAACGCCTCGAGGTCTGCGACAACCTTAGCGGCATCCTTGTAGGCGCCGGCCGCCTCCTCGATCAGCAGGTTGCGATCCTCGCAGATTGCGAGACCACCCCAGGCATTGATGCGCAAGGCATCACGCTCGGAGCGATTGCCACCCACGCGGCCGTGCATGGCCTTACGGTCATATTTCCGCCCCGCACCGTGCGAGATGCCCCAATGCGATCGCTCCGCACCGGCCAGGGCGCGCACCAGAAAGCTTCGCGTTGCGCGCGATCCAGCGACCGGCGCGACGGCATCCTCACCGATTGCGGCCGCGCCCTTATAGTGCAGGAAGCCCGACGCCGTGGCCCGCACCAGGTTGTGCGGGATATCGGCAACCAGCGACAGATCGGCGCGCAACGTCCGCGCTGCCCGCTCCGCCACCATTCGCCGGTTAAGCGAAGCCCATCGAACGCACTCGCCGCTTCCGGCGAGCCATTCAACGGCGGCGGCCGAACCGGCAGCCAGACCGTCCCGCAAGTGTTCTGTGCCGAGCGTGCGACCGAAAAGATTGGCGCCCAGCGAACGCGAGCCCGAGTGGACCAGAAGATAGAGCTTCTGCCGGTCGGCCACACTTTCCGCCTCGTCCTCGAACACTTCGTCCACGGCCTGCAGCTCACAGAAGTGGTTGCCGCCGCCGATGGTGCCGAGGGATTGCGGGCCCATGTCAGGCGAAAGATCGTGCTCCGCCAGGCGGGTTGCCATGTCGCCGAGATCGATCTGCTCCAGCCTGCGCAGTTGCTCGGCCGCCTTTTCGACCTTGAATTTGCGCAGCGGCAAGGAGAGCTCGAAGAATGACATGCCGCAGCCAATATCGTTGCCGATCAGCTGCGGGTGGAGCCGCTGCGAAAGCGCGACCATGCCGACGGGGCCATACTTGCCCGGGTGCAGGTCCGGGAAACCGGCGACCGAGATCATGCCGGGGAGACTGGCAATTTCCGCCAGTTGATGAACTGCCGCGCCTTCAATCCAGCTGCCGGCAGTAAAATAATGCGTGACGGTCGCTCTGCGCGCACCATCGTCGCCTTCGGGGACGATGTCCCCAAAAGAATGATTGCCCATGAAAAATAATCCAGAACAGGGTCAAACAGCCGGCACATTGGCCAGCAGGACGGGCCCTTTCAGCGCATCAACGCTGATTAGCCGCGAAGCCCCAAGGGGCGTGTGGAAACGCACTGCGTCATTTTCCGCTCCCGTTCTGAACAAACCGCTATGCACATGCATAGCGAATGATCGCCCGCGCCGATACGGCGCGAACGAGGCGCTGATGCACTATCCGCTCGCCGCTTGCAACCAGGAATGCAGGGCTCCGATAAACCGGCGTCCGCGCGTTGCATCGTTGCAACACGCAGAGGGCGCCCCTACCCCTTGCCGTTGATCGCTGCTTGGGCGGCGGCAAGACGGGCAATCGGCACGCGGAACGGCGAGCAGGAGACGTAGTCGAGACCGGCGTCCTCGCAGAAGCGGATCGAGGCCGGGTCGCCGCCATGTTCGCCGCAGATGCCGAGCTTCAGACCGTTCTTGGTCCGTCGTCCGCGTTCGGCGGCGATCTGGATCAGTTCGCCGACACCTTCGAAATCGAGCGAGACGAAGGGGTCCTGCTCGATGATGCCCTTCTGCTGGTAGGTCGCCAGGAACTGCGAGGCGTCGTCGCGCGAGATGCCGAAGGTCGTCTGCGTCAGGTCGTTGGTGCCGAAAGAGAAGAAGTCAGCCGCTTCGGCGATTACGCCGGCGCGGAGTGCTGCGCGCGGCAGTTCGATCATCGTACCCACGAGATAGTCGATGCCGATGCCGGCCTCGCCGATCACTTCCTTGGCGACCGCATCGATGCGCTCCTTGACGTAGTCAAGCTCGGCCCGGAGGCCGACCAGCGGCACCATGATTTCGGGAACGACGGCCGCGCCGGTTTCGCGGGCGGCCTCCACCGCGGCCTCGAAGATCGCGCGCGCCTGCATCTCGGCGATCTCAGGATAGGAGATTGCCAGACGGCACCCACGATGGCCGAGCATCGGGTTGAACTCGTGCAGCTCGTCGACACGCTGGCGCAGTGCCGACGGGTCGAGCGAAAGTGCGCCGGCGACATCGGCGATCTCCTCGTCGGTCTTCGGCAAGAACTCGTGCAGCGGCGGGTCGAGCAGGCGGATCGTCACCGGCAGGCCATGCATGATCGAGAACAATTCGGCGAAATCCGAGCGCTGCATCGGCAGGAGCTTGGCGAGTGCCAAGCGCCGGCCGGCCTCGTCGTCGGCGAGGATCATCTCGCGCATGACGTTGATGCGGTCATCCTCGAAGAACATGTGCTCGGTGCGGCAGAGGCCGATGCCCTCGGCGCCGAAGGAGCGCGCCGCGCGCGCATCCGCCGGGGTTTCGGCATTGGTTCTGACAGTCATGCGGCGGCTGGCATCCGCCCAGGCCATGATCTTGCCGAAGTCGCCGGAAAGCTCCGGCTGCAGCATGGCGATCGACCCTTTCAGCACCTGGCCGGACGAGCCGTCGATGGTGATGATGTCGCCCTTGCGGAGCGTCACGCTTCCGGCCGTCAGCAATTCGTTGCGAAGATCGACGCGGATGCTGCCGGCGCCGGAAACGCAAGGCGTGCCCATGCCGCGGGCAACGACAGCCGCATGGCTGGTCATGCCGCCGCGGGTCGTCAGGATGCCTTCGGCGGCGTGCATGCCGTGAATGTCTTCCGGGCTGGTCTCGACGCGCACGAGTATGACCTTGCGGCCTTCCTTGTCGGCCTGCACCGCCTCCTCGGAGGTAAAGACGATTTCACCGGTCGCAGCACCTGGCGAGGCCGGCAGGCCGGAGCCGATGATGTCGCGCCGCGCATGCGGATCGATCGTCGGATGCAGCAGCTGGTCGAGCGACGCCGGATCGATGCGGGCGACGGCCTCCTGCTCGGAAATCAGGCCCTCCTCCGCCATATCGACGGCGATCTTCAGCGCCGCCTTGGCGGTGCGCTTGCCCGAGCGCGTCTGCAGCATCCAGAGCGTGCCGCGCTCGATGGTGAATTCGAGATCCTGCATGTCGCGGTAGTGCCGCTCGAGCGTATCACAGATCGACCGAAACTCGGCGAAGGCTTCCGGCATCAGCTTTTCGAGCGACGGCTTGTCGGAACCGGAGGCGAGACGCGCGGCCTCGGTGATGTTTTGCGGCGTGCGAATGCCGGCAACAACGTCTTCGCCTTGCGCGTTGACGAGGAACTCGCCGTAGAGTTCGCTCTCGCCGGTCGACGGATTGCGGGTGAAGGCGACGCCGGTTGCCGACGAATTGCCGAGATTGCCGAAGACCATCGCCTGGACGTTGACCGCCGTGCCCCAGGCAGCCGGAATTCCGTGCAGATGACGATAGGTCACCGCGCGCGCGTTCATCCAGCTTGAGAAGACGGCGCCGATGGCGCCCCAGAGCTGTACTTCCGGATCCTGCGGAAACGGCTCGCCGAGCGCCTCTTCGATCGCTTCCTTGTAGCGGGTGATGACATGCTGCCACTCGACCGCGGAAAGCTCGGTGTCTTGCTCGTGGCCGAGCCGCGCCTTCTCATCTTCGAGGATTTCCTCGAAGACGTCGTGATCGACGCCCATGACCACGTCGCCATACATCTGAATGAAGCGGCGGTAGCTGTCCCAGGCAAAACGCGCGTCGCCGGCGTCATGACCGAGCGCGTGCACCGACTCGTCGTTGAGCCCAAGATTGAGAACCGTATCCATCATGCCCGGCATCGAGGCGCGGGCACCGGAGCGAACCGAAAGCAACAAGGGATGGCTGGTGTCGCCGAAGACGCGGCCCGTCACCTCCTCCATCCGGCGGATACCCTCGCGCACCTGATCGTGCAGGCCGTCAGGCATTTGCCTGTCGTTATCGAAGAAGTTGTTGCAGGCATCGGTGACGATGGTCAGGCCAGGCGGCACCGGCAAGCCGAGGTTGCACATCTCGGCAAGGTTTGCGCCCTTGCCACCCAACCGCTCGCGGTCACCTGCACGTCCTTCGGCCTTGCCCCCACCGAAGGTGTAAACCCATTTCGTCATGCCTGCTCTCCACCCAGATACAGTGTTTTATGACGATTTACAGTATATGCTTCATGCTGAAAATGCATCCGGCGAAGATTTATGCTGCACCGCATCATTTTCTGTAACAATGCAACATATTGGCAGGCCGAGGGGCAGAACCCGCACAACATGGGCTTTGCCTCTTCTATCGGCACCACAAATGCCCGCCAGAGGCTTGAGTGTCGACATTGCCCGATCCATTATAAAAACCTAATATAAATGCACGCGATGGGGCGCATCCAAGAATATCCCGTCATGGCGATCCGTTTCAGTCCCGTGGGCTTGGAGGGTAGGTCATGCAATGGCGTGCGAAAGTGAGATCCTGGCTCCTCTCGGTCGCGATGGTCTTGCTCGTGGTCGGGCATGGCCTCGCCGAGGAGAGCGGCAAGCGGCTTGCGCTCGTCGTCGGCATGACGAACTACGTGGCGGCAGGAACGCTGCCCAACGCCTCACGCGACGCCGAAGCATTCGGCACCTTCCTCAACGGGCAGGGATTTGAAACCGATCTTGTGCTCAACGCAGATCGCAGGGGCCTTGCGGCCGCGCTTTCAAGCTTTTCGCGCAAAATCGGCCCGGAGGATGTCGCCCTCTTCTACTACGCCGGCCATGGCATGCAGTTGCACGGCGAGAACTTTCTCATCGGCACGGATGCTAAGCTCGAGAGCGAGTTCGATGTTCCCGCCGAAACCATAGCCCTGTCCGAGATCATTACCGCGCTGGAGAAGCGTGCCCGGATATCGATGATCTTCCTCGATGCCTGCCGCAACAACCCGCTCGCCAACCGGCTGAATACCGAAGTCGAAGGCGCCACCCGCGGCGGCGCGACCAGAGGGTTGGCGCCGATCGAGACCCAGGGTGCCGGCACGCTCGTCGCCTTTGCCGCCGCGCCCGGGCAAGTGGCCGCCGATGGAACCGACGGGCACTCGCCGTTTACGCGCGCTCTGATCGCCAATCTCTCCGGCGCTGGCCTGGAGGTCGGCACTGCTTTCAAACGCGTCGTTCGCGACGTGCGCAAGGAAACGCAGGGCAAGCAGCAGCCTCAGATCCTGTCATCGCTTTCGCTCGAATTCTATTTCGGACCGGAAGCGGCCGCGCCGCAGATCCAGGCCGCCCTGCCGGCCGTTGCGGTACCGGCCATAGACCCCGAAGGACTGGAGGCCGAAGCAGATTTCAAGAAGGCCTTGAGGATCGGCACGCCTCGGATCTGGCACTTCTTCATCGAAAAGCATCGCACCGGCGAATATGCGGAACTCGCTCGCCAGACGCTGGCACAGATCGAGCCCGCGGCGGTGCGCAACCAGTCTCATCTGCCACAATCCGTCGAAGCACGGCTGTTGCCGGACAAAGACAAGCGGCGAAACGTCCAGCTCGCACTTGCCGCCCAGGGATTTGCGGCGGGCACGGCCGATGGCGTTTTCGGTGGACAGACGCGCGAAGCGATCAAACTCTTCCAAAGCACCAACCGCCAGCCGGCGAGCGGTTTCATTACCGAGCGCACCGCAGCAGCCCTCGGCATCAAGGTCAACGACAGCGCGGAAGGCATCTACAGCGCGACCAAAGCCCGACGCTACGATGTTGCCAACCTCGAAGGTCTCGAAACCGATAAACGTGTTCTGGAGGCTTTAACCTGCCTGCGCCACTTCGATACCGTATACGGCGCGTTCGGCGGGCATCAATGTCGCCGTGCAAACGGGTACGATTCTGGCAGTTTACGCGCGCGGGATAGCCAGCGGTTGCGGCGCGCATCTTGCGGCGATTTCCTCTCAAGAAGAGAACACTTTCGTCGCCTCGCTTTTCAACGCCGACCAAAGGTTCTTCCAGACGGGCTACGATCCCACCGGAAACGTCAGCTACAAGATGGGCCCATGGATCGGCCTTACGCAAGATCCACAGGGCAAGGAGCCCAAGGGCGGCTGGCACTGGGATAATGGCAAGCCTCTGACCTACACGAAATGGTTCCAGGACATGCCGAACGAGGGCAAGAAGGGCGACGATATCGGCATGTACTACGCGCACCGCAACGGCAGAGCCGACACGAAGTCCGTCTATGTCGACACCTGGGACGATATGGGGCCAACCGACGGAACGGGCGGTCTCATTCTCGAATTCGAGTGACCGCCTGGACCACCGCGCAGGTCGGCACGCCCGCATAACTGGATAAATCACAATTATCTAATATAATTCACGCGATGGGGACGCATCCATGAATATCCCGTCATGGCAATCCGTTTCAGTCTCGAGGGCTCGGAGGGTAGGTCATGAAATGGCGTGCGGATCTGAGATTTTGGCTCCTCTCGGCGCTGATGGTCCTATTTGCTGCAGGGAACGCTCTTGCCGAAGGAAGTGGCAAACGGCTGGCGCTGATCGTCGGCATGAGCAACTACGTCGTTGCCGGAACGCTGCCCAATGCCTCACGTGATGCCGAAGCGTTTGACGCCTTCCTCAAGGGCCAGGGATTTGAAACCGACCTCGTGCTCAACGCGGATCGCAAGGGTCTCGCCGGCGCGCTTTCAAACTTTTCGCGCAAGATCGGGCCTGAAGACACAGCCCTGTTCTACTACGCCGGGCACGGCATGCAGCTGCGCGGCGAAAACTTCCTCGTCGGGACCGATGCAAAGCTTGAGAGCGAATTCGACGTCCCGGCCGAAACCGTAGCGCTTTCCGAGATCATCAATGCACTGGAGAAACGTGCCAGGATATCGATGGTCTTCCTCGACGCCTGCCGCAACAACCCACTCGCCGAAAGACTCACGCGCGAAGTTGAGGGTGCCACCCGCGGCGGCGCAACCAGAGGATTGGCGCCGATCGAGACCCAGGGTGGCGGAACGCTCGTCGCCTTCGCCGCCGCCCCTGGCCAGGTCGCAGCCGACGGAACCGACGGACATTCGCCGTTCACCCGCGCGCTGATCGCCAATCTCTCCGGCGCTGGCCTTGAGGTCGGCACCGCTTTCAAGCGGGTCGTTCGCGACGTGCGCAAGGAAACGCAGGGCAAACAGCAGCCGCAAATCCTGTCCTCCCTGTCGCTGGAATTCTACTTCGGGCCGGAGATGATAGTGCCGCATACCAATGCCACCCTGCCTGCAATACAGGCACCGGCAGTCGACCCGGCTGCGCTTGGGGCGGAAGCGGATTTCAAGAAGGCCCTGAGGATCGGCACGCCACGGATCTGGCACTTCTTCGTCGAAAAGCACCGCACCGGCGAGTATGCGCAACTCGCGCGCCAGACACTGGCACAGATCGAACCCGCAGCGGTGCGCAACCAGTCGCATCTTCCGCTGTCGGTAGAAGCGCGGCTCTTGCCGGACAAGCAACAGCGCAAAAACGTCCAGCTAGCACTCGCAGCCAAGGGCTTTGCATCCGGCGTGGCCGACGGCGTTTTCGGCGGACAGACACGCGAAGCGATCAAACGCTTCCAAAGCACCAACCGTCAGCCGGCGAGTGGTTTCATCACCGAGCTCACTGCAGCAGCCCTTGGCATAAAGGTCAACGACAGGGCAGAGGGCATATACAGTTCAACGACGGCGCGAATCTATGACATCGACGACCTTACCGGGCTCGAAACAGACGAGCGTGTCCTTGCCGCCATCAAATGCCTGGGTCACGAGCCGTCCGTCTATGGTGCTTTCGGGGGCCATCTCTATGTCGTGGCACGAACGGGGTCGACTCGCGCACCCTATGCCGAAACCGTCGCCAAGAACTGCGGCACATATCTTGCCTCGATCACATCGGACGCGGAAAATGCCTTTATCGCATCGCTGTTTAACGCCGACCCGGGCTTTTTCGATATGGGCTACTACGCTCCGGACAAGCTACAAAATCGGGCCGTGGATTGGCCTGGTTCAGGACCCGCAAGGCAAAGAGCCAAAAGGCGGCTGGCACTGGGACAGCGGCGAGGCGATGACTTACACAAAATGGGTCCCAGGCGCGCCATACGAATTCAAGCCGGGCGCCGATTCCGCGATGTATTTTACCCAGCGTGACGGCCGGCAAGACATGAGGAGTACCTACCTCAACACGTGGCAAGACATGGGGCTCATCAACATGTCCCCGAGCCTCGTTCTTGAATTTGAGTAGTCACGCATATCGATTCCGGCGATGGGGTGCATTCAAGAATGTCCCGTCATGGCAATCCGTTCAGGCTCAGAGGCTCGGAGGGTAGGTCATGAAATGGCGTACAAAACTCACGTCCTGGGTCTCCTCGGCCCTGATCGTCCTGCTTGCAGTCGGGCACGCCCTCGCCGAGGAGGACGGCAAACGGTTGGCGCTGATCGTCGGCATGAGCAACTACGTCGTTGCAGGTATTCTGCCCAATGCTTCGCGCGACGCCGAAGCGTTCAAGACCTTCCTCGATGACCAGGGCTTTGAGGCCGACCTCGTGCTCAATACAAATCGCAGGGGTCTCGCCGAGGCGCTTGCGCGCTTTTCGCGCAAGATCGGCCCCAAAGACGTTGCACTGTTTTACTACGCCGGACATGGCATGCAGCTGCACGGCGATAATTTCCTTGTCGCAACCGATGCGAGGCTCGAAAGCGAATTCGACGTGCCAGCCGAAACCATGGCACTCTCCGAAATTGTCAACGCGTTGGAAAAGCGTGCGAAGATCTCGCTGATCTTCCTCGATGCCTGCCGCAACAATCCGCTCGCAGACCGGCTCAATCGCGAAGTGGAGGGCGCAAGCCGCGGTGGCGCCATCAGGGGGCTCGCACCGATTGACACACAGGGTGCAGGCACGCTCGTGGCCTTTGCCGCGGCACCCGGACAGGTCGCCGCAGACGGCACCGACGGGCACTCCCCCTTTACCCGTGCGCTGATCGCCAATCTCTCCGGCCCTGGCCTTGAAATCGGCACGGCCTTCAAGCGCGTGATCCGGGAAGTACGCTCAGAGACGGACGGGAAACAGTCACCGCAGATTCTGTCTTCGCTCGATCTGGAGTTCTATCTCGGCCGCGACACAGCCGTTAGAGAGCCTGCCCATTCGGCGGCGACCACCGTGGATCTCGCCGCGCTCGACTTTGGCAAGGCGATGCGTGTCGACACCATTCGAACCTGGAAACGCTTCATCGCCAAACATGGCAGCGGCAGCTACGCCGACGCAGCCCGCCAATCCGTTCGGCGTCTCGGAGCAATTGACGACCTGCGGTCGCCATTGGTAGCGATGGCGCAGGAACAAAAGGTGTTCGACAGCAGGGAAAAGCGTTCAAGCGCGCAAGAGGCATTGCGCAGCGAAGGGTTCGATACGGGCCAGACAGACGGGACCTTCGGTGGCCAGACGCGCCGGGCGGTAACCTCGTTTCAGACAGCCCGCGGTCTGACGCAATCCGGATTTCTCGACCAGGAGACCAGCGCCGCCCGGTGCCTGGGATTTGCTCGCGTCGACCACCAAATCCTCTCGGCTGCAATCGCACGCCGCTATGATGCCGCCGATCTCGAGGGGCTTGAGGATGCGGCAGTGGTGGCCATGGTGCGTTGCCTGTCGCCGTTGTCCTTGACCTACGGCATGTTCGACGGGCGCCTCTACGCGGCCGCCTACAATGCGCAGCAGATCAGCTGGCAGGAAGCCAAGGCGACTGCCGAACGCTGCGGCGGTCACCTTGCCACGATTGAATCCAGTGACGAAAATGCGTTCGTCGCCTCGCTGGTAAACACGGACGCCAGGTTCTTCAACAGCCTGTTCGAAGGCGGGGAACATCGCCGCGTCGGACCCTGGCTCGGGCTCGTCAACGAGAACGGCATCGGCGACGCATGGACCTGGGTGACGGGCGCCGTTGTCACCTACAGCAGGTGGTTCAGGCGACCGCCGGAGAAGGCAGGCGCTGCGACGCTATATGCGGCATATCGCGCAAACAAAGTCCCCCTGGCCGCTTACATCGATACCTGGGGAGCGCGCGATGCATTGCGGCCGGTGCCGGGGTTCATCACCGAATTCGAGTGAGTGGCTACACCACTTCCCTCAACCGCTCTGCCGTCTGCAGGTCGACGGAGACGAGTTGGGACACGCCCTGCTCGGCCATGGTCACGCCGAAGAGGCGGTTCATGCGGGCCATGGTGATCGGGTTGTGGGTGATGATGATGAAGCGGGTCTCGGTCGAGGCCGCCATCTCGTCCATCAGGTTGCAGTAGCGCTCGACATTGTGATCGTCGAGCGGTGCATCCACTTCGTCGAGCACGCAGATCGGCGCCGGATTGGTGAGGAATACCGCAAAGATCAGCGCCATCGCCGTCAGCGCCTGCTCACCGCCCGAAAGCAGCGTCATGGTCTGCGGCTTCTTGCCCGGCGGGCGAGCGAGGATTTCCAGGCCTGCCTCCAGCGGATCGTCGCTCTCGATCAGTTGCAGCTCGGCGGTGCCGCCGCCGAAGAGGTGGGTGAAGAGCCGCTGGAACTGCACGTTGACCACATCAAACGCGGCGATCAGGCGCTCGCGGCCCTCGCGGTTCAGGTTCTGGATGGCGCTCCTGAGCTTGCGGATCGCCTCGATGACGTCGTCGCGCTCCCTAAGGAGAAGAGCAAGCTTTTCGGAAAGCTCCTTCTGCTCCTCTTCTGCGCGCAGGTTGACGGCGCCAAGCCGTTCGCGTTCGATCTTCAGCCGTTCGAGTTCGCGCTCGATGTTGCGCATGTCCGGCAACGCCGCATCGACAGCGAGCCCGGTCAGGCGCATCACCTCGTGCGGCGCACAGGAGAGCGCTTCCTGGATGCGCGCTTCGATTTCGACACGGCGCTCACGGGCCGAAACCAGCCGCTCCTCTGCGCGGCCACGCTTCTCGCGCGATTCCGCCAGCTCGGAGAGCGCCGTCGCCGCCAGCCGATCCGCCTCGCGCTGGTGATTTTCGGCCTCGGCGAGAAGGTCGGCCGCCTCGCGCCGTGCCGCTTCGGCCTTCTGCAATTCGTTCATCAACGCACGGCGCTTGTCGTCGAACTCGTCGGGCGCGTCGATCAGTTCCTCCACTTCGTCGCGGGCTTCCGCTTCGCGGTCACGCAGCGTGGAGATATGCTCTTCGGCGCTCGCGGCGCGCGCCTTCCAGGTCTGGCGCTCGTTGGTTATCGCGGTGATGCGCCGCTGGCGGGCCTCGTTCTCGCGCGCCAGACCGTCATGTGCGGCACGGGCCTCGGCAACGGCGGCGCGATCGGCGGCGACATCGGCCGTCTGGGTGCGCAGTTTCAATTCGAGTTCGGAGAGATCGGGCGCATCCGCCAGTGCGTCGTTGGCCGTCTCGATCTGCTCGGCCACTTCCTCGACCTGGACCTCGATCTGGCTGCGCGTTTCCGCCAACACCGCACGGCGGCGAGCAAGATCGCCGGAGGCGCGCTCGGCGGCAGCAAGGGCGTCACGGGCTTCAGCGAGTTGCCGCGTGATCATGCGCTGCGCATCGCGCGCAAGCCTCAGTCTTTCGTCTTCGGCGCGGATGCGCGTACCGGCGGCCGCGAGTTCGGCCTCGGCGCGACGCAGCGCCTCTGCTGCGCCCTCGGCTTCGGCATCGAGTTCTGCCAGCCGGTTCTTCTGGGCCAGTCGCAGGGCGGCCGCACTCGGCGCCTCGGAGCCGGTCACGTGCCCGTCCCAGCGCCAGACGGAGCCCTGCTTGGTGACGAGGCTCTGGCCCGGCTTCAACAGCGGCAGCAGCCGTTCCGCGTCCGCTTCGCTTGCGACAATGCCGATCTGCTTCAGCGCGCGGGTCAGCGCATCCGGTGCTTTCACGTGCGCAATCAGCGACGTAACGCCCTCCGGCAGGCCGGCGTCGCCGGCATGATCTCCCGGGGCGCGCCAATGGGCCGGCGCGTCCGTTTCGAGCGGTGAATCGAGATCGTCGCCAAGGGCTGCGCCGAGCGCGATTTCGAAGCCTCGGTCGACCTTCATCTCCTCGACGACGGCGGGATAGGTGCCGCCCGATGCCGCTTCCAGCATCCGCCGGATCGTGCGCGCTTCGGTTTCGATGCCGTTGAGAGTAGCGCGTGAACGATCAACAGGCGGACGCGCCTCGACCTCGGCGCGGCGCGCCTCTGCCAGAGCCTCCTCGATCGCAAGCACATTGATTTCCGCTTCTTCGAGCGCGGCCTCGGCAACCTCGACTTGGCCCTGTTTCTCATGCGGATCGGGAAGTGCGGCCATCTGCCGGTTTAGCTCGTCGAGATCGCGCGACTGATCGGCGAGCTGACGCGCAAGCCGGGCCTGGCGCTCCGAGAGATCGCGCAGCGTGCGCTCGAGCTGGTTGCGACCGGCCTGTGCCTCGGCACGTTCGGCCGTCAGCCGCGCCAACAGCGCTTCGTTGCCGGCAAGCTTTTCGTTCGCCTCTTCCAGCCGCTCGCGTGCTTCCGTCGCACGGTCATCGGCCTCGGCCAGCATGTCGCTGAGTTCGGCTTCTTCTTCGTCGAGCCGCGCCAGGATGCCGGCATTGTCGACGACAAGCCTCTCTTCGCGGGCGATGTCTTCGGCAAGCTGCGCCAGACGGCGCTGCAACTCGTCGCGCCGCCTGAGGATACGGCCGGCATCCTCTTCAAGCTGCGAGCGGGCGATCTGCAGGCGTTGCAAGGCGGCGGCGAACCGCGCCTCGTTCTCGCGCAACTCCGGCAGCTTCAGGCTGGCAATCGCCTGATCCTTCGCCGCCTGCATCTGCGCTTGCGCCTTTTCCGCGACCAGCGCCGTGATCTGATTGAGCTGGCTCGTCGCCTCGGCCTCCGCCTCCTTGGCGTGCACCCAGCGGATATGGAACAGGATCGCCTCGTGCTTGCGGATATCGGCCGAAAGCATCTTGAAGCGATTGGCCTGACGCGACTGGCGCTTGAGGCTCTCGATCTGGCTTTCGAGCTGCGAGGTTACGTCGTCGAGGCGTTCAAGGTTGGTTTCCGCTGCCCGGAGGCGCAGTTCCGCCTCATGGCGGCGCGAGTGCAGTCCGGAAATGCCGGCTGCTTCTTCGAGGAGTTGCCGACGCGCCTGCGGTTTGGCGGCGATCAGCTCGCCGATACGCCCCTGCCCGACCATCGACGGCGAGCGCGCGCCCGTGGAGGCGTCGGCAAAGAGGAGCTGCACATCCTTGGCGCGCGCCTCCTTGCCGTTGATGCGGTAGACGGAGCCCTGTTCGCGCTCGATGCGGCGCGTCACCTGGATCTCGTCACTGTCGTTGAAGGCGGCCGGTGCCGTGCGATCGCCGTTGTCGAGATAGAGGCCGACTTCCGCCGTGTTGCGCGCCGGACGGTTGCCGGATCCGGAAAAGATCACGTCGTCCATGCCGGAGGCGCGCATGTTCTTGTAGGAGTTTTCCCCCATCACCCAGCGCAGCGCTTCGACGAGGTTCGACTTGCCGCAACCATTCGGTCCTACGACGCCGGTCAGGCCCCGCTCGATGATGAACTCGGTCGGTTCGACGAAGGATTTGAAGCCAAGCAGGCGGAGCTTGTTGAACTTCATGCGGGCGACGCTGGGGCGACGAGATACCCCCCTCTACAGCGCCGCGAAACGAAAAAAACGGGCGCACGGCTGCTGCCGTCGCCCGTTTTCAGGAAAAGCGAAGGATCAGAGCTTGCTGTCGATGAGGGCCGACATAACGTCAACCGACATGTCCCCCGAATAGTGCTCACCATTGACGAAGAAGGTCGGCGTCGACTGTACGCCGAAATCCTTTGCGCCCCGCTGCATGACAGAGTTCACATCATCCAGAAGTTTTTGGTTCGTCAAGCAGGCCTCGAAGCTCTCCTGTGTAAAACCGGCGAGTTTGGACATTTGCAGCAGCGCATCACGGCCGTTCTGGGCCGCGGCCCACTGCTGCTGCTGCTTGAAGAGCATGGAGATCATCGGGAAATACTGGCCTTCCGGCGCGCAACGCGCCAGCATGAAGGCGGCGGCCGCGCGCGGATCGAACGGGAATTCGCGCACGATGAAGCGGACCTTGCCGCTGTCGATGTACTTCGTCTTGATCGCTTCGAACGTGTTGTTGTGGAAGGCCGCGCAGTGCGGGCAGGTCATCGACATGTATTCGACGATGGTGACCGGCGCATTGGCTTCGCCCAGCGCCATTTCCGGCAGGACGCCCGGCTCGAGCAGCTTTGCCTGATCGACCGAGCCTTCCGAAGAAGGAAGCTCGACCTTCACGGGAGCGGCGGTCGACTGGGCGACTTCGGTGCCTGCAGCCGGCTTTGCTTCGGTGCTTGCAGGGGCCGCGGCCGTCGATGCCGTGGTGATGGCGTCCGTAGCGGGATTTGCCGCCGTCTCGCTCGCCTCGGTCGGCGCGGTTGATGCCGTTTCCTTCTTTTCGTCGCTGCAGGCAGCAAGCACCAGGGCGACGGTTGCGATGGCGGCACCGCTAAGCAGGCGTTTCGTAAGGTTCATTGCGGAAGCGGACATGAATTTGACCCGTGTTCGGAGGGATTTATGGTGTGGATTCGATATCTTGCTGCGCGCGGGGCGGCAAGTGGCCGGTCGTCAACAGAATTCAAAGAATTGTGACCGGCTGATGGCCCTACCGCCGACGCGGCGCGAGCACGGCCGTCCCAAGCCGACGCAAAGCCGCCTTCAGTTCTTCGCTCTCTATGCCCTCGACCATCGCTTCCAGCCGGCGCGCGGGCTCGCCCGAAAGTGGCTTCGGCTTGCCACGGTGTTTGTGCTGCGGCGACACGGGCTTCTGAACGATGCGCAGTTGGCCGATGGCATAGAAACCGAAGAAACCGTTGATGCGCTGGATCAGTTCGCCCTGGGCATGGGTCAGGAAGAGCGCACGTGCGCCTTCACAAGCGACCGTCAACACGCCCGGCTGGTAGCCGCCCTCACCCGAGATTTCCGAGGCGCGGCGCGGCCAGGCGATCTTCTCCGGCCGCGTGCAATCGGCGAAGCCTTCCCCGGCAATTTCGTCCCAGGAGCCGAGCAGCATGGTGTTGATGCCTGCCCGCTTGGCGAGGACGGGGTCGATCAGGCCGTTGGCGACTTCGCTGATCTGGACGACACCCTTGCGGGGCTTCTGCTCACTCACGAAAGCGACTTTCTGTATGCAACGTCGATTGAGCCTTGATGCCGCGGCTCCGCTTCGCCAAGTATAGGCCGGAAAGAGAACTCCCGGCAAATCATGCACGATTCAATCCCAGCGGCCGACGCCGCTCCCCTACTTTTGGAATGGTACGACAGGCACCACCGCGACCTGCCCTGGCGGGTCTCTCCGCCTATGGCGAGCCGAGGGATCGTTGCCGATCCCTATCACGTCTGGCTGTCGGAGGTCATGCTGCAGCAGACGACGGTCCAGGCAGTGAAGGCCTATTTCGAGAAGTTCCTGTCGCTGTGGCCGACAGTCGAGGACCTGGCGCGCGCCGAGAACGAGGACGTGATGAAGGCCTGGGCCGGGCTCGGCTATTATGCCCGTGCCCGCAACCTGAAGAAATGTGCCGAAGCCGTCGCGAACAGTCACGGTGGCCGTTTTCCCGACACGGAAGACGGGCTGAAATCCCTTCCGGGCATCGGCGATTACACCGCAGCCGCGATCGCGGCGATTGCCTTCAATCGCAAGAGCGCCGTACTCGACGGAAATGTCGAGCGGGTGATCTCGCGCCTCTATGCGATCGAAGCGCCCCTGCCGGCAGCGAAGCCCGAAATGCGGGCGCGCGTCGCCATCCTCACGCCTGATGATCGTCCGGGCGATTTCGCCCAGGCGATGATGGATCTCGGCGCAACGATCTGCACGCCGAAGCGCCCTGCCTGCTCGCTCTGTCCCTTCCGTGCGCACTGTCGCGCGCTCTCGGTTGCCGATCCCGAGACCTTTCCGCGCAAGGCGCAGAAGAAGGACAAACCGCTTCGGCGCGGCGCGGCCTTCGTCGCGATCGACGCCGACAATGCCGTCTATCTGCGCAAGCGGGTCGAAACCGGCCTTCTTGGCGGCATGACCGAGGTGCCCGGCACCGACTGGACATCGCGACAGGACGGCGACACCTCGCTCGCCTCCCAACCCTTCGTTGCGCCCTGGGAAGACTGCGGAACCATCAGCCACGTCTTCACACATTTCGAGTTGCGTCTCTCCGTCTACCGCGCCAATGTCGCGCGCGCCGGAACGGAGGGCGACGGCTGGTGGGAACCGGTTCACTCCCTCACGGCCCAGGCGCTGCCGACGGTCATGAAAAAGGCGATCACTCAGGCGATCCCTGACGCCTTCAAGGCTGAACGCTGAAAGATCGAGCAAGGAATGCAGTTATGAGCAGCATCGATATTCGCCATATCGTCTTCGACATCGGCAAGGTGCTGATCCACTACGACCCCAACCTGCCCTACAGCCGCATCATTCCCGACGAGGCGGAGCGCGAATGGTTCTTCGCCAATGTCTGCACCCATGACTGGAACATCGAGCAGGACCGTGGCCGCCCCTGGGAGGAAGCCGAAGCGCTTTTGATGAAAGACCATCCGGAACGCGAAGAGCAGATCCGTGCGTTCCGCAAGCATTGGCAGGAGATGGTCCCGCACGCCTATGTCGAAACGGTCTCGCTGCTGGAGCGGCTGATCGCCGAAGGGCGCGACGTGACCATGCTGACCAATTTCGCCTCTGATACGTTCCGCGAGGCCCAGCAGCTCTATCCCTTCCTGACCTTGCCGCGCGGCGTCACGGTTTCGGGCGACGTGAAGCTAATCAAACCCGATATTGCCATCTACGAGACGCACACCCGCACCTTCGGGCTTACCCCCTCGGCCACGCTCTTCATCGACGACAGCGTGCCGAATGTCGAAGCCGCACGGCTCGCCGGCTGGCATGCGGTACACTTCGTCGATCCGGAGAAACTGAAGGCCGACCTCGTCGCCTACGGCATCCATCCCTGACGCAGGCCGTCTCGCCGAAAACCAGCCGATGGCCAGCTAAGTTGCGGTATCGTCAGCTTTCGGCTGAAACCATGCGCCACACCACCCAGCCAGCAAGCGCTGCGACCACCAGCCAGATGCATAGGATCGCGACCAGACCGCCGCGGCTGGACGGGCGCCCCTCCTGTGCCGTCGCCCGCTCCCGAAATTCGTGCATCAGCGCCGGCGGCACGAGACGCACCGCCAACAGGATGCCGAGCGGAACGATGACCAGATCATCAAGGTAGCCGAGCACCGGAATGAAATCGGGGATCAAGTCGACCGGCGACAGCGCATAGGCCGCCACGGCGCCGGCAACGAATTTCGCTGAAAGCGGCGTTCGAGGATCTCGTGCAGCGAACCAGAGTGCTACGACGTCGCGTTTGATTTGACGCGCCCATTGCTTCACGCGCTTGAGTCGATCGGGAGAGGTCATGCGGAAGGCACCCCATGTTCGGGTGAAGACTGGTTTCTCCGAACCCTAATTCCGGACGCAAGGACTGGCAATCAGGCGAAGCTTCGTTGCCTATCGCGTCAACCCGGCAAGCGTACCGGGAACATACAAATGCCCGGAATCCCCTTGTGAGGATTCCGGGCATTTAAAGCACTCCTTCCGGGACTGAAGGTACAAAAACCGGTCGGAGCGCTTTTCGAAGGATCCGGCGAACTGGTTGATCAGTTCAGCTTTGCCAGATCATTTCGAATGACGGTTCTGAGTTCGTCGATGGGCTTCAGGGTGTTCCCGTCTTCGAAGTGCCAGAATGTCCATCCGTTGCATGCATCAAGCCCCTGGACCTTGGCGCCCAGGCGGTGAATTGAGCCGGCCTCGCCGCCGGAAGCGACCGTGCCGTCGGCGCGGACGATCGCGCTGTAGCGGCGCTTGGCGTCCGTGAGCACCGTGCCGGGCTTGATCAGCCCGCTTTCGATCAGCGTGTTGAAGGCGACACGCGGTTCGGCCTTCTTGCCGGTCATCACCGACAGCATGGCCTTGCCGAGCGGTTCGACCGCGTCGATGCGTGCCGATGCCGCGTCGATATAATCCTGCTCGCGCTCGATGCCGACGAAATGGCGGCCGAGGCGCTTGGCGACGGCACCGGTCGTGCCGGAGCCGAAGAAGGGATCGAGCACGACGTCGCCAGGCTTGGTGGAGGCCATGAGGATACGGGCGAGCAGTGCTTCCGGCTTCTGCGTCGGATGCACCTTCTTGCCGTCGTCGCCCTTCAGGCGCTCGTGACCGGAGCAGATCGGAAACAGCCAGTCGGAGCGCATCTGCACGTCGTCATTGGCCGCCTTCATCGCATCGTAGTTGAAGGTGTAGCCCTTGGCATTTGCGTTCGGCGTCGCCCAGATCAGCGTTTCATGGGCGTTCTGGAACCGGCGACCCTTGAAGTTCGGCATCGGGTTGGTCTTGCGCCAGATGATATCGTTGAGGATCCAGAAGTGCAGGTCCTGCAGGATGGCGCCGACGCGGAAGATGTTGTGGTAGGAGCCGATGACCCAGAGCGTGCCGGTCGGCTTCAGCACGCGGCGGCAGGCGAGCAGCCAGGCGCGGGTGAAGGCGTCATAGGCCTCGAAGGAGGCGAACTGATCCCATTCGTCATCGACCGCATCGACCACCGACTGATCGGGACGGGTCAGCATGCCGCCGAGCTGGAGGTTGTAGGGCGGGTCGGCGAAAACGACGTCGACCGAATTGTCGGGAAGCGCATTGAGCGCCGCAACGCAGTCACCCTTGATGATGCTGTCGAGCCAGCCCAGCGGGCGGGTGGAACGGGAGACTTCGGCAAGCGAAACAACTGAAGACATGGACAACTCGCAAATACGCTTACTCGGAACGGACTATGGAGCTTATGGTTACCGAAGATGGTTACCAAAGCCTGAAGGCCGTTCCGAAAAAGTTCGTATTCACGCCATGTTAGTGAGAACTTTTGCAGCGGCGTTTCATTTGGCGTCGTGAAAGGTGCGGCTGTCGGCCGGCGCTTCACGGCGCTCGTTCAGCCCGTAATCACGGATGACGGAGGCGATGCGCAGGCGATAGTCGGCAAAGACGCCATGGCGTCCCGCATCCTGCGCAGCGCGATGTTCGGCGCCGTTCCGCCAAGCCTTCACCGCCTCCTCGTCGCGCCAGAAGGATAGGGACAGCACCTTGTCGGGATTGGCGAGACTCTGGAACCGCTCGATCGAGATGAAACCATCGATGTCGTCGAGCAGTGGGCGCAGATCGGCGGCAATGCCGAGATAGGTGTCGCGACAACCCTCGGCCGGCAGGACTTCGAAGATGACGGCAATCATGTTTCACTTACCTCCGGCAGGCATAGATACGTTCTTCAGGAAGATTCGCTCCTCCTTCAGGATAAACCGCTCGCGGCGGGAAAAGGCGTAATTCTCTCGGCCGAGCGGATCGGCGGCAAGCCGGGCGCGATAGGCCTCGTAAGCCGCGAGGCTCTCGATGTTGTAGACCCCGTAGGCCGTTGTCGCCGAACCCTCGTGTGGTCCGAAATAGCCGATGAGATCAGCGCCGCAGCGCGGGATCGCCTCGCCCCAGTTGCGCGAATAGGTGGCGAACTCCTCCTTCTTGAAGGGATCGATTTCGTAGCGGATGAAGCAGGTGATCATCGTCGTCTCCTTGTGGCCACGGCATTTTGCGGGCCTTCGATGAGTGGAGTATGCCCGCTTGTTCGATAGGGATGCTTCGACTACGATCGAAGTATGAAGGAAGGTCCTGACATCGCTCTCATCGGATCGCTGATCGGCGATCCCGCCCGCGCCAACATGCTGACGGCGCTGATGGCCGGCCGTGCCCTGACGGCGACCGAACTTGCGACCCACGCCGGCATCACGCTGCAGACCGCCAGTTCCCACCTTTCCAAACTCGAAGCCGGTGGCCTGCTCACCCAGCGCAAGCAGGGACGGCACCGCTATTTCCAACTCGCGGAAGACGAAGTCGGGCTGATGCTCGAGAACCTGATGGGTTTTGCCGCCAGCCGCGGCATGAACCGCCATCGACCAGGCCCGAAGGATCCGGCGCTCCGGAAGGCGCGCGTCTGCTACAACCATCTCGCCGGCGACTATGGCGTACGCATGTATGACCGCCTGATTGCCGAGAAGCAGATCGAGATCACCGGTGACGACCTGGCGCTGACGCCGGCCGGCCAGAGCCGGATCGAGGCGCTCGGCATCGACTATGCGGCACTGAAAAAATCTCGCCGGCCGATCTGCCGCACCTGTCTCGACTGGAGCGAGCGTCGCTCGCATCTCGCGGGATCTCTGGGCGAAGCGCTGCTGACGCTGTTCATCGACAAGGGCTGGGCAAAACGCGAGGCCAACAGCCGCGCCATCCGCTTTACGGCCAATGGCGACAAGGCGTTTTCGGAGCTGTTCCCGCAGTAGTGGCTGCGCGTCTCAATCGACGCAATTCCGGACGGAAAACCGCTTCACACTTTTCCTGGAATTGCTTCTAGCCGACGATCGAGAAGGCTTCGCGGGTTTCGCCGGCCGCTGTCCTCACCGGCGTCTTGCCGATCCATCCAACATGGCGTTCCAGGATCTTTGCAGCCTCGTCGCCGCGGCCTTCGCGCAAGGCTGCGAGGATCGCGCGGTGATCGTGGTCGGTGCGCGCTTCCCAGCTCGTGCGCCAGGCGGAGAAGAGAAAACGGGCGCTGGCCGCATGCAGATCGTCGATCGCGGCCAAGAGCCTCGGCATGCCGCAGGGCTGCAGGATCAATCGGTGAAAGGCGCGGTTCGCCGCTTCCCAGGAGCGCACGTCGCGCGAGGTGTCGGCGGCGACCGTCGCCGCTTCGGCCCGATCAAGGATCGCCGGCGTCAAATGCGGGATCGCATGGCGAAGCGCCAGCACTTCGAGAACCGCGCGCATCTCGGCAACCTCCCTCACCTCCTTGAGATCGAAGGAGGCGACGCGGACGCCGCGGCGCGGTTCGCTGACGGCAAGCCCCTGGGCCTCCAGCCGCCGAAAAGCCTCGCGAACGGGAACGTGGCTCGCGCCGAATTCCTCGGCGATGTGATCCTGCCGCAAGCGCTCCCCGGGCATCAAAATGCCGGAGATGATCCTCTCGGCGAGTGCCCTGCTGATGCGACTTGCAAGTGTGTCGTCCTGTTGCTTTTCCATCGCCTACAGATAGAGCCGCGAAACAATACTGTCGAGCAAGCGGAACAGCGGTTTCGATAATTTCCAAAGGTTGAGCTTTCGGCCGCCTTCGTATAAAGCTCTGGCGTACGAAAGCCCCGCGCCGCGCAAGCTATCCTCCCCCTGCCTGCGGCGCCTTCTTCTCCCAGGGAACTGTTTCAAATGTCCGGTATCGATCTCATCATTTTTGATTGCGACGGCGTTCTCGTCGATTCCGAAATCATCGCTTCGGAAGTCGAAGCCGCGCTGCTCACCGAAGCGGGTTATCCGATCAGCGTCGAAGAAATGGCGGAGCGTTTTGCCGGCATGACCTGGCACAACACACTGTTGCAGATCGAGAAGGAAGCGAGCATCCCGCTTTCCGCGTCGCTGATCGGCAAGGTAGACACCATTCTCGACGAACGTCTGGAGCGCGACGTCAAGATCATCGACGGCGTCAAGCCGATGCTGCTGCAGCTCACACTGCCCCATTGCATCTGCTCGAACTCCACCTCGGCGCGCCTCGCCATGATGCTCGGCAAGGTCGGCATCAAGGACCACTTCGGCCCGCGCATCTACTCGGCGCGCGACCTCGGACCCGATCGCGTCAAGCCGAAGCCGGACATCTTCCTGCATGGTGCCAAGCAGATGGGCGTAGACCCGTCGCGGGTGCTGGTCATCGAGGACTCGGTGCATGGCATCCACGGCGCGCGTGCCGCCGGCATGCGCGTCGTCGGCTTCACCGGCGGCTCCCACACCTTCCCGTCGCATGCCGACAAGCTGACGGAAGCCGGCGCGGAGACAGTGATCTCGCGCATGACGGCCCTTCCGGGCGTGATCGCAGCACTTTCCGAATGGTCGGAATCGCTGACAGCCTGAGACGCCGCGGCCGACCGATTTTGCCCCCTTTCGCCCCGGCCTTCAGCCGGAGCGGAAAAGAAGCCTTCGGCCACCACGGCAGGCGTCCAAATAGGCGTCGAGGGACACGATGACACATTGCAGTCGCGTCGCGTCCCCTAGAAAATCTCCCCGGTTTTCGAAAAGCCGCGCACGAGGGCCATATCAAGCAAGCCCCATCAGGGGTATTTCTAGGAGGAAACACTATGCGTCTTTCAATGTTGACAGGCCTGACCCTGGCGGCCAGCGTCGCCTTCGGCCCGCTCGCCTTTGCCGATATCACCGTTGGCGTCATCACGCCGCTCACCGGCCCGGTCGCGGCCTATGGCGAGCAGGTGAAGAACGGGGCGGAAACGGCCGCTGAAGAGATCAACAAGGCTGGCGGCATCAACGGCGAGAAGATCGTCCTGAAGCTGCTCGACGATGCCGGTGATCCGAAGCAGGCCGTTTCGGTTGCCAACCAGGCGGCCGGCGAAGGCATCCGCTACGTCGTCGGCCCGGTGCTTTCGGGCACCTCGATGGCGGCTTCCGACGTTCTCGCCGAGAACGGCATTCTGATGGTGACGCCGACGGCAACGACGCCTGACCTCACCACCCGCGGCCTCTGGAACGTGCTGCGCACCTGCGGCCGCGACGACCAGCAGGCTGAAGTCGCTGCCGCCTATGTGGTCAAGAACCTCAAGGACAAGAAGGTCGCCGTGCTGCACGACAAGGCACCCTACGGCAAGGGCCTCGCTGACGGCTTCAAGAAGGCGATCAACGCAGGCGGCATCACCGAGGTCGTCTATGAAGGCCTGAACCCGGGCGACAAGGACTTCAGCGCCATCGTCACCCGCCTGAAGGCCGAGAATGTCGATGTCGTCTACTTCGGTGGCTACCATCCGGAAGGCGGCCTGCTCGCACGCCAGATGCACGACCAGGGCGTGAAGGCACAGATCTTCGGCGGCGACGGCCTGTCGAACACCGAGTTCTGGGCAATCGGCGGTGAAGCTGCGACCGGCACGGTCTACACCAACGCCAGCGACGCGACCCGCAACCCGGCATCGGCGCCGGCCGTCGAAGCGCTGAAGGCGAAGAACATCCCGGCCGAAGCCTTTACCCTCAACGCCTATGCCGCCGTGCAGGTGCTGAAGGCCGGCATCGAGAAGGCCGGCTCCGCCGAAGACGCGACTGCAGTTGCTACTGCGATCAAGTCCGGCGAAGCGATCGACACGGTGCTCGGCAAGCTGACCTACGGCGAAGCCGGCGACCTCACCTCGCAGGCTTTCTCGCTCTACAAGTGGGAAGGCGGCAAGAGCGTTCCGGCGGAGTAAGCTAGAGCGCGATATCAAATAGAAACGCCGGGGCTTGCCCCGGCGTTTTTGTTTGCAGGCTGCAATCGCAGCTTACTTTTTCTTGCCCTTTGCCGGCGGACCTTCGTCGAAGCCGACATAGACCGTGGCATTGGAACCGGACCCTGCCGGTAGCGTCACGTCGGCCTTGGTAAAGACGAACTGCGTCGAGCCGGTCGAAGGAATTTCGACCGCATGCTGCGTCAGCTCGGAATAGAGCGTCTTGTCCTCGTCGGTCGCAGCCACGCGGATCGGCATGGTGATCTTGCCGGGACCGCCGGCGGGACCGCTGACGACGCGGCCCTGGACCACGACCGTAATGGTCATAGCACTCTCGCTCTGTACGCATTGGCGCGTCGTGTCGGCAAGAGAGGCCTGATAAACGACCTTCGTCGGGTCGTTCTTGGCGCCCTTGGCGTAGCTGGTGAACACCGACGTGCCATCGCGCAGGATGACCTGCGGGCACGCGGCTTGGACGACGGCTGGCGTCGGAGCGGTGGCGCTGCCGCCCGCATCGATCGCTCCGCCGGATTGCGTCTTGTTGCAGCCGGCGAGGACCGCGAGAAAAGATATTGCGAGAACAGGCCGGGATACTTTGCCAAACACGTTGAACAACCTCTGCTGGACCGGTTGAAACTCCTTGACCGAAATCTCGGCCGGAAGACCTTTCGTGGCCTTCGGGCATCGTCTATAGCAGCGACAAACTGAAAAATCGATTGGGTCGGCGTGTCCCTTCCGAATTTTCCGAAACCTGATCTACGGTCGGAAATTGCGTCGGTGACAAGAATAGATGCAGACTTTGTCAAGGACTGACGCAATAAGACGGGCAAACCGCGGCGCCGCTTTCTAGGGTCGTCGCGATCGGCAGGTGGGACGAAGGACAATCATGGTGAAGTATATCTCGACGCGCGGCGAAGCCGCTCCTCTCGGCTTCTGCGACGCACTGCTTGCCGGTCTTGCGCGCGATGGCGGCCTTTATCTCCCCAAGGAATGGCCGAAGTTTTCGAAGAAGGAAATCCGCGGCTTGCGCGGAAAATCCTATCAGGAGATCGCGTTCGCCGTCCTCGAGCCCTTCACTAACGGTGAGATCCCGGCGGCCAAGTTCCGCGAAATGATCGACGAAGCCTACGCCACCTTCCGCCACCCGGCCGTGGCTCCGCTCGTCCAGACCGGCCCGAATGCCTTTGTCATGGAGCTGTTCCACGGCTCGACGCTCGCGTTCAAGGACGTGGCAATGCAATTGCTCGCGCGGTTGATGGACTACGTGCTCGCCGAGCGCGGCGAGCGCGCCACCATCGTCGGCGCGACCTCGGGGGACACCGGAGGCGCGGCGATCGATGCCTTTGCCGGCCGCGAACGCACCGACATCTTCATTCTCTTCCCGCACGGCAAGGTTTCGCCGGTGCAGCAGCGGCAGATGACGACCTCGCAGGCATCGAACGTTCACGCCATCGCCGTCAAGGGCAACTTCGACGATTGCCAGAACCTCGTCAAAGCCATGTTCAACGACGCCGCTTTCCGTGATCGCGTCAAGCTTTCGGGCGTCAACTCGATCAACTGGGCGCGCATCATGGCCCAGATCGTCTATTATTTCACCACTTCGGTCGCGCTCGGCGGGCCGGATCGCAAGATCTCCTTCACGGTGCCCACCGGCAACTTCGGCGACATCTTCGCCGGTTACGTCGCCAAGCGCATGGGCCTGCCGATCGACAAGCTGGTGATCGCCACCAACGAAAACGACATCCTCGCCCGCACGCTGAAGACCGGACGCTACGAGATGCGCGACGTCAAGGCGACCACGGCACCGTCGATGGACATCCAGATCTCGTCGAACTTCGAACGGCTTCTGTTCGAGGCGAACGACCGTGATCCGGGCGAAGTGCGCGCGGCAATGGACGGCCTCAAGCAGTCCGGTTCCTTCACCATTCGCGACAAGGCGCTGAAGGCCATCCGCAAGGAATTCCGCGCCGGCCGCGCCTCGGAGAAGGAAGTGGCCAAGACGATCGCCAAGACGCTGGAAAAAACCGGCTATCTGCTTGATCCCCACAGCGCTGTCGGCGTCTTCGTCGCCGCCAAGCACGAGAAGCCGTCCGCCCCCATGGTGACGCTCGCCACCGCCCATCCGGCGAAATTCCCGGACGCGGTAAAATCGGCCAGTGGTATTGACCCGGCGCTTCCGACGTGGCTTGCTGACCTGATGAACAGGGAGGAGCGTTTCGATATCCTGGATACGGACCTGAAGAGCGTCGAGACCTTTATCGGCGAGCGCACCCGTCTCCGGGGGTAAGAACGAGAAGAAACGTATGATGAAAGTTGAGTGCACCCGGCTCCCTTCCGGGTTGACGGTGGTAACCGAGCAGATGCCGCATCTCGAAAGCGTGGCGCTCGGAGTGTGGATCAAGTCCGGTTCGCGTAATGAAACCCTGGGCGAACATGGCATTGCCCACCTGCTGGAGCACATGGCTTTCAAGGGCACCGCGCGGCGCACCGCCCGCCAGATTGCCGAGGAAATCGAAAATGTCGGCGGCGAAGTCAACGCCGCCACGTCGACCGAGACGACGTCCTACTATGCGCGCGTCCTCAAGGACCATGTGCCGCTGGCGGTCGACATTCTCGCCGACATCCTCACCGAATCCACTTTCGACGACGAAGAGCTGCGGCGCGAGAAGCAGGTGATCCTGCAGGAAATCGGCGCTGCCGACGACACGCCGGATGACGTGGTCTTCGACCGTTTCGCCGAAACCGCCTATCGCAACCAGACCGTCGGACGTCCGATCCTCGGCACCCCCGATACGGTCATGTCGTTTTCCGCCGACCAGATCCGCCAGTATCTCGGCCGCAACTATACGACCGATCGCATGTTCGTGGTCGCCGCCGGCGCGGTCGAGCACGACGCCTTCGTGCGTCAGGTGGAGGAGCGTTTCGCCTCACTTCCACGCACGCCGATCGCGACCCCGGTGCTCGAAACCGCCCGCTACACCGGTGGTGAGAGCCGCGAGACGCGCGACCTGATGGACGCGCAGGTTCTGCTCGGCTTCGAAGGCAAGGCCTATCACGCCCGCGACTTCTATTGCTCGCAGATCCTCGCCAACATCCTCGGCGGCGGCATGTCCTCCCGCCTCTTCCAGGAAGTGCGCGAACATCGCGGCCTCTGTTATTCGGTCTATGCCTTCCATTGGGGCTTTTCCGACACCGGTATCTTCGGTGTGCACGCGGCAACCGGCGGCGAGAACCTGCCGGAATTGATGCCCGTCATCGTCGACGAACTGCGTAAGTCCTCGATGAACATCGAGCAGCAGGAAATCGAGCGAGCCCGCGCCCAGATCCGCGCACAGTTGCTGATGGGCCAGGAAAGCCCGGCCGCTCGCGCCGGCCAGATCGCCCGCCAGATGATGCTCTACGGCCGCCCGATCCCCAACGAAGAACTGATGGAGCGCCTCTCCGGCATCACCATCGAGCGTCTGACCGACCTTGCCGGCCGGCTGTTCTTCGATACGACGCCGACGCTCTCGGCCATCGGCCCGCTGGAACAACTCGCCCCGATGAACGACATCCTGTCGACATTGACCGGCAAGGCCGCCGTACCGCACGCCGTCGCCAGCTAAACAGGCCCAGATCATTTCATGGTTTCATCGAAACCGTGAAATGAACTTGCCGTTTCGAGGCGACTGCATGTCTCCTTAAATCGACCTCGACTTAAGGACAAAGACATGCAGAAAATCAAGGTGCTACAGCGACCTTTGCGCGTCTGACAAGGCGCGCGGCGCTGCAGGCAACTCCTGGCGGAAAGCGTTTGCCACTTTTCCTGAAATTGCCCCGGGCCGCCGAGGACACAAACACCGAATCCAAATGGTGAAGTCTTTGCGTCTTTTCGCAAATTCGGATTCGATTTGCGCGCAAAGTTATGCAACGTTTCGGTTTGTGACAGCGCAAAGGCGCGCTGCCGGGCGGATGATAAAAGGTCCCCGCACGCAAACTGGACGGCCTCGGAGGCAGCTATGACACGATCGGTTTTTCGGTTCCTGTCGCGGCAGCCGGAGGCGATCGAAATTGCCGACCAGAATTATCTGCTGCGGCTCCCGCGCTATGCCGATTATCGGCAATGGTACCAGCTCAGAAGCGAGAGCCGCGCCTTCCTGGAGCCTTGGGAACCATCCTGGCGTACTGACGAGATGACAGAGAGTTCCTTTCGCAGCCGGGTCATCCGCAACGAACAGGAATATTCGTCCGGCCAGGCCGTGCCGCTCTTTCTTTTCCACAAGCCAGACGAGACGCTGCTCGGCGGGCTGACCATCGGCCACATTCGCCGCGGCGCCGGGCAAAACTGCATGATCGGCTACTGGATGGGCGCGCGCCACGCCGGCAAGGGCCATATGTACGCGGCCCTGAGGCTCGCTATTCCCTACATCTTTTCGACCCTTGAGTTGCACCGTATTGAAGCAGCCTGTATTCCGGACAACTCAAGAAGCATCCGGCTCCTTGAAAAGGCCGGTTTTGAGCGTGAAGGCTACTTAAGACAGTACTTGAGAATCAATGGCCAGTGGCGAGACCACGTGCTCTTTTCTCTCCTGTCCGACGATGCCCTACCGAACAGGAATATGCCCCTTTGATGCCTCTAGCCCGCTCGCCCTTCGCCTGGTCAGCCCCGAAGCTGGCAGCGTTTCTGATTACGCTCACGACGTTTTTCTGCGCGCTCGGCGGTGCGGCCCAGGCTCTGGAGCCGGTGAAGATTTCGCGCGAGGACACCGCGCTCGACCTGACGGCAACGACCGAGATCTACAGCGGCCGCAACGAGGCCTTCCAGGTGTCGACCGCGCCCGGAACCGACGGCATCGTGCGCCGCATCGAAGTGCGCTCCAGCAGCGAAGACCATCAGGGCGACTGGGCGGTGTTCGCGCTCGCCAACGTTTCGGCCGAACCGCTCGACCGCGTGATCGTGGCGCCGCATTTCCGGCTGGTGAATTCCAAGCTCTTCTGGCCGGATCTCGGCTCCAAGCGCATCCTTTCGATTACGCCCAGCGAAGGCTTCGCGCTCAGCCGCGAGCCGAGCGACGAGGCGGACGTCTTCCGTATTACGCTGGCGCCGGGCGTCATCATCACCTTCGTCGCCGAACTCGCGACGCCGGAGCTGCCACAAATCTATCTGTGGGAGCCGGACTCCTACAAGGACACGGTCAACGCCTTCACGCTCTACCGCGGCATCGTGCTTGGCATTGCCGGCCTGCTCGCGGTGTTCCTGACCATTCTTTTCGTCGTCAAGGGAACCTCGATGCTGCCGGCAACGGCGGCGCTCGCCTGGGCGGTTCTCGCCTATATCTGCGTCGATTTCGGCTTCCTGTCGAAGCTCATCAGCGTCACCGCAGGCGACGAACGAATATGGCGAGCGGGCACCGAGGTCTTCCTCGCGGCGGGCCTCGTGATCTTCCTGTTCACCTATCTCAATCTCAACCGCTGGCACCAGCATCTGGGTTACGCCACACTCGCCTGGATCCTGGGCCTCGGCCTGCTTTTCGGCGTCGCCGTCTATGATCCGGCAATTGCGTCCGGCATCGCCCGCCTCTCCTTCGCGCTGACGGCAACCGTCGGGATCGTGCTGATCGCCTATCTCGGCTTCAACCGCTACGACCGCGCAATCCTTCTGGTGCCGGCCTGGCTGCTCATACTCGTCTGGCTCTTCGGCGCGTGGCTGACCGTCACCGGCCAGCTCGCCAACGACATCGTGCAGCCGGCGCTCGGCGGCGGTCTCGTCCTCATCGTGCTCCTGATCGGCTTCACCGTCATGCAGCATGCGGTTGCCGGCAGCGGCTACCAGCAGGGCCTGTTCTCGGATCTCGAACGCCAGTCGCTCGCGCTCACCGGCTCCGGCGACACCGTCTGGGACTGGGACGTCGCGCGCGACCGCGTGGTGACCATGCCCGATATCTCGACCCAGCTCGGCCTGTCGCTCGGCAGCATGCACGGCCCCTTGCGCAACTGGTTGCCGCGTCTGCACCCCGATGATCGCGACCGCTTCCGGGCGACGCTCGACGTGCTTCTGGAGCGCCGCCGCGGCAAGCTCAATCATGAATTCCGCGTGCGCGCCGAGGACGGCCACTATCACTGGCTTTCCATTCGCGCCCGGCCAGTGCTCGGCGCCAACGGCGAAATCATCCGCTGTGTCGGCACCATCATCGACATCACCGAACAGCGCAATTCCGTGGAGCGTCTGCTGCACAACGCGCTGCTCGACAATCTGACCGGCCTTCCGAACCGCCAGGTCTTCCTCGACCGGCTGCAGGCGATCCTGCTGATGGCCGACGGCAGCAATTCGGTGCGCCCGACGGTGCTCGCAATCGACATCGACCGCTACAAGCAGGTCAATGATCTCCTGGGCATCGCCGCCGGCGACAACATCCTGATCGCCTTGACGCGACGGTTGCGGCGGCTCCTGCGCCCGCAGGACACGCTTGCCCGCCTCGGCGGCGACCAGTTCGGCCTGATCCTGATGTCGGAGCGCGATCCCGCCAAGGTCGCGGATTTCGCCGACGCGGTGAGCAAGGCGATCATGGTGCCGCTCAACTACGGCAACCGCGAAATCAACCTGACGGCTTCGATCGGCCTCGTCTCCTGGCTCGACCAGGAGCAAAGCGCAGCAGGCCTGCTCGACGATGCCGAGCTCGCCATGTTCCGGGCGAAAAAGGAAGGCGGCAATCGTGTCGAGCCCTTCCGCCCTGCTTTCCGTACTTCTGGATCGGACCGGCTTCAGCTCGAAGCCGATCTCAAGCGGGCGATCGAACGCAAGGAGCTCTCGCTGGTCTATCAGCCGATCGTCCGGCTGAATGATGCCGAGATCGCCGGTTTCGAAGCGCTGATGCGCTGGGATCATCCGAAGCGCGGCAACATCTCGCCGACCGAGTTCATTCCGATTGCCGAGAATTCCGACCTCATCAACCAACTCGGCATGTTCGCCTTCGACAAGGCAACGAGCGATCTGACGGAATGGCAAGTCCAGGCCGGCGACCTGCCGATCTTCGTCTCGATCAACCTTTCGAGCGCGCAGCTGCTCAACAACGAGCTCTATGACGACGTCCGCGCAATTCTCACCAAAAACCGCTGCGATCCCGCCAAGGTGAAGATGGAACTGACGGAATCGCTGGTGATGGAAAATCCCGAGCAGGCCCGTCTCGTTCTCGAAAAGCTGAAGGAAGCCGGATTGAAACTGGCACTCGACGACTTCGGTACCGGCCATTCGTCGCTTTCCTACCTCACCCGCTTCCCCTTCGACACGATCAAGATCGACAAAGCGCTGGTGCGCGACCCGAGCGACAAGCGCGGCATCCTGCTGCGCTCGGTGATCACCATGGCGCGTGAGCTCGACATGCAGGTGGTGGCCGAGGGTATCGAATCCGAAGACGATGCAATCCAGCTTTCACAGATGGGCTGCGACTACGGACAGAGTTTCCTCTTCGGCCCGCCGATCGGCTCGGAATCGATCCAGCGACTGTTGAAGGAGCGCTTTCCGCTGATGAAGCGGGCGTGAGTTCGGCAACACGACGCCGCTCAGCGCGCAGATCGCCATAAGCCCGTCGGCTATAGCCCGGCGGGCTTTTCATTTCAGCATGAATGATTGAAGAACGCCGGCTAAGACGGCGATCAGGCGTGACCTGCGTCCACCGAGAGCATCGCGGCCGACACGCCCATCAGCGCCAGCGCCCGGTCGTATTTGTCGTCCAGCGCCTTGTCGAAGATCAGTTCCTCGCGTGCCGGGCTCGTGAGCCAGCCGTTCTGGGTGATTTCCGCCTCGAGCTGCCCCGGACCCCAGCCGGCATAGCCGAGCATCATCGTCGCCCTGACTGGCCCCTCCCCGCGCGAAATGGCGCGGACGATATCAAGCGTTGCCGTCAGGCAGATGTCATCGCTGACCGGAATGCTGGAATCGCTCAGATAGTCGTCGGAATGCAGCACGAAGCCGCGCCCGGTCTCAACCGGTCCGCCGGCCTGAATCTGGAAGTCTCGTGTCATCTGCGGAAGCCGGATCGCCTCTTCCTCGTCGAGAATATCGAGGTGGAGCAACACGTCCGGAAAGGTCAGTTGTTGAGGCCGATTGAGCACAAAGCCCATCGCGCCGTCGTCTGAATGGGCACAGATGAAGATCACCGTGCGGGCGAAATTGGCATCAAACATTCCCGGCATGGCGATCAGGAATTGACCGTCAAGGAAACCTCGCTCCCGTCTCTTCTGCGCCATCGGAGTCGACATCATGGGAACAGCCTACCAATTCACCGCGAAATGAAAAGCGCCTCAGCGTCGCGGCCGGGAAATATTGCACGCACGACGTTCACTTCGCCGTGTCCGATCAAGCGATTATGATCGTTGCTCTCTTCGCAGCGTCTGGAGCAGCATCGGCAAAAGCGATATTGCTTCCGACATGATCCAGCGCTCCACACATCAGAACATGGCCCAGTTCATTGGCGCGGCAAGCCTCATCGCCGCTTTTTTTCTTACCGTCGCTGCACAGGCGGCCACCAGCGACTGGGTGACCTCTCCAGGCGGCATGATCCGCCTCGTCGCAGCCCAACCCAGGCAGGATGGTACGATCCCCGCAACGCTCGAAGTCAAGCTTAACGCTGGCTGGAAGACCTATTGGCGCGAGCCCGGCGCAAGCGGCATCCCTCCGCAGGTGACGATCGATCCGGCGAGCGGCGTCGTACTCGAGAAGGTCGGCTTCCCCGTGCCGAAGACGTTCGACGATGGCGTGGTGCGCTATGTCGGCTACGACAAGTCGGTCGCTTTCCCGCTGACGCTGAAGCGCGTCCAGGGCACGGGCGACATCAATATTCGCGCCTCAGTGTTTCTCGGCATCTGCGAGGACATCTGCATCCCGGTCCAGGGCGAGTTGACGCTGGCGCTGAAGCAGGGCGACTTCGACAATCCGCTCGACAGCGCGCGCATCGATGACGCCGTTGCCGCCCTGCCGGAAGCGCCGTCCAAGGACTTTGCCATCACGGCGAGCCGCTATGATGCGGAAAAAACCGTGCTGCACCTCTCCGTGCACTTGCCTGATGGCGCGGACCATCCGGGGCTGTTCTTGGCCGGCCCCTCCGGCGTTTCCTTCGGCAAGCCCGAGATCGCGATCGAGGGCGAGACGGGCCTCAGCGCAGCCGTCCCGGTTCGCCTCTCCGGCAAGGACAGGGAACTCAAGGGCAAGCCGATCGTTGTCACCATACGCGCCAAGGGCCGCAGCATGGAGACGACCCTTGCCTTTGACTAGGCCGCATCTATAGTCCGCCGAGTTCTCCGACGAGTACGGAGAAGTGAAGACGCAAGCAACGCAAGGAGAGTGCCGTGACCATTGCCGTCGGAGACAAACTGCCAGCCGCAACCTTCAAGGAAAAAACCGCCGACGGTCCGGTGGAGGTCACCACCGATCAGCTCTTCGCGGGCAAGCGCGTCGTGCTCTTCGCCGTTCCAGGTGCCTTCACGCCCACCTGCTCGCTCAACCATCTGCCAGGTTACCTCGAAAACCGCGACGCGATCCTTGCCCGCGGCATCGACGATATCGCCGTCGTCTCGGTCAACGACCTGCATGTGATGGGTGCCTGGGCAACCGCATCCGGCGGCATGGGCAAAATCCACTTCCTTTCCGACTGGAACGCCGCTTTCACCAAGGCACTCGGCATGGACATCGACCTGTCGGCCGGCACGCTTGGCGTCCGCTCGAAGCGCTATTCGATGCTGGTGGAAGACGGCGTGGTGAAGTCGCTCAATCTCGAAGAAAGCCCGGGACAGGCGACCGTTTCCGGCGCTGCGGCGATGCTCGAGCAGCTCTGAGCGCAGAGTTAAGTGCAAATGGAAACGGGCCTCAACGGGCCCGTTTTTCATTTCACGAGAAGAGAGTCCGGACGGCGCCCCTTCTTGTAGGGTTCCATGCCCTTGCGGGCGAGCTCGTCGGCGCGCTCGTTTTCCGGATGGCCGGCATGGCCCTTGACCCAGTGCCACGTCACCTTGTGACGGCGGTTGGCTTCGTCCAGCGCCTGCCAGAGTTCGCCATTCTTCACCGGCTTCTTGTCCGCGGTTTTCCAGCCGTTCTTCTTCCAGCCGTGGATCCACTTGGAGATGCCGTCCATCACATATTTGCTGTCGGTATGGAGATCGACCTCGCAGGCGCTCTTCAGCGCATCGAGCGCCGAGATCGCCGCCAACAATTCCATGCGGTTGTTGGTCGTCTCGGCTTCGCCGCCGGAGAGTTCCTTTCCCACCTCGCCGTAACGCAGCACGGCGCCCCAGCCGCCCGGCCCCGGATTGCCGGAGCAGGCACCGTCCGTGAAGATGTCGACGTGTTTCATGCCCGGCCCTCTTCGCGTCTCAGGCCGTATTCAGCGCTCGAAGCGATGGCGCGGTGGAAGCGGATCTTCGTCAGATATTCGAGCGGATCTTTCTTGACCACGAGCGCGCCAGCGGGCGTCATCAGCCAATCATAGAGCCGCGTCAGGAAAAAGCGCAGCGCCGAGCCGCGGCAGAGCAGCGGCAGGGCGTCGACCTCCGCCGGCGTCAGCTTGCGCACGCTCTCGTAGCCCGAAAGCATCGCCATGCCCTTGGTAATGTTGTAGGAGCCGTTTTTCTCGAAGCACCAGGAATTCAGGCAGACGGCAACGTCATAGGCGAGATAGTCGTTGCAGGCGAAGTAGAAGTCGATCAGGCCGGAAAGCTGGTCGCCGAGGAAGAAGACATTGTCCGGGAAGAGATCGGCGTGGATGACGCCATCCGGCAAGGACTGCGGCCAATGACGTTCCAGATGCTCGAGTTCCGCCGATATCTCGTCCTTGAGACCCGACTGCACCTCGTCCGCGCGCGCCTCTGAATTGACCCAGAGTGGCCGCCAGCCGCCAACCGAAAGCGCATTGGTGCGCTTCAGCGCGAAGCCTTCGCCGGCAAGATGCATGGCGGCAAGCGCCTTGCCGACCTCGTGGCAGTGTTTTGCCTCGGGCTTCCTTAGCCACATGCCTTCGAGGAAAGTGATGACGGCGGCGGGGCGACCGGAGAGCTCGCCGAGCAATTTACCATCGGCCCGCGGCAGCGGTAGCGGGCAGGACAGGCCGCCGTCGGCCAGATGGTGCATCAATCCCAGGAAGAATGGCAGGTCATCGGCGTTCACCCGCTTTTCGTAAAGCGTGAGAATGTAGGAGCCCTTGGTCGTGTGCATCAGGAAATTGGAATTCTCGACGCCCTCGGCGATCCCCTTGTAGGAGGTCAGCTGGCCGACGTCATAGGCGGTGAGAAAACGGGAGAGATCGTCTTCCGTGATATCGGTGTAAACTGCCAAGGGCTTCCACTCTCAAGAAATGCGGGCAAGAAATGTGATTATTCGCCGTTGACGAAGGCCATATCGGCTGATGTCAGCGGCACATGGCGGATCTCGCGGTTGACGAGGAAGTTTTCGTTTTCCTCGACCGTATCGGCAAGTTCCACCTTCGCGTCGTAACGTTCGCGGAATGCCTCGATGATCTCGTTGACGATCACTTCGGGCGCCGAGGCGCCGGCCGACAGACCTACCGTCGAGATGTCGCCCATCGCATCCCAGTCGATTTCCGATGCACGCTGCACCAGCACGGATTTCTTCGCTCCCGCTTTCAGCGCCACTTCGACCAGACGCTTGGAGTTGGACGAATTCGGCGCACCGACCACAAGGAACAGGTCGCAGCCAGGCGCTGCCTGCTTCACCGCCTCCTGGCGGTTGGTGGTGGCGTAGCAGATCGAATCGGCTGCCGGCGCCGTCAGGTTCGGGAAGCGCTCGTGCAGCCGCTTGATAACGCCGGCCGTGTCGTCGACCGACAGCGTCGTCTGGGTGACGAAGCCGAGATTGTCCGGGTCCGGCGGCTGGTAGACGTCGGCATCTTCGACCGTTTCGACCAGCGATACGGCGCCTTCCGGCAATTGCCCCATGGTGCCGATCACCTCCGGATGACCGGCATGGCCGATCAGCACGACGTGCCGACCGAGGCGGTGATGGCGCATCGCCTGCTTGTGGACCTTGGAGACCAGCGGGCAGGTGGCGTCGAGATAGAAGAGATTGCGGGCGTCAGCATCCGCGGGCACCGATTTCGGCACGCCATGGGCCGAGAAGACCACCGGCTGCTTGCGGTGCTCCGGCGGGATCTCGTCGAGCTCTTCGACGAAGATCGCGCCCTTGGCCTCAAGGCCCTCGACGACATAGCGATTGTGCACGATCTCGTGGCGGACATAGACGGGCGCGCCGAACTCCTTCAGCGCCAGGACGACGATCTGGATCGCCCGGTCGACGCCGGCGCAAAAACCGCGCGGCCCGCAGAGGCGAATGGTGATCGGGGATTTTGCTGCCGCTGATGATGCCATGGATCAGAATGCCAATAGAAGGAAAACAAGCGCTGCGATCGCCGGGCCGCCCTGGATTAAGAGGATGCGCGGCTTGACCGACCACGCGCCATATATAGCGGCAACGATCACGCACACAAGGAAGAACACCTTCAGCTCGAAGGCAAAGGACGGTTCCGACTGGATCAACGACCAGAACAGGCCGGCCGCGAGAAAACCATTGTAGAGACCCTGGTTCGCCGCAAGGACGCGTGTTGTCTCCGCTTGCTCCGGTGTCATGCGGAAGACAGCCCTCCCCCGAGGCCCTGTCCACAGGAACATCTCGAGCACGAGAAAGCCGACATGCAGCAAACCCGTCAACGCAATCAGAGTGTTCGCGATAATCGCCATCCTTGTTCCCCGCTGTCGATCCCTTCAGCAGGGTTAGCACGGCGGCGCCGTCCGGGCTATCGCCCGCGGCGCGCCACGTAAATGCCGCTGACCAGCACCAAAGCTGCCGCCAGCCCATACCAAGTCAGGGCGTATTGCAGATGGTTGTTGGGCAGGTCGAACTGGGTAACGCCGCCGATCGGCAGACCGCCAGTGTTGAGTGTCGCATCGGCATCGACGAACAGCGGCAGCACCCTGTCGGCCGGAAGCCCGACCGACGACGCCATCGTGTCGAGATCCTTCCAGTAGAAGATGTTCTTGGCGAGATCATTGTCCGGAACGAGCGACGACGGCTTTTCGGTGAGCTTCGGTCTTGCAAGACCGTGGACACCTACGAAGGCCGGAAGCTCGCCCGCGAGACGGGTCGACGATTCTTTCTGTTCGAAGGGCACGAAGCCGCGATTGACGAAGAGCACGCGGCCATCGTCGAGCGTCAGTGGCGTGAAGACGTAATAGCCGGTGCGGCCGTTAAAGGTCGCGAAGAAATGCCGCTCCTTGCTGTGATCGAAGGTGCCTGTAACCGTGACGGTGCGGTAATCGATGTCCACCCCATCTGCGAGCATCTTCTCGATGTCGCCAAGCGACACCGGAGGCGCCGACCGACGCTCCTGGATCGCGGTCAGCAGGCCTTCCTTCCAGTGCAGCCGCTGCATCTGCCAGGTGCCGAGCGAGATAAGGATGGCGAAGGCGACGGCGAGCAATAGGAAGGCGCCGAGGCGTCCGAGGAGGCCGCGCTTCTTGACTTCGATCTCAGCCACGGTCGATTTCGCCCGGGCGCGCATTGTTGCGGTACTGCAGGTTGATCAGGACGCCCTTCAGAATGCGTGTCAGCCCGAGGCTGAGGATGGTCGCGAGCGGGATCCACAACAGGAAATGCAGCCACAGCGGTGGGTTGAAGTTGACCTCCGCCCAAAGCGCCGCGCCAACGACGACGAAGCCGACGATCAGGATGACAAAGACCACCGGGCCATCGCCGGCATCGGCAAAGCGATAGTCCAGGTCGCAGCTTGTGCAGGCCGGTTTGACCTTGAGGAAGCCGTCGAACAGCCTGCCCTGGCCGCAGCGCGGGCAAAGCCCCTTGATCCCTGTCATCACCGGGTCCACCGGCGGGAAATGTGCCTTGTCTTCGCTCACGGCTTGATCTCGATTGGCGTGTTGTTGGGGACCATCGTCCAGATTTCTTCCATTTCGGCATTGGTAACGGCAATGCAGCCATTCGTCCAATCGAAGCGCTGCGTCAAAAACGCCAGCCAACCGAAATAATTGGGCTGGCCATGGATCATGATCATGCCGCCGGGATCGACCCCATTTGCGACCGCGGCCTTGGTATCTTCCGGCGCCGGATAGGAGACGTGGATGGACTTGTAGTAGCCGCTTCCCGGATTGCGCCAATCGAGGAGATAGAGCCCTTCCGGCGTCCTCTCGTCGCCTTCCTGCCGCTTGTGACCAACGGGGTTTCCGCCGAGCGCGACCGCATATTCGCGGATCAACTGGCCACCGTGGAAGAGCTGCAAGAGCCGCCGTTCCTTGTGGACGACGACCCTATCCGCAACGTCGGCCGCCGCAGCCGAGACGGAGCCGGCCAGCACCGCCATGACCATGATCGACGCAACCCGCATTTCGCACCCCCGTCGCGTTGCCATCATCACAAGCCACCAAAAGAACAAGGCGGCTGCATGGCTGCAACCGCCCTGTTCATAAAGATCGAGATGCTCGCGCTATCAGCCGTGAGCGATCGGCGCACCCCAGCTGCCCCAGATGTAGATGGAGAAGAAGAGGAAGAGCCAGACGACGTCAACGAAGTGCCAGTACCAGGCAGCCGCTTCGAAGCCGAAGTGCTGCTTGGGCGTGAAATCGCCGCGCAGGGCACGGATGAGGCAGACGAGCAGGAAGATCGTGCCGACCAGAACGTGGAAGCCGTGGAAGCCGGTCGCCATGAAGAAGGTCGCGCCGTAGATCGAGTCCTTGAAGGCGAACGGAGCGTGGGCGTATTCGTAGCCCTGAACGAAGGAGAACAGCACGCCGAGCGCGACCGTCAGCATCAGGCCCGAGATCAGGCCCTTGCGGTCGTTGTGCAGGAGCGCGTGGTGTGCCCAGGTGACCGTCGTGCCCGAAAGCAGCAGGATGACGGTGTTGTAGAGCGGCAGGTGCCACGGATCGAGCACTTCGATACCCTTCGGCGGCCAGACGCCGCCGGTGAAGGTGGCGCGGGTTGCCTGGATGGCTTCGCCCGGGAACAGGCTCGCATCGAAGAAGGCCCAGAACCAGGCCACGAAGAACATCACTTCCGAAGCGATGAACATGATCATGCCGTAGCGCAGGTGCAGCGACACGACACGGGTGTGGTGGCCTTCATGCGCTTCCTTCACCGTGTCCGACCACCAGCCGAACATGGTGTAGAGAACGATGATCAGACCGGCGAGCAGGATCCAGACGTTGGCGAGCTCGAGGCCGAAGATCTTCAGCGAGCTGCCCGCGAGGTAGCGCATGTAGCAGATGCCGCCGAACGCCATGACGAAGGCGCCGATCGAGGCAAGCAACGGCCAGGGGCTCGGGTCGATGATGTGGTAGTCGTGATTCTTCTGATGCGCACCGGCCATGTCAGTAATCCCCGAAATGTCTCTCTCTTGTCGCCCTTCCGGCATAGCCGAAAAGGACCTCCAGTCAAAGTTTGTTCTCTTCCGTCTTCACCTGCGCCACCGGTTTCGACGGTTCGCGCGGGTAGAAGGTGTAGGAAAGCGTCAACGTCTTGATGTCCTTGGTCTCCACCGCCTTGACGATCTCCGGATCGACGAAGAATACCACCGGCATCTCCATCTCCTCTCCCGGCAGTAGCGTCGTCTCGGTGAAGCAGAAGCACTGTACCTTGTTGAAATAGGCACCGGCCTGCATCGGCGTGACATTGAAGGTCGCCTGGCCCGTCGTCGGCTTCGACGACAGGTTCTTCGCCCGGTACATCACCTGCACAGTTTCGCCGATGCGGATATCGATGTCGCGCTGGACCGGCTTGAACTCCCAGGGCAGACCGCCCGAGGTGTTCGCGTCGAAGGTGACCCTCACCTTCTCGTCCAGGATCACGTCCGAAGCCTGCTCGACGCGCTGCGTCGTACCGTTATAGCCGGTGACGCGGCAGAACATGTCGTAGAGCGGCACGGCGGCATAGGCCATGCCGACCATGCCGGCGACGAAGGCAAGGCAAGTGCCGACGACGACGCGGTTCGAGCGCTGTTTGGGCGTGGTTTCCGATGAATTCGTCATGCCATCCCGCCTCAGTTGACCATGCCGTTGCCGAACTTGATCAGCGTGACGATGTAAAACAGGACGACAAGCCCGAAGAGGACGAAGCCGAGCGCGATGTTGCGACCGCGGCGCGATTTCTTCTGGGCATCAGTGAGCTTGACGGTTTCCATCAGGCAATACTCCCGGCGTGCAGCCAGATATTGACGATCAGGTGATCCGCCATCAGGGCGGAGAAGATCACGAACAGATACATGATCGAGAAGGCAAACAGCTTCTTGGCGGGCAGCATGCGCTCATCCGTCTCAGGCATGCGCAGCACGCCGATCGAATACCAGATGAAGCCGAGACCGAGGGCCGCTGCCACGAGGCCGTAACCGATGCTCGCGAAACCGAGCAAGGTGGGACAGATACCGATCAGCGCGGTCAGCACGGCATAGATGACGATCTGCTTTTTGGTGGTCGCCTGGCCGCAGACATTCGGCATCATCGGCACGCCGACGGCGCCATAGTCGCCCATCTTGAAGAGGGCAAGCGCCCAGAAATGGGCTGGCGTCCACAGGAAGGTGATCAGGAAGAGAACGATGCTTTCGATCGATACGGCGCCGGTGACGCAGGCCCAGCCGATCATCGGCGGGAAAGCACCGGCCGCACCGCCGATGACGATGTTCTGCGGCGTCGAGCGCTTCAGCCACATCGTGTAGATGACCACGTAGAAGAAGATTGTGAAGGCGAGCAACCCGGCTGCGAGCCAATTGACGGCGAGCCCGAGGATGATCACGGAAAAGGCGGAGAGCGTCAGACCGAAAGCCAGCGCTTCCTGCGGCAGGATCTTGCCTGCCGGGATCGGGCGCTTGGCGGTACGGCTCATGACTGCGTCGATATCGGCGTCATACCACATGTTCAGCGCACCGGAGGCGCCGGCGCCGACGGCGATGCAGAGAATAGCGATGAAGCCGATGAAGGGATTGATGTGGCCCGGCGCGAGCACCAGCCCGGCGAGTGCCGTAAAGACGACGAGGGACATGACACGTGGCTTCAGAAGCTCGAAATAATCGCGCGCAGAGGCTTCGGACAGGCGCGCAACGCCTTCCATGCCGACTGCTTCGTGATTGTCGATGACCGTCATGTCGTGTCCCTGTGCAAGTCCCGGCCGCAATGGCCGTGTGTCGCCGGTTTCCCGGCGGGGTGAAGCCGCCGGAACCGGCGGCTTCTGTTCGTTGCCCGTCACTTGATGCGCGGGAGCTGCTCCCACTGGTGGAACGGCGGCGGCGACGACAGCTGCCATTCCAGAGTGTTCGCGCCCTCGCCCCACGGGTTGTCGCCTGCGATGCGCTTCTTGGCGAAGGCTTCGAAGACGCCGAAGAGGAAGATCAGGACGCCGACGGCTGCGATGTAGGAGCCGTAGGACGAAACCATGTTCCAGCCGGCATAGGCATCCGGATAGTCGATGTAGCGGCGCGGCATGCCGGCGAGGCCGAGGAAGTGCTGCGGGAAGAAGATCAGGTTCACGCCAATGAACATGACCCAGAAGTGCAGCTTGCCGACGAACTCGGAGTACATGTAGCCGGTCATCTTCGGGAACCAGTAGTACCAGGCCGCGAAGATCGCGAAGACGGCGCCGAGCGACAGAACGTAGTGGAAGTGAGCAACCACGTAGTAGGTGTCGTGCAGCGAACGGTCGAGGCCGGCGTTGGCGAGCTGAACGCCCGTGACGCCACCGACGGTGAACAGGAAGATGAAGCCGATCGCCCAGACCATCGGGGTCGTGAAGCGGATCGAACCACCCCACATCGTCGCGATCCACGAGAAGATCTTAACGCCGGTCGGAACAGCGATAACCATCGTCGCGAAGACGAAGTAGCGCTGCGTGTCGAGCGACATGCCGACGGTGTACATGTGGTGCGCCCACACGATGAAGCCGACAGCGCCGATCGCGACCATGGCGTAGGCCATGCCGAGGTAGCCGAAGATCGGCTTGCGCGAGAAGGTGGAAACGATGTGGCTGACGATGCCGAAGCCCGGCAGGATCAGGATGTACACTTCCGGGTGACCGAAGAACCAGAACAGGTGCTGGAACAGGATCGGGTCGCCGCCGCCTTCAGGCGCGAAGAAGGCCGTGCCGAAGTTGCGGTCGGTGAGCAGCATGGTGATGCCGCCTGCCAGAACCGGCAGCGAGAGCAGAAGCAGGAAGGCGGTGATCAGAACCGACCAGGCAAAGAGCGGCATCTTGTGCAGCGTCATGCCCGGAGCGCGCATGTTCAGGATCGTGGTGATGAAGTTGATCGCACCGAGGATCGAGGATGCGCCGGCGATGTGCAGGCCGAGGATCACGAAATCCATGGCCGGCCCGGGCATACCCGATGTCGAGAATGGCGGATAGATCGTCCACCCGCCGCCTGCACCATAGGCACCGGCCGGTCCCTCGACGAACATCGACAGGAGCACCAGCAGGAAGGCCGGGATGATCAGCCAGAAGGAGATGTTGTTCATGCGCGGGAACGCCATGTCCGGCGCACCGATCATGATCGGAACCATCCAGTTGGCGAAGCCGCCGATCAGCGCGGGCATGACCATGAAGAAGATCATGATGAGCGCGTGCGCGGTCGTGAACACGTTGAACATGTGCTTGCCGCCGTCGATGGCAGCATCACCCTCGAAGCCGTAGACCATCTGCGCCAGACCGTGGAAGATCTGGATGCCCGGCTCCTGCAGTTCGGCGCGCATGAACACCGAGAGCGTGCCGCCGATGATGCCCGCGAAAATCGCGAAGATCAGGTACAGCGTGCCGATGTCCTTGTGGTTGGTCGACAGGAACCAGCGCTGAAAGAAGCTCAGAGGCTTATGCGCATGGTCTGCGTGGCCATGATCGGAGTGATCATGGCGTTGATCGTGATGAACGGCTGTTCCAGCCATGGGTCGAGCTCCCCTTCCGATTACTGTGCGGCGTTTGCGGCGACGTCGACGGTCTTGGCCGCATCGATGGACGCCATGAGCGCCTTGTTCGCATCGCCGAGATTGGTAGCGGCGGCTGCGAGCCAGGTGTCGTATTTTTCCTGCGAAACAACGCGGATCGCGATCGGCATATAGGCGTGATCCTTGCCGCAGAGCTCGGAACACTGGCCGTAGTACAGACCTTCGCGGTCAGCCTTGAACCAGGTTTCGTTCAGGCGGCCGGGAACGGCATCGATCTTCACGCCGAAGGCAGGCATTGCGAAGGCATGGATCACGTCGGCGGCGGTGACGAGGACACGAACCGTCTTGCCGACCGGAATGACAACTTCGTTGTCGACGGCGAGCAGGCGCGGGTATTCCTTCTTGTCTTCCTTGCCGAGGGCGGCGCGATCTTCATCCTTCACCAGCAGGCTGTCGAAGGAGAGCGGGCTTTCGCCGACTTCATATTCATAGGACCAGTACCACTGGTTGCCGGTCGCCTTGACCGTCAGGTCCGGATTGGCCGGCGGCGTGAGCTGCGCGGTCAGGAGCTGGAAGGACGGAATGGCGAGGAAAAGAAGCACGATGACCGGACCGACGGTCCAGACGACTTCGATGGCGGTGTTGTGGCTGGTCTTGGAGGGAACCGGGTTAGCACTCTCGCGGAACTTGACCACGACGATGATCAGCAGGAGGAGAACGAAGAGGGTGATCGGAATGATGAACCACAGGGTATAATGTTCAAACCACGTGATTTCTTCCATGATGCCCGTAGCGGCCGACTGAAAGTTCGTCTGCCAATCGACAGGCTTGTCAGCAAAGGCGCTCGAAGCAAAAAGCAGACAGGCAAGCGCTGCCAGAACTGCATAAGCCTTGTTTTTCACAATATGTCTCCCCAATGCGCTTGATCAGGATCAAACCGGAACGCAGAATCCCTGCGATACTGCTGCGCTTCAAACCACAGTTTGTCCGATGCCGCAACATCTGACCAATCAACCCCATGCGGCATTTTTGCACAAACGCATCTTTTCACACAGGCACCCCTTAGAAGCCGTCACGAATCGACTTATATGACGTCTTACGCGCCCCTAAAGGCGCGATCGCACGCGGTTCGCGCGGCAACACACAGGATAGGGCGTTAACCCGCCCAATTTCCGCCATATGACGCTGGAATGTGCCCCGCAGGGCTTTTCATTTATTCCCGCGCGCTTCAAGAATAGCCCTGATGATTCGACGTTTTGAGGTTTACATGGGCCTGCCCCTCTTTTCGCGACTGTCGGCCTTCGCCGCCTTCGGCCTTGCCGTTCTCGCTCTCCCCGCTCAGAGCCTGGCCCAGCAGCCCACCGGAACACCCGGCACGGTCAAGTCCAACCACGGCGCGTGGTCGATCGTTTGCGATCAGCCGGCAGGCGCATCCACCGACCAGTGCGCGCTGATGCAGAACGTCATTGCCGAGGACCGGCCGGAAGTCGGCCTGTCGGTGGTCGTGCTGAAGACGGCGGACCGCAAGGCGAAGATCCTGCGCGTGCTCGCTCCGCTCGGCGTGCTGCTGCCAAACGGCCTCGGCCTCAACGTCGACGGCAAGGATATCGGCCGCGCCTACTTCGTGCGCTGCTTCTCCGACGGCTGCTATGCGGAAGTCGTGCTTGAAGATGAATTGCTGAAGACCTTCCGCTCCGGCGCGACGGCGACCTTCATCGTCTTCCAGTCGCCGGAAGAAGGCATCGGCATCCCGGTCGATCTCAAGGGCTTCGGCGAAGGCTACGACGCGTTGCCCTGACCGGTCGCCGGACCCCACACAAACAAGACACAGGGCCGCGCTTCGAGCGCGGCTTTTTTATTGGCAGCCGCCGGCACAAACGACAAAGCCCGGATCGACGATCCGGGCTTTGTCGTATTCAGAGACGTCAAGCTTTAGATGATGTCGGTTCCGGCGATCTTGATGCCGAAGCCTTCGAGGCCGACATAGTGGCGCTCCCGCGAGGCAAGAAGGCGGATAGAGCTGATGCCGAGATCTTTCAGGATCTGGGCGCCGAGGCCGATTTCCAGCCATTCGTTCTCGCGTGCCTGTGCCTCGTCATGTGCTTCACGATCGTGTTTGCCCTTGCGGGCCGTTTGCGACACGCCGACGCCGACCGATCCTTCGCGCAGGTAGACGATGACCCCCCTGCCCTCGTCGGCCATGCGCTTCATGATGCGATCGATCTGGCAGTCCTTGCCGAACACGTCGGCGCCGACATTTTCGAGATGCAGGCGGACCGGAATGTCAACGCCATCGCGAATATCGCCGAAGACGACGGCGAGATGCTGCATCGGATCCCAGGGCAGCGAATAGGAATGCCCCTTGGCCGCACCATAGGGCGTTTCGATATCGAAGGATCCGCCCTGCTCGATCAGGGTTTCCTTGCGCTGGCGGTAGGCGATGAGGTCGGCGACCGAAACCTGTTTCAGCCCATGGGTCTCGGCAAAGCTCGCGACCTGCGGTCCGCGCATGACGGTGCCGTCATCGTTGACGAGTTCGCAGATGACGCCGATCGGCGGCAGGCTTGCGAGCTTGCAGAGGTCGACGGCGGCTTCCGTGTGACCGGAGCGCATGAGAACGCCGCCTTCGCGGGCGACCAACGGGAAGATGTGGCCCGGGCGAACGAAGTCCGTCGGCCCGACATTGGGGTTGGCGAGGTTGCGCACCGTCAACGTACGGTCATCGGCGGAAATGCCGGTCGTGGTGCCGTGCTTGAAATCGACCGAGACGGTGAAGGCCGTCGTATGGGCAGAATCGTTTTCAGCAACCATGGCATTGAGGTTGAGGCGTTTCGCCTCCTCGCGCGGCATCGGCGTGCAGACGATGCCCGACGTGTGGCGCACGATGAAGGCCATCTTCTCCGGCGTGCAATGCACCGCGGCGACGATCAAATCGCCCTCGTTCTCGCGGCCGTCATCATCGGTCACGACAACGATTTCGCCGGCCTCGAAGGCGCGGATGGCGTCGACGACACGCTTCTGGTCATAGGACATGGTGCTCTTCCCGAAATAGAGGGCGAATTACTTACAGCGCCGCGCGTCTCGTAGACGAGCAAAGGTCGCTGTAACACTTTAAGTTGCTGCATAATTTTGTCCTTAAATCGATTCCGATTTAAGGAATTATGCAGTAAGCCGGCCGGTCTGGCCGCGGTCACGCAGGTAGTGATCGGCGATCGTGCAGGCAAGCATCGCCTCGCCGATCGGCACGGCGCGGATGCCGACGCAGGGGTCGTGGCGGCCCTTGGTGCGGACATCGACTTCCTTGCCATCGCTGTCGACCGAGCGGCGCTCGGTGAGGATCGACGACGTCGGCTTGATGGCAAAACGCGCGATCACGGGTTCGCCGGTGGCGATGCCGCCGAGAATACCGCCGGCATGATTGGAGAGGAAGACCGGCTTGCCGTCGGCGCCGATGCGCATCTCGTCGGCGTTCTCCTCACCGGTGATCTCGGCCGCACCGAAGCCGTTGCCGATCTCGACGCCTTTGACGGCGTTGATCGACATCAGGTTGGAGGCAATGTCCTGATCGAGCTTGGCATAGATCGGCGCGCCGATGCCGGCGGGCACGCCCTCGGCGACCACTTCGACGACGGCGCCGATCGAGGAGCCGGCCTTGCGGATGCCGTCGAGATATTCCTCCCAAACCGGCACGATCTCCGGATCCGGCGCGAAGAAGGGGTTGTTGCCCACCTCGGCCCAATCCCAGTTGGCCCGGTTGATCTTGTGTTTGCCGATCTGGACGAGGGCGCCGCGCACGACGAGCCCCGGAACGACCTTGCGGGCGATGCCGCCGGCGGCAACGCGCGCCGCGGTCTCGCGCGCCGAGGAACGGCCGCCGCCGCGATAGTCGCGGATGCCGTATTTCAGATCATAGGTGTAGTCGGCGTGGCCAGGACGGTAACGCTTGGCGATCTCGGAATAGTCCTTCGAACGCTGGTCGGTGTTCTCGATCAGCATGGAGATCGGCGTCCCGGTCGAGATCATCGTCTCGCCGTCCTCGTCGAACATCACGCCGGAGAGCACCTTGACGAGATCATCCTCGCGGCGCTGCGTCACGAAACGCGACTGCCCGGGCTTGCGCTTGTCGAGCCAGGCCTGAAGTTCGGCGAGCGTGAAACGGACGCCGGGCGGGCAACCATCCACCACGCAGCCAAGCGCCGGGCCGTGGCTTTCGCCCCAGGTGGTGACGCGGAAGAGGTGACCGAAAGTGTTATGCGACATGAAGGCTACCGGACCTTAAGCAAGCAACGGCCGTACGTTTTTCGTACACGGATGCCCTCTCTTAGTGGAAAGCCGGGGACGGGGAAAGACTTTTGCGCCTGCCGCCGTCGCTTCGTCACGATGCCAGGCGCAGGCCGCGGTCGGTCGCAAAGGCGAGGAACTTCTCCGCGCTCAACGGCCGGGAGAAGGCATAGCCCTGCAGGACGTCGCAGCCGAGGATGCCGAGCATCTCCGCATGTGCCATCGTCTCGACACCTTCGGCAACGGTCTCGATGTTGAGCGAGCGGGCGATCTCGATGATCGAACGGACCAGGGCCTGCTCCCGCCGCGCGCTCAGAACCGGAACGACGAGCTGCCGATCGATCTTCAGCCGCTTCGGCTTGATCTTCAGCAGGCTGACGATCGAGGTATGACCGGTGCCGAAGTCATCGAGCTCGATATCGATGCCGAGTTTCTTGATACCTTCGATGTTGGTGGCAACGATGTCGTCGCTCTCGTCGAGGAAGATCGATTCCACCAGTTCGAAACAGATCTGGCCGGGCGCGATGCTCAAGCCTTCGAGCGAGGACAGCAGATCATCCTCCTGAAGCCGCTTCGCCGAAACGTTGACGGAGATCTTGGGAACTCTGAGGCCGGCGGCCGCCCAGCGCATGTGGTCGATCAGCGATTTCTCCAGCACGAGGCGATCAAGCGCCGCCATGACATTCAATTCCTCCGCGATGCCAAGGAAACGATCCGGCGTCAGGATGCCCTCACGCGGGTGGTTCCAGCGCACCAGCGCCTCCACCCCGCACAGCGCAAGCGTGGTCGCGTCGAACTGTGGCTGATACCAGGGTTCGAACTCGTCCCGTTCGATGCCTTCGAGGATCTCGTCGGCGATCCGCTTGGCCGTCACCACTTCGGCCTGCAACACCTCGGTGAAGAACTGATAACGATTACGGCCCGCCTCCTTGGCCCGGTAGAGCGCGATATCGGCATTGACGAGCAGCTTGCGCGCATCGATCTCCGCGCCACGGCCCACCGCCACACCGATGCTGACACCGAAGCGGCAGGGAAAACCGTTGTAATCGACCGGCTGGCGCATCGCGGCGATGATCCGGTCACAGCGCGCCGCCAGCGCCGCCTCGCCCGGCGCACCGGTGACCGCGACCACGAACTCATCACCACCGATGCGGGCGATGATATCGCCGGGCCGGATATTTGCCCGGAGGATTTCGGAAGCGTGGATCAGCATGGCGTCCCCGGCTGCGTGGCCGAGCGTGTCATTGATCTGCTTGAAACGGTCGAGATCGATATGGAGGATGGCGATATCCTCGAGATCACCGGCCCTCGCCAGCCGCTCCAGCGCCTTGTCGAGCATGCGGCGATTTCCAAGACCGGTCAGGGGATCGTGCAGGGCGTTGTGCTCGATCCGTACCCGCGCCTGCTCCAACTCAGCGTTCTTCGCATCCGCCATCGCCTTGGCTGCCCGCAACTGCTCGGTCATCAGCACGTCTTCGGTGACGTCGAGCGCCATGCCGACGAATTTGCGTGCGCCATCCGGCCCCACATGAAGCTTGCCGACCGACCGGATGTGGCGGACGCCGCCAGCCGGCAGAAACACGCGCGCCTGGTGCACATAGGTCTCGTCCGCCGCGATTGCGCGGTTGACCGCGTCCAGCGCCGGCGCCCGATCATCGGGATGAAGCGCGGTGAGCCATGTCTCCTCGTTGGTGGTCCCATCGGTGTAGACGAGGCCGTAGAGCTGGTGCATGCGGTCGTCCCAATAGGTCAGTCCGCTATCGAGGTCCGCCTCCCACATGCCGCATCGATAGGAATCGAGTGCCAGGTCGAGCCGGCGTGAAAGCAGTTCAAGATCCTGCTCACGCTCGTAAAGACCTTTCAGTGCCTGTTCGAGCTCGAGGTTCTGTTGATCGACCTGGGCCTTGGCCGCAGTCAGCCGCTCGGTCTTCATAACGTCGTCTGTGACGTCCCAACTGATGCCGGTGACCTTTGCGCGCCCATCGGCGCCGCGGTGGCTGGATCCGACGTTGCGGATGTGGCGCAAGGTTCCGTCAGACAGCACGACCCGGTATTGCGAGCGATATTCCAGGCCGTCGTCCAGGCTGCGGAACAGCGCGTTGGCGGCGATGCCGATGTCCTCCGAATGCACTGTTGCACGCCACTCCTCATAGGTCGGTTCCTCCAGATGGACCTCCAGCCCATGCAGGTGGAACATGCGATCGTCCCAAGAGCGCTGCTGCGTTTCGACGTCGATCTCCCAGACGCCGATCTTGGACGCGTCGAGCGCGAGGTTCAGCCGGTGGGAGAGCGTCATCACCTCCCCTTCCCGCGCTTTCAGCTTGGCAATGTTGCGCTGCCGTTCGTTGAAGAGCCCGCCGGTCAAGAGGATCGGGATTACCACGACTGCGACAGCGGCGCCGATCGCCAAGCGAATGGCATCGATGTCTTCGGGAAGCTGGTCCCAACCGCCAACCGGCATGGCTGCGAGCTCCCAAGCGCCACCCGCCAGATCCAGCCGACGCGTCACCGGTGCCTTGCGGAAAAGCGCGTCGTCGCCGAAGAACGCATCCTGGATCCGCTCCTGCTCGGAGATATCCCTGATCGCGAGGTGAACGTCGACGTGGCGATGATCCTTCGTCAGTTCCGGCGTTTCGCTGCCCGCCTCCAAGAGGCGCGCGGCGCGATAGAGCGCCCTTTCATCGATGATGGCCTCGACATAGCCCCAGCGCTCCATCCGTCCCTGGATCTTGGAAAAGACAGGCAAGAAAAGCTCGAAGCCGTTGCGGCCGCTCGGCAAGCGAATGGGGCCGATCATCACGGGTCTCACCGTCGACGATGCGCGTTCTATCGCGTGCCTTGTCGCGCCGAACCTGTTGAAATCGGTGCCGACGAACCATTGCTGGCTTTCACGCGGAAAGGCGATCCGCACAACACCGGCGGGCGCAGCCGAAGCGCGCACCATCTGCGGGTTCTGGAGAAGAAGCTTCGTTGCCATGACGGTAAAATCGTCAGGCGTCATCGCCGGGTGCACGCCGATGCTGTTGGCAAATCCGTTCAGCGCGGCGATGTTGGTGTTTATCTCCGATTGCAACCGGTTGGCGATGAGGTTCAGTTCGTTCTCGACATCGATCCTGAGGTCACTCTGGAAGTTTTCGCGATTCTGCCGCTCATAGACGTACCCGCCGGCAAACACGACGAGGCCGGCGATCGCCGCTGGTATGAGCGATGGTTTCGCAAATCTGGCTGCCGCCCGAATGCGCTGGCGCAGAACGTCGATGATCTTCAATCTTTTCCCCTCGATCCCCAACCAAAGGTAGCGAGCGAACCTTAAGATTGGCTTTCGTCACAAATCCTTGGAAAACCCTATGATTCATGGGGAAATCAATATTCCGCCTCCCCTACTTCGACGCTCCCCCGCTTGAAAAAAACGATGTCGCCGTCCAGTCTTGCGGCGTCGGACAGGCCATCAAAAAACCGGGGCCTGACGGCCAAAAGCCAAGTTACAAGGCAATTTTTGCCACAATCGGGGACCAAGGGTGATGACAAGAATGTTCGCAGAATCGTTGAAAAGGGCAAGAAAGATGCGTTTTGTCATTGCCGCGCTCATGGCCGCCGCCGGCTTGCTTTCGCCTTTGTCCGCTCTTGCGGAAAGCGCCGACGTGGAAGCGACCATTACGGGTGTCGACACCGAACGTCTCAGCCTGCAGCTCGATGACGGCAAGAGCTACCAGGCACCCGAAGAATTCAATTTCGAGGGCCTGAAGGAGGGCGTGAAGGTGCTGGTCTTCTATACCGAAGTCGATGGCAAGCGGGTCATCAACGACCTCGAAATCGTACAGTAAGCAGCGACCCGTCCCTCAGATCACGCAATTCCGGACGGGAAACCGTTCCATACTTTTCCTGACATTGCTTTGGGGCGGGTTATCGTTCCGGCCGTCAGATCCAGCCGATGGCACCGCCGGAAATGCGCAGAAGGCGATCCTGCGGGATCGCCGCAGACGCAGCCTCTTCGGCCTCCATTTCTCCAAAGAGCTTGAAAAGCGATCGGATGACACCGCCGTGGCTGACGCAGACGGTCGGCTTCGTCACGTCCTTTAGCCAGGCGGCAACACGCCAGGACAGGATTTCGTAACTCTCGGCATCAGGTCCCGGCGGAATGAAGTCCCACTTCACCGCGCGCCGTTCGGCGATCCTTTGCGGCGCCGAGCGCTTGAGCTCGGGAAGCGTGTGCCCTTCCCAGTCACCGAAGGATACCTCCTTCAGCCGTTCGTCGGTACGGTAGGCGGCGGGATCGAGCCCCATCGCCAGCCTCACGCGCTCCATGGTCTCGCGCGTGCGGCCAAGCGGGCTCGCGACGAAATCGAAATGCGCGGCGTCGGTGCCGAGGATACCGGCGAGTGCTGCGCCATTGCCGGTCGCCTGCTGGCGACCGAAATCATTGAGCGGGATGTCCTTCTGCCCCTGGAGCCGGCTTTCGGCATTCCAGTCGGTCTGTCCGTGACGGATCACATAGATCAGCACAACATGTCTCCGGGCAGCGGGGCCGTCGAACCGGCAAGCCGTGCCGATCAGTCCTTGAGCACGGAGATATCGGGCGCGTCCACCGCCTTCATGCCGACGACATGGTAACCGCTGTCGGCGTGGTGGACTTCACCGGTGACCGAACGCGACAGGTCGGAGAGCATGTAGAGGCCGACGTCGCCGACTTCCTCGATCGTCACGGTGCGGCGCAGCGGCGCGTTGTACTCGTTCCACTTGAGGATATAGCGGAAGTCGCCGATGCCGGAGGCAGCCAGCGTCTTGATCGGGCCGGCGGAGATGGCATTGACGCGAATGTTCTTCGGGCCGAGGTCGACCGCGAGGTACTTCACGCTGGCTTCGAGCGCAGCCTTGGCCACACCCATAACGTTGTAGTTCGGCATGACCTTTTCGGCGCCGTAGTAGGTCAGGGTCAGCATCGAGCCGCCATCGGTCATCAGCTTTTCAGCGCGACGGGCAACCGCGGTGAACGAGTAGACCGAAATCTGCATCGTCTTGGCGAAGTTCTCGGGCGAGGTATCGACGTAGCGGCCGGTGAGTTCGTCCTTGTCGGAGAAACCGATCGCGTGCACCACGAAATCGATCTTGCCCCATTGCTTTTCGAGCGTATCGAAGACGGCGTCGATGCTGGCTTCGTCGCTAACGTCGCAATGGCCGGCCATGAAGCCGTCGATCTCGGCGAGCAGCGGCTCGACGCGCTTCTTGAGCGCATCGCCCTGATAGGTCAACGCAACTTCACCACCCTGCGCGTGGATGGCCTTGGCAATGCCCCATGCGATGGAACGGTTGTTTGCAACGCCCATAATGACGCCGCGTTTGCCCTTCATCAGACCGGATGCCTGAGCCATGGTAAGTCCCCAATACTATTTCCAGCAACGGCCGGCGCCGGTGCCAAAGTTCACAAATGTCATACACACCCCACCGAACGGGTGCGGCAAATTGTCGAGAATTGCCTATGGCATAGTGGCAAGGGTGGTTCAAGCGCGCCTGAGATCAGGAACTGTTAGTCCCCGTAATATTGGTTCAAAGTGTCAGCGAACTGTCACAAATCGACCGTCACAGATAGAATCCGTCGCGCTGCGACTTCATCAGATCGGTCACCTTCTCATCCGGCGTGTCTTTCAGGACCAGCCGCAGCTCCACCAGGAGATCGCCATGGGTCCCGTAGGTTCCGGGCAGGCCCTGGCCTGCGAGACGGACGATCTTGTCCGAACCGGACCAGGCCGGCACGACGACGGTGACCGGACCAACCGGCGTCTCGATGCGCTCCTCGCAGCCAAGGACGGCACCCTGCAGATCGATCGGCAGGGTCGTGAGTAAGTCAAGACCGCGGGTGCGGAAGGTGCCGCTCTGATCGACCCTGAGTGTGACGACGACATCGCCGCGGCTCATGCCGGTGACGCGATAACCCTGTTCCGCCAGGCGAATGGTCTGCCCATCGACGGCACCCGGGGGAATTTGAACCTTCAGGCTCTCGCCATCCGGAAGTTCGACCGTCAGGCGCTGGCGATTGATCAGGTCCTGGATGCTGACAGCCAGATCGACGGTAAGGTCGGGCACCTTCTCGGCGGTCTTTGCTGCGCGGCCGCGGATACGCCGGACGATGGCTGCGACGAGTTCGGCTGCGGGCGCTGCGGCGCGCTGCATGAGCGGCGTATCCGTCCTGGCGACGGCTTCCGGCTGCGCATCGGCCGCAGGTTCAGGCTTTGCCTCGGCAGCTTGAGCCGGGCGTTCCGGCTCCTTGGCCGCTGCCGGTTTCGGCGCGGGCTTGGGCGATGGGTTCGACGCCGGCTTCGGCGACGACCGGGCCGATTTGGCACGTGCTTCGGCGCCGAAGATCTGCGAGATGGCGTCCTCGGCAGTCTCCGCGTCGACGGGCGCCTCCTCCTGGACATTGCCACGCATCTTTGCCTTCATCGCCTCCATGCGACGAAGCTCGGCCTCGCGGCGCGCATAGTCGTAGCGGCTCCTGAGCTTCGGATCGCGCAGAAGCTCGTAGGCCTTGCCTGCCTCGGCAAAGCGCTCGGCGGCGGTGGGATCGTCCTGGTTATGGTCCGGATGCACGGCCTTTGCCAGCGAACGCCAGGCCGCCTTGATTTCGTCCTGCCCGGCGTTGCGCCGGACACCGAGGATCGCATAGGGATCACGCATGGCTTCTACCATCTTCTCTGATCGGCGGCCTCTCCCTGATGCCCGCCTTATGCCCCGATTGAAGGCGTCATTGCCGCCCGTCCACTGAGCACCGATGATCCGGAGAACTTGCTAAATAGTGGTTAGCCGCAACGGCGCCACCGGCTCTGGAATGAGCGCCGCGAACGATCGTTCGCATTTTTAGAGAATTGTGGTTAATCGCCGATTGCCGCGCTATCTCAGGCGCGCGGGCCGAAGCTCGTCAGATACCAGGCGCCATCGCCGCCCTGGCACGTGCTGCCGTCGAACTTTGCTATGCCCTCGTAGGAATGGCGCGTCGTGGTGAAGCGGCGGCAGAGCATACCGCTCGCGCGGTCTTCCTGAATGATGCTGATGACACCGGCGCTGCCGGAAGTCGCGTTGGCCCAGGGGATCGGGTTGATCGAGCCGCCACCGAGTTCGGCCGATGTCACGGCATTACGAACCATCACGGCGTCGGAGAGGCCATCGGAGGTCTTGGCAACGGGAACGGTGCCCGTCGAGACCGTGCGGTCGACGCCGCTGCCAAAGAAATCGAGACCCGCGCCCATGCAGCCGGAAAGCGACAGGACCGGCAGGCAAATTGCCGCGCCACGCAGCAAGGCGAAGGAATACCCCTTCTTGGTATCGATCCACTTTGCTATGTCTTGCACGGCAATCCTGTCAGACTCGCTGGAGCCGCACGCTGCTCGAGAAGGTCAACGTACAGGCTCCGACATTTTTGATGCGGAAATACCGGTCGGGCTCATCCCGAAGCATTTCCGCGCCAGACATCACGGCATTGGAAGGCAATAATGGCGGCGAATGAGTTAACAAGCGGTGACTTCACCGAATCAAATGAGCCCTTTTCCCTGTTTGGCACATGGCTGAAGGACGCGGAAGGCAGCGAAATCAACGACCCGAACGCGGTTGCGCTCGCCACCGTCGACAGCGACGGATTGCCGAATGTCCGCATGGTTTTGCTGAAGGGCTTCGACGAACGCGGCTTCGTTTTCTACACGAATTTCGAGAGCCAGAAGGGCCAGGAAATCCTTGGCGCCCGCAAGGCAGCCATGTGCTTCCACTGGAAATCCCTGAGGCGTCAGGTGCGCGTGCGCGGTCCGGTCGAGATCGTGACCGACGAAGAGGCAGACGAATACTTCAAGAGCCGGCCGCGCGGCAGCCGCATCGGCGCCTGGGCATCGAAACAGTCACGCCCGCTTGAAGGCCGCTTCGCACTGGAAAAGGCCGTCGCCGAATACACCGCCCGCCACGCGCTCGGCGAGATCCCGCGCCCGAGCTATTGGTCCGGCTTCCGCATCCGCCCGACCTCGATCGAATTCTGGCACGACCGCCCGTTCCGGCTGCATGACCGGATGGAGTTCCGTCGCGCAACACCCGAAGGCGGCTGGGAAAAGGTGCGCATGTACCCTTAATTGGCGGCCGTTCAGGCGCCCGCCAAGCGGAATGGGATGCCGGACGCCAGCGCCGAGACGTAACGTGCCCGCTGGAAATGACCATTCAGCGAAATGCGCGGCAACGCATGAAGGCTGAATTTCGCGCGTTCGACGAGCGTGCCGGGCTGGGTGGTGACCGCGAGGGAAAAACCGAGATCGGCGACGATGCGATGATCGCGTGCCGAGACGGCTGGTGCGTCGCCATAGGGATAGGCGAAGGCCAGAGGCTGCCGGCCGGTAATGGCCTCGACACGCTCCGCCGACTGGCGAATTTCTCGCCTTGCGTCGTCGCCGCTCAGGCGCGCGATTGAGCGATGGCTGATCGTGTGCGCGCCGAGGCTGGCCAGCGGGCTTTCGATCAACCGCCGAAGCCCTGTCTGATCCAAAGTCAGCCGTTCGGTAATCGCCAGCGGATCGATGCCGTGTTCGATCGCTACGGCGTTCAGCAATGCAATGGCCGTCGCTTCATCGCGGCTATGAACGACCGCCGCGACACGATTGAAGGCCGTCTGCTTGTCCGCAGTCGTATGCGTTGGCAGCGTCTCGACACCGTGACCGAAGTCGAACCGCAGCGTCTCCTTCGTCGCGAGCACGTCGGCGAGCGTTTCCCACCAGAGCGTATGGGTTCGATCGACGAAGCCCCCAGTGACAAACACGGTGAAGGGTGCGGCATGGCGCTCGAACACGGGCAGCGCATGCACGAGATTGTTCCGGTAGCCGTCATCAAGCGTAAGACAGGCGATCGGCCCGCCTCCGGCGGCCAGCGCATCCGGCAACTGTTCGAGCGGGACGAAGCGATAGCCGTCACGCTTCAGTGTCGTCAAAGCTGCGTCGAGGAATTCCGGCGTGATCTCCAGATGGGCGTTGGGATCGAAGGCACGCGCAAGCCTCGGCCGGACATGGTGCAGCGTGAAGATCGCCCCCTTGCCGCGCGCACCACCCATCAGCCCGACGCGGCTCAGCCCTCCGGCGACCTCCAGTCCGCCGGCGATGGCGGCGCGGCGAACAATTGTCGCGATCGTGCTCTTGATGTTCGGCCCCATGTTTCCCCGCGGCATACAGGCCTGGAAAGTTAACGGCGAGGGCGTTAAACCTTGTTGAACGGAGAGGACATTCATTGGCCATTTACCACGGCCCCGAAAACAGGGCGGGACCGCCACATTCCGCCCTAAAGTTGCAACAAAGACACGCACCTTGTCACAAAACGAAACAGCTTTGCGCCCGGCCGACGGCGCTTTCCGACGGGGATCGACATGAAAACTTTGCGCTGCCTCCTGCTTGCGATCTTCGCTTTCGCGCTTGGGTCCGCAACGGCAATCGCCGGAACCGCCTCGCTGGTACTGGATGCGCGCACCGGCAAAGTCCTCTCGGCCGAAAACCCTGACGTGCTCAACCATCCGGCCTCGCTGACCAAGATGATGACGGTCTACATGACCTTCGAGGCGCTGCGGCGCGGCGAACTTTCGTGGGACAGCAAAATCAAGGTCTCGAAGGCAGCCGCCGCCAAGCCACCGATGCGCCTCGGCCTCAAGTCCGGCATGACTATCACGGTTCGCGAGGCCGTGCTCGGCATGATCGTGCGCTCAGGCAACGACGCGGCGACGGCGATGGCGGAAAGGCTCGGAGGCTCCGAGGCCAACTTCGCCCGGATGATGACCGCCAAGGCGCGGCAGCTCGGCATGCGCAAGACGGTCTTCACCAACGCCTCCGGCTTGCCGGCCAGCCAGCAGGTGACGACAGCGCGTGAGATGGCGACGCTTGCCGTCGCGCTGATGCGCGACTTTCCCAGGGAATACCGGCTGTTTGCCACCGAGAGCTTCAGCTTCCGCGGCCGCAAGGTCCGCGGCCACAACAATCTGATGTATCGCTACGAGGGCATGGACGGCATCAAGACCGGCTATACCAACGCTTCCGGCTTCAATCTCGTCAGCGCCGTCAAGGACGGCAATCGCCGGGTGGTCGGCGTCGTGCTCGGTGGGCGGTCGGCGCGCAGCCGCGATGCCAAGATGGCGGCACTTCTCGATCGCCATGTCGGCAAGGCTTCGACTAAGATCGGGCGGCAGCTGGTCGCGTCCACCCGCGGCGGGAAGGTGGTCGAGGTGACGTCGGCCGCGACATTGGACGTTCCAATGCCCTTTGCCGCGCCCCAGCGGACGAAGCAGGATTCCGTTGCCGCTTTGATTGCGGCAACATCCACAGCCGCTATACCTGCGGAACGTCCCACCGAGGTGGCTGAGATCGAAACGACGGCGGCGGCACCGGCTGCAGCTGGCGGTTGGCAGATCCAGATTTCAGCGGCACCGTCTGCCGAGGCAGCCCGCATGCTGCTCGCTCAGGCACGCTCCGAAGCCGGCGCTCCCCTCGCCGGAGCCACACCCTACACTGAAGCTGTCGGCAAGGGCGCCAATGCCATCTACCGCGCCCGCTTCGTCGGGTTCTCGAGCCGTGATGCGGCAGCGGCCGCCTGCGATGCGCTCAAGCAGCGCTCCTATGATTGCATGATGCTGCCGTCACGCGGGTGAGCGGAGGCGGCGACAGAGGCAGCCTTCGTCATGTTTCCGCGATGATCCTGCGGAAACGATTGGCGGGCCACCAGTCACATTGCTCCTCGGTGTAGCCAAGGAGCAATCCCTCCTCGCGCTCATCTTCCGCGGCGCCGCACGATCTCGCCAGCATCCCCGTTGAACCTGAGTTCGTGGCTTGGCGTGGCGGTCTCCGGCGACGGAAATGACAGCTTGAAGACCGCCATGCAATCTTACGCCTGCGTGCCGCCGACCGTGATTTGATCCATGCGCAGGTGCGGCTGGCCGACGCCGACGGGCACCCACTGGCCGGCCTTGCCGCAATTGCCGATGCCGGTGTCGAGCTTGGTGTCGTTACCGACCATGGTCACGCGCTTCATCGCGTCCGGACCGTTGCCGATCAGCATGGCGCCTTTCACGGGCGCGCCGATCTTGCCGTTCTCGATCAGGTAGGCCTCGGTGCAGCCGAAGACGAACTTGCCGGAGGTGATGTCCACCTGGCCGCCGCCGAAGGAAACGGCATAGATACCCTTCTTGACGGAAGCGATGATTTCTTCCGGCGTCCTGTCACCTGACAGCATGTATGTGTTGGTCATGCGCGGCATCGGCACATGGGCATAGCCCTGGCGGCGGCCGTTTCCGGTGGGCGCCATGCCCATCAGGCGGGCATTCTGCCGATCCTGCATGTAACCGACGAGCTTGCCGTCCTCGATCAGCACGTTGTAGCCGGAAGGCGTGCCTTCATCGTCGATGGAAATCGAACCACGGCGCGCCTCGATGGTGCCATCGTCAACGACGGTCACACCCTTGGCGGCGACCTGCTCGCCGAGCAGGCCGGCGAAAGCCGACGTTTTCTTGCGGTTGAAATCACCTTCGAGGCCATGGCCGACAGCCTCATGCAGCATGACGCCGGGCCAGCCGGAGGCGAGCACCACGTCCATGGTGCCGGCCGGTGCATCGATCGCTTCGAGATTAACCAGCGCCTGGCGCAGCGCCTCGTCGGCACCCATCTTCCAGTTTTCCTCGGTGACGAAATCGCCGAAGCCGCGACGCCCGCCGGTGCCGAAGGAACCACTTTCCTGGCGGTCACCGTCACCGGTGACGACGGAGATGTTGATGCGGGTCATCGGCCTGACGTCATGCACGCGGTGGCCGTCGGCGCGGAGGATGTCGACAACCTGCCAGCTTGCCGCGATCGACGCCGTCACCTGGCGAACCTTGGGATCCTTGGCGCGCAGGTAGGCGTCGATGTCCTGCAGGAGGGCAACCTTCGCCTCAAAGCTCGGCTCGCCGATCGGGTTCTCGTCGCCATAGAGCTTTTTGTTGGTGCGCTGCGGCGCGGCCGCGTAGGAGCCGGCATAACCGCGGGTGACCTGGGCCACCGCATCGGAGGCGCGGCGAAGCGCCGACAGGGAAAGCTCGCCTGAATGGGCGTAGCCGACCGCTTCTCCGGCGACGGCACGAAGACCGAAACCCTGGTCGGTGTTGAAGCTGCCGCCCTTCAGACGGCCGTTGTCGAAGGACAGCACCTCGGCTTGCGCATGTTCAAGGAACAGTTCGCCGTCGTCGGCACCGGCGAGCGTCTCCGAGAGAACCTTGCGGATCGTTGCCTCGTCGGCATCGAAGAGGCTCATCAGATCGGTGTTCATGGCAGTGCGCTCCCGCATCGAGAAATTCTATCGCCTCCATTTAGGAAGGCCGCGGGTTCAAGCCAAGGAAAATATCACGTAAGCGATGCGTTCCAGCCTTCGAGACGCTCCACTTTTTCGACGCCTGCAAAACGGGCAACACGCTCGAGCTCCGCATCGATGCGCTCCAGGCGGCCGGCCGACGCGCGGACGCCCGTCTCGAGCCAGAGCTTGCGCACATCGAGGCTGCCGCGCTTGCGGTCCGCCTTCATGTCGATGCGGCCGATCATCCGGTCACCTTCGATCAGTGGAAAGACATAGTAGCCGTATTCGCGCTTTGCCTCGGGCACGAAGATCTCGATGCGATAGAAGAAGCCGAACAGGCGCTCGGTGCGGTTGCGGTCGCGCAGCAGCGGGTCGAAGGGGCTGAGTACGCGGACACGGCCCGGCGGTTCGGGGATATCGCCGAGCGTTTGCGGAAAACCGGTGAAGGCGAAGGCGGCGCGCGGACGGCCGCCATCGATCGCCTCGATCAACACTTCGCAAAGCTCATCGCGATGCTCGGCAACCCAGGTCTTCGCCTCGTCGGGGGATACGAGATCCCAGAAAGCGGCGATCTCGCCATGGGTGGCAAAGCCCAGGCGTTCGAGCGCACTGCGGCAAGCCCAATCGATGAATTCCTGGTGGCTGACGTCGCCATCCTGATGATGCGGCGGGATCACCCGCTCGGTCAGATCATAGACCTTCTGGAAATTCTCACGCCGCGCGATCGCCAGTTTTCCGGTGCGCCAGAGCACTTCGAGTGCGGTCTTCGAGGGATGCCAGTTCCACCAGCCGCCGGACTCATGCTCCGCTTCCTTGAGGTCGCGGGCCAGCACCGGTCCGCCCTCGGCGATGCGCTGATAGGTCTCGTCACAGCCCTTCTCGAAGCCCTCGCCACGCCATTTCTGCCAGCGCTCGACGATCGTCTCGCCTTCCCATTTGAAGCGGTGCTTCCAGTAGCGGAAGAAGCTGCTCGGAATGATCGAGGCGTCGTGCGTCCAGTGCTCGAACAGGTCTCGATCGTCTTCCAGGAGCGCCGTCAGATGTTCGCGCCGGTAGGTCTGGTTGCGGGCAAACAGGATCTGGTGATGGGCGCGCTCGACCGTGGCGATGCTGTCCACCTGCACGAAGCCGATGTCGTGGATGAGCTTCAGCAAGCCCTCCTTGCCGAGCGCACGGTTCGGAGCGCCGGAAAGACCCTGCTTGGCGAGGAAGATGCGACGGGCGTCGCTGTTGGAAAGGCGAATCGTCATGGCGACAAGAATAGGCTTTTATTCCCATAATTCAAACTGCAGCAGCATGAGGAAATGTATGCGCCGTGTTCCGCCCGCATCTCGGCCCCGCTCCACCGCATTGCCCTTGTTGCCGGACTTGGCCTATAGAGCACCCCGAAAACGGCGCGGGCCGAAGATAGCGAGGGACGGAATGGACATCCGCTTTACCGATTGCGCGGTCCGCTTCGGCGAGCGGGTGGCATTGCATCCATTGAATTTGACGCTCAGCGAAAAGCGCGTCGGCATCATCGGGCTCAACGGTTCCGGCAAGACCACTTTCGCCCGGCTGATCAATGGCCTGGTCAAGCCTTCCTCGGGCCGAGTGATGGTCAACGGGCTGAACACGGTCGAAGACGATCGCGCCGTGCTTTCCGAAGCCGGCTTTATCTTCCAGAACCCGCAGCACCAGCTGATCATGCCCATCGTCGCCGAAGACATCGCCTTCGGCTTGAAGAACCGTGGCCTTTCGCGCGAGGAAATCGACCGCCGCATGCAAGGCGCGCTGTCGCGCTTCGGCATCGAACATCTGGCACGACGGCGCGTGCATGAGCTTTCGGGCGGAGAGACGCAGCTCGTCGCCATGGCGAGCGTCGTCGTCACCGATCCGAAAATCCTCATCCTCGATGAGCCGACAAACCAGCTCGACCTGCGCAATCGACGACACGTCGCCGAAACGATCGAGGGGCTGCCGGAGGATACTGTCGTGATCACCCACGATCTTGCACTCGTCGAGAATGTCGACCGGCTGCTGCTCTTCCATGAAGGGCGGCTTGCGGCCGACGGCGACCCGCACGAGACCATTCGCCGCTACCACGAGATCGCCGGATGCTGACGAGCCTGCACATCGAAGGCGACAGCCTGCTGCACCGCCTGCCGGTGAGAGTGAAGCTCATTGCACTCGTAGCCCTGAGCATCGTCCTCTTCCTCAGCGGTTCACTGGTGCTGCAGGCGATCGCCTTCGTCCTTGCTGCCGGCCTCTATCTTTCCGTTGGGCTCTCCCTGAAGGAGGCAATCGCGCGCGTCGGCTTCGTCTTCCTGACGATCTTCTTTCTGGCCGCGGTCAACCTTTTTCTGCTGCCGGTCGGCGAGGTCGCGACCCTGACATTGAGGCTGATGGCCTTGGTGCTGTTTGCGGCCGCGGTCACGGCGACTACGACGATCAGCGCCTTCATGGACGAGATCACCATCCTCTTGACCCCTTTCGAACGGTTGGGTTGGCTGCGGGCGGCCGATGTCAGCCTGGCGCTCGGGCTGGTGCTGCGCTTCGTCCCCGACATCTTCGCGCGCTACGAGGCGATCCGCGAGGCGCACCGCGCCCGCGGCCTGCCGATCCGACCGTTGACGATCATCGGGCCGCTGATCATCCTGACGCTCAAAGATGCCGATACCATCGCGGCGGCAATTGACGCGCGCGGATTTCGTCGCCAATAGATGCGAAAAATCTAATACACAGGGAACCGCAACGTCATGAACACCAGAGATCTCGTCCTCATCGCCCTCTTCGCCGCGATCGTCGTCGTGCTTGGCCTCATTCCGCCGATCACGCTCGGCTTCATTCCGGTGCCGATCACCGCCCAGTCGATGGGCGTGATGCTCGCGGGGTGCATTCTCGGCGCCAAGCGCGGCGCGCTCGCCTTTCTCCTGTTCCTGCTTTTGGTCGCCATCGGCCTGCCGGTGCTCTCGGGTGGTCGCGGCGGCCTTGCCGTGTTGGCCGGCCCATCGGGCGGCTTCATCATCGGCTGGGTCGTCGCCACCTTTGTCACCGGCCTGATTGCCCAGCGCACCGTGCGCGAGGGCCAGGCGGAAACGCGCCAGTTCATCGGCTTCTTCCTCGCCTCCGTCCTCGGCGGCATCGTCGTGCTTTATGCGATCGGCATGCCCTGGGTTTCGGCGGTTACCGGCACGCCGCTCCTGACCGTCGCCACCGGTTCGCTCGCCTTCATCCCGGGCGACCTCTTGAAGGCAGCGATCGCGACGCTGGCCGCGCGCGCCGTCTATGCCGGCTATCCGCTGCTGCCGGCGCGCGCCTGAACCGATGCCGTTGGCCGCCGCGGTCCATCGCCACGCGGACGAACATCCGTATGCCCCGGCCTTCCGTATGGAGGGCCGGGTTTTCACTTTCGATAAGCTGGAGCGCCTCGCCGGACAGCTCTTTGCGGCATTCGACGGTTTGGCGGGGAGCGCCGGGCACCGCAGCGTGCTTGGAAACCGCGCGCGCCTGATCGTACTTGAGGCCGGCAATCATCCACTCTTCGCCGCCGCCTTTCTCGCCGCCACCAGCCAAGGCTATTGCGTCGCGCTGATCGACCCGCATCTGCCGGCCGCAACCCGCCAGGCCATGCGCGACCGCTTGTCTCCCGATCTTATCGTCAGCGCCAATGGCGCGGACTTGTCTCTTCACGCTCCGGCAAGCGGCGAGACGCGATCCTTCCACGAGAGCGACGGCAAAGAGCGAGCGCCACTCGCAGCCGGCAAAGAAAGCGAGCCGTTTCTGGTCGTTTTCACCTCGGGAACGACCGGCGCGCCGAAAGCGATCATCCGTGATCGCGGCTCGTGGCGCAGGAGCCTGGCCACCGGCGCGCGCTTTTTTGGCATCGACCATGGCACCCGCACCTTTGCTCCCGGTCCCCTGGCGCACGGGCTGACGCTCTACGCGCTCGCAGAAACGCTCGTCGCCGGCGCCGAATTCATCGGGGCGGCTCATTTCGACGCAGCGCGAGCGCTAACCATCATCGAGACGGAGAAAGTGAAACGCCTGGTGCTGGTACCGACGATGCTGCGGCGGCTCTGCGCAGCGGCCACGAACAGACCGCAGGCCTGCGTCACACAGATCACCGTCGCCGGCGCCAAACTGACGGCGAGCGATCGCGCCGTCGCCGCACTCGCTTTTCCGAAAGCGGAGGTCATCGAATATTACGGCGCCTCGGAACTGGGCTTCATCAGCGTCGCAACAAAGGACGACACCGCTTCGGCCACCGCCGTCGGCAGCGCCTTTCCCGGCGTTGCGCTCAGCATTCGCAATGACACAGGGGATGAAGTGCCCACAGGCGAAACGGGGACGATCTTCGTCGACAGCGCCCTCATCTCCGACGGTTATGTCGGCGACGCCGATGGCGCCGGTTTCCGCCGTCTTGGCCAGCTTGCGACGGTGGGCGACATCGGCTTCCTCGAGGACGACGGTACGCTTCATCTTCTCGGGCGCGCCGGCGGCATGGTGCTGTCGGGCGGCAACAACATCTACCCGCAGGAAGTGGAGGCGACACTTGTCGCCTACCCTGACGTTCACGCTGCGCTCGTCCTCGGCCTTGATCATCCCGACCTCGGCAGCGAACTCGTCGCCGTCATCGAGCCGGATGGCAGCATATTTGACCGAGAAGCACTTGAGCGTCATCTCGCTGCCCATCTGCCGCGCTACAAACATCCGCGCCGCATCTGGCTCTGCCCGAAGATGCCAATGACGCAGTCGGGCAAGGTAGCGGCGGGCACGCTCAGGCAATGGATCGCGGATGGAAACGATGCTCTCGAACTCATCGACTGAGCCGGCACGCATACCGGTGATCATCGCCGCGCTCCGGACGCCAATCGGCCGGGTCAACGGCACGCTTCGCGATATCGAACCGTCGCAGCTGGCAGCACCGCTGATCGCCCGTATTCTCGGCGACGTCGGGCTTGAAGCGACCGAGATCGACGACGTCATTCTCGGCAATGCCGCAAACAGCGCCGGCAATCTCGCCCGGCTCGCAGCGCTCGAAGCAGGCCTGCCGGTCTCGACGCCGGGCGTGACCGTCGATCGGCAATGCGGCTCCGGGCTGGAGGCGATCGCGCTCGCGGCGCGGATGATCCAGGCGGGTGCCGGCCGCTTCTACCTGGCCGGCGGGACCGAGAGCGCCAGCCGCGCGCATATCCGTCTGAGGCCGCCGCTGGAGCGCGGCGGCGAGCTCGCGCCCGTCAAGCGCGCCCGCATGGCGCCGGACGAGATCGGCGATCCGGACATGGGCGTCGCCGCCGAAAACGTCGCGACCGCCTGTAGGATCTCTCGCGAACGGCAGGATACCTTTGCGCTTCAAAGCCATCGCCGCGCCGTTGAAGCCGAGCTTGCCGGCCGTTTCGTCCGCGAGATCGTGCCGATCGAGACGGCGGCGGGCTTTGTGTCTCGCGATGAGTGCCCGCGTCCGAACGCGTCGATGGAAACACTGCAGCGGCTAAAGCCGGTCTTCGTCGAGGGTGGCACGGTGACCGCCGGCAATGCCTGCCCGATCAATGATGGCGCGGCCGTGGTGCTGGTGACCAGCCTTGCCGAGGCCCAGCGACTTCGCGTTCCCTTCATGCTCGAATTCGTCGATGCCGCGACGGCCGGCGTCCATCCCAATCTCCTCGGTCTCGGCCCCGTGCCGGCTATACAGAAGCTGAAAGTGCGGCAACCCGCGCTCGATCCGGCCAAGGTCGATTTCATCGAATTCAACGAGGCCTTCGCTTCACAGGTGCTTGGCAGTCTCGACCAGCTCGATATTGCGGAGGAAAGGGTCAATCTCGATGGCGGCGCCATCGCGCTCGGCCATCCCTATGGCGCATCAGGAGCAATCCTTGCGGTCCGGCTTTTCTCGCAAATGTCGACCGCGCCCGCCGGCACCGAAGGACTGGCGATGATGGGCGTTGGCGGCGGCATGGGCATCGTCGCCCTGTTTCGCGCCGTCTGAGCGCGCGCAGTTCCAGACGGAAAACCGTTTCGCACTTTTCCTGCAATCGTAGCTGGAGGGTACGCAATTGCGGACGGAAAACCGCTTCGCACTTTTCCTGCAATCGTAACTGAAGGGTGCGCATTGCGGACGGAAATCCGCTTCGCACTTTTCCTGCAATTGCTTTGGTTCAGACCGTATAGGCCGCCAGCCATTCCCGTGTCGCGGTCGGCAGCGGCAGCGGAGTGTGGCGTTGCGGATCGACCGCCACCCAGACGACCTCCACTTCCGCCACAAGTTGGCCGCGCGCCTCGACCTTGACGGCGAAGCTGATCGAGCTGCCGCCGATCTTTGTTACGTTGACAGTGAAGCGGGCCGGTTCGTCGTAGCGCAGGCCGCGGTGATAGACGCAGGCCGAGCGGCGCACGAGATAGCTCGGCTCGTTCACCACATGCGGGCGGTGGCGCCAGAGACTGGAAAGGGCTGCTTCCGCATGGGCATAATAGGCGGCATTGTGCATATGGCCGTGCATGTCTATATCGCGAAACGGAATACGGATTTCCGTAACGTTCTCCAGCTCCCTGCCGTCCATGCGAGGCTCCCCGACGATGCGCTCCACCCTCGTTAGACAGTTCGGCGACCCCCGGCAAGTGATTGCGGTCGTCGATCGGGAACGCGTCGCACCGGGACCGGGCGACGTCGAAGTAGCGCTGTCGCTTGCCGCCATCAACCCGTCCGATCTCATCCCGGTGACCGGCGCCTACAGCGCCCGCACCACCCTGCCCTTCGTTCCGGGCTTCGAGGGCTTCGGTACGGTGACGCGCGTCGGCGGCGGCGTGACTTCGCTGAAACCCGGCGACCGCGTGGTACCGATCGGCGCCAGCGGCCTCTGGCAGGAGTATCTGCTGCGACCGGCCGAATGGTGTTTCACACTGCCCGACGACATCAGTGAGACCTATGCGGCCACCTGCTACGTCAATCCGCTGACCGCACTGCAACTGGTCGAGGCGCTGCGCGCGCATTTCGGCGCGCTCGACCGGCGCCGCATCGGCGTCACGGCGGCAGGGTCCGCGATCGGCGGGATGCTGATGAAGCTGCTTGCCGGCGAAGGGGCGAAGGCCATTGGCATCGTTCGCAGACAACGCAGCGCCGAGCGGCTTGCAAGCGAGGTTCCCGGCCACGTCGTTCTTGGCGACGAGAGCCGCATACCCGAACTCCGGCTCGACGCGATCATCGACGCCGTCGGCGGTCCGTTTGCCGGCGATCTCATTCTTCGCACCCTCGAACCCGGCGGCGCCTTCATCCAGTACGGGGCGCTGAGCGGCGTGCCGGTATCTCAGGCAGTGATCCAGTCGCGGCCGGATATCCGCTTCTCGTTCCTGTGGCTGCGCACATGGGTACATTCGGCCGGGCGACCGGCGATTGAAGCGGCTTTTGCGAGAAGTTTCGACGGCTTGCGATCAGGCCTCTTCTCCAGCCGGATCGCGGAGATCTATCCATTGAGCCAGCTCGGCGCGGCGCTTACGCATCAGGCAGATGCGGGCCGCGACGGCAAACTGCTGCTCGATCCGCGCTGTTGAAAATTCCGCCTTTCGACTGCCTCGCCATGGACCTTGCAGGGTGACAGCACTAGGTTTCGCGACATGACCACGTTCCTCTATGAAAATCCGGTCTTTCTGGAACACGAGGTTCCGGAGGGGCATCCCGAACGGCCGGACCGGCTGAAGGCGCTGAACCTTGCGCTCGAACATCCGAACTTCGCCGATCTCAAGCGGATCGAGGCGAAGAAGGCGAGCGAAGATCTCGTTCTGCTCGTTCACCCGGAAGAACACCTGCGTAACGTCAAGCGCGCCATCCCGGAGGAAGGCCTCAACCATTTCGAGGCGGACACCTATGCCAGCCCGTTGAGCCTTGACGCCGCCTTGACCGGCATCGGCGGCGCGACTGCGGCGGTCGATGCGGTCTTTTCCGGCGAGGCCGACAACGCCTTCATCGCGGCGCGCCCGCCGGGACACCATGCAGAAAAGAACAAGGCGATGGGCTTCTGCCTGTTCAACACGGTGGCGATTGCCGCCCGGTACGCCCAGAAGGCCCATGGCGCCGAGCGCGTTGCGATCGTTGATTGGGACGTGCACCACGGCAACGGCACGCAGGACATTTTCTGGAACGATCCGTCTGTGCTGTTCTGTTCGACGCACCAGATGCCGCTTTACCCCGGCACCGGCGCCAAGGACGAGACGGGCATCAAGGGCAACATCGTCAATGCGCCGCTGTCGCCGAACATGGGCAGCGAGCAATTCCGCGAGGCGTTCCGCAGCCGCGTGCTTGCTGCGCTCACCAATTTCCGGCCGGACTTCATCCTGATTTCCGCCGGCTTCGATGCCCATCACCGCGATCCGCTGGCACAGATCAACCTCGTCGCCGAGGATTTCGACTGGGCGACCGGGCGTCTGCACGAGATCGCCGATCGCAGCGCCGGCAACCGCATGGTCAGCCTGCTCGAAGGCGGCTATGACCTTCAAGGCCTGGCCGAATCGGCCGGCCTGCATATCTCAAGACTGATGAGAGGGTAACCATGAACAACACCACGCAACCGGACGTTTCCGCCCTCACCTTCGAGCAGGCCGTCGAGGAATTGGAGCGGATCGTCTCGGCGCTGGAGCGCGGCGACGTCGCCCTCGACAAGTCGATCGAGATCTACGAGCGCGGCGAAGCGCTGAAGAAGCATTGCGAGGCGCTGCTGAAGGCTGCCGAAGACCGCATCGAAAAGATCCGCCTCGACCGGGCCGGCAAACCGCAGGGCGTGGAGCCGCTCGACGCCGATTGAGAAGCGGATTGATTGCTCCGCAGAAACGCTTCGTATCGGATTGGTCCCTAGCCGCCTCAGTGCGCAGGCGCTAGTTATTGATATGACAGCAAGAAACGGGAGCACGCGCCATGTCTTTCTTTCCAGGCCCCGATCTGCTCGCCGGCGACAAACCCGCCTGTGACGCCATCGAACATCTGATCGTTCCGCGCACCAGCGATATCGGCGGGCTGCAGGTTCGCCGCGCCCTGCCGTCGGCGAAGCGGCGCCTGGTCGGTCCCTTCATCTTCTTCGACCGCATGGGCCCGGCGCTGTTGCGCGCCGGCGAGGCTATCGACGTGCGCCCGCATCCGCATATCGGGCTTTCGACCGTCACCTATCTCTTCGACGGCGAGATCAAGCATCGCGACAGTCTCGGCACAGAGATGGTGATCCGCCCCGGCGACGTGAACCTGATGACCGCCGGCCGCGGCATCGTGCATTCCGAGCGCTCGCCCGAAAACCAGCGCGGCCACGCTCGCTCGATTTCCGGCTTGCAAACCTGGCTGGCGCTGCCCGACCACAAGGAAGAAATCGACCCGATTTTCAGCCACACCGAGGAGCGCATGCTGCCGCATATGAGCGACGACGGCATCAAGGCGCGGGTTGTCCTCGGCAATTTCGAAGGCGCGAAGTCGCCCGTCTCGGTTTTCACCGACACCATCTATGTCGACCTCAACATCGCTCCGGGCAAAAGCGCCCCCTTTGCCGCACAGTGGGAAGAACGCGCGCTGTACATTCTCTCCGGCGAGGCGATCATCGCCGGCGATCACTTTGCCGACAACCAGCTGCTCGTCTTCCGTCCGGGCGACGAGATCACGGTGACCGCCGGGCCTGAGGGCTGTCACGTCATGCTCTTCGGCGGTGCAGCACTTGGCTCCGCCCGCCACATCTGGTGGAACTTCGTCTCCTCCTCCAAGGAGCGCATCGAGAAGGCCAAGGAAGAGTGGCGTACCGGCCGCTTCGACATCGTGCCCGGCGACGAGGAAGAATTTGTTCCCCTGCCCGAAAGCTGATCTCGACCGCAAGTAGAACGGCATGAGCGCATAAAACCGCGCAACATTGCCTCATGGCGCTTGAATCGATTTCGATTCACAGAATCATGCGCTAGTCTCTTGGTTGACGACGCAGGAACGCCTAATTTTGCATTCAGCAACGATTGCGTCTAAAGAGCCGCTTCGACGGTACCACCAACTATCGCGCGCCTGATCCCACGGCGCGCATGAGGCATGCAGCGTGACACAACTGCCAACCAATCCGATGCCGGCTACTCCCTTGCTCGACAAGGTGACTTTCCCCGACGATCTGAAGAAGATCGACGACAAGGATCTGCCGCAGCTTGCCGGTGAGGTCCGAGCGGAAATGATCGACGCGGTGTCGCGCACCGGCGGCCATCTCGGCGCCGGCCTCGGCGTTGTCGAACTGACGATTGCCATCCACAAGGTCTTCAACACGCCGGATGACCGGCTGATCTTCGACGTCGGCCACCAGTGCTATCCGCACAAGATCCTGACCGGCCGTCGCGACCGCATCCGCACGCTCCGCCAGGAAGGCGGCCTTTCCGGCTTCACCCGCCGTGCCGAGAGCGAGTACGACCCCTTTGGCGCCGCCCATTCCTCGACCTCGATTTCCGCCGGCCTTGGCATGGCGGTCGCCGCCGATCTCGACGGCAAGAACCGCAACGTCATCGCCGTCATCGGCGACGGCGCGCTTTCGGCCGGCATGGCCTATGAGGCGCTCAACAATGCCGGCGCGCTCGACGCCCGCCTGATCGTCATCCTCAACGACAACGACATGTCGATTGCGCCGCCGACCGGCGCGATGAGCGCCTATCTGGCACGCCTTGCCTCGGGCCGCACCTATATGGGCATCCGCGAGGTTGGTAAGAAGCTGACCGCCTATCTCGGCAAGACCGTCGACCGGGCGATCACCCGCGCTGTCGAGCATGCCCGCGGCTACGTCACCGGCGGCACGCTCTTCGAAGAGATGGGCTTCTACCATATCGGCCCGATCGATGGGCACTCCTTCGACCATCTCCTGCCGGTGCTGCGCAATGTGCGCGACAATGCCAAGGGTCCGGTGCTGATCCATGTGGTGACGCAGAAGGGCAAGGGCTATCCGCCGGCGGAAGCCGCGGCCGACAAGTATCACGGGGTCAACAAGTTCGACGTCATCACCGGCGCCCAGGCGAAGGCCAAGCCGAATGCGCCGGCCTATACCTCGGTCTTTGCCGATGCGCTGACGCAGGAAGCCGGTTTCGACGACAAGATCGTCGCCGTCACCGCCGCAATGCCGTCCGGCACCGGTCTCGACAAATTCGCCAAGGTCCATCCGTCGCGCTGCTTCGACGTCGGCATTGCCGAGCAGCACGCCGTAACCTTTGCCGCCGGTCTTGCTTCCGAAGGCTACAAGCCCTTTGCAGCGCTTTACTCCACCTTCCTCCAGCGTGGCTACGACCAGGTGGTGCACGATGTGGCGATCCAGGGCCTGCCCGTGCGCTTCCCGATCGATCGCGCCGGCTTCGTCGGCGCCGACGGTCCGACCCATGCCGGTTCGTTCGACACGACCTATCTGGCGACCCTGCCCGGTTTCGTGGTGATGGCTGCCGCGGACGAGGCGGAGCTCAAGCACATGGTGCGCACTGCCGCCGCCTATGATGCCGGCCCGATCTCGTTCCGTTATCCGCGCGGCGAAGGCGTCGGCGTCGAAATGCCCGAGCGCGGCCAGATCCTCGAGATCGGCAAGGGCCGCGTCGTCAAGCAAGGATCGAAGGTGGCGCTGCTCTCCTTCGGCACCCGCCTTGCCGACTGTCTGCTGGCCGCCGAAGATCTCGACGCTGCCGGCCTTTCGACGACCGTTGCCGACGCCCGCTTTGCCAAGCCGCTTGACCATGACCTCATCCGCCAGCTGGCCCGTAACCATGAGGTGCTGATCACCATCGAGGAAGGCGCCGTCGGCGGTTTTGCCAGCCATGTGCTGCAGTTCCTGGCCGAAGACGGCCTGCTCGACGGCGGCCTCAAGGTGCGCCCGATGGTCATGCCCGACATCTGGATGGAACAGGCAAAGCCCGAGGCGATGTATGCCGCCGCCGGCCTCGACCGCGCCGGCATTGTCTCGACTGTTTTCAAGGCGCTCGGCCAGAAGCAGGATATCGGCATCGGCGCTGCCGGCTAACACGAACGGCGCCCGTTTAGAAACGAAACCCCGGCTCTGGTCGGGGTTTTGCTTTTTGTGCATACCGTCGGAGTTCCCGCCTGCGCCATCGCTGTATTGCCACGAGACAAAGGCCCGCGAGGTTGAACCGCTCGGCGGGGGCAACTGGTGTAGCGTTGGCCAGGCGCCGGACGGTAAGTATTCCCCGATTTCTTGGGTTTCCTAGCTGTTAAGCCCAAAGCGGGTCATCGCTCCGAGCGCGAGGGGCTTGCCATTGGGGCGGCAAGTCGCCATGAGAAGCACATGTCAGAAGAACGCCAGAATGAAGAACACAGAAACAGGGTGCGCCTGGATCAGTTGCTGCTCAACACGGGACTGGTCGCCAGCCGCGCCCGCGCCCGAGATGCGATCCAGCGCGGCACCGTCAAGGTCGATGGCCGCACGGTCACCAAGCCGTCATTGATGTTCGCCGAAAGCGTGACGATCACCATTGATGACCCGGCGCAGGACTATGTCTCCCGCGCGGCGTTGAAACTTGTCGCGGCACTCGACCATTTCGCGCTCGACCCCTCGGGCGAAAGCTGTCTCGATATCGGTGCCTCGACCGGCGGCTTTACCGAAGTGCTGTTGAAGCGCGGCGCAGAGCACGTGGTTGCCATCGACGTCGGTCACGGCCAGATCCATCCGCGCATCGAAGGTGACCCGCGTGTCACCAGCATCGAGGGCCTCAACGCCCGCGCGATGACTGAGGACGACGTCGACAACCGAGAAGTCACCTTCGTCGTCTCGGACGTCTCGTTCATCTCGCTGAAGCTCGCCCTCCCCCCGGCGCTCGAGATGGCGCTTCCCGGCGCGCACTGCATCCTGCTGGTCAAGCCTCAGTTCGAGGCCGGCCGCGACGCGATCAGCAAGGCGGGGCTGCTCAAGGACCCCGACAGCGCGCCGGCCGTTGCTGCCGAACTCGAGCGTTGGCTTGTGGAGGACATGGGCTGGCAGAGCCTCGGCCTCATCCCCTCGCCCATTGCCGGCGGCGACGGCAATGTCGAATTCCTGCTGGCGGGCAAGAAGCCATGAGCACCGAGACCGTCACCATCAACCGGCTCGGCGCCCAGGGCGATGGTATTGCAGAAGGCCCTGACGGGCCGATCTATGCGCCCTTCACGCTGCCCGGCGAAAGTGTGGCGCTGGCGGTCAACAAGTCGCACGGCACGCTGATCTCGCTGAGGGAACCGTCACCCGAGCGCATCGAGCCGCACTGTCGGCATTTCGGGCCCGATGGTGTCAACGGCACCTGCGGCGGCTGCACGCTGCAGCATGCGTCGGACACGCTCTACCACGGCTTCAAGCGCGATCTCGTCATCGCTGCCTTGAAGTCGAAAGGGCTGAAGCCGGATGTGGCGCCGCTCATCACCGCTGAACCGGGCCAACGCCGCCGCGCGGTCTTCACCGCGCGCAAGACCGAGAAGGACCTGCTTCTCGGCTTCAACCAGGCCGAAAGCCACCACATCGTCGCGATCTCCGAATGTCCGATCGCGAGCCCGGGCATCGTCTCGAAGCTCGCAACCATCGCCAGAATCGGCACGGCGATGGCCGTCAATGCCGAGCCTTTCCGTATCACCGTGCTCGAAACGCTCTCTGGCCTCGACCTCGCCGTCGACGGCATCAAGAAGCTCGACGACCGCGAACGCCGCCGCACGGTCGAAGCGGTGCTCGCCGAGCGAGGCATCGCCCGCGTCAGCCTCAATGGCGAAATCATCGTCGAGCCGGTGAGACCGGTCATCGATTTCGGCGGCGTTTCCGTTTCGCCGCCGCCAGGCAGCTTCACCCAGGCGACGGCGCAAGCCGAGGAAGCGATGGCGAAGCTGGTGCTCGACCATCTCGGCAAGGCCAAGCGCGTCGCCGATCTCTTTGCCGGCTGCGGCACCTTCGCTCTGCGCATCGCCCGCAAGGCGCGAGTCCATGCCGTCGAGGGCGAGGACAAGGCGCTGAAGGCGCTCGATTTCGCCGCGCGCAACACGCAAGGGCTGAAGCCGGTAACGATCGAGAAGCGCGACCTCTTCCGTCGGCCGGTCATGGCGCAGGAACTGAAGGTCTTTGACGCGATCGTCTTCGACCCGCCAAGGGCCGGTGCCGAGGCTCAATGCCAAGAGATCGCCCGCTCCGGCGTCAAGAAGATCGTGGCCGTTTCCTGCAATCCGGTCACGCTGGCGCGCGACCTCTCGATCCTGACCGCCGCCGGCTATCGCATCACCTCGGTGACGCCGATCGACCAGTTCCTCTGGTCGTCTCATGTCGAGGCGGTGGCGACACTGGAGAAATAAGACAAGGCCGAGAAGTCGGCGGACGGCGTCAAGAACACCCCAATGACAAGGGCCCGGTTTCCCGGGCCTTTGTCATGTCAGGCTTGAAGCACTTGCGACACCGATTCACGACAGTGGTCTTATCGCTTTGTTATTGCAGCGTTCTGTCGATGGCCACGCTGAGCTCCGCTCAAGCCGCGCGACGACGGCCACCACTTACCGTCGGCACTTCGCCGAGGTTGAACTGGGCGAGCAGCGCATTGAGCGAAGCGGCTTCGGAGGCGAGACCATGGCTTGCCGCCGTCTGCTCTTCCACCATTGCCGCGTTCTGCTGGGTGCCCTGGTCCATGGTGTTGACGGCCGTGTTGATCTCCTGAAGACCCGTCGACTGTTCGCGCGTCGCGGTCACGATTGCGCTCACGTGCTTGTTGATCTCCTGGACTTCGGCGACGATCGTCTCCAACGCCTTGCCGGTATCGCCGACGAGCGTCACGCCGTTGCGCACCTGGTTGCCCGAGGTGGTGATCAGCGCCTTGATCTCCTTGGCGGCATTGGCCGAACGCTGGGCAAGCTCGCGCACTTCCTGGGCGACGACGGCGAAACCCTTGCCGGCCTCGCCGGCACGGGCCGCTTCGACGCCGGCGTTCAGCGCCAGCAGGTTCGTCTGGAAGGCGATGTCGTCGATGACGCCGATGATGTTGGAGATTTCGCCCGAAGACTTCTCGATCGCGTGCATCGCCTCGACAGCGTTCGCAACGACTTCGCCTGATTTCTCGGCGCCGGCACGGGTGCGGGCAACGAGAGCGCCGACTTCCTCGGCCCGGCGGGCGGAATCCTTGACGGTCGTGGTGATCTCTTCCAGAGCAGCAGCAGTCTCTTCGACCGAGGCTGCCTGCTGCTCGGTGCGGCGGGCAAGATCGTCGGCGGCCGAGCGGATTTCCGTTGCACCGGCATCGATGCCTCGGGCGTTGGCGCCGACAGCGCGGAGCGTGTCGTGCAGCTTGGCGACCGAGTTGTTGAAGTCGGCCCTTAGACGGTCAAGGCGATCGGCGAACGGGTTGTCGATCCGGTAAGCGAGATCGCCTTCGGCCAGGCGGCCGAGGCCGGACGCCAGACCATCGACGGCCTGCTGGATCTCAGCTGCATCCCGCGCCTTCTGCGCCTCGCGCTCCAGACGCTCACGTTCCGACAGCGAACGGTTCGCATCCGCTTCGTTTTCGAGCTGCATCTTCGCAATCGTCGCGTCCCGCAGAACGCGCAGCGAGCGGGCGAGATCGCCGATTTCGTCCTTGCGCTCGGCCTCCGACAGGTCGACGTCGGTCTCGCCAGCGGCAATCTGGCCGGTAACGCCAATGACGTTGGCGACGCGCTTGCGGAAGCGGCTGGCGAGCGTCCAACCGGCAAGGATCAGGATCAAGGCCGCGACCGCGATCACCGCGATGGAGATCATCGCCAAATGGGACAGGCCGGCAAAGACCGTTGCCTGGGGCACGGACACCACGACGTACCAGGTCGTATCCGGCAGGAGCTTCACCGGCACGGCGACGGCGATGTGAACCGAGCCATCCGTATGCGTGATTTCGATCGCGTGTTCGGTCTTGCCCAGAAGCTGTCCCCAACCACCGGCTTCAAGCCCGGTGTCCTTGAGCGACTTTCCGAGGAAGGTCTGGTCTGGATGGCTGATGATGCTGCCGCCCTGGCTGATGAGCGAGACGAAACCGTCGCCGAACGGCGCCAGCTTGCCGAGTTCCTTGGAGAGCTCACCAAGGGCCATGTCCACGCCGTCGACACCGACGAAGGCATTGTCGAGCTTCAGTGGCACCATGATCGACGTCATCAGCACGTCCTGGCCGTTGATCTTGTAGAAATAGGGCTCGGTGATCATGTCACGGCCGGTCTTCTTGGGGACCTGATAGTAGTCGCCCGCGCCCGGCTTGTCGTAATCGACCAGCGCCTCGTGAACAATCTTATCCCCCGAGCGGGCGATGTAGGGAACATACCGGCCGCTGGCGTCATGGCCCGGCTTGCCCGCATACTCCGCGTCCTTGCCATCGAAGGCATTTGGTTCCCAACCGGTGCTGAGGCCGACGGCCAAGGGGTTGTCGGCAATCAGCTTCTTCAGCAGTGCCACCGTGCCTTCGCGCGAGGCGGTGCCGCCGTCTTTCATGGCATAGAGGGCGGAACGCATATTGTTCGCCAGCGTCTTGGTTTCTGCGAACCTCGCCTCAACATTCGCAGCGCTGGTATAGGCGGCGTTAGTCATCTCAGCGATGCTGCGTTCCTTCAGCTGCTGATAGGATAGCCAGAACACGAAGGCGGCCGTGACCATACAGGTCAAAAGGCCAGTCATCACAATGGCAAACATGTTTCGTGCCGTCGCAGTCTTGAGAATCACCGTTCGTCTCCCTTCGCGCGATCGCTTGAAAAAGCAGATCGCGAGCAAACTTCGAACGCGTGAAGGAAAGCCGAAACACGCGCAGCGTGAGGCAGGTGTCTGGAACACATCGGCTGCCCCGAGGCGACCTTTTCGGGAGATGGACTCTATCGGCGGATGTGCGGTGCGAAGTCATTTCGCGGCAGTCGAAAGGTATGCTTCGACACTTTATCAAACCGTAAAAAAGGAAAGACGGAACAACGAATTAGGGCACGCCGACCGATTTTCGAGAAGCGGGCGCCAAAACGCAAAGACCCGGAGTTGCGCTCCGGGTCTTGTTTCGCATTTAAGGTGTTTTTTTTGCCTATGCAGCGCGGCGACGCGGTGCCGGCGCATAGGTACTCTGGGTATCGCCGAGGTTGAACTGGGCGAGCAGCGCATTGAGCGAAGCGGCTTCGGAGGCAAGACCATGGCTTGCCGCCGTCTGCTCCTCGACCATCGCCGCGTTCTGCTGGGTGCCCTGGTCCATGGTGTTGACGGCCGTGTTGATCTCCTGAAGACCCGTCGACTGCTCGCGCGTCGCGGTCACGATTGCGCTCACGTGCTTGTTGATCTCCTGGACTTCGGCGACGATCATCTCCAACGCCTTGCCGGTATCGCCGACGAGCGTCACGCCGTTGCGCACCTGGTTGCCCGAGGTGGTGATCAGCGCCTTGATCTCCTTGGCGGCATTGGCCGAACGCTGGGCAAGCTCGCGCACTTCCTGGGCGACGACGGCGAAACCCTTGCCGGCCTCGCCGGCACGGGCCGCTTCGACGCCGGCGTTCAGCGCCAGCAGGTTCGTCTGGAAGGCGATGTCGTCGATGACGCCGATGATGTTGGAGATTTCGCCCGAAGACTTCTCGATCGCGTGCATCGCCTCGACAGCGTTCGCAACGACTTCGCCTGATTTCTCGGCGCCGGCACGGGTGCGGGCAACGAGAGCGCCGACTTCCTCGGCCCGGCGGGCGGAATCCTTGACGGTCGTGGTGATCTCTTCCAGAGCAGCAGCAGTCTCTTCGACCGAGGCTGCCTGCTGCTCGGTGCGGCGGGCAAGATCGTCGGCGGCCGAGCGGATTTCCGTTGCACCGGCATCGATGCCTCGGGCGTTGGCGCCGACAGCGCGGAGCGTGTCGTGCAGCTTGGCGACCGAGTTGTTGAAGTCGGCCCTTAGACGGTCAAGGCGATCGGCGAACGGGTTGTCGATCCGGTAAGCGAGATCGCCTTCGGCCAGGCGGCCGAGGCCGGACGCCAGACCATCGACGGCCTGCTGGATCTCAGCTGCATCCCGCACCTTCTGCGCCTCGCGCTCCAGACGCTCACGTTCCGACAGCGAACGGTTCGCATCCGCTTCGCTTTCGAGACGGGCACGCTCGACGGCATTCGCCTTGAAGATGGCGACGGCCGCGGCCATCGAGCCGATCTGGTCGGTACGCTCTTCGCCGGGAATTTCGACGTTGTGGTTGCCCGAAGCGAGCTTCTCCATCGCGCCGGTCATCTCCGTCACCGGACGGATGACCAGACGGTTGAGGAAGGTCGCAAGGAAGACCAGCATCACGCCGACGGCCAGGATGGTGGCGATGGTGGCGGCGATGCGGAACTGGTCGATCGCCGAGTAGGCGGCGTCGGCATCAATGACGAAGCCGACATACCATTCGACCGACGGCAGACCCTGGACCGGAACGAAGCTCACCAGCATCGGCTTGCCGCCGAGCTCGGTGTTCATGATGCCGGAGCCGATCGTCGGCGTGTCGATCGGGAAGGCGTCGGTGAGCGACTTTGTGACGAGCTTGGCATCCGGATGCACGAGGATCTGGCCGTCCTTGCTGGCGAGGAAGGCGAAGCCTTCACCGCCGACATCGACGCCCTTGATCATTGCCACCAGCGTATCGAGCGAAAAGTCGCTGGCCGCAACGCCATAGAGCTTGCCATCACGCTTGACCGGGACGGCGGCGCTGATGATCAGCGCGCCACTGGAGGCGTCGACATAGGGCTCGGTCAAGACGCGGGCGTCGGCCTTGACGGCCTGCTGGTACCAGGGGCGCTGGCGCGGATCGTAGCCGGCCGGCATCGGATTGTCCGGCCAGGTGATGAACTTCCCGCTTTCATTGCCGACATAGGTCGACATGAACTCGCTGGTCAGAACGTCGTTCTTCAGGATCGGCTGGATGGCGCTATCGTCCGCGACGTTGCCGGTGGCATCGGCCACCATCGCAGTCAGCGTGACGCGGCCGTTCAGCCACTTGGCGACGCTCTGGGCGGCCTGCGTGCCGGATGAGGCAATGTTCTCCTCGACGGCCTTGGTCGTGGTGCCACGCTGCAGCGTGTCGATGTAAACGGAAAAGCCGGCAAAGGCGCCGACGACGACACAGGACGCGGCAACCAGGATCCGCGTCATGAGGTTCGATCGCTTGGACAAGATGGGCTCCCAATGGGGTGCCGGCGGCTCCCGCCGGACATGAGCTCTCGATGATCTTCGCGCAGCATCCTTCGTCCGCCGGAGGGACGGAGCGCAGACGCCTGCGGGAAAACGTTGAACATGCCAGAAGGCGGAGCCAGCCATGCTTCATGCGGCTGGGGCCTCTCGAAGTGAGGATAGGCCTATCGCGCCCCACGCTAGCGATCGCTATTTAAGAACAAATTAAAATTGATCTATGCAAGTTCGCGATGCCGACGGCAACGCGATCTTTACCGTGCGGCGGCTAGAACACCGCCCCCGAAAGCAAAAACGGGTGCACTGCGGCACCCGTTCTCCCACTCGCAAAAGCCTGGAGACTGCTTAGCGGCGCATGAAGGCCTCGAAGGCTGCACGCGCTTCGGCGCTCTTCAACTGCGCCGCGAAATGCTTGGCTTCCTCGTCGATGCGCGCCAGAACGTCGCTGCGGTCGCCACGGACGAGGTCGCGGGCGATGCGAAGCGCTTCCGGCGGCTTTTTGGCGAGACGGGCGGCGAGTGCCAGCGTTTCTTCTTCCACCGCGTCCTGGCCGACGATCTTCCAGATCAGCCCTGCGTCCAACGCACCTTTGGCATCGAGCGGCTCGCCCGCCGCAAGCAAGGCGAAAGCCCGCTGATGGCCCATGATGCGCGGCGCTATCAGGCTCGACGCGGCTTCCGGCACCAGCGCCAGATCGACGAAGGGCGTCTTGAACAGCGAACGTTCAGAGGAGATCGTCAGGTCGCAATGCAGATGGATCGTCGTGCCGATGCCGATCGCCAGGCCATCGACGCCCGAGACGATGGGTTTGGTTGCGGTCGCCAGCGCCTTCAGGAACTCGATCACCTCCATGCCCATGGAGCCACCCATGGCGAAGGCGAGAAAATCGGCCATGTCGTTGCCGGCGGAGAAACAACCATCGGTGCCCAGGAAGGCGGTGGCGCGCACGGCCGGATCGCTTGAGGCAACCGTCAGCGCATTGGTCATCTTCGCGTACATGTCGCGGGTGATGGCGTTCTTCTTTTCCGGCCGGTTGAAGCGGATCACCTGGACGCCGGGATAGGCTTCCGGCCGCTCGATGAGCACGTGGTCGGTCATGACAATTCCTCTCAAGCCAGAACGGCGCGGGCGACGGCCAGGCTGTCGGCGCCGTTGACGACACGATCCTTCAGGGCGGTCGTTTCCGCCAGGAGGTTTTCGGCGGTGAAGCGGCAGAGTGCGATGCGCTGGTCTTCCTTGCCGTCAGCCACTTCGGCCAGACCGCCCTTCGCCAGATAGGCGCCGCTCAGCGTCAGGCCGAACAGGCGCTGATAGGCCGTCGCGCCAGCGAGCGCTTCGGCGAGCTTGCCGCCGGCGACGGCCGCGATCAGCCACTCCGTCGCAGCCGAAAGATCATCCAGTGCCGCATCAAGGCGCGCCGCCGTCTCGCCGAAACCATTCCGGTTCGAGGCGCGCACGGCCTGCGCGATCTCGCGCAGTTCGCCGATGAAGCCGCGCACATGCGCGCCGTCGGAGAGCGGCAGCTTGCGGGTGACGAGATCGATCGCCTGGATGCCGTTGGTGCCCTCGTAGATCGGGGCGATGCGGGCGTCCCGCAGGTAGCGGGCGGCACCGGTTTCCTCGATAAAGCCCATGCCGCCATGCACCTGGATGCCCATCGAGGCTACGTCGACGCCGGCGTCGGTCGAGAAGGACTTGGCAATCGGCGTCAGCAGGCTGGAGCGCTCCTGCCAGTATTTTGCTTTTTCGCCTTCAGCCGCATGCGCCATGTCGACGGCGTGGGCACAGGCATAGGAGATCGCGCGCGACCCTTGCGTCAGCGCCTTCATCGTCAGAAGCGTGCGGGCGACATCGGGATGCTCGATGATCGGGCTCATGCCCTGCCCCGTCCAGCCGGGCGCTTTGCCCTGGGTGCGTTCCTTGGCAAAGGCGATCGCCTTCTGGGTGGCGGCGTCTGCGATGGCGACGCCCTGCATGCCGACGGCGAGACGCGCATTGTTCATCATGGTGAACATGCAGGCGAGACCGCGGTTTTCCTCGCCGATCAGATAGCCGATCGCGCCCTTCTCTGCGCCGAACTTGCCGTCGCCGTAGATCATCGTGCAGGTCGGCGAACCGTGGATGCCGAGCTTGTGTTCGAGCGAATGGCAGAAGAGGTCGTTGCGTTCGCCGAGCGAACCGTCATCCTTGACCAGGAACTTCGGCACCAGGAAGAGCGAAATACCCCTCGTCCCCGCCGGCGCGTCGGGAAGCCGGGCGAGCACCAGATGGACGATGTTGTCGGTGAAGTCGTGTTCGCCCCAGGTGATGAAGATCTTCTGGCCGAAGATGCGGTAGGTGCCGTCGTCGCGGCGCTCGGCGCGGGTCTTCAGCACGCCGAGATCGGAGCCGGCATGCGGCTCCGTCAGGTTCATCGTGCCGGTCCATTCGCCGGAAACCATCTTCGGCAGATAGGTGGCTTTCAGCGCTTCCGAGCCGTGCTTTTCCAGCGCCTCGACGGCGCCCATGGTGAGTGTCGGACCAAGCGCGAAGGCCATGGAGCCGGCGTTCCACATCTCCATGGCGGCGACATGCAGCATGTGCGGCAGGTTCTGGCCGCCGAATTCTTCTGGAGCCGTCAACCCGTTCCAGCCGCCAGCGATCCAATTGTGATAGAGGTCACGCCAGCCATCCGGCGTCTCGACCTTTCCTTCGACCAGACGCGAGCCCTGACGGTCGCCGACGTCGCCGAGGGGCGCCACCTCCTCCGTCGCGAATCGGCCCGCTTCCGACAGGATGGCATCGACCAGATCTTCGCCGAGGTCGCCGAGCGCACCCGATTGCAGCGCGTCGCCCATGCCTGCCACGTGTTTCAGCGTAAACGCGATCTCGTCGACGGGTGCCTTGTACATGATGATCCTCCCAGATAGCCAGGTCGCGCAGGGCGCATCCTCGTTGCGCCGAACACTATTGATTTTTACGTAAACGTCAACGTCAATTGCCGCACTCTGCCACGACGTCGCGCCGCTTCGACTGTAACAAAACTGTCATCAACGGCGCATAGAAGCCAAGGCATAAGGCTTTTGCCAAGGCGTTCAGATGAACCTGATTTCCCCCGAAATACCCGGCATCGTCTGGGCCTATCGTTTCCTGCCAGGCGAAAGCCGCTGCCAGCGCATCGCCACCGACGCTTCGGTCGACAGCCTGCTGACAGGCGAAGGATGGGTCTGGGTTCATCTAGCGCTCTCCGATGCACGCACGCCTGCCCTCATCGAGCGGATCGGCAACCTTCCGCCACTCGCGGTCACCGCGCTGACCAGCCACGACACGCAGGCCGCGATTACGGTTTCGGATGATATCGTACACGGCACGCTCGTCGACTTCGAGCGCACCTTCGATGCCGTGACCAAGACGATCGGCTGGCTGCATTTCGCCGTCAGCGACCGGATCATCTTCACCACCCGTCTGCATCCGTTGCGCAGCATCGACCGCGTCAAGGCGGCCGTGGAGAAGAGCACGAAATGTGCCCGCCCGATCGACCTCTTCGAGATGATCGTGATCGAGTTCCAGCGCACATTGATCTCGCTGGTTCTGGAATTGACCGAGGAACTGAACGTCATCGAGGATCATGTCTATGGCGCGGCCGGACATCGCCAGCAGCCAGGCCTTGCGCCGCTCCGCCGCACGGTGGTGCGGCTTCATCGGCATCTGCGCACGATCCTGGCTTTGCTGAGGCGGGCGGCCGCCTCGGATGAAGACGAGGTGCCCCCCGGTTTCATCGACGTTGCCGAGCGGCTTTCCGACCGGCTCGAGGCGGTCGACCGCGACGTCTTCGCTTTGCAGGAACGGGCACGACTGCTGCACGAAGAAATCGACAGCAAGATCTCCTCGGAAACCAACCGCCACCTCTACATCCTGTCGCTGATGACCGCATTCCTGCTGCCGCCGACGCTCGTGACCGGTTTCTTCGGCATGAACACCGGGGCGCTCCCCTTCGCCGACGGCACCGGCACGCTCTATGCGGCGCTGTTCATCGCACTTTCCATGGCCTTTGCCTGGTGGATCCTCAGGCGGATCGGCATTCTTTGAATGTCAGAGAAAAGGCCGGCAGCGAAAGCCCCCGGCCCTGCTCACCCCTTAGCTATAGGGCGAATAGCACTGCTGGCGCGGGCCGCCATAGGGCTGATAACTATTGTCATAGGCCCTGTAGGACCGGTACCGGTTGGCGCACCATTGCACATGGCGGCTGCCGTAGACGGGAGCCGGACGCTCGTAGCGCGGCGGCTGGGCGATTGCCCCGCCGATGATCACGCCGGTGCCGAAGGCGGCCATCGGGTACCACCAACCGTTATAGTAACGGTATCCCGGACGGCGGTAGTTATAACCGCGGTAGCCATTGTAGTAGTAATAGTTGCCGCGGCGTTCATACCCCGGCCTGCGATACTGAACGTTCGTCGCCTCGTTCTGCCGCTCGACGCGAGGCGGCGTCGGCATGAACGCCTGCGACGGGGCCGCGGACGTCATCAGAACTGCCGCGGCAATAATCGCAGAAAACCACCGGCTCTTCCCGGTCTTCAGCAAAGTCTTCATCAAAACCTCCATAACCGAATCCACGCTCCGCAGGGTGCCAAAAAATCGGGCGACCACGGGAACTTCAGCCTCTGCGTGATTTCACCCGGTTCGCTGCAAACCGGGGATGACCCTCAGCCGGGAAATCCGAAGCCAACCAGCAACGCATAAGTCACCGGTTTTGTTCCATCTTCAGGCATCGCGGCTGCTGCGGATCAGCAGCTGCAGATCGGCAGCAGTGACGGCTTTGGCGCATTCGTTCATCCGCCTGTCGGCGTCGAAGGCATCACGCGACACACCAATATTATGCAAGGCATTGCTCATATACAGCCGGAGGTCGGTATACTTTCGCGCGCCGCTCCAGCACAGTCCGCCTCGGGGGCTGGGATTTACGATACATTAACGATACTGTCGGCAATCTCAGAGAATGGCAAAGCGGTATATCTCCACCACAGGGATGATTCTGCGCCTCGCGACCTTTCTAGGTCTGGCTTTCGCGGCGGCGATCGCACGCGCCGGTGAACTGGAGCCCTGGAAGACCAAGTCCAACGCCATCATCGTCGATGCCTATGAGATGAACAGCATCGACTGGGAAACGATGCTCGCGGACAAGCGCATCTCCGGCTTCATCGCCAAGGCCTCCGACGGCCTGCCCGAAAGCTTCTCCTGCACCGGCGACCACAACGGCGACACCTTCAACCACTGCAAGACCATGTGGCGCAAATACGCCGTCAGCCGCGAACTCTACCAGACCCGGCGCATGATCGCCCGCACACACGGGCTGCTGTGGGGTGCCTACCATCTCGCCCGTCCTGGCAATCCCGTCGACCAGGCAAACCATTTCCTCGACTACGCCGAGCCGCGCGACGACGAGTTGATGGTTCTCGATCTCGAGGGCATCGATGCCGACAAATACATGTCGCTAGAGGATGCCGCGATCTTCGCCGGCCACGTCAAGACCCGCACCGGACGTTATCCGATCCTCTATACCAACCACATCACGGCCAAATATATCGCCGCGCACCGCGCCAAGCACCGGCTGCTGTCGCGCCTGCCGCTCTGGTACGCGCGCTACAAGCCGGATATCCGCCAGGTCTTCCCGATGGGCAATTGGGAAAGCTATGCGTTGTGGCAGTTCTCGTCCGGCATCAATTGCGGCAAACGGCGTTGCCCCTACCGCGTGCCAGGGACGCTCGACGATATCGACGTGAATGTCGCTGCAAAGTCGCCGCTGGCGCTGAAAGCGATTTGGGCGCAGGGTGCCTTGCTGCCTGAAAAGCCATTGCCGCTCACCCTCGTTGCTCAAGCCGAGCAGGGGACGGGCATGCACGCGGTCGCACGGGCCTCCGCAACGCTTGGCGAGCCGCTGCTTGTCAGCCGTGCCGGTGCCACGAGCGGCGCCGGCAGCGGCGTCGACAGGCTGGTGACGGGCTCGATCGACTTCGCTCGCCACGAGCGCGCCCTACAGGTGGCGGTCGCCGCCGATGACGCGGCACAGGGCGGTTGTGGCAGCGCAGTTGCCAATGCCGACACGCTACGGCGCGTTGCAATCAAGCCTGCGCCCTGCAACACGCCCTGATCCTTCAGGCTTCGATCTGGACATCTCCCAGCGGCCGCGAGCAGCAGGCGAGGATGTAGCCCTCGTCGACCTCGTCATCGAGAATACCGCCATTGTGGTTCATCTCGACCTCGCCCGCGACCTTCATCACCCGGCAGGTGCCGCAGATTCCGCCCTCGCAGGCAGCGCCGATCCTCACACCATTGGCACGCGCCGTCTGCAGGATCGTTTGGCCGGGTTTCGCCTCGACCTCCTTGCCGCTCATGGTGAAGGCGACCTTGGCCGCCTGAACCTCACCATCATCGCCGGCACCGGCGCGCACGGCGATCTCTTCCGCGGCAGGTGCTGCCGCCGGCTGGAAGCTCTCCTCGTGATAGCGGGCCATGTCGAAGCCGGCTGCCTTCAGCATCTCGCGCACACCGCGCATGAACGGTTCCGGACCGCAGCAGAACACCGTGCGCTCCTGGAAGTCGGGAGCGAGCAACGGTAGCTTGGCACCGTCGATGCGGCCGCGCAGGCCATGCCAGCCGTGACGCGCCTCGTGCCCCTCGACGATGAAGCCGAGGTTCAGCCCGGACATCTGTGTCGCCAGAACCTCGAGCTCCGAGCGAAACAGAAGGTCGTCCGGCCGGCGAGCACAGGAGATGAAGGTGACATCGGTCTCCGGCACGCAGTCGGCCATCCAGCGCGTCATCGACATCATCGGGGTGATGCCGGATCCGGCGGAGATAAACAGGTACTTTTCGCCGGGATGACGGACGAAGCTGAAATCTCCGAGCGGTCCAAAAGCCCGGAGCTTCATGCCCGGCTTCAGGTGATCGAACATCCAGCGGGTGCCGACGCTGTCGGCCTGCGCCTTCACCGTGACGGCAATCGACAGCGGTCGCGATGGCGTCGACGACAGGGTGTAGGTGCGCATGACCGGTTCGTCGGCGACCGGCAATTCGAGGGTGACGAACTGGCCGGGCAGATAACGAAACCAGGCGGGCTTCTCCGCACGGAAGGTGAAGGTCATGACATCGGCGGTTTCGACAACCGCCGATGTGCATTCGAGCATCTGCTGCCGGTCGATCCAGACATGCAGTTCGTCGAAATGATGGAAGGAGGACGCCATCTGCATGTCAGGCGACCTTTGAGAGCGGAGCCGCATCGCCCTGCAGGCGCTGCTCCATGAACTTGCAGTACCATTCGACGAACTGCATCACGCCACCCTCGTGCTCCGGCGAATACGGACCGGGCTCATAGGCCGGCGAGCGGATGCCGAAGGCATTTTCCTCGACGATCTGGCGATCCTGGTCGTTGGTCTCGGTCCAGACATGAGTCAGATCCTCGAGCGTGTAGTCGACACCTTCGACCGCGTCCTTGTGGACCAGCCACTTCGTTGTCACCTGCGTGAGTTCCGGCCCCAGCGGCAACACGCGGAAGGTGATGGCGTGATCCGAAAGCACGTGGTTCCAGGTCGTGGGGTAATGGAACATCAGGAGCGTGCCGATCTGCTTCTGCCTGACATCGGCCGACAGCGCCCTTTTTACGGCGGGCGCACCCGACATGGTGTAGCTTTCGGCATTATCGACCAGCGGCATGCGCGCGGCGCGGAACTGGCCGGTCGGCGACATCCGGAACTCGCTCGGCAGGCCCTCGGCCTCGCACTTCGCCCAATGGGCGGCAATCACCGGATCGTCCTTGGCGCCCTGCACCCCGGTCGCGGTCGGCGCTTCCGGATAGGTCCGGCAGAGTTCGGGGTGATTGGCGGCGCAGTGGTAGCACTCGCGGTTGTTCTCCCAGACGAGCTTCCAGTTGCCCTTTTCGATGATGGTGCTTTCGAAGGCGACCTTGGTCTCTCCCAGCCGGTGCGGCGCGAGGTAGGGGAATGCCAGCTCGCGGAAGGCGGCGAAATCCGCCGGCGTCTCCGACAGGTTGATGAAGATGTAGCCGCCGACCGTTTCGCAATGGATCTGCTTCAGGCTGTGGGCTGCCTTGTCGAAGTCTTCGCCCATCTGGCGTGCGAAGAGCAGCGAGCCGTCGAGCTCGTAGGTCCATTGATGATAGGGACAGACGAGCTTTGCCGAAGAGCCCTTGTGCTGCGTGCAGACGCGGGAGCCGCGGTGGCGGCAGGAGTTGTGGAGCGCGCGGATCGTGCCCTGGCGATCGCGGGTGATGACGACCGGATAGTCGCCGACCTGGACGGTGAAATAGTTGCCGGCCCGCGGGATTTCGCAATCGTGGCCGATGAACAGCCAATCCCGATACCAGATGTTTTCCAGGTCCTGCCGGTAATAGTCGGGGTCGATGTAGAAGGCCCGATCGAGGCTGTAGCCGTCACGCCGGCCCTTCAGCTTGCGAAGCATATCGGTCTTGGTATCCATGTCCTGTCCTCATGCGCCATGTTTCGGAGAGGCAGGACAGGAACCCGCATGGGCGCACGCCCATGCGTTTTAGGCTCCGATCCGGCTGCCCGCCGCAACCCGTTACGGTTATGTCTGTCAAGGCTGGTTTCCGGGCTCAGGAGCCGTCCTTCGAAGGACCAGCCCGGCGCCTTCCCGGACGGAAAACCGTCCAGTGGCCTTTTGCCGAGCCTTTCGCTCCACCACCGTTGCGGGGGCAGCGCCGGGATTTGACCGGCTTCCCAATTCTCCGCCTTCCCCTTTGGAAGACGACACCTTGAGTAAGGATATGTAAGCGCGGAAGGCGCCTCGGCAGGCGCCGGATAGCGACATTCAATTCCAGAATGACGACACGATCGAAACCGCCTTTTGGAAACGGATGCGAGAATTTTTCACTTTATAAACATATAGATAGATCAAAAATTGGGCAGATTCCGGCTTTTGTGACTGACATGACGCAGACACAGGAAGGCTTCGCCCGTTTGCGACATTCCCATGAATGTGCAGGGGCATCTTCCGCGAACGAAAGGAAATCCTTCATTAACCATAAGCCACTAGGCTTGCCGGCGGACGAAGATGTCCGGCAGGCAGATGGCACACTGACGATCATGGCAAAGTTCAGATATTACGACGCTGCGGCCGAGAAGCCGCCGGCGGTCATGCCGAAGACGGCCGTTCACACCGAGTTTCTGCGCACCGGCAGGATCAACCGCCGGCAATGGCTGCCGAGCGAGCGACGGTATCTGAGCTACGAAGAAGTCGCGGACAGGACCGGCAAGAAGCTCGCGACCGCCGGTGACACGACGCACAAGCGGATCAACGGCTTTCATGCCTCGATCCAGTTTCCCAAGCTGATTTTTCACCGCACGCTCGTCGGCAAGCCGCATCTCGGCTATTGCCATGTGACGGCGGCGCGGACGGCGGTCACGCCTTCCAAGGACATCACCTGGTCGTTCTACTTCGCCAATTTCTTCAGCGACCTTGGTGATGAGACGCATTTCTTCGACCGTATCCAGAGCGGCTATTCCCGCATGTATTTCGCGGTCGCGATCGAGCCGAACGCCGAAGACGGACAGATGGTCATCAACCGCAACGTCCGCGACAACGGGCTCCTCTTCCGCACGGACGACCCCAAGGTTGCTCTCAAGAACGTGCTGATGCTGGGTGCCCGGGACTCCGCGCTGCGCCGCATTATCCGCAGTCTCTGAGGCAGCAACCGAACGCCCCCAAAAAAATCGTTCTGTTTTCCCGGCACGTCCGTTAAGGAAGCGTCGGAAAGGAAACGGCATGGCAGAGATCATCGACACAGGCAGGGAACCGGACCGCGCGATCGAACGCGCCTGCGCCGTTCTTGCCGAAGGCGAACCGGTCGCCATTCCCACCGAAACCGTCTATGGCCTTGCCGCCGACGCCACCAATCCCGATGCGATCAGCCGCATCTACGAGATGAAGGGCCGGCCGCGCTTCAATCCGCTGATCTCGCATGTCTCCGACATGGCGATGGCCGAGGCCCATGTGCGCTTCGACCCGATTTCCCGACGCCTGGCGGAAACCTTCTGGCCCGGACCCCTGACGCTGATCTTGCCGCAGCGGCCCGATAGCAGCGTGCATGCGCTGGCCTCGGCCGGCCTCGACACGCTTGGCATCCGCATGCCCGACGGCTTTTCGCGCCGGGTGATCGCCCGCTTCGGGCGGCCGCTCGCAGCGCCCAGCGCCAACACCTCGGGCAAGATCAGCCCGACCAGTGCGGTCCATGTCGATGCGGATCTCGGCGAAAAGCTGAAACTGATCCTCGACGCAGGCCCGGCCGAAATCGGCTTGGAGTCCACGATCATCAAGGTCGATGGCGACGAGATCCGGCTGCTCCGCCCCGGCGGCCTCGATGCCGCAGAAATCGAGCGCCTGCTCGATCGTCCGGTGATCCGACCGGAAACGGCGGGAGCAACGATCGAGGCGCCGGGCATGCTGGCCTCCCACTACGCGCCCGGCGCGGCCGTCAGGCTCGATGTTGCCGATGTGCGTGCGGGCGAGGCCTTGATCCGCTACGGCGGCGGCCGGATCGCCGGCGAGGAACAGGCGGCCATCGTTCTCGATCTCAGCCCGACCGGAAATCTTCACGAAGCGGCAGCCAATCTCTTCGACTACATGAAGCGGGCCGACGCCAGCGGCGCTGCGACGATCGCCTTCGGGCCGATCCCTTCGGAAGGATTGGGAGAAGCGATCATCGACCGGCTGCAGCGTGCGGCGGCGCCGCGAGGGTGAGATCGCGTGCGGCTTCTCCTCCGCACCCCGCCCTCACCGGACGGCCGCGATTGCGGTTATGATCGCAGCCGATAGGAACCGAGGATCGTGTCTTCAGATCGACCGATCTGATAGCGCGCTCAAGCGCAGTGCGAAGGCAGACTCATGACGACCCTTCCCTCTCCTGAACTCATCGCCTCCTTCGTCGAGATCGTCGGCAGCGCCAATGCGGTCACCGCCGAAGCGGACAAGGCGCGCTATCTCGTCGAATCCCGCGGGCTCTTTCGCGGCACGACGCCGATGGTGCTTCGCCCCGGTTCGGTCGACGAAGTCTCTCGCATCATGAAACTCGCCAGCGCGACCCGCACCGCGATCGTACCGCAGGGCGGCAACACCGGCCACGTGGCCGGACAGATCCCGCGGGAAGGCAAAGCGGACATCGTGCTTTCGCTCGAACGGCTGAACCGGATTCGCGACGTGGATCCGGTCGGCAACGTGATCGTCGCGGACGCCGGATGCATTCTCGCCGACATCCAGAAGGCGGCGGACGATCACAATCGCCTGTTCCCGCTGTCGCTCGGATCGGAAGGCTCCGCGCGTATCGGCGGCAATCTCTCCACCAATGCCGGCGGCACGGCGGTGCTCGCCTATGGCAACATGCGCCAGCTCTGCCTCGGCCTCGAGGTCGTGTTGCCAACCGGCGAAATTTGGGACGGGCTGCGCCGGCTGAAGAAGGACAATACCGGCTACGACCTGCGCGACCTCTTCATCGGCGCCGAGGGCACGCTCGGCGTCATCACCGGCGCGGTGCTCAAGCTATTCCCGAAACCGCTTGGACATCAGGTAGCCTTCGCCGGTGTCGGCAGTGTGGAGCATGCGCTCGCTCTCTTCGAAAAGGCCGCCAGCCTTTGCGGGCCGGCGCTGACCGGCTTCGAGCTGATGCCGCGCCTCGGCGTCGAATTCACGACGAAACATATTCCCGGCGTTCGCGACCCGATGGACACCGTCCATCCTTGGTACGCGCTGATCGACATCTCGACCTCGGATTCGGCCGAAAGCGCCGAGCGCATGGTCAACGACCTCCTGGAACAGGGCTTTGCCGCCGGTCTCGTCGAAAACGCCGTGATCGCCGCCAACGAGACGCAAGGCAAGGCGCTGTGGCATATGCGCGAAAGCATGTCGCCGGCGCAGAAACCCGAGGGCGGCTCGATCAAGCACGACGTCTCAGTGCCCGTTTCCAGCATTCCTGCCTTTATGAAGGAGGCGGACGCCGCCGTCATGAAGGCGATCCCAGGCGCGCGCATCTGCTCTTTCGGCCACATGGGCGACGGCAACATCCACTACAACATTTCGCAGCCGGTCGGCGCCGACAAGCAGGCCTTCCTCGATCGCTGGCGCGAGATCAACGCGATCGTGCACGGTATCGTTCTGAGATATAACGGCTCGATCTCGGCCGAACACGGCATAGGCCAGCTGAAGCGCGACGAGCTCGCAGAAATCCGCGCACCGATCGAGATCGAGCTGATGCAACGGATCAAGCACGCCTTCGATCCGGCGGGCATCATGAACCCTGACAAGGTGCTGCGCGCCGACCGGTGAAGCGGGCAGTCTTCTGCGGCAGGCTTAAGCACCTGCCGCAAAGGGCTCGCTGCACTTTACGCAACCTGACTCAGCGACCGCCTGCGCGCAACTGCGAGAGAGACAGGAGCGTCTCGGCGCTGACGCCGCCTCCGCCGCTACCGCTGAGGATCGCCAGCCCCGGTGATACGTCCGTGTTGTTTTCGACGTCATAAAGTGCCGTGAACCGCTGCAGGAGCTTCTCGAGCTTCCCGGGATCCTGCAGATCCTTGATGTTGACGACGCGCTCGATATAGGCGGCCTGCGCCTCGATCTTGGCGTTCTGCAGCCCCTCCGGCATGCTGTAGGCCGTCTTGATAACCTGGAACAGGGCGGTCTCGGCCAGGATGTCGTAAGCCGTGTTGATCTCCGGGGCCTTGCGCTTGAAATAGAGCGCCAGGCGAACGCCGCCGTTGTCGGCGCCTTCGGACTCCTCGAGCGACTGATTGAGATAGAGGTCGACCGTGGTGATCAATCCGCGCCGGGTCTGGATCTGGCCGGCCTCGCCCCGGACGATCTTGCCGTCTGTGTCGAAGTTGAAGGAGGCGACGATCCCGCGGTACTTCAGCCCGTTCGGATCGGTATTGATGAAGCTCTTGGGATCGTCCAGGTTGGACGTGAACATGTCCTTGAGGTATTCGGTCTTGACCGTTCCCGGATCGATGCCGGACCCGACGAGCACGAAATCGACCAGCCGCCGGTTCGCCAGGAAGGCGTCGAGCGTCTCGATCTTCTCGATCTCGGCCGTGTAGTACTTGGCTTCCTCCTGCGCCTTGACCTTGGCGACCTTCTTCTCTTCATCCGTGCCGAACCGGGACTTGGCGATCACATAGGCCTTGGCCGTATTCATGATGTCGGCTTCGCTCTGCGCCAACTTTGGTGCGCCGAGCGTGCCGTCCGGATTGAAGTTGAATGCCTTTACCAGCTTGACGTAGCGCTCATCGCGCAGCGTGTTGGCATAGCTTCTGGGATCGTTGAGGTCGCTGGTCAGAATCCGCTTCAGCGTTCGGCTGCTCAGATCCTCATTATCGAGGCCGAAGGCGCGCAGCATGAATTTCTTCATGTCATTGTTGGCGAGCAACTCGTCGACCGATTTCATCGTGCCGATCAGGAGTTTGAAGCGTTTGACCAGCGCTTCGTCCTCGGCATCACTCTTGTCGTTGTAGCGCACCATGTAGCCGTCGGACGTCGTCTTCATCTGGTCCGCATCCTGCGCGGTCTTGCCGGCTGGCAGCGTACCGTCAGTCTGGAAGTTGAAGGCGGCAAGCATCTTCTTGTAGGCGGCGTTGTATTCGCCGCCATATTTGTTGACGTAGCTCTCCGGGTCGTTGATGTCGCTGGTGAGGATGTTTTCGACCGTAGAGGGCATCGTCGTCGCGGACGGCAAGCCGAAGGCGGTGATGATGTAGTTGAGCAGGCGGTTATCGGCGATCAGGTCCGAGACCTTGGTAATGCTGCCGATCTTCTGTTCGTAGTATTCCTTGTTGAGCAGCGCCCCGGCGCCGGTCAATCGTGCAGCGCCCGACGGTGTGACGCCGGGCCGCAGGAAGACATAGGCCTCGTTGAGCAGCGCCTTCTTTTCGTCGCTGATCGCCTTCTCACCGGCAGGCACGCTGCCGTCGGCATTGAAATTGAATGTCGAGGCGAGCTGGATATAGATATCGAGACTGCTGATCTGCCTGGCAAGCGTGTTCACCTCCAGGGAGAGCTGCGTCTTCAGCGCCGGCGCCTGGTCGCGCGGCGGCAGCCGTGCATCGAGGTCGGTGACGATTGCGTTCTGCTCATCGATCTTCGTCTGGATGGCAGGCTTGTCGGCATCGGGCGCCGCGGCCAGTTGGGCTGTCAGGCTGACGATCTGGGCGAGAGCGGTGTCGCGCGCGCCGAGATCCGTCAGCTGCTTGCTCGCTTCGGTCAACCGCGTCTTGGCTGCCGTCTGGTTGGCGGTCAAGGTCGCGGGATCGCTGGTCAACGCATTGCGAACTTCCGTGTACGAAAAGGTCTTCGGGTTCAGTCCGAACACGGTGAAGGCAAAGGAGCGCAGCTTTTCGTTGCCCAGGAACTGGTCGACATCGGTGACCAGATCCATGGCCGCGCCAAAATAGGCCATCTCTTGCCGCATGACTGTATCGAGATCGTTGATGCGGTCGTTGTAGAGGCCGATCAGCGCATCCTGCTGTGCGCTGGTTTGAGCCACCGCGGTTGCCGAACTGAAGTTGAAGGCCTGCGCAAAATTGCGGTAGCGTTCATCCGTGAGACGGTTGGCAAAACTGTTATCGTCCTTCAGGTCACTTTCCAGAACCTTGCGCATGAAGGCCTTGGCATAGGTCATGTCCTCCAGGCCATGCGCCTTCATCGCGTAGGAGTAGAGCCGGTAGTCGTCGAGGAACGCGTCGACGGTTTTCACGCGGTCGATGTTTTCCCGGTAATATTGGGCCTCGCGCGCGATCTGCGGCTGCTGGGCAACACGATTGAGGCTGCTGCGCAAATCACGCGTGATGCGACTATAGTCGAGATAGGTCGATACCATGCCTGGCCCCGTCGGTTACCCATGGGGCGGCCGAACCAACCCCGAAACAGAATTCTGACGCGTCATGATTGCAGCACTGGCTTGTGTGTGGCTTTTGGCCGGCCGCCGACAGGCCGCTTGTTGCGTCCGATCGGAACAAGACCGTCCGACCCGTTGACGAAACAGAAACCCTGAGCGGTCGGCTTTTGCTAACCATCGAAAAACGCAAAGTTTTCTTAACCGCGATTCTTAAGCCGTTCGGAAAGGGGGGCGCCTATTCTCAGCCCATAGAGGACGAAAAAGTCCCGACGAGAAGACCGGAAACGGCTCTCAAGGAAAAACAAGGGCGATTGAAATGCGCAACACACTCTCTCAACCCGCATGGGTCGAAAACACGCTCCGTCTTGATCCGAAGCGCTTTCCACAGCAGGCAAGCTACGCCTTGCGCGGTCACACGGGTAATGTCACGATCAGCCTGGACGAGCGTGGCGCAGTTCTGCGCAAGGTGCTACCATCGAGCGGCCTGCCGCTTTCGATCGCACTGCCGGCGCGGGCATTCAAAGGGGTCGCGGCTCGCGCGATCGATCACGGCGACGGAGACGTTACAGTGACGCTGGAACTTCATCACGACGACCCGGACCTCTGCGTTCCGCTGCTCGTCGCACACGACCTGTCCGACATCGCGGCCGACTGGCGCGCCTGGGCGGAGGCCTATCGCATTCCCATGCTGATGGTCGAAGCGGATGGCGTCGCAAGGCCCCTCGAAGAGCATCTCGGCGACGTGCGCACCGCGCCGGTCAAGCCGCGGCGCCGCCACTCCTTCTTCGCCGAGCGCCGGCCGCGTTTCCTCGTGCGCCGTTCCACCGGCACGCTTGGCGTTCACATGAAGATCGACGGGCGCGAGATCATCGCCCGCAGCTAATTCCGCAGCAGTACCTCCAGCGCAACAGCCGGCCGTTCCCTGCGGCCGGCTGTTGTCGTTTGATCTCCGCGCTGCCGATTTTGGGGCTGCCGATTTTGGGATGCCGTTGCGGACGGCAAGCCATTTCACAGGTTTTCTGGGATTGCTCGAGATGTTCCCACGGAAACAGCTCCGCCGCCTTCTTCGTGCCATATCGGGTTCATAGCCAAGATCACGAAAGAAGGAGAAACCCGATGCGCAAGCATATCGCCGCCGCCGTTGCTGTCATCCTGTCCAGCTTCCGTGCGCGTCACGAGGCGAAGGAGCGCAAGGCCGCCCGCGAGATCAGCTGGGCCTGAAGCTTTTACGGCCCGCCACTACAGCGCCGCGCGTCTTTTCAGACGCGCAAAGGTCGCTGTGGCACTTTCAGGGCTGCATGTTTTTATCCTTAAACCGGCTACGTTTTAAGGAAACATGCAGAAGCGGGACGGACCAAATGCATGAAAGAGGATCCTCCGCCGCGACGGAGGATTTTTCATATCAGGCGAACAAGAAACGCCAGCACCAGGCCGACAAAGATGATCAGGCCCACGACCCCATTGAACTTGAACAGCGCCAGGCATTGCGCCGGATCGTGGATGTTCAGCACCAGGATCTGATAGGTCAGCATCGCCGCCGCAATCAGAAGTCCGATATAGGCAATGGCGCCGGCACCGGCAGCCACGAAGGACATAAGCAACAGCAGCGTCGCGATGCCATAAAGGCCGATCAGCCACGGCCGCGGATTTTCGCCGAACCGCCTTGCCGTCGAACGCACGCCGATCAGCTCGTCGTCCTCCCGGTCCTGGTAGGCGTAGATCGTGTCATAGCCGATCGTCCAGGCAATCGCCGCACCGTAGAGCAGCACGGCTGCCAGCGACAATGTACCGAACGCGGCCGCCCAACCCATCAGCGCGCCCCAGGAGAAGGCGAGGCCCAGGAAGAATTGCGGCCAATCGGTAAACCGCTTGGCGAAGGGATAGATCGCCACGATCGCGAGCGACAGAATGCCGAGCACGATCGAGAAAGTATTGAACTGCAGCAGTACGACAAGGCCGACGAGCGCCTGCAGCACCATGAACACCTTCGCCTGAAGACGCGAAACGCGTCCCGACGGCAGCGGCCGCGAGCGGGTGCGCGCAACCTCCATATCGATGTCGTGGTCGACGATGTCGTTGTAGGTGCACCCGGCGCCGCGCATGGCAATCGCGCCGGCGGTGAACAGGAAGCAATGATACAGGAAGCGGCCGAACGAGAATTCTTCGGTGCCCGCCGCTGCGCCCGTCGCCAGCGCCACGGACCAGAGGCAGGGCAACAGCAGCAATTGCCAGCCGATCGGACGATCCCAACGGGCAAGCTGCGCATAGGGCCAGAGCGCACGCGGCAGCACGCGATAAACCCAGTTGTTGGAGGGCGCGTCGTGGACGCGGCCGGAATCGGCGGAGAACGTGTTCATCCCCCTGTTTGACGCCGCCCGTCCGGCCGGTCAAGCGGCGAGATCGTCGCGGCGCCGGACCAGCCAATGTCAGGGAAGGGTGAAGTCGAAGCGGTAGGTCGCCGACAGACCGACCAGGACCTGGTTGCGGCTGCCACGCTCTTGAACGAGGCTGGAATCGGCGGCAGGGCCAAGCAGGCGCCGATACTCGGCATAGGCACTCGTCTCAAGCTTCTCCGTTGCCTGCCAGGTGATCGCGGCGCCGACGCCGGCGGATCCGACGCCGCCATGCGGATAATACGTGGCGAGGCCGGATGCGGCAGACTCGCGGTCGTTCACGCCATAATAGGCGCCGTAGTAGTCGCTGGTCGCAGCGGTCAGGCGTGGACCGCCGGAGATGCGGACATTGCTGCTGACATCGGTGAAGGCGTCGGCCGCAACGTCGGCGACGATACCGTGGTGGCTGCGAATGCCCTGGCGAACTTCGGCGCGCACCCGCAGCCAGTCCGTCGGATAAACCTCCGCAAAGCCGCCGACTTCACCGCCGAACTTGATCGGATCGAGGCCCCTCAGGTCGCTGGACGTGCCGGCGTCGCGCTCGAAGATCAGCTTGCCGACGAGACCGGCGCGGAAACTTCCTTGGTCGACCAGCGCATAGGACATGTTGTCGTTGCGCGAGGAGAAGCGGACCGAGCTGCCGGCCTTGCCGAGCGAGATCAGGGGCGCGACCTGGAACATGCGCTTCGAGGCGCCTTCATACTTCGGGCCGAGGAAGCCGGTGGCACCGACCTTCAGATACCAGTCACCGGACCAGAAATACTGGCCGTCACCGGCAGAGGCGGCGTTGGCCGACAGCAAAAGGGTTCCAGAAAGGAGGACGAGAGAACGGATACGCAAGAAACAACTCCGGAAGAATCATTCGCCGGGGCGAAGTTTGACCGTGCCGTTGCGCCGAGGGAGGGAGGTGGGCAGGAACGACACGAGGGCGGTTTATTGCGGCTTGTTCCTACGATTCCGTTAACCAGGTCAATTCAACCTTCCTTTGCCATACCCGGTTGGCGAACCCCGGTCACTGGCCAAGATAGGTCTTGAGATAGACGCTCGGCGGGCTGCCGAGCATGCGGCGAAACATGGTGGTGAAGGCCGCGACATTCTCATAGCCGGCATCAAGGGCCACATTGGTGATTGGCTCGCCATCGGCAAGGAGCGGCAAGGAAGCGAAGATACAGGCCTGTTGGCGCCAGGTGACAAAGCTAACGCCCGTCTCCTTGCGGAAGAACCGCGTGAATGATCGCCGGCTGAGGCGCATGCGATCCGCCCACTGGTCGATGCTCGCTGCCGCCGATGGCGCCTGCAGGAACTGTCGGCACAGCGCCGCGAGCTTCTCGTCGCGCGGAAACGGCAGGCCGAGCGGGCGTTCCTGCAGTCGGCCGATTTCTTCCAGAAGCAGATCCGTGACCAGTTGTTCGCGCCGCTCCGACATCGTCTCGTTCTCGACGCTGACGAGCGCATCGACAAGGCTGCCGGCGAGCGGATTGATTTCCATGACCATCGGCCGTTCGGCGCGCAGCAGTTCCGGCGCGAAGTAGATCGAGTGCATGCGCACGTCACTGATCATCTCGGCCGAGTGCTCCATACCGGCCGGGATCAGCAGGGCATGGCCGGGCGGAACCATCCACCGCCCGCGCTCGGTGCGCATCAGCACGACGCCGCCGCGCGCCCACCAGAGCTGCGTGCGCGTATGGCTGTGGAAGGGAACCAGAAGACCGGCGCTATAGTCTCGTCCGAGCGCCAGCACCGGGGCGTTTCCCGTCTCGACCCAATCGAGGTTCCGGAAGTGATCGTCATCGGGAAGCTGCGGCAAGGGATATCGGCGGATCGGCATTTGGCCCACTCACGAAAGAAATCGACCAGATCACAAAAGCAGGCCAATCGCAACCTCAGTACAGATAGCCCTTGCCGCATACAACCTTCGAGACGGCAAGGAATCACCCATGTCTACCGTGACCTCAACTTCCGGGATCTCGCCGGAAAAGACGGCCTTCTCCGTCATCCTGGCTGTCAGCTTCTGCCATATGCTGAACGACATCATGCAGTCGCTGCTGACCGCGCTCTATCCGCTTCTCAAGGCGAACTATTCGCTCGATTTCGTGCAGATCGGCCTCTTGACCTTTACCTTCCAGCTGACGGCGTCGATGCTGCAGCCGGCCGTCGGCATCATCACCGACCGCTGGGCGCTGCCCTATTCGCTGCCGCTCGCCATGCTTTCGACCTGCAGCGGCCTGATCCTGCTCGCGAATGCGCATGATTTCTGGGTCCTGCTGGTGGCCGCGAGCCTGATCGGCATCGGCTCGGCGATCTTCCATCCGGAATCGTCGCGCATCGCCCGCCTCGCCTCCGGCGGTCGCCACGGATTGGCGCAATCGCTCTTCCAGGTGGGTGGCAATGCCGGCAGCGCCATGGGTCCGCTGCTTGCCGCCTTCATCGTCATTCCCTTCGGCCAGGGAAGCCTCAGCTGGTTCTCGATCGTCGCGATCATCGGCTTCTTCGTGCTCTCCTGGGTCAGCACCTGGTATGTGCGCCATCGCCGCACCACGATGAGCCGGCCGGCACCGAGCCGTGCCCTTCCGCTGCCGAAGGGGCGGGTCATGTGGGCGGTCGCCGTGCTCGTGCTCCTGACCGCCACCAAGAACGTCTACATGGCGAGCATCTCCAGCTACTTCACCTTCTTCGTCATCGAGAAGTTCGGCATCGACGTGCAGCAGGCGCAGCTCATGCTGTTCCTGTTCCTCGGCGCGGCCGCGGCCGGAACCTTCCTCGGCGGGCCGATCGGTGACCGTTACGGCGCCCGCTTCGTCATTTGGTTCTCGATCCTCGGCGTCATCCCCTTCGCCTTGCTGTTGCCCTATGCGAACCTCTTCTGGACCGGGGTCCTGTCGATCATCATCGGCCTGATCTTCTCCTCGGCCTTCTCGGCAATCGTCGTCTTCGCCCAGGAGCTAGTGCCGGGTCGCGTGGGGCTGATCGCCGGCGTCTTCTTCGGTTTCGCCTTCGGCTTCGGCGGCATGGGCGCGGCCGTGCTCGGCATCTTTGCCGACCGGCAGGGCATCGAGTTCGTCTACACCATCTGCTCCTATTTGCCGCTGCTTGGCATCCTCACGATCCTGCTGCCGAAGATCCCCACGCGATAGGCTCTTCGCGCCGAAATCGCTTCCGTTTTCACCGGGCGCCGCCATGCGACGCCCGGTTTTCGTCTTGCGCCACAAGCAGCACTCGACACCCCATCCCCGTCGCAGCCCCACGTAATCATTCATCAATTTTTGCGCGCTACGGTCGTCTGACGGGCTTGGGCAGGGGTATAGAATGCAGGGGCGAACGGCGATTCCGGCCTTTCTGGCGACGTTGCTATTTGCAACGGCGGCATCGGCCGAGACCCTGAACCTGCTGATCTGGGAATCCTATATCGACCAGAAGATCCTTGATCGCTGGACGTCGATAACAGGCGTCGCGGTGCACCAGGTCTATTACGATAGCGGCGACACCCGCGACGAGGTGCTGGCCGATCCGAACAGCCGCGTCGATCTGGTGGTAACCGGCGAAAACAGCGCCGCCCTTTTCGGCCGCAAGGGCGTGCTCGAAAAGCTCGACGAGACCAACGTCGCCTCGCTCCGGGACTATGACGAAAGCTGGCGCAAGCGCTGCTCGGGCCGAGGCCTGCCCTATCTTTGGGGCACGATGGGCATCCTCTACCGATCGGACGTCGTTCCGGAGGCGCCGGCCTCCTGGCAGGATCTCATGCGACCAACCCCGGCACTCTCCAAGCATGTCGCCATGTACGACGACCACAACGAGGCCTTCGTCGCGCCGCTGATGCTGCTCGGCCAATCGATCAACACCAACGACAGCGCCACCTTGAAGGCCGCCTTCGGCCTGATGAAGGAACAGGCGCCCTCGGTGCTCACCTACGAATATATCATCAGCTCGATCCAGAACCCGACGGTCAGCAAGGACATCTACATGGCGCTGGGCTACAGCGGCGACCAGCACGTGCTGAACGACAAGGCAGGCACGCCCGGCGTCTGGCGCTACGCCGTTCCCAAGGAAGGCACGCTTTCCTGGCTCGATTGCATGTCGGTCGTCGCCAAATCCCCGAACAAGGACCGCGCGCTCGCTCTCCTCGACTATCTCGGCTCGCCCGGCAGTGCTGCCGCGAACGCGCTGGCGCTCAACATGCCGACGGCAAGCCGGGCAGCCTATGCGCTCCTGCCGGAAGAAGTCCGCGCCGACCCCGCCATCTACCCCTCACCCGACATCCTGGCCAAGAGCCAGTATCAACAGGAACTGTCCACAGAGTCGGTGCAATTGCGCCGGCGCATCATCAGCACATTGGCGAACTTCCAGTGAATCTCGGCAAACGCGCGCTCATCCTGATCTTCCCCGTCGTTCTCGCTGGCTACCTACTGGCGGCAGTCTCGGTCCACGTCACGCAGAGCCGCTCCATCCGCGCGCTCGAACACGCCAAACTGTCGCAGCGTCTGGAACATGCGGCCGCCGTGTTCCAGAACGAGATCGGCCGCAGCAAGGGCTTCCTCAATGCGCTCTTGAACGGCAACTCGCTGCGCCAGTATGTGTCCGAAACGGATGAGAACTACCGCGCCAATGCGCTTGGTGTCAGGCTGCAGGAAAGCATCAAATCACTCCTGGACGACCCGACGGGCTACGTGTCGCTGGCGCTGCTGACTTCCGATCTGAAGACGGACTACTATTTCGAAAACAGCTGGGACCCCTTCGCCCAGATCGACGAGGCCCAGCTCAACCTCGCCCGTCGATTGATCCGCGAAGACACGCTCGCCGACTGGACCTATCTTTACGAAGCGGGACAAAGACCACGCATCGTTTATTCCTTCTTCCTCGATCCGGTCGCCTTCACCCGGCCGCTGCCGAGCAAGAAATCGAGCGCTCTGCTCGTCCAGGTCGCGATCCAGCCGGACCGCTTCCTCGACATGCAGCAGGCGCTGAAGAAGGAATACGGCTCCGACATCGTGCTCCAGCCCTGGCCGCTGGCGATTACCGAAGACCTTTCGGCAAGCGTTCATCTCGGGCCCTCGCTCTATGCGACGCTCACGGTTTCGAGCGAACATTTCGATGCGCTGTTGGCCAGGCAGAAGATCCTGCTGGCGCTCGGCGCCGTGGCGATGAGCCTGTTCTCGATCTGGCTGATCATCATGCTGATCCGCCGCTTCATTACCGACCCGATCGCAAGCCTCGACGCCAACGTGATGGCGGTGATGGTGGGCGCGCGCGACGAGATCCGCGACATGGAGGAGAAAGGCGAGATCGGGCGGCTGACGGAAAATATCCGCGAATTGCATCGGCAGTCGGTGCAATCGCTGAAACTCGTGCAACGCAGTTCTTGGACCGACACCCTGACCGGCATCAGCAACCGCGGCCATTTCAACGCACTTGCCGCCGGCGCCGTGCGCGAGGCAATCGCCGCCGGCGAGAAGTGCAGCCTGCTGTTTATCGACATCGACAACTTCAAGTTCGTCAATGACAAGCACGGCCACGAGATCGGCGACGAGCTCCTGAAGACGCTGGCCGTCCGCATCGGCGAGCGTGTCGATGCCATTACCGAGCGGCGCGGCCAGAAGCCGGCCATTCTTGCCCGCCTCTCCGGCGACGAATTCGCTGTGTTCGTGCGATCGCGACCCGGCGACGGAACGGTCCGGGAAATCTCGGCCGCCATTCTGGGATTGTTCGAGGACGGCTTCGAAGTCTCCGACAAACGCTATCCGGTGACCGCAAGCATCGGCGCGGCGATCTGCCCGGACGATGCGACCAACCTTGCCGAGCTGATTTCGAATGCCGATGCCGCGATGTATCAGGCAAAGACCAGCGGCAAGAACCGTTCGGCCCGTTTCTCGCGCGCGCTTCACGATAAGCGCACGCGGCTGCGCCAGATCCAGGACGAGCTGCGCGCGCTCGATCCGGACGAACAGTTCCATCTCGTTTACATGCCGATGGTCGACACCGAAGGCCGCGTCACCGGCTGCGAAGCGCTGCTGCGCTGGTACTCGCCGGTCCTCGGCAATGTTACCCCGGATGAATTCGTGCCGATCGCCGAAAGCTCCGGTCTCTTCACCAAGATCGACTGGTGGGTGATCAACAAGGCGATGTCCGATTGCCGGCAGCTCAAGGCGCTGTTCGGCCCGGAAACGGTGCTGGCAATCAACATCTCCTCGGCCGAACTGCACTCCAAGGCGATTGCCGACCATTTCTCTGACTGCCTGGAGCGACATGGGCTGGAGGCGCGTTCGATCGAGATCGAGCTCACCGAAACCTTCGCCGTCAAGTTCAGCGACCAGCTTCGCCGCAACATCGACGCCCTGCGCCAGAATGGCTTCCGCCTTTCGATCGACGATTTCGGCGCCGGCTACACGTCCGTGCAGCAGATCATCGAATACACGGCCGATACTATCAAGCTCGACCGGGCGCTGGTCTCGAACCTCACCGCGTCGCAGTCGCTGCCGGTGCTCAAGGCGCTCATCGCGCTCTGCCACGCCAAGGACGTCGCCGTCGTCGGCGAAGGCATCGACACGCCAGAGAAGCTCTCGATGCTGACTGCAGCCGGTTGCGATCTGTTCCAGGGCTATCTCATCAGCAAGCCGCTGCCGATTGAAGATCTCGGCATCTGGGCGCTGACGCGCACCGCCCGCTACGCGCACGACGAAGGGCTGGATGACGTACAAACTCGGCAGGCCATCGCCTGAACGGTGGCGATTGCGGGAATCGCTGCCTGGACTCCCATTTTCCCTTGACCTTGCCGCCCTGCCGTCCTAACCGCAGCGCAGCAATTTCGGGATATCGGGGGCTGCAATGAAGGTTCTTCTCATCGGATCGGGTGGGCGCGAGCACGCCCTTGCATGGAAGATTGCGCAGTCTCCCAAACTGACGAAGCTCTATGCGGCACCGGGCAATCCCGGCATCGCCGAAGAAGCCGTCATCGTCGCGCTCGACACGGACGATCATGCGGCCGTCGCCGATTTTTGCCGCAAGGAAGCGATCGATTTCGTCGTGGTCGGTCCTGAGGGCCCGTTGGTCGCCGGTCTCGCCGACGTCCTGCGCGCAGCCGGCATCGCCGTCTTCGGCCCGTCTGCCGCCGCCGCCCAGCTCGAAGGCTCCAAGGGCTTCACCAAGGATCTTTGCGCCCGCTATGACATTCCGACCGGCGCCTATGGCCGCTTCACCGATGCCGAAAGCGCCAAGGCCTATGTGCGCGCCCAGGGCGCGCCCATCGTGATCAAGGCCGATGGCCTGGCAGCCGGCAAGGGTGTCACCGTCGCCATGGCGCTCGATGAGGCGCTCGCTGCCGTCGACGATTGTTTTGCCGGCGCCTTTGGTGCTGCCGGCGCCGAAGTGGTGGTCGAGGCCTATCTCGATGGTGAGGAAGCAAGCTTCTTCTGCCTGTGCGACGGCAAGACCGCGCTGGCGCTTGCCTCCGCGCAGGATCACAAGCGCGTCGGCGACGGCGATACCGGGCCGAATACCGGCGGCATGGGCGCCTACTCGCCCGCTCCGGTCATGACCACGGAAATGATCGAGCGCACGATGAAGGAGATCATCGAGCCGACGATGCGCGGCATGGCGGAAAGCGGCCATCCCTTTTCCGGCGTCTTCTTTGCCGGCCTGATGATCACCGCCAAGGGCCCGGAGCTAATCGAATACAATGTCCGCTTCGGCGACCCGGAATGCCAGGTGCTGATGATGCGGATGAAGAGCGATCTTCTCCCGTTGCTCTATGCCGCGGCGACCGGCACGCTCGCAGGCATGGTGGCCGATTGGCGCGAGGAGACGGCGCTGACCGTCGTGATGGCCTCCAAGGGCTATCCTGGCAGCTACGCCAAGAACACGCCGATCACCGCCCTGCCCGTGGCCTCGGCCACCACCAAGGTGTTCCACGCTGGCACAGCGATGAAGGATGGCGCCCTGGTCGCGACCGGTGGCCGCGTGCTCAACATCACCGCAACGGGCGCAAATGCAGGCACGGCCAAGGACAGAGCCTATGCGGCGGTCTCGGCCGTTTCCTGGGACAACGGCTTCTACCGGCACGATATCGGCTGGCGTGCGGTTGCACGCGAGAAAGCGTGATCCGGAGCGGAACTCATTTCCGGATCATTCTATTTTTACCAATTCTCCTGACGGGAAAGTAAGGGAGTGCGCATATTCTCGCCGCTAACAATTGCGGGAGAAAGCGTATGCGCCTGTTGCTGATCACCACCGTCCTCGGGCTTGCCGCCGGCAACGCAGAGGCGTCGTCGATCGAGGCGCTCGCGTCGCGCACGACCGACAACGCCAGTGTCGCCACCGTCTCCTGCGCCGCGTGCCCGCCGCTGCAGTCGAAGAAGAAGGTGACCTATGTGGTACCCACGATCGCTGCGGGCGGCGAAACGGTCGAGCTCAAGAAAATCAACGGCGAGATGAAGATGGTGCGCACCGAAGCCTGGCTCGGTGGCTCCCCGGTCGTCTTTGTCAGCAAGCCTTCGCAGGAGATCATCAAGGCGGCTTCCGCCGACAGTGATGCCTCCCCGACGGTCGTCGTCTCGACGAATGCGGACGACCAGAACCCGGTGGCGGACGACGCGAAGATGATCGCGATCGACCAGACCGCAAAGACCGCCGCGGTCACGCCGATCGGTGCCTCCATGGGCGGCTCAGTTGCACCGCCGACCGAAGGCGGCTCACAGCAATTTGATCCGTCCACCCTCGAACTTCGGCTAGACTGATCTCCTATCGGGAAAGTTCCCTGCCCCGCTCAGCTGTCCCCTGCATGCAAGGCTGACGGGCGTTTCGCTGCACAGCGAGAGATTGCGCCCCTGAGAGAAGCAGGGGCGCAATCTTTTATTATGGGCCTTCCAATCCTTCGATCCGCGCGACCAGCGCCTCGATCTGCCTGTCCGAATAGACTTCGATGCCATTGCCGGCGAGCAATGCTGCCGTCACACCCTCGCCCGGATGGCGAGCGCCGGAAAAGCTGCCGTCATAGACGAAGCCGGATCCGCAGGACGGGCTGCCATCAATCAGCAGCGCAAAACGACAGCCGGTTTCCTTCGCCAGCGAAAGCGCGTTTTCGGCGGCCCGCACGAAGTCTTCGGTCACGTCGCGGCCGGTGATCTCCACCACCCTCGCCTCGCCTTCGAGCACATCCTTGCCGACGGCGCCTGAAGCAATTTCCGCTGGCGGGCGCGGCACCGGCATGCCGGCAGACATTTCCGGACAGATGGTCACGAGACGGCCTTCGGCGCGCCAGCGATCGATCGCCGGATGAAGGAGCGGTTTCGACTGACCGTCATAACGGACGGCATGGCCCATGAGACAGGCGCTGACGAGGATCTTTGCGGGCATATGCCTTCCTACTCCGAGGCGGTGATGGTCATCAAGCGCGATCCCGACCCTACAGCGCCGCGCTGCATGACTTCGTCCTCAAATCGAGGTCGATTTAAGGAGACATGCAGTGGGCAGCCACGCGCGTCAGATCCAGCGATCGTTTTCCGCCGTGCGTTCGCCGCCCTCATGGCCGGTGTTGAGGGTGCCGCGCGGCTCGATCAGCAGCATCTTCACCTCGCGATCTGCATAGGGCTTGTGCTCGACGCCCTTCGGCACGACGTACATCTCTCCTGGCCCAAGCGTCACCGAGCCATCGCGGAAATCGATGCGCAGAGCACCTTCGAGTACGATGAAGGCCCCGTCGGTGTCCTTGTGATCATGCCAGATGAAGTCGCCCTCGATACGCACGATCTTGAACTGATAATCATTGAGTTCGGCAATGACGCGCGGCTGCCACTGATCGCTGAAGAGCGAGAGTTTTTCGGTGAAATTGATCGGCTTGTAGGTCTTCGTCGCGGTATCCATCTGCTGCCTCCATCTGTGTGATGGAGACAGGATATAGGTCGCCTCACGGCGACCTGCTTGAACGTTTGTGCGGGAGCAACAGCGGATGCTTCCGGCGAGCCGGCAGCCGACCGCTTCGCCTTAGCCTGCGATCTTGGAGAAGTCCGCGACAGTGCCGGTTGCCGAACGGATCAGGCCAAGCAGCGCCAGGCGGTTCGCACGGATCGCGGCATCGTCATCATTGACCAGCACGTCGTTGAAGAACTGATCGACCGGTTCGCGCAGCCTTGCCAGCGCTTCCATCGCCGAACGGAAGTCTTCCTTGGCGATCGCGTTGCGCGCTTCGCCCGAGCCGGTTTCGACGGCCTGGTGCAGCGCCTTTTCGGCATCGAGACGGAAGAGGCCGGCATCGACAGCGTCGGCGACGGTCGTTCCCTTCTTCTCTTCGGCCGCGAGAATCTGGGTCGCACGCTTGGTGCCGGCCAAGAGGTTGCGGCCTTCCTCGTCGGTGATAAAGGCCGTTAGCGCCTCGACGCGGCGGGCAATCATCAGGAGGTCGTCCGAATCCGACGTCAGCACCGCGTCAATCAGGTCGTGACGGGCGCCGAGATCGCGCAGATAGACCTTGAGCCGGTCATGGAAGAAGGAGAGCAGATCGGCGGAAACGTCGCCTGCAAGCGCCGGCTTCTGTGCTCGGAGAGCAACGAGCGCGGCTTCGAAGGCCGGGAGCAACGCCAGGCGCGCCTTGCCTTCCAGGATCAGGCGGATAACGCCGAGTGCCGCGCGGCGAAGCGCATAGGGATCCTTCGAGCCGGTCGGCTTTTCGTCGATCGCCCAGAAGCCGACGAGCGTGTCGAGCTTGTCGGCAAGCGCGACGGTCACCGCCACCGGATCGGTCGGCACGCGATCGGACGGGCCCTGAGGCTTGTAGTGATCCTCGAGCGCATCGGCGACCGACTGCTCTTCGCCTTGAAGCAGCGCGTATTTGTGACCCATGATGCCCTGAAGCTCGGGGAATTCACCGACCGCTTCGGTGCGCAGGTCCGCCTTGGCGAGCACCACGGCGCGGTCGACGAGCTTCTGATCCGCGCCGATCACCTTGGCGAGTTCAGCAGCAAGCGCCCGGATGCGGGCGACGCGTTCGCCCTGCGTGCCGAGCATGGCGTGGAAGGTGACGTTCAGCGCGTCGAGCTTGGCCATGCGCTGGTCGAGCGGCTTCTTGAGATCGAGAGCGAACTTTTCCGCGGACGCTTCCAGCGTTTCGAGATCCGGCAGGTTGCCCTGGTCGCGGTGCCAGAAATGGGCGGCGTCCGAAAGGCGGGCGCGCACGACCTTGCCGTTGCCGTGCACGATCTCCTTGCCGCCGTCCTTCGCCTCGATGTTCGAAACGAGGATGAACTTGTTGGAGAGCGTTTCGGCGCCAGGTGCGCGGGTGACGAAGCACTTCTGGTTGGTCTTGATGGTCAGACGGATGATTTCCGAGGGAATTTCGAGATAGGCATCCTCGAAGCTGCCCATCAGCACCTGCGGCCATTCGACGAGGCCGGAGACCTCTTCCAGGAGACCCTCGTCCTCGACGAGTTCCAGCCCGTTGGCGAAAGCGACGTTACGCGCATCGGCAAGGATCATTTCCTTGCGGCGCTCGCCATCGAGAACGACCTTCGCCTTTTCGAGCTTCTCAGCGTAGTCGGCAAAGCGCCGAACCGTAATCGCCTCAGGCGCGTGGAAACGGTGCCCATAGGTAACGTTCGAGGCAACGATGCCGTCGACTTCAAACGGGATCACATGCGTTTCCTCGGTTTCCGAGCCGAACGTGCATACGATCGACTGCAGCGGGCGGACCCAGCGAAGCGCACCGGGCTTTGCCGACGCAACGCCGGAGCGCATCGGCTTCGGCCAGGGGAAATTGCGGATGATGCCGGGCATCGCCTCGGCGATGATCTCTTCGGCCGGACGGCCCGGCTTGACGATATGGGCGACGTAGAAATCGCCCTTCTTCGGATCGCTGTGGACATGCGCCTCGCTGATCGAGGAGAGACCGGCGCCACGCAGGAAGCCTTCGATCGCCTTCTCGTTGGCGTCGGTGCGCGGGCCCTTGCGCTCTTCGCGAATATCGGCGGAGCGGGCGTTGAGGCCACGGATATCGAGCGTCAGCCGGCGCGGCGTCCAATATTCGCGCGCACCCTCATAGGTCAGGCCCGCCTCGACCAGGGCATCGGTCAGCAGCTTCTTGAGGTCGCCGGCCGCCTTGCGCTGCAGGCGGGCAGGAATTTCCTCGGAGCGGAGTTCGATAAGAAGATCGGGCATGGGAGCGACTTTTTCTGTTCCTGACGGTTGCGGCGGACTTAGCAATCTCTGGCAAGAATGTCACCAAGCTCGTCGATGATTTTGGCGGGACGCCTGCGTTTGGGGCCGGTTTCACCAGCCGCCGCCGCCACCACCGCCGCCACCGCCGCCGGAGAAGCCGCCGCCGGTCGAAAAGCCTGACGATGACGATTTGGGCGGCGGAGGCAGGGACGAGGTCATCGTGTCGGCCATCGAGCCGGCAAAGCCGCCGATACGGTCGCCGAAGGTGCTCGAGCCGAAGCTGTCGCCGTGGTACCAGCTCGGCTGATAGGCGGCTGCGGCCGCCGCTCCGGCAGCCGCGGCAAGCAGCCAGCGATCGAAGGTCGCGGTCCAGGGCTTTTCAACGCCGAGCGCTACCGCATAAGGCAGAAGCGTCTCGAAATGCCGGGGCGACATTTCAGGTGCGCCCTGCATGTTCATCCGGTCCTTTTCGGCGAGCGTCATGTACTGCCTAAGCCCGTCGATACCATCCATCATCCGCGTGCCGAGCGGCGTCGGCGCACCCATCAGGAAGAAGAACAACACGTTGACGAGGACGATGGCGCCGATCACGAACAACAGCGGCAACTCATCGGTTTCGGCTGCCGAGTAGAAGACGGCTGCGAGGATCGCCGAGAAGATCGTGAAGGCCACGAAGCCGATGAAGGCGACCACCACGATCGACATGATCCGGCTCATCAGGCTCTTCTCACGGCGCAGCGACTTGCCGAATGAGACGGCGAGGATCGACACGAAGAAGGCGATGAAGACGGGAACGATTACCAGCGGCAGGCTGTCTTCGCTGAGATCGCCGAAGAGGAAGACCGCCGCGACCGCCAGGACCGACAGGACGACCCCGGCGACGATGTAGCCGCTGTTCGCCAGGTAGTACTTGCCGCGATGCTCGCGCTCCATGGCATTGCGAAAATCCGCACCGGTCGCCTGCACTCGTGTGCCATGAGCGCGATCGATCGTGAGCGTGCCGCCGGCCGCATTGACCGCCTTCATGACGGCCGCTTCGCCGGTCGGCAGTTTTTCGTTGCTTCCCTTGCCGGTGGCGGCGATGACGATGGCGTTCTTGAGATCTTCGAGAACCACGTGGCCCTTGACCGCGAGGTTGAGTGCTGCCGCCGACAGTGCGGTCCAGCCTTCGCCGGAAAAACCCTTGTTGTCGATGTAGTTGACCAGCGCCGGCGAGATGCCTTCCGGCGGATCCCAGCGCGGCACCATGACGCCGCGGTCCGGGTCACGCCCGACCCGCAACCAGGCCTGGCTGTAGTAGATGAGGACGAGGACGAGCCCGGCACCGGCGATGACAAGCGCGAGGTGGTCACGCAGCCACCAGGCGTTCTCCTGGCTGGAGGACGGCCGGTCGATGCTGCCCTTCGGCATCTTGATGGCGATCGTCAGCCCTTCGCGCGGATCGAGACGGCGGGTGGTGGCGAAAAAGATCTCGCTGCCGTCCCGCGAGGCTCGGGCGTCCTTGCCGGTCGCGCCGTAGCCGCCGGTGAAGAAATCGAGTGCTTCGGCCCTGACGCCTTCCGGTAGGGTCACCGTGGCGCTCGCCTCGTCGATCGGGAAGTCCCACTCCGTGCCGGTCACGTTCCAGTAGAGTTCGTCGTGATCGTCGAAGAAACGGATCTGCCGGCCGGTCTCATAAGTGAACTGGAAGGTGTGCTCTCCCGGCTCAAGAAAGACCTCGGCCGATCCGGTGTAGATGCGGATGCCGCCGCTGATCGTCTCGGTGCGGTACGGCTCCTCCTCGCCGTCGCGCTCGACCGAAAGCAGCTTGAAGTCCACCTTGCTGCGCTTGCCCTTCGCATCGGTGAAGGTCAAAGGCAGGTCACGGTAGATGCCCCGGCGGATCTTGTCGCCCTCGACCGTCGCCGTGATCGTCTCGGTGACCGTCATCGTGCCGTCCTTGGCAAGGTCGATGACGGAGCGATAGGCGGAGAAGACTTCCTCCGCCCGCCCGATGCCCGCCGTCGCCAGCAAAAGAACCAGAACGGCGAATGCGGCAGCGAGACGGGCCATGCGGATCAAGCTTTCTTCCGGTTGAGGGTCAAGTTCCGGTTGGGGGTCAAGGCGTGGCGATTTGATAAGTTAGAGCGGGATGCGGGCGGAAAACGGCATACACTTTTCCTCATCCCGCTCTCGATCACGGCCGGTCGCCGGTGAATTCGACGCCGAGGGATGCGAGCGCGTCCCAATAGGCCGGATAGGTCTTGGCGACGCAGCCAGGGTCCTCGATGGTGATGCCATGGATCTTCAGGCCGGCAAGCGCGAAGCTCATGGCGATGCGGTGATCGGCGAAGGTGTCGATCGAGGCCGGCAAGGTCTGGCCGGCAAGACCCGGGTCGGAAGAGACGATGAGGTCGTCGCCTTCCTCATGCGCAAGGTCCGGCCGGATGGCGGTGAGGCCGAGCGACAGCGCGCGCACGCGGTCGCATTCCTTGACGCGCAGATTGGCGAGACCGACGAAGCGCACCGGCGTGTTGTTGAAGGCGGCGAGCACCGCGATCGTCGGGATCGCGTCCTGCATCTGCGAACCGTCGATGACAGCAGGCAGGTTCGGGAAGCTTGAGATCACCGCATGGGCGCGCGCATCCGGCTGGGAGAAGGCCGTTGCCGGGACGCCTAGGTCGATGGCGCCGCCGGTCAGCACTTCCGCCGCCCAGAGATAGGTTGCAGCCGACGCGTCAGGCTCGATGACATAGTCGGCCGCACGATAACCGGTCGGGGCGACCTGCCAGACGGACGGGCTCACCTGCTCGACCTCGGCCCCGAAGGCGCGCATGGCGGCAACCGTCAGGTCGATGTAACCACGCGCGCCGATCTCGTCGCCGGCAAGCTCGATGCTGACAGGCCCCTTGGCGCCCGGAGCCGCCATCAGCAAGGCAGAGACATACTGGCTGGAAAGGCCGGCATCGATGACGACGCGGCCGGCCGGAAAGCCGCCGGTGCCCTTGACGGTGACCGGCGGGCAGCCGGTCTCGGAGGTGACCTCGACGCCGAGGGCGCCGAGTGCTTCGACCAGCGGCTTGATCGGGCGCTTGCGCATATGCTGGTCGCCGTCGACGACGACTGTGCCATCGACGAGAGCGGCCGCCGCCGTCAGGAAGCGCGTCGCCGTTCCGGCATTGCCGAGGAACAGCGGTGCAGCCGGCGGGAGCAGCTTGCCCGTGCTGGTCACGACGAATGTGGTTTCATCCGGCTCGCTGACCTCGACACCCATCGCCCTGAGCGCATCCGCCATGTAGCGGGTGTCGTCGCTCTTCAGCGCACCCGTCAATCGGCTCGTGCCTTTCGCAAGGCCGGCCAGCAAAAGCGCGCGGTTGGTGATCGACTTCGAGCCCGGCGGGCGCACATGGCCGCGCAGCGGATGGTCGGTCGGCAGGATGGTCAGCTTCTTCATGGTATCGGTGGTCATCGAATGAGGTCTCTTGATGCGAATGAGCCGCGGCGGGAGCCCGCGGCCGGGATGTTCGTGGCGATCGGAACCGCGGATGGAAAGGTCAGAACTTGACCTGCGGCACCGCGCGATCGGCTTCGTTGGTGATCTCGAAATAGCCGGCTTTGACGAAACGGAAGGCGTTGGCGATCAGGTTCGACGGGAAGCTCTCGACCTTGACGTTGAGATCGCGGGCAGCGCCGTTGTAATAGCGGCGCGACATCTGGATCTCGCCCTCGATCGTCTCCAGTGAGCGCTGCAGTTCGGCGAAATTCTCGTTGGCCTTCAGATCCGGATAGGCTTCGGCAAGCGCGAACAGCTTGCCGAGCGCCTGGGACAGCGCGCCTTCGGCCTGCGCTCGCCCCTCGACATCGCCTGCAGGCACCGCTTGCGCCCGGTTGCGCATGGCGATCACCTCTTCGAGAGTCGACTTCTCGTGCGCCGCGTAGCCCTTCACGGTTTCGATCAGGTTGGGGATGAGATCGGCACGACGCTTCAACTGCACATCGATGCCGGACCAGGCCTCCTCGGCGATCTGCCGCGCCTTGACGAGACCGTTATAGACGAAAACCAGATACAGGATCACGACGACGGCGATTGCCAGACCGATCATAGGGTGCCCTCCAAAATTGCCCGGCCGAGATTAGCACCGGCTTTCAAGCTGCAAAGGCCTTTCTACCGCAATTGCGCGGAGAAACGCACTCCTCCCTAACTGTCGCTTCAAACGGAGACAATGCGCATTCCCCCTCGTGAACACAGTGTTCGCGTGCGGCGTCCAATCCCTGTTCCAACGGGAACGGCAGCATTGCTGACCTTCAGCCATATTCCAATCCAGAGAGCAACTCCTGGAAAACGAAGCTAAGGTCATGAAAACGTTCGCACCCCTCATCAACGCAATCGCCTTCACGGCGCTTTTCGTTGCCTATGCGAACGTGTCCATCGCAGAGGAAAAGCCGGTCGGTGTTCGTCGCGCCTTACAGACCTATGCGGGTCAGATCTACACCGGCGCCTACCCCACCCTGGACCAGGCCAACAACGCTGCCGCCATCGTCAATGTTGTTTGATCACGCAAGGATACGGCCGGCGATATGCTCGGCGGCCTCATTGGCGCCAAGCGTCGTCACATCGATCTCGACAACCGCATGACCATTGCCCCGCAGCAATCTGTGTCTGGCCCTAAGGTCCAAAAGGATCGCAGGATCGGTCAGCTTGTGTTGCTTTGACCGTCCGGCCCTTGTCAGCCGCTTGAGATTTTCCTCGACATCGCAATCGATGACGACCGCAACGAAGCGGGCGCCGCGCAGGCGCGCAAGCTCGGCGTAGTCTTCGAAGGCGCGGGTGTCGGAGGCGTCATCCGAGAGCGCATCGGTAAAGACGAAGGATTGTTCCCCTGGCGCCCTCGCCAAATGGTCCAACACACTCTCACGGATCGCCGCGCGCAGCGATCGATAGAGCGGTGTGCCGCGCGCAAACAGCGCCTCGGCCGGATTGATCAGCGTGTGGTTGTCGGCAAGCCGCGCGCCCAGCCTTTCGGCCAGATGGCGCGCGATCGTCAGCTTGCCGGTTCCCGGCCAGCCGTTGATGTGAACGACGAGGCCGGACGGTTGCGTGATCAAGCCGCGTCCCGGTTGAAGTTCGCGCCGCCAGCGTCGGTCAGCAGGAAGGCTTCGCCGCAGGCCTTGGCCAGCGCTCGGACGCGCAGGATGTAGCTCTGGCGTTCGGTGACCGAGATGACGCCACGGGCATCGAGCAGGTTGAACACGTGGCTCGCCTTGATGCACTGGTCATAGGCGGGGAAGACGCATTTGTGCAGCTGATTGTTGCTGTGATCGCCTGGTGCGCCGGCGGCCAACAATGCCTGGCACTCCGCTTCGGCATCGATGAAGTGCTGATGCAGCATGGCGGTGTTGGCGTATTCGAAATTGTAGCGCGAATATTCCTGTTCCGCCTGCAGGAAGACGTCGCCATAGCTGATCTTCTCGGCGCCTTCGCGGCCGTTGAAATTCAGGTCGTAGACGTTGTCGACGCCCTGCACATACATGGCGAGACGCTCGAGACCGTAAGTCAGTTCACCGGAAACCGGCGAGCATTCGATGCCGCAGACCTGCTGGAAATAGGTGAACTGCGACACTTCCATGCCGTCGCACCAGCACTCCCAGCCGAGGCCCCAGGCGCCGAGCGTCGGGCTTTCCCAGTCGTCCTCGACGAAGCGGATATCGTGCAGCAGCGGGTCGAGGCCGATCGCCTCCAACGAGCCGAGATAGAGCTCCTGCAGGTTGGACGGGTTCGGCTTCAGGAGCACCTGGTACTGGTAATAGTGTTGCAGGCGGTTCGGGTTTTCACCGTAGCGGCCATCGGTCGGGCGACGCGACGGCTGCACATAGGCTGCCCGCCAGGGGCGCGGACCAAGCGCGCGCAGGGTCGTTGCCGGATGGAAGGTACCGGCGCCCACTTCCATGTCGTAGGGCTGCAGGACGGCGCAACCCTTGTCGGCCCAGTAGTTGTGCAAAGTCAGGATCAGGGCCTGAAACGAGCGCTTCGGGTTCATATGATCGGGCAGAGTGGTCATGGATCGCGTCCGGATTTCTTCATATAAATTGAGCCGGACAGGTGCCACGCCTGATGAGAAGGGTCAAGCAACTACAGCGCCGGCCCGCCATTTAGACGCGCCGGAGCGTCCGCGTCCTTTGATCTCGCTATTCGTCTTCGCGTTTCAGCCTGTACTCACCGGTTTCCGGATCCTGGACCAGCGTGCCCTGCGCCCCGGTCCGCTCCTCGCGGCGGGCCTGTTCACGCTGGCGCGTCAATTTCTGCGCATCGGCCACGAACTTGCGGTAGCCGAGCCAGAAGACGAAACCTGCAATCAAGAGCAGGATGAGTTGCGGCATTTTTCCTCCAAAGACATCACGCGTGAGCCAGGGCGCTTCCGATCAAACGCAGTCGTGGAAACGCCCTATCTCATTGTTTTACGCAATTCCGGACGCGAAACCGTCGTACAATTTCGCTGGAATTGCTTGGGCTCAAAGCCCGAACCGCGCCCACAATGCCCTTTCCTCGATTGCTTCGGCAAGACCCGCTGCCGCCGACGCCGCCAAGGGCTCGACAAGGGCGCCGGCCACGGCCGTGCCGGTCTGCCGACGGCCGAAAAGGCTGCGCACCGGCTGGATGAGTTCTAGCCGCGCCTTGTCGCCGTAACGCTTCTTCACCTCGCCGCGCAGATCGCCGAGACCGTCGATTAGCCCCAGCTCCAGCCCGCGCCGGCCAGTCCAGAAAAGGCCGGAGAAGATATCCGGATCATCGGCGAGCATCTGCCCGCGACGCGCCTTCACCATCTGGATGAAGGTATCATGGATGTCTAGCTGCAGGTTCTTCAGAAATGCGATGTCCTGCTCCTTTTCCGGCTGGAACGGGTCGAGCATCACCTTGTTTTCGCCGGCGGTATAGACGCGTCGTTCGACGCCGATCTTCTTCAGCAGCTCCGGAAAGCCGAAACCGCCGGAAACGACGCCGATCGAGCCGACGATCGAGGTCGGATCGGCGATGATCTCATCGCCGGCGAGTGCGATCATGTAGCCGCCGGACGCTGCAACGTCCTCGACGAAGATCAGGACGCGCTTCTTCTTCTCCTGGGCGAGGTCCCGGATACGCTGATAGATCAGGCGCGACTGCACCGGGGAGCCGCCGGGCGAATTGACGGAGATCGTAACCGCAGGCGCTTCCTTGATTGCAAAGGCCTTTTCCAGAAGCGGTGCCGCCGTTGCCAGGTTGAGCGCCGGCCGGAATTGCCCGCCGCCAGCCATGATCGCACCGTGAAGCCGGACAACGGGGATCGTCACGCCTTCCCTGCGAAATCGCCTCGGCAACAACCGTCTCAGGAACGCCTTCATTTCAACTCCTGCCTACTGGATCGCTTTGGAGCAGCGTGAGGAAAACGGCATGGCACCTTTCCTCATGCCGCTCCGATGGCCAAATGTATTGGCCCATCCATGGCATGTATGCACTGCCACGACAAACGCAATGCCGCATACGGTAAATCAGCGGCGGCGATAGGCGGCACGACCGTTGTTGAGATCGTCGACATGATCAGCGAAGCGATGCCCCTCCTCATGCATGACGAGTGGCGCGCGCAACACCAGCCGCTTGCGGCTCTGCTTGATCGCCGTCACCAGGATGCGCACGGCGTTTTCGCCGACGCGCGGATGCAGCGCAGTGATCTCGATGCCGCCGAAGCGGCGGCCGCAGGCGGCGATGATCTCGGCGATCGATTCCGGCCGGGCAATCAACGACAGTTGCCCGCCCGGCTTCATGATCGCGCCAGCCGTCTTCACCCAGACCTCGAAGAGCCCGTCGCTCATCGCATGGGCCTCAGCCTTGAGGCTGTCCGGCGTCTTGCGATCGGAAGCGTCGTTGAAGGGCGGATTCATGATCACGTGGTCGAAGCTGTCATCCGCCAGACCCGCCGCGACACGCGCCTTGCCGGCAAGCGAGACATCGGCCTCCAGCACCAAGACCCGCGAAGCAAAGCGGGCATTCTCAGCCAGCAGCAGGCTGCGACGGGCATACTCCGCCATGATCGGTGAGCGCTCCACCAGCACCACCTCCGCAGCTGCGATCCGCGAAGCGACGGCCATGCCGGCGGCGCCCGCACCGGCGCCAAGATCGGCGATGCGGCAGGGACGGTCCGAGGAAACGAGCGATGCCAGCAGCATCGCGTCCATGCCCGAGCGATGTCCCTGCCCCAGCGGCTGAACGACATGGAACTTGCCGCGATGGAAGGCATCGACGGTTTCGGTTGCGGCCGCCAGCACTGGGTCCGAGTTCACGACCGCAACTCCGCCTCGAGCCCGGCGTCGATCAATATCCGCCGCGCGGCTTCCGCGTCCTCGTCCGCGACCAGAAAACGGCGGGGCAGCAGGCCGAGCGAGCCTTCCAGAATGCTCATCCCCTGATCGGCGATGAGACTTGCGATACCGGCATCCTTCATCAGGCTCTCGGCAAAGGAGAGCACGACGGCATCGTTGGTACGGATCAATTCCTTCATCCGGCGGTTTTTCCTGTCCTATTTCAGCAAGCGGGACAATTCGCCTCTTGCCGCACGGGACACCCCTTCCTATTGTCGAAAGCGACAATGAAAACAGGAGTCCCGGTGTGGGCGTAGTGATACCGCTGGAAGACAGCAAAAACAAACAGGCGTCCGTTAAGCCGCTCGTCGACCTGACAGCGCCGGACATGGAGCGCGTCAACCAGCTCATCCTGTCGAAGGCCGGTTCCGACGTTCAGATGATTCCCGAAGTCGCCAACCACCTGATTTCTTCCGGCGGCAAGCGCCTGCGCCCGATGCTGACGCTCGCCTCCGCCTCGATGTTCGGCTATGAGGGCGACGCCCACGTCAAGCTCGCCACCAGCGTCGAATTCATGCATACGGCGACGCTGCTGCACGACGATGTCGTCGACGAAAGCGACCTTCGCCGCGGCAAGTCCACCGCGCGCACGATCTGGGGCAACCAGGCGAGTGTTCTTGTCGGCGACTTCCTGCTCGGCCAGGCCTTCCGCATGATGGTCGATGTCGGCTCGCTCGACGCGCTCGACGTGCTCTCGACGGCTGCTTCCGTCATCGCCGAAGGCGAAGTTCTCCAGCTTTCCGTCGCCAAGAACATGGAAACGACCGAGGACGATTATCTCCAGGTCATTCGCGCGAAGACCGCGGCACTCTTTGCCGCTGCCGCCGAAGTTGGACCGATCGTCGCCCAGACGAGCAAATCCGACCGCAATGCGCTGAAATCCTACGGCATGAACCTTGGCCTCGCCTTCCAGCTCGTCGACGACGTGCTCGACTATGGCGGCTCGTCGAGCGACCTCGGCAAGAATGTCGGCGACGACTTCCGCGAAGGAAAGATCACGCTTCCGGTGATCCTGTCCTACCGCCGCGGAACGGCAGAAGACCGGGCCTTCTGGCGCGAGGCGATCGAAGGCGGCGACAGCAGCGATCAGAACCTCGAAAAGGCGCTCGGCCTGATCAAGCGCTACGGCGGCTTGAGCGACACCATCGCGCGCGCCCAGCACTACGGCACGATTGCCCGCGATGCGCTGGCACCGCTGCCGGCGTCCCCCTGGAAGTCGGCGCTCACGGAAGTGATCGACTTCTGCATCGACCGGGTAAGCTGACGGGACCTCAACCCTACCGGGACGACCGACAGGATTTTCTTGCCGCATTGCGCCAAAAAAGCCATTCTGTTCCTCAAGAGTTGCGCTGGGCTATATGTGGCTGACTCCGGAAACAACCCTCAGTGGTGCGCAAGACCGAGCAATCGGCACGAAAGGTTTGACATGCGGCAAATGACGATCCTCCGCCTCCTTAGCGGCGCAGCACTGCTGGCTCTCGCCGCAGTCAGCGGCAGCCACCAGGCCTTCGCGGAAGACAAGGTCGCCGCTGTCGAGGAAAGCGAACCCTTTGACATCAAGACGGTGAACACTTTCGCCGGCGCCTTCCTCGCTGCCCGCACCGCCGATACGGACCGCGACTTCGCGTCCGCCACCGAGCTCTACAAGATCGCGCTGCAGTTCGAACCAAACAACAACGACGTCAAGCAGCGGCTGATGATCACCCTGCTGATGGCCGGCCAGTTCGATGAAGGCGCCAAGATTGCCGAGCAGCTGAAGTCAGACCCGGCCGTCGAGCGCATCACCACCGTGATCCGCGCGATCGAAGCGATCCGCAAGCGCGAGTATCGCAATGCGCAGAAACTCCTGAACTACCAAGGCCCCAACGATCTCGACCGGCTGATGAACGGCCTGCTTTCCGCCTGGGCGAAGTTCGGCCAGGGCAAGCCGAAGGAAGCGCTGGCGCAGATCAACGGCCTGGAAGGCCCCGACTGGTTCCGCGTGTTCAAGAACTATCACGCCGGCGCGATCGCGGTTGCCGCGGGCGACAAGCAGACCGCACGGACCAGGCTCAACGATGCCATTCTGGATCGGGAAGGCGGAAGTGCTGCGCCTGACACCTTCATGCGGGCGGTCGAAGCGCTCGCTCGTTTCGAGGCGCGCGAAGGCAACAAGCAGAAGGCGCTCGATACCGTCGCCGTCGGCGAGAACATGGTCAACAACTACACGCCGCTGCAGGCGCTGAGGACCGACATCGAGAACGGTGTTCCGCAAGAACAGCAGGTCAAGAATGCCAGCCAGGGCGCTGCGGCCGTGCTCTTCTCGATTGGTGCTGCGCTCAATCGCGACGGCGCCGAGGATATCGTTTCGCTCTATCTGCAGACCGCCCGCCGGCTCGACCCCGACAGCGCCGACATCCTCGTGATGCTCGGCGGCATCGCCGAAAACCTGAAGAAGCCGAACGAGGCGATCGAACTCTACAAGGCTATCCCGGAGACCTCGCCGATGCGGCGCGTCTCTGAACTGCAACTCGGCCTGAGCTTGGCCAGCATCGGCAAAGTCGACGAAGCGAAGAAGCACCTGAAGGCGCTGATCGACGTCGATCCGAAGAACATCCGCAACTATCTCGCCTATGGCAGCGTGCTCTCCGACGCCAAGGACTACAAGGAGATGGGCACACTCTACGACCAGGCCGTCGAACAGATCGGACCGGTGCCGAAGCGCAGCGACTGGACCGTGTTCTTCCAGCGCGGCATTGCCTACGAGCGCCAGAAGCTTTGGGACAAGGCCGAACCGAGCTTCAAGAAGGCGCTGGAACTCAACCCTGACCAGCCGCAGGTTTTGAACTATCTCGGCTATTCCTGGGTCGACATGAACATCAATCTCGACGAAGGCCTCGAGATGATCCGCAAGGCGGTCGAACTGAAGCCTGACGACGGCTACATCGTCGATTCGCTCGGCTGGGCCTATTTCCGCATGAACCGCTTCGACGATGCGGTGGTGGAACTGGAAAAGGCGGCTGAACTGATGGCCGGCGACCCGACGATCAACGATCACCTCGGTGACGCCTATTGGCGCGTCGGCCGCAAGCTTGAAGCGGTGTTCCAATGGACGCAGACGCTTGAACTGAAGCCCGAGGAAGCTGAGATCCCGAAGATCAAGGCGAAGATCGAAAACGGCCTGCCACCGCTGAAGGAAGAGGTTCCGGCCTCCGCCGATGCCAAGGAAACCGCGCCGAAGAAGGTGACCCCGGAAGCGGAAGCGCCGGCGCCGGACAAGAAGTCCTGATCGATCCATGATCGATGACGGCATCGCGGGCTTCACGCTGACGCGCGCGGCGCCCGCAAAGATCAATCTGGCGCTCCACGTCGTCGGCCAGCGGGCCGACGGCCACCACCTTCTCGAAAGCCTCGTCACCTTTGCCGATCGCGGCGACAGGATCGGCTTTGCATCGGCAGACGCCGATCTCTTTACCGTATCTGGACCCTTTGCCGCCGAACTGCCAATGGATGCCAGCGCCCAGGGCGGCAATCTGGTCCTAAAGGCGCGAGATGTCCTTCGTGAGGAACTGCGGTCCCGCAACCTCGCCGCTGCCGGCCCTGTTCATCTGCATCTCGAAAAGAATTTGCCCCTCGCTTCCGGCATCGGCGGCGGTTCCGCCGACGCGGCGGCGACGCTTCATGGACTTCTCGAACTTTGGCACGCCGCGATCGAACCCTCCCGCCTCGATGCAATGGCATTGACGCTCGGCGCCGACGTACCGATGTGCCTCGCCGGCATTCCTCTCGTGGCGAAAGGCATCGGTGAGGACATCACGCCGCTTGCCGACCTTCCATCCCTGCCCCTCGTACTGGTCAATCCGCTCGTTGCCGTTTCGACGCCGGTGGTGTTCCGGACGCTCGCGAACAAGACCAATGCGCCGCTCGTTTTGCCTCAGGCTTCGGGAACGCTCGACGCGTGGCTGGCGGCAATGGCAACGATGCGCAACGATCTGCAGCCGCCGGCGCAGCAGCTGCAGCCTGTCATCGGCGACGTCTGCCAGTCGCTGATGGAGGCCGGGGCCCTGCTGGTTCGGATGTCGGGCTCAGGCGCCACTTGCTTCGGCATTTTCGACAACGGTGAGCGTGCGGCTGCGACAGCGCGTACTCTTTCGGAGGCGCAGCCCGGCTGGTACGTTCTCGCCTGCAACACGATAGGAAGAGGCAAGTAGAATGGTTGGCATCGACGAAAAACGCCCCTTCATTCCCGTTGGAATTGCTGTCCTCACGGTGTCCGACACCCGCACGCTCGCCGACGACAAATCGGGCGACACGCTGGAGGCGCGGGTGCGCGACGCAGGCCATCGCCTGGAGGCGCGCGCGATCGTCCCAGACGATCGCGCGAAGATTTACGACCAGGTGAAGGCCTGGACGCTCGAACCGACGATCGACGTGGTGATCACGACCGGTGGCACGGGCTTCACCGGCCGGGACGTGACGCCGGAGGCGCTGGAGCCGCTGTTCGAAAAGCGCATGGACGGCTTCTCCGAGGTTTTCCATCGGATCTCCTACGAGAAGATCGGCACCTCGACGATCCAGTCACGCGCAACGGGCGGCGTTGCCAACGCCACCTTCATTTTCGTTCTGCCCGGCTCACCCGGCGCCTGCCGCGATGCGTGGGACGGCATATTGAAGCAGCAGCTCGATTACCGGCACATGCCCTGCAATTTCGTCGAGATCATGCCCCGGCTCGACGAGCACCTCAAACGCGGTTAAGCCCGGATCCTCCACGTCCCATCGCACTTTCGGCCCGTCTGTTACCTTTGGAACTGACAGCCATTTTTCGTGCCTTTAGCGTCCGATCATCAGCCCACCGAAGATCGGACGCCGCACGTTTCTCTTCAGGCTGCAAAGACGCCTCCCCGCCGATATCCCCGGGCGGGGAGAACAAGGGGATACGACGTGCAGCCAGAATGCTGCCCGGCAAGAAATTTACCAGACAAGGTCATTTGAGAGCCACCTTGAGGTGCCGTCCCCTGGGACTGGCACCTTTTTAGTGCACAGCGATCAGGAGCGTCCCGGCGTCGGCTTGCTTTCGGTGACGACCCAGGCCGGAACGAGCTCCGTCGAGAGTTTGCGGACCGCCCGGACATTCGTCATGTCGCCGAGGCATCGATTGCCATCGGCCGCTGCGAGCGCATCATGTTTGTTCACCAGGAAACCCGTTTCCAGCGGCTTTCTTCGCCGGATCAGGCGGCGGAAGAACGGTTTGCGGTGCATTCTGGAATCGGAGAAGCGCGCGGGCGCCCTGTTGAGCGAGACGTATTCGGCAAGCTCGTCGATCCACCGGCCGATCGGACGGGCACCGGGTTCGAGCAGCATCAGCCATTCGCCGCGCGCCGAACGCACGACGTCGCCGAGATTCCAATCGACGTGAAAGCGGCAGCCGGCCGCTTCCGCCACACGCGACGAGCCGTCCTTGGAGCCGTGATCGAGGACAATCACATCACTGACGAGGCCCTCCACGGCGCCGGCGACGAGCACCGACAGCGTCTGCACCAGCTCGGCTTCGTTGTCCCGCGTTTCCATGATGATCGTCAGCATAGCCCGTCCTACCGCATCACACTCACAATTGCTACATGCACTGCTGGCTTGGCTGAAAACCAAACCGGGGAGCACGAAACTCCAAACGTACTGCTCCCGCTTTTTGTTCTTGAATTGTTCTCGCATTCGCGATAGGAAAATAATCAGAACAAAACGGGATCAAAGATCTGATTCCGGGGAGATTCCAATGAACGAGCTGTCTCAGATCAGGCAGGGTGCGCTTGCGCCCGCCAATACGGCAGATGTCGCCGAAGCGATGATGAGCGCAACAGGCTTGCGGATCGATATCGACCGCCGCCGCGGACGCGGCGCCGGGCTCAACACGTCCGGCCGCTTCGAGCCGCAGGCGCGGGAAAGCTTCGACGACGGCTGGGAAAGCCTGGAAGATCTGCCCCCCTTCAAGACCGAAGTCCAGGTCGAGAAGCCGCGGACGGTGATCACCCGAAATGAATCTCCCGATATCTCTTTTGACCGTTCGATCAACCCCTATCGCGGATGCGAGCACGGCTGCATCTATTGTTTCGCCCGCCCCACACACGCCTTCATGGGCCTGTCGGCGGGTCTGGATTTCGAGGCGAAGCTCTTCGCCAAGCCGGATGCCGCGCGGCTCCTGGAGCGCGAACTGGCGCGACCGGATTACAAGGTCAGGCCCATCGCCATCGGCACTAACACCGATCCCTATCAGCCGATCGAAAAGGAATGGCGCATCATGCGCCAGATCCTCGAAGTGCTGAGGGACGCCAACCACCCGGTCATGATCGTCACCAAATCGGCGATGGTCACCCGCGATATCGACATTCTCGCGCCGATGGCCGAGAAGGGACTGGCGCGGGTCGGCATTTCAGTCACCACGCTCGACCGCAAGCTGGCGAGGACAATGGAGCCCCGCGCCGCAACGCCGCCCAAGCGGCTGGAGGCGATTCGTGCCATTGCCGAGGCCGGCATCCCCGCCGGGGTTCTCGTCTCTCCGATCATTCCGGCGCTCAACGACCATGAGATCGAACGGGTTCTCGAAGCGGCAAGGACGGCCGGTGCGACGGAGGCGAGCTATGTGCTGTTGCGCTTGCCGCTCGAAGTCAGCCCGCTGTTTCGCGACTGGCTTCTGCGCAACTATCCGGACCGCTACCGCCACGTCATGTCGCTCGTCCGCTCCATGCGTGGCGGCAAGGACTATGACGCCGAGTTCGGCAAGCGCATGAAAGGCGCCGGCCCCTATGCCTGGCAGATCGGCCGCCGCTTCGATCTCGCCACCAAGCGCCTCGGCTTCAACCCGACACGCCGGCAGCTTCGCGACGATCTGTTCGTGCCGCCGCTCGGAACGGGGGTGCAGCTCTCGCTTCTTTGAAGGTTTTCCGGAATGGCTATTCCGGGTTTGTGGCCAGCGATAGGCACCGAGGATGCCCGGGGGCAATGGGGGAGTTTTCGCCACCGCCCCCTCAGGCAAGCCGGTGTGAACGCTAGAAGGTCGCAAAACAGTTCCGGTGCCCCGCCCCCGCCTGGGGCATCGGCCATCCCCCCGTCCGCCGCCGCACTCGGACCTGGGGGCTTGAAGAGAATCGGTCGATCATGCGAATTAGACTTATGTCTCGCAGGTCGTCCGATTCTCCCCTTTTTCCCGATATCATCGAAGCACCCGATTTCAGTTTTGAACTCTCGGCAAGAGGTGATGGATTTTGGCCGGTCGCCGGCGCCGATGAAGCTGGTCGCGGCCCGCTCGCAGGACCGGTCGTAGCGGCTGCGGTCATTCTCAATCCCGACGCCATTCCCGAGGGCCTCGATGACAGCAAGAAGCTCAGCGCGCAGGCGCGCGAGAAGCTGTTCGACGAAATCCTCGCGACATCGGAGGTATCGATCGCCTCGGCCTCGGCCGGCACGATCGATGCCACGGATATCCGCAAGGCAAGCCTGGAGGCGATGCGACGCGCAGTGGCGGGTCTTCCCTCGACCGTACGCTTCGTACTCGTCGACGGCCGCGACGTGCCGCCCGGGCTTTCATGCCATGCCAAGGCAGTCGTAAAGGGCGACGCACGGTCGCTATCGATCGCCGCCGCTTCGATCGTCGCCAAGGTTACGCGCGATCGCATGATGGCTCGCGCCGACCTCGCGCATCCCGGCTACGGCTTTGCGCTCCATGCCGGCTACGCGACCGTAACCCACCGGCGCGCCATAGAAACGCATGGTCCCTGCGCCCTGCACCGCATGAGCTTCCGGCCCCTGCGGCAGGACTAATAGTGGCTGAGCGGTTCTTCGGAGCGCCGGTTCCGGCTCGCCAGCTTGCCAAAGAAATCTTGTCTGAGACACCAGCGCGTGCCCCATAGGGTCGCGCGCCGACGAATATGCGCGCGCGTAAAGGTTTAACGGGGTCACCGGCGGCGCGCGAGGCGCCCGCAGTGAACCGGGGGCATGCGCGCTATCGTCTCAGCGATCCACCCAGCGTATCGCCGGGAGGCCAGTGCCTGCAGCCAAACCTGGTGCATGGCCCAAACAAAAAGCCCCGCACGGGGCGGGGCTCTTCAAATCCGGAATGTCCCGAGGACTAGTTCAGGCGTGCCTTGACTTCGCCAAGCGCCTTCGTGAACAGATCTCTCTGTGCACCGGCGTCGGCCTTGGCGGCGACGACCTTCTCGGCAGCGGCAATCGCCAGATCGACGGCAGCGGAACGGACGGCGTTGATCGCGTCGCTTTCAGCCTGCTTGATCTTCTGCTCCGAGAGAGCCGTGCGACGGGCAACGTATTCCTCGGTCTTCTGCTTGGCTTCCGCCGTCAGCATTTCGGCTTCGCGCTGAGCGGCAGCGACGATACCGGCAGCTTCCGCTTCGGCATCCTTACGCTTGCGCTGGTACTCGGCGACAAGGCTCTGTGCTTCTTCGCGCAGACGCTTGGCTTCGGTCAGCTCGTTGCCGATCTTTTCGGCGCGGGCGTCGAGCGCCTTGCCGATCATGCCCGGAACCTTGAGATAGGCGATCAGGACGAAGAACAGGATCAGGCCGACGAGGGCATAGAAGGTCGCATCAAGATGCATGGTTCAGTGCTCCTCAGTTACCGGCCGATGCCTTGACGGCAGCGGTGATCTCGGCCTTGGTGACGGTTCCACCGATCAGCTGCTTGACGACAGCGGTCGCGGTTTCCTCAGCGATGGCGCCGACGTCAGCCAGTGCCTTTGCCTTGATGTCGGCGATGCGGTCTTCCGCAGCCGAAATCTTCTTGGCGAGATCGGCTTCGACGGCCGTGCGGTCTGCATTGGCCTTGGCCTTTGCGGATTCGCGAGCGTCGTCAGCGATCTTGTGACCCTTGGACTTGGCCGTTGCCAGATCCTGCTCGTAGGAAGCGATGGCCGCGTCGGCTTCGCCCTTGAGGCGGGACGCTTCATCGAGATCCTGAGCGATCCGATCGTGACGGGTTTCGAGAATTCCGCCGATACGCGGAATGATGACCTTCGACATCAGGATATAGAAGAGGCCGAACGTGATCGCGAGCCAAAGCAGCTGCGACGCGAAATGGGTCGAATCGAAGGGCGGGAACACGCCGGAGCCAGCCTCGCCTTCGTGGGCCACACCCGTTTCGGTGTGCACCTCACCGGCCGCAGCGGCATCGTGTGCTTCGGCGCCTTCAGTGGTGGTTGACTGCTGGGCATAGGCCGCGGTCACAAACATGCTCACCTCCAGGTGCACTCAAGAATATGCGCGGCCGCGGCCTTTTGACGGGCCGCGGCCGAAACTCCAGCCGATATTAGACGGCGAAGAGGAGGAGCAGGGCTACGAGCAGCGAGAAGATGCCCAGAGCTTCCGTAACGGCGAAGCCGAATACGAGGCGGCCGAACTGACCGTCAGCAGCCGACGGGTTGCGCAGTGCGCCGGACAGGTAGCTGCCGAAGATGTTGCCGAGGCCGAGAGCCGTGCCGGCCATACCGAGGCAAGCGAGACCTGCGCCGATGTACTTTGCTGCTTCCGCTTCCATGTTTGAACTCCTTCGAATGGTGTTGCGGCTTAGGATTGTGCTTCCGGCGGAGGGCCGGCCGAAAGCAAGCGACTGTTATTCCTTAGTGGCTTCCGGGATGGACAGCGTCGTTGAGGTACATGCAGGTCAGTACCGCAAAGACATAGGCCTGGAGGAAGCAGACGAGGAACTCAAGACCGGTGATGGCGACGGTCATGATGAGCGGCAGGATCGCGCCACCGATGCCGAGCGCGCCAAGGGCGCTGAGCGACGTGACGAAGCCTGCAAAGACCTTCAGCGTGATGTGGCCGGCCAGCATGTTGGCGAAAAGACGGACCGAGAGGCTGATGGGGCGGGAAAGGAACGAGATGATTTCGATCGCGACGACAAGCGGCAGAAGCACGCCAGGAACACCATGCGGCACGAAAAGCTTCAGGAAACCGAAACCGTGCTTGTAGAAACCATAGAGAATGACGGTACCGATCACAAACAGCGCCAGTGCGAAGGTGACGATGATCTGGCTGGTGATCGTGAAGAAGTACGGGAACATGCCGAGCAGGTTCGCCGTCAGGATGAACATGAACAGCGAGAACACCATCGGGAAGAACTTCATGCCGCCGCTGCCGGCGCCTTCGCGCAGCATCGAGGCGATGAACTCGTAGGACATTTCGGAGACCGACTGCATGCGGTTCGGGATCAGACCGCGCTGCGACGTCGTCAGATACAGGAAGCCTGCGGCAGCACCCACGGTCGCGACCATGAACAGCGACGCATTGGTGAAGGAAAAGTCAATTCCGCCAATCTCGATCGGGACAATCTTGTTGACCAGGAACTGGTGGGTCGGATCGTTTGACACCGCGCTTCTCTTTCGTTCTGCCCGCCCAAGAGCGGAAACCGTTTTCTTCGGGACAACGCCTCAGTGGGCGTCTCCGTCCTTCTTGTCATCCTCAGGGCCGCCTCTTCCAGCTTCCGGTGTTGCCACCATACCGGCCGAGCGCAGCACATTCAGCACGCCAGCGCAGAAGCCAAGAAGCAGGAGGATGATCATGCCCCACGGCCCTGTACCCGCAAAGTGGTCCAAAAGATAGCCCAGAAACGCGCCGACAACGATGCCGGCGATGAATTCGCTCGACAGCTTCATCGCCGCCGCATAGCCCTTACGGCTTTCGGCGGCACGGGCCTCCGCTGCATCAGACGTATGAGGCTTCTTGGCCTCAATCTTATCGCCGAGCTGCTTCAGCCGCGCTTCCAGACTTTCTTCAGGTTTCTCCGCCACGTGGCCACTCCCTTGCCGTCCTGATCGGGTCTCAGACCGCGATTTCGGTCATACAATAGGCCATCGTTCAAGCCACGTTTCGGCCCCATTTGAAGTCGCGCGCAACATAGTTTTAGGCACCCGCATAGTCAAGGCATGCGGGCAGCTTGACCGTGGACAATATTATTACGATAATTCAAATAGTTAGAATTGCAAAGCACGATCCGCGACAAGGTTGTCGCAGGATTCCTGCACTCTGTCGGCTGGAATCTCGGTTCTACGGGTTAGACAGGAAAAGACGGCGGAATCGCGCCAGGCGCCGATCAACTCCAGCCGCCGCCATAGGTCCGGTAGAAGATGTGCATACCGATCTTGCCGACCCGCTTCATCGTCTTTGCCCAGGGCGGATTGACGTAGGTCGCATGGTAATGGGTGGCAGAGCCCACTTCTGGCAGCCAGATCTTGCCGGCCGTGACCGCCATCGCGACTTCCTTGGCCATTTTCCAGTGCGAGCGCGAATAGATCAGGTCCCGGATCATGTCGCAGGCGAAGGAAAACTGGCAACGGTTGCGCCAGGTCTTGTTCTGATAGATTACGCCGCAGATGGTTTTCGGATAGGTCGGATTGCGGACGCGATTGAGAATCACTTGAGCGACGGCCGCCTGGCCCTTGAGCGACTCGCTGCGCGCTTCGAAATAGATGCCTTCGGCCAGGCAGGCCTGCTCTTCCTTGCTGAATACGGCCGAGGGCAGCACCGTTGCCGCCCAAGCGTGGTCGTCAGGCGCGATTTCGGGAATGAAGCGGCCAGCGTTCTTGTCCTCGCGCAGGATCGAATCGAAGGGTGATTCACGCGCATAGTCCGGCTCGGGCCGGACGTAAGCAGTCGCAAGAATGTCGGGCTTGTCGTTCGTCACGAGCTTGGCCAGCATCGGCGAAACGCCGGGATCCGCCTTTGGCGGCTTCTTTCCATAGAAGGCCGTGGCGATCTCGATCTCCTTGCCCTTGATGCGCGCCTTGGCGAAGACCATTTTCTCGCCTTCCTCGAAGCGCGGGTCCGTGAGGGAACTCGTGCGCTGCAGGATGGAGCCGGCGGTGAAATCCTTGGGCGGCGTCACCGGCGTGACGGCGACGATGCGCCCCTTCTTGTCGCGGCGGTTGATACGCTCCTCGTCTGGCGTGCCGGAATGCTTGGTCTCGGACGTGAGTGCGACGCGGCTGCCGTCGGGCATGTTGATGCCGGCGCCGCCATCGAGCGCGCCCGTCGTGATCGGATCGGCAAAGACCATTTCGACTTCGTGGATCGAGCCCGCCGGCGACGGCGTCATGTACATGCGCCAGCGCTCACCACCACGATTGATGCCGGAGAGAAAGGTCGCGAGATCCGCATAGGCCGCAACGGAAGGGAAGCCGAGATAGAGCGCGAGGCCGATGATTGCAGGCGCCATCCACGTGGACACGTTCAGGCGAGACTTTTGACGCAGGTTCCGACTCTTACGCACCAACCGACTCCACGCAACGCTTGACGAACGGCACGGCTTTGCCCGCGCCGGCAAGAAGCCAGCGTCGGAGATTCCGCGCGGGAAGCTAAGACAATGAGGCGGCCGGACACCCCGCCGGAGCCGCTTCGTTCGAGCTTTGAAAATGAAGCATTAACCTTGATGTTTGGTTAATGCAGCCTCGCTGAAGAACACGGCCGTCATAACGCGAACGGAGCCGCCCCGGCCGGGAACGGCTTCGTTTTATCTCACTGTGTATGCGAAGCCCCTGCCCGGCACACTCGGTTGAGAGAAGCAAGGATCAGATGATGACGTGCGAGCCGAGTTCGACGACGCGGTTGGTCGGCAGGCGGAAATAGTCCGAGGGGTCGATCGCCGCATTGGCCAGTGCGATGAACAGCCGGTCCTGCCAATGAGGCATGCCGGATTCGGCATCGGGCACGAGCTTGCGGCGACCGAGATAGAAGGAGGTCGACATGATGTCGAACTTCAGCCCCGATTTGCGGAAAAGGCCGAGCGCCTGCGAGACGTTCTGCGTTTCCATGAAGCCGAAGCGCATCTCGAGCAGCGTGAAGCGATCCGAAAGCGGCTGCATACTCACCCGCTCCGACTTCGGCACTTTCGGTGTGTTGGCGGTACGGATCGTCAGAATGAAGTTCTGATTGTGCAGCACATGATTGTGCTTGATGTTGTGGAGCAGTGCGGCCGGGGTCGACTCCGGATCGCTCGTCAGGAACACGGCCGTGCCGGGAACGGCCACCGGTGCATGCTCGCTCTTGCGCTCGATCGACTTGATGAAGCTTGCAAGTGGAATGTCGATGTGGCGGGTCTTGGCGTGCAGGATCTCGGTTCCGCGCCGCCAGGTCCACATAATGACGATGAAGGTGGCGGCGATCAGCACCGGCACGTAACCGCCGTCGTGGATCTTCAGCATGTTGGCGCCGAGGAAGATGAACTCAAGCCCAAACAGCGGCAGCAGGACAGCCGCCGCCCAGAGCCCGGACCAATTCCAGCGCGTGCGCAGGAACTCGAACGAAAGCACCGTCGTCACCACCATCGCGCCGGTGACCGAGATGCCGTAGGCGGTGGCGAGCGATTCCGACGAACCGAAGACGAAGACGAGCGCCATGACGCCGAACATCAGCAGCGTGTTGACGTTCGGAAGATAGATCTGGCCCGTATGCGTCTCCGACGTGTGGAAGATCGCCATGCGCGGCAGGAAGCCCAGGTGGATCGCCTGACGTGTCAGCGAAAAGGCCCCTGTTATCACCGCCTGGCTGGCAATGATGGTCGCCGCCGTCGCCAGGATGACGACCGGTAGCAGCGCCCATTTCGGGAACATCAGGAAGAACGGATCGGACATCGCTTCCGGGTTCTGCAGCACGAAGGCACCTTGCCCCAGATAGTTGAGGGTCAGCGCCGGGAAGACGACCAGGAACCAGGCCCATTGGATCGGTCGGCGACCGAAATGTCCAAGGTCGGCGTAGAGCGCCTCGGCACCCGTCACCGTCAGGAAAACGGCGCCAAGGACGATGATGCCGACATAGCCTTCATTCAGCATGAAGCTCACGGCATAGTAAGGATTGAAGGCCTTGAAGATCGTCAGGTCGTCGGAAATGTGGACGAGGCCGATCCAGCCCATCACCAGGAACCAGACCAGCGTGATCGGCCCGAAGAAGTTGGAGACGGCCGCCGTTCCCTTGGACTGCACCGCAAACAGCATGAGCAGGATGACCACCGCGATCGGAACCACGTATTCCGATAGCGCCGGCGTCACCAGCTTCAGACCTTCGACCGCCGAAAGAACGGACAAGGCCGGCGTGATCATCGCATCACCGATGAAAAGTGCTGCACCCGCGATCCCCATGAAGAAGAGGATCGATGCGTGCCCGTTGGCGGACTTCATCAGAAGAGCGAGCAACGACAGCGTGCCGCCCTCCCCCTGGTTGTCGGCGCGCAGCAGGAACAGCACGTACTTGATCGTGACGATAATCGTCAGCGTCCAGATCATCAGCGAGATCAGGCCGATAATCTCCACGTCGGTCACGCCGTCGTGGGAAACCGGGCGCAGCGCTTCGCGAAAGGCATAGAGCGGGCTGGTGCCGATATCGCCGTAGACGACACCGATCGAGCCAAGCCCGAGGATCAGCAGGCGGCGCAGATCCTTCGGCTCGTGGGAGGGGGCATGCGGTTGGGTCATGCAAACCTACTGGCGTTCACAGCCAGCCTTTCCAGCGGAAAAAGAAAAAGGGGATGACGGCCGATATCACCATCGCCGCAATCGCCCAGGGATAGCCGAAGTGCCATTCCAGTTCGGGCATAACGCGGAAGTTCATGCCGTAGACCGAAGCGACCAGGGTCGGCGGCAGCAGGACGACCGATGCGATCGAGAAAATCTTGATGATGGCGTTCTGCTCGACGTTGATCAGACCCAGCGACGCATCAAGCAGGAAGGTGATGTTGCCGGAAATGAAACTTGCGTGCTCGGAAAGCGACTGGATGTCGCGGGAGATCGAACGGCAGAGTTCGCGCGTGTCCTTGTCTTCCTGCACCTCCGGAACAGTGTAGACGAAGGTCAGCAGGCGCGAGAGCGAGGCAAGGCTGTCACGCGTCTTGGCGACGAGGCGATGATGGCCAGCGACATCACGCAAGCGCGCCTCGAGATAATGCGGCGAGCGGCGCTTGCCTGCAGCCTTGTCGCTGAAGACGTCGATCGACAGATCGTCGATCTTGGTGACCGCCTGCTCGAGAATCTCGGCGGTTCGGTCGGCGACCGTTTCCAGAAGCCGGGTCAGGACAACCGCGCCATCGCGGCAACCGCCCGGGAAGCGATGCATCGATGTCTTGAAGAGGGTGAACGACCGGGGCTCGGCATAGCGGATGGTCACAAGCCGGCCACCCGACAGGATGAAGCCGACATCCGTCAGTCCGGGGATATCCGTATCCGAACGGAACACCAGTGACGCCGTCATGAACACGGCACCCTCCTCGACATAGAGGCGGCTCGACGGTTCGATGTCCTTCAGATCGTCGCGTGTCGGGATGGAAATGCCGAGAAGCTTCTCCATCATCAGGTCTTCTGCCTTGGTGGGCTCGACCAGATCCAGCCAGATGACATCGGGACGCAATTTTTCGGGTGGTTCGGCCGGTGTCAGAACGACGGCTGTCCCATCGGCGCAATAGCCGGTGATCATGCGACCGTCCTCGTCATGCGAAGCTGACAGCGCCGCCCGTCTTCTGAGACGCGCAAGGGTCGCTGCAACACATTGAGCGGCTGCATAATTTTATCCTTAAATCGATTCCGATCTAAGCAATCATGCAGCGTGCCGAACCGCGAAGGCGAAAGGTCGTGCGCCACAAAATACCCGCAATAGAGATCCATCGGATGGAGCGTTCCGCCAGTCAGGACAAAGTCTTCAACTCAGTCATCGCGCGAGGCCAAAATCTCCGGCGAGCGGGCGTCAAGTTGGGCACCTTCGCAAGTGCGGCAAGGCATATGGCGCAACGCAAACGCAAAATCAATGCCCCCTTGCAATCTGGCACGCGGGCATGTGCCGCCATACCGGCACCACCCTACCGCATGTTTGCTTAAATCAAAATCGAATCAAGGGCAAAACGATTCGGTGCCGAGCGTCACGTCATGCCTGACGTGCAAAGTCGCTGTAGCGCCTTGAATTGCGGCCTGTTCCGGAACAGGCGTAACCGCGGCCCGGAAAGACCAGACAGCCTTCCCGGAAACCGTCACTCGAAGACAATGGTCGGCGCGGCGCGGCTCTTGTCCTGCTGCGCGGCGGATATCTGATCCCAGACCTTGGTGGCGATTTCGCGATAGACACGCGCGATCTCACCGCTCGGGTCAGACGCGACGAGCGGTGTCCCGGCGTCCGACGTTTCGCGAATTCCCATGGTCAGGGGCACTTCGCCGAGGAACGGGACGCCGATGCGCTCGGCTTCCTTGCGCGCACCGCCATGGCCGAAGATATCGTAGCGCTTGCCGGTGTCGGGCGCGATGAAATAGCTCATGTTCTCGACGATGCCGAGAACCGGGACTTCTACCTTGCGGAACATGGCGAGGCCCTTGCGGGCATCGATCAGCGCCAGATCCTGCGGCGTCGAGACGATGACGGCGCCGGCGAGCGGCACCTGCTGGGCCATGGTGAGCTGGGCGTCGCCCGTGCCGGGGGGCATGTCGACGACCAGCACATCGAGATCGCCCCAGGCGACTTCCCGCAGCATCTGCAGCAGGGCCGACTGGATCATCGGTCCGCGCCAGATCATCGCCACTTCCTCATCGACGAGGAAGCCCATGGACATGACCTTGAGACCATAATTCTCCATCGGGCGGATAAGGCGCCCTTCGATCTGTTGCGGCCTTCCGGAAATCTTCAGAAGGCGCGGCATCGACGGGCCGTAGATATCGGCATCGAGCAGGCCGACCTTCAGGCCGTTTGCCTTCAGCGCCAGCGCCAGGTTGACCGAGGTCGTCGACTTGCCGACACCGCCCTTGCCGGAGGCGACGGCGATGATGGCGCCGACGCCCGGAATTCCAGCCTTAGCCGGCGGGCCGCCGGCGGGACGCGGCGCATGGGAATGGCCGGCATGAGGCGCTGCCGAGGGCTGCGGACGCTGCACCGGGGCGCCGGCGGGCGCCGCCTTGCGGTCGGCGGTCAGTGCAACCATGGCCGCCGTGATCCCCGGGATGTCGCGCACGACGCGCTCGGCTGCGGCCCGCATCGGCTCCAGTTCCTTGGCGCGCTCGGCCGGCACGGTGATCGAGAAATAGGCCTTGCCATCGGAGATGAAGACATCAGACACAAGTCCGAGGTCGACGATGTTGCCTTCCATGCCCGGGCCACGCACCGTGCGCAGCTTCTCAAGGACCACTTCTTTCGTGACTACCGGCATCGCGCCCTCTCATTCTTTTGTTATCCCTTAGATAGTCGAGGCGGGGCGCTTCGCCAATGCGACATAACGGAAAAAGGAAGGGCCACCGTCCACCCCGGTGTCCGTACATCCGGGATCACCTTGAGGCGGGCAGTGGCCCTTTCGATCGCGACCTTCGTGGGCGCTGTCTTCTTTTTAGTCCCCTCTGGACATGCCGATAGAAATGCAGGATGCGTGCCAGATTCAAATTCGGCAATAATAACAAGCAATTTCAAATAGATGGATGATTTCTCAACGCCTGATACGGCTGGGGCATCTGCCCAGATTCTGAGCAACTCTCTGCAAAACGTCCAAGGATGGAGCAATTCGGCTGCGGTGGTGGGCGATCTCAGCGGCATAGGAACGCAGGCGCGGCGATTGCTGCAGCCTTCGTGATCGCAACGGAGACGGAGGGCAAGCGAGAAGAGGCAAACGGCCTTCGACGCCGGGAGGGCTAGCTGATGTAGCCCTTCTTCATCGCCTTCACGACCGCCTGCGTGCGGTTCACGGCGTCGAGCTTCTTGGTCACGTGATTGAGGTAGTGATTGACCGTATGTTCGGAGAGCCCGAGGATGCCGGCGATCTCGGCACTGGTCTTTCCGGCCGCCGTCCAGCTCAGGCACTGGATCTCGCGCTCCGAAAGCGTCGCGCCGCTGCTCTTCCACACAGAGCCGATCTCGGCGAGGCGGTTGTAGACATGGATCGCAATCATCTGCAGTTCCATGGTCACCGTCATCGGCAATTCGACCAGCGGGCCCATGAGAATGACCGCGCCGCGGCCACCCTCGGCGTCGTGAACAGGGAAATAGCTTGCCTGGAAGATACCGTTCTCGCGCAGCATCGCGATGTACTCGGCCGCCGTCTCCGGTTTGCCGCCCTCGCCTTCCCAGGCGTCCAGCGTCACCTGGAACGGCGTCGTCGTCTCGCGCAGGCGGCGCACGCCGGTGCTGAAGCGCAGCATCGACAGGCTATCATATTTGTTCAGCAGTTCCGCCGGCATATTGGAGATGACCGTGCTCGCAGCCAGCCGCTCCACGTCGATCGAGGGGATCGAGCAGATCAGAAAGGTCTTGAAGCCGAAGACCTGCGTAATCCGCCGCATATAGCGGATGATATCGAATTGGGTCTCAAGCTTTGCGATCTCGGACGCGAAATCACCGCCCCGGGGCAGATCTGCGTCAGTCATCCCGGTCGTCATCGTATCCTGCATTCGCGCGTTCCATGGCATTCATCAAGTATCAAATAGACCGAGCGGCCTGCCAATGCCAACAGATGATCGAGATTCCCTGCTTCCTCGGCCCAAAAGTCTGTGTATTTCTCTCGCGAAGCGCAGGCAGTGCCGTTCGCTTCAGGCGCAGCCGGCACCGATCTCAATTGATGAGACCAGCGCGCATGGCCTTCGCGACGGTCTGGACGCGGTTGACCGAATCCAGCTTGCGCGTCGCACGGTTGAGGTAGTGGTTGACCGTATACTCGGACAGCGCCAGGATTTTCGCCATCTCACTGGTGGTCTTGCCGGCAGCCGCCCAGCGCAGGCACTCCACCTCGCGGCGCGAAAGACTGCCCGGCCCGCGCCGATCGCGGTCGCGAACTTCCATGTACTTGCTATAGAGCAGGCCCGCCCACAGATTGAGTTCCTGCAACTCATCGTTCGAGACGACGGAACGATCACCGCCAAAAGCGATGGCCGCGCGATGGCCGCTCGCATCATGTACCGGCAGATAGAGGCCACGCGGCATGTTCGCCTGTTCAAAGACACAAATGGCCGCATCGCCCTTGCCGTCGGACCGACGGCGCGCCAGCTGATGCGCGTCATAGGTGAAGGGAATGGTGCTGCGGCGCAGGCGCTGGATCACCGGGCTGCCACTAATCAGGCCAGCGCTGTCATACCCCTGCAAGAACGCGGTCGGATAATTGGTCATAAGTGCATTGGCCGTCAGGCTGCTGCAGCCCGTCTCCGGAACTGCAAGAACCAGAAAGCCGCGGAAGCCATAGGCATCCGCTACCTGGGCGATCACTCGCCGAAAGTCTTCTTCGCAACAGATTGGCCCCCTGATGCTCCGCCCATCAGGAAGCGTCAACGACGACAAATTCGCGCTGAAATCGATCATCTTCCGCCCTTCTCCACATCCGGCGCCAAAGAAAGGCCGGCCGCTGACGCCGCATGAAGACCACGTCAATAATTCTATAAATACCAAAACCAAACCAGACTAAGACCATCCACGAACCTGAGTCTGATATATTAAAGCTATCGAGCTTGACGCGCCGCGTCCAGTCGATGTTTCTAATTTACCGTAAAGTGAATTCAAGGTCCACCACGTCCGGGCCCAAGCCGGATCGCGGCCTCCTCGGCAATCGCCCGAGCCGCTTCGCGCACAGGTGCCGCCCAAGCCACCAGTTGCTCCATGCTCACCCTGTAGGCCGGCCCCGTCACCGATATCCCCGCCGCAAGCTCGCTACCGGGGATAGCAATGGGTGCAGCCACGCAACGAATTTCCGCTTCATGCTCCTCGCAATCGAAGGCATGGCCGTCGCGCCTGATCTCTTCGACTTCCGCCAGCAGCGTCGCCGCCGAACGATGCGTGTGCGAAGTGAAAGGATGAAACGCGGTTCTCGCCAGCACATGCTTCAGCACCGGCTGCGCCAGCAAGGACAACGCCGCCTTGCCGATGCCGGTGCAATAGGCGGGCGAGGCCTTGCCGATCTGCGAGCTCATGCGCACCGTCTGACGGCTCTCGACCTTGTCGACATAGACGATCTCCGTTTCGCGCAGGATGCCGAGATGCACGGTCTCGCCGGTCAATTCGTGCAGGCGCTGCAGGTGCGGTTCGGCAACGTCGCGAAAGCGGTTGGCAGACCAGGAACGATAGGCAAGCGTCAGCAGCCGGAGGCCGGGCTCATAGGAGAGATCCCGGCGCTGAATGAGCAGCCCTTCCTCGACGAGGTGGCTGAGCAACCGGTGCAATGTGCCGCGCGGCTGGCCGGATCGGGCAAGAATATCGGTAAAGCGCTGCGGGCCGTCTGCCGTGACCACCGCTTCCAGCACGGCAATCGCCTTGCCGAGCGTGCCGGTACCGGCCTCCCCTCGCCCCTCGTCCGCCACCATCATGTCGTTTGTCATCGTCGTTCGCTTGTCTTCAAGTGGCGTCGCGTCGCGCGCCTGATCTTGACAAGATAGACGCTTCGACACGATAATTCCACATACTAAAATCAAGTTCCAAATAATGGAACAAAGGCTTAAAACGGTCTTACGAGGGAATGAGGGACATGCCGGCGCCCAAGGCACAATTTCACGATTTGCGCGACCGCTGCGTGCTGGTAACCGGCGGCGGCTCGGGCATCGGCGCGGCCCTGGTCGAGGGTTTCGTGCGCCAGGGCGCGCGGGTCGCCTTCGCCGATATCGACGAGCGGGCAAGTGCCGAGCTCGTCGAACGGCTTGCTGATCAAACGGGCGACAAGCCGCATTTCATCCCCGGCGACCTGCGCGATATCGAAGCGGTGCGTCATACGGCGGAAGCGGCGGCGGCATCGCTCGGTGCGATCCATGTGCTCGTCAACAATGCGGCGCGCGATGATCGCCAGGCATTGGAAGCCGTGACTGAGGAGATCTGGGACGAAAGCCAGGCGGTCAATCTCAGGCACCTCTTCTTCATGAGCCAGTCGATCGTGCCGCACATGCGGCAAGCGGGCGGCGGCTCGATCGTCAATTTCTCCTCGATCGCCTTTCTGCTCAACATGGGCGAGATTCCAGCCTATGCCACGGCGAAGGCCGGTATCGTCGGTCTGACCAAATCGCTTGCCGGCAGGCTCGGGCCCGACAATATCCGCGTCAATGCAATCCTGCCCGGCATGATCGTCACCGAACGGCAGAAGCGGCTGTGGCTGGACGACATGGCGATCGCCAAGATGCAGGAAAGGCAGTGCCTGAAACGCAGCCTGACCGCCGACGATCTCGTCGGGCCCTGCCTTTACCTCGCGTCGGACTGCTCCGCGGGCATGACGGCGCAAACAATGATCATCGATGGAGGCGCACTGTGATGACGGCAGCCTATTATGCGGCAGTCGACTGGGGAACGACGAGTTTCCGGTTGTGGATCATCGGCGAGGATGGTTCGGTGCTTGCCGAACGCCGCAGCGGCGAAGGCATGACGACCGCCAACAAGGCCGGTTTCCACACGATCCTGGAACGCCACCTCGCTGCCGTCGACGCGCCGAGCCACCTGCCTGCGATCATCTGCGGCATGGCCGGCGCCAAGCAGGGCTGGGTCGAGGCCGGCTATATTGATACCCCCGCGGCCCTTGCCGACATCGCTTCCCATGCGGTTGCGGTGCCGGATCGCGATCGTGACATCCGCATCCTGCCGGGTCTCGCGCAACGCGACATGCGGCACCCGGACGTCATGCGCGGCGAGGAGACGCAATTGCTCGGCGCTGCCGGCGAACTCGGCCGCGGCCGACACCTCGTCTGCATGCCGGGCACGCACAGCAAATGGGTTCGCCTCGAAGAAGGCGCCGTTAGCGGCTTTTCCACTTTCATGACCGGCGAACTGTTCGACGTGATTTCGAAGCACTCGATCCTCAGCCACTCGATCGCAGATGCCCATGCGTTTTCCGGCGATCACCCTGCCTTCGCGGCGGCGGTAGCCGAGGCACGCACCAATCCCGCCTTGGGGACCAGCTTGGTGTTCGGCGCGCGCGCCGGACAATTGCTGCACGGCGCCAGTGCGACCGACGCCAAGGCCTTGTTGTCGGGCACGTTGATCGGCCTTGAGATCGCCGGCGCGCTGGCGTCAGCCAAGACGATCGACAGCATCTGCCTCGTGGCCTCCGGTTCACTCGGTACACTTTATCAAGCCGCGCTTGAAAGCCTCGACCGCCCGCTTCGGGTCGTCGACGCCGACACGGCAGTCCGCGCCGGCCTTTCGACCGCCGCCCAGGCGATCTGGCCTCTCTGAACGAAAGACAAGCTCATGACCCGCATTCCCTTCCCGCCGATGAAGTACCCGCTGATCGCGATCCTGCGTGGCCTCAAGCCCGAGGAGACCGAAGGCGTCGTCGGGGCGCTGATCGAAACCGGCTTCACTGCGATCGAGATCCCGCTGAACTCCCCCGATCCGTTCCGCTCGATCGAGACGGCCGTCAAGATGGCACCGGAGGGCTGCCTGATTGGCGCCGGCACGGTGCTGACGACGGCACAGGTGGAGCAGCTTGCCGATGTCGGGGGCCAATTGATGGTCAGCCCGAACGTCGAACCGGCGGTGATTGCGCTTGCGGCACAGAAGGGCATGGTCACCATGCCCGGCGTGCTCACCCCGACCGAGGCGCTTTCGGCCGCGGCAGCGGGCGCGACCGGCCTCAAGTTCTTCCCGGCGAGCGTGCTCGGGCCATCGGGCATTACCGCGATCCGCGCGATCCTGCCGCCCGACCTCGAGATTGCCGCCGTCGGTGGCGTTTCCGATGCCAACTTCGGCGACTACGCCAAGGCCGGCATTCGCAGCTTCGGCCTCGGCTCGAGCCTCTACAAGCCGGGCATGAGCAGCGCCGAAGTCCGCGAACGCGCCGTCGCAACGATCAAGGCCTATGACGCCGTCTACGGAGCACGCTGATGAGCGATACCATTCCTTTTTCCGGCAGCATCCTTTGCGAAGCGACCTCGATTCTCGGGGAAGGCCCGACCTATGACCCCGTCAGCGGCACCGCCTGGTGGTTCAACATCAAGGGCCAGGAACTGCATGAGCTACATCTCGAAACCGGCCGCAAGGCTGTACATAACCTGCCATTCCTCGGCAGCGTGCTTGCCGTCATCGATCCATCCCGGCAACTGATTGCCTCCGATCAGGGGCTTTTCCTCAGGGATACGCAGACAGGCACCTTCAGCCTCCTGACCACGCTTGAGGACAAGCCCGGCAATCGCTCAAACGACGGCCGCGTGCACGCTTCCGGTTCGTTGTGGATCGGCACCATGGGCCGCAGCGCCGAGAAGGGCGCCGGCGCGATCTATCACGTCGCCGGCACGAAGGTGACGAAGCTCTACGACAGGATCACCATTCCCAACAGCATCTGCTTTTCGCCGGATGGGACGATCGCCTACTTCGTCGACACCGACATCAACCACCTGATGCGCGTCGATATCGATGCCGAGACCGGGCTGCCGAAGGGCGAGCCCACCCTGCTTGTCGACAGCAGTGGCGAAGCCGGTGGCATCGACGGCTCCGTGTGCGATGCCGATGGTCTGATATGGAATGCCCGCTGGGGCAGCGGCACGGTCGACGTCTACAGGCCCGAAGGTGCACGGATCGCGCGCTACGCGATGCCGGCAACGCAGCCGAGCTGCACAGCCTTCATCGGGGCGAAGGCCGACCGCATGCTGGTGACATCCGCCTGGCAAGACCTGGACGATGCAGCGCGCGCGGCCGATCCGCATGCCGGCAAGACCTTCGATCTCGGCATCAGCGTCAAGGGCCGGTTTGAACCATCGTTCCGCCTCTGAGCGGAAGCGCGACTAACCTCTTGGCGAAGCGCCAATAAAAAGTCATACAATTCGGCCACGCGTTTCATCGCATGGTGAGGAGGAAGCTCGCATGAGCGACAAGAAGAAAGAACTGCGCAGCCGTCACTGGTACGGCGGCACCGACAAGGATGGATTTATCCATCGCTCCTGGATGAAGAACCAGGGATTTCCGGACCACGTTTTCGACGGCCGTCCGATCATCGGTATCTGCAACACCTGGTCGGAACTGACGCCCTGCAACAGCCACCTTCGCATCCTTGCCGAAGGGGTGAAGCGTGGCGTCTGGGAAGCCGGCGGCTTCCCGGTCGAGTTCCCGGTCTCCTCGCTCGGCGAGACGCAGATGCGCCCGACCGCGATGCTCTTCCGCAACCTGCTCGCGATGGACGTCGAAGAGGCGATCCGCGCCTATGGCATCGACGGCGTGGTTCTGCTCGGCGGCTGCGACAAGACGACGCCAGGCCAGCTGATGGGCGCTGCCTCCGTCGACCTGCCGACCATCGTCGTCTCCTCCGGACCGATGCTCAACGGCAAATGGAAGGGCAAGGACATCGGCTCCGGCACGGATGTCTGGAAGTTCTCCGAGGCCGTGCGCGCCGGCGAAATGAGCCTGCAGGAATTCATGGCGGCCGAAAGCGGCATGTCGCGGTCGCCGGGCGTGTGCATGACGATGGGCACGGCCACCACCATGGCCTCGATCGTCGAGGCGATGGGCCTGTCGTTGCCGACCAATGCGGCGCTTCCGGCCGTCGACGCCCGCCGCGTGGCGCTGTCGCACATGACCGGCAAACGCATCGTCGAGATGGTGCATGAGGACCTGCGCCTGTCGAAGGTGCTGACCAAGAAGAACTTCGAAAACGGCATCATCGCCAATGCCGCCGTCGGCGGTTCGACCAATGCGGTCGTCCACATGCTGGCGATTGCCGGGCGCGCCGGCGTCGATCTCTGTCTCGAGGATTTCGACCGGGTCGGCAGCCAGGTTCCGTGCATCGTCAACTGCATGCCGTCGGGCAAGTATCTGATCGAAGATCTCGCCTATGCCGGCGGCCTGCCGGCCGTGATGAACCGCATCCAGCATCTGCTGCATGCCGATGCGCCGACGGTCTTCGGCGTGCCGATCAGCAAGTATTGGGAAGATGCCGAGGTCTACAACGACGACGTCATCCGTCCCCTCGATAATCCGCTCAGGGCGGCCGCCGGCATCCGCGTGCTCAAGGGCAACCTTGCGCCGAACGGTGCTGTCATCAAGCCGTCGGCTGCGAGCGAGCATCTGCTCGTACACGAGGGCCCGGCCTATGTCTTCGAAACGATCGAGGAACTGAAGGCGAAGATCGACGATCCTGATCTGCCGGTGACCGAGGACACCATTCTCGTGCTCAAGGGCTGCGGGCCCAAGGGCTATCCGGGCATGGCCGAGGTCGGCAACATGCCGATCCCGCGGCGGCTGGTGGAAAAAGGCGTGCGCGATATGGTGCGCGTTTCGGATGCCCGCATGTCCGGCACCGCCTTCGGCACCGTGGTCTTGCATGTCAGCCCGGAATCGAATGCCGGCGGGCCGCTCGCCATCGTCAAAACCGGCGATCGTATCCGCCTCGACGCGATGAAGGGCGAACTCAACCTGATGATCAGCGAGGAAGAGTTTGCGACGCGCATGGCTGCCTGGCAGGCGCCGCCGCAGAAATGGACGCGCGGCTACTACAAGCTCTACCAGGATACGGTGCTGCAGGCCGACAAGGGCGCAGACCTGGATTTCCTCGTCGGCGGCAGCGGCAGCGAGGTTCTGCGCGAAAGCCACTGACGACGACGCGTCGCAACGGTAATTCGCGAAGTGTTCAGATACCCCGCCACTCCGGCGGGGTATTTTTATCCGGCGAGCGGATGCGAATTGAAGGGGCGTGTTGCAGCCGATGCCGTGACGGGCGAACGCAGACGCGACCAGATCTGAACGCCGTAAAGCGCCAGACCAAGGGCAATGAAGAACTCCTTGTATTCGGTCGGGTCCCAGAGCCGAACGAGCAGTGAAGCCTGCAGGATAAACAGCTCCTGGATGGCAACAATCAGGACGGCGCCGATCGTCAGCACGATGAACTCGCGCCAGTGACCCGCCTTCAACGCGATATCCGCAATCACCAGCAGCATGATCACGGTCATCATCACCATCATCTGCGTCGGCAGTATGCTCCAGTTGTCGCTGTTGAAGGCGGCCATAGGCGCACTTGCCACCAGCACGAGCACGCCCGGCGCGAAGGCGTCGAGCCGGCCAAGGCTCACGCCCTTGCGAAGGTGGAGCCAAATGAAGGGCGCAAGCGTCAGCAGCACGAAACTGCCGGTGTAGTAGAGCAACTCGGAAAAGCCGGTTGAAATGTTGTGCAGGTTCAACTCCTGCTGCTTGTTGACGGCCAGGAGCCCTTCCGGCGTTGAGATGCCGAAGATGCGCTGCATCCAGGATATCTCCTCCATGCCAATCACGAAGAAGCCGGCGCTCAGAAGCGCCGCGGCGCTTGCGGCGATCCACGCAAGCCGCTCTCCCCCGGCGAGGGCTGCACGAAGCTGGCCTGTGGCCGCTGCGGCAAGGAACCCGCTGACGATGAAGATCAGCAGGGCGGACGACCACTCGACCAGGCCGTCCTCGCGCGCCAGGACACTGAAGACGTTCGGATCGATCGCGAAGACCAGTGCCATGAGCGTCGCAAGCGTCCATGTCGCCACGCAGATCCACAGCTCGCGACGCGAGGCCAGCCGGAGCACCGGCTCTCCGAGCCTGGAGACATCGCGGGTGAACCCCTGAACCGCGGCGAGCGACAGGCTGAGCGCGACCCAGGCATGCCAGAGGTTATAGGGCTGAACCTGAGGCGCACGCTCGGAAAAATAGCGAGCGCCGAAAAGGTTGCGCTCGATGGAAACGAGAGCGGCCATCGCCAGGACAGACAGGAGGGAGACCGAAAGAAAGCGCCGCGGCAGAAACATGGTGATGTCGTCCAGGATGACAGGACGAAGCACCTCTGCGTTCTATATCCTGTGTTCCGGGAAGTATCTGCAAGAACAATCAAGAATCCGTCAACGAATAGAAGACCATTATAAACCTCTAAAATACCTGAGTTCAGAATATAAAGACGATTCCCGTGAAAAATTGGCCGGTAATCTCCCGCTAAGTTCCAAAGGACATCGGGGATGAACGCAAGTGCGGCCTTACCCATTGAGATTTTGACTGTTTTTTCCGGAACCGTTTGGGCGCTTAGGCGTTGACGTCATATCACCGGTGCGGTGGATCTGGCGACAGCAGCCAGGCCCGTACCTTGATCTGAAACGTCAAGGAAAGGCAGTTTGACATGACTAAGAAACTCGTAACAACCGTCGCGGCTGGCGCGCTCTTCGCGGGTCTTGCTGTCGCCCCGGTAGCTTACACCCAGGATACGACGCAGCCTCAGCCCGACCAGACGCAGACCATGCAGCCGGCACCGACCACGGAAGCTCCGGCTAACGAGGCTCAGACGACGACGCCTCCGGCCGCAGGTGAAGCACCTGCCGACGTCGCGAAGTCGGATGCCACCTATCTGACCGAGCAGGCGAGCGACCAGATTGCAGCCAGCACCTATATGGGCCAGACCGTCTACAATGCCGGTGACGAGAGCATCGGTGAGATCAACGACCTGATCATCAAGAAGGATGGTGCCGTCGAGGCGGCCGTGATCGGCGTCGGTGGCTTCCTGGGTCTGGGCGAAAAGAATGTTGCGGTCCCGTTTGATCGCATCGCGATCGCCGAACAGCCCAATACGGACGCATTGAAGCTGACAACGACGGAAACCGCCGACACGCTGAAGGCGGCTCCGGAGTTCAAGACAAAGGCGCAGCAGGTGGCCGAGCAGAACGCCAACCAGCCGGTTGACACCTCGACGACCTCTTCGACGGGCACGGCACCGGCTCAGCCGCAGCAGTAATCAGTATCAGGCTGTCTTCAGTGCACCTACAGAGAGCGGCGGTACCCATCGCCGCTCTTTCCTTGTTCAAACGGGCTTTGCTCAGACGAGCACTCCATACCGAAGGGCGTCATAGATGCCCGCATGGACGTTGCGACTGGACACGGCGTCGCCGATCCGGAACATGTCGAAGCCGGCCGCGGGGTTTCGCTGCGGGATCGGGTTCTCGCCGCGAAGCAGGGCCTTGTAATCGACAGCGCCCAGATTGCGCGACAGCGGCTTCAGTTCACGATAGAGCTCATCCATCGGCAACGTACCGTGTTCGACCACGACCTGGGCCACGCGCCGTTCGACGACGGCTTTCTCAGAGAAGTCCGACCCCAGCGTTGCAATCAGCCCATTGCCGTCGCGCCGAACGGATCTGAGCCGCGTGTTGATCGTCACCCGCACATTCTTATCGGCGAAGGCGGCCGCATAGGGCACATGGTTCATGCCACCGATCTCCGGCGCGAACATGCGCTCGGGCGAAACGATCTCGAGCTCGACGCCGGCACGCGCGATCAGTTCGGCAGCCGTCATGCCGCTATGGGCACCGTTGTCGTCGTAGAGCAGCACCGGGCCTTCCGGCTTCACAGCTCCGGCTATGATATCCCAGCTCGACACGACGAGGTTGTCGCCCGCATCGAGCGCAGGATTTTGCGCAATACCGCCGGTCGCCACCACGACGAGATCAGGGGCACGTTCCTCTATGTCGTCCACCCCGGCAAAGACGTTGTAGTGGATTGGAACGCCCAACCGCTCCAGCTCGGCCAGCCGCCAGTCGATGATGCCGATCAGTTCGCGGCGCCGCGGATTGCGCTGCGCCAGCAATATCTGGCCGCCGGCTGCTCCCGTCGCCTCCAGCACCTCGACCTGGTGGCCGCGCTCGGCAAGCACCCGGGCAGCTTCGAGCCCAGCCGGACCGGCGCCGACGACGACCGCCTTGCGTTTCGGCCCTTCGCTCTTCCGGATGACGTGCGGCACGATCGCCTCGCGCCCGGTGGCCGCATTGTGGATACAGAGCGCCCCGCCGCCTTCATAGATACGGTCGAGACAGTAGGTCGCGCCAACGCAGGGACGGATTTCCGCCTCCCTGCCCTCTTCGATCTTCCGGACGATATGCGGGTCGGCGATATGGGCGCGGGTCATGCCGACCATGTCGAGCTTGCCTTCGGCAATCGCGTGGCGGGCGGTCGCGACATCGGCGATGCGCGCGGCATGAAAGACCGGAAACTTCGTCGCCGCCCTCACCTCGCCGGCGAAATCGAGATGCGGCGATGCGGCCATGCCCTGGATCGGAATGACCTTGGTCAACGGCGCGTCATGATCGATATGGCCTCGAATGATGTTGAGGAAGTCGACCCTGCCGGAACCCGCCAGCCGCCGGGCGATTTCGATGCCCTCCTCCTTTGAGAGCCCCTTGTCCCAATCCTCGTCTGCGACCATGCGGATGCCGACGATGAAATCCGCGCCGACGGAGGCGCGGATTGCGTCGAGCACCATGTTGGTGAACCGCAGCCGGTTGTCGAGCGAGCCGCCGAAATCGTCGTCACGATGGTTCGTCGCCGGTGACCAGAAGCCATCCATCAGGTGGCCGTAGGCCTCGAGCTCGATGCCGTCGAGGCCGGCGGCCTGCATGCGCGCGGCGGCCGCCGCATAGTCGCCGACGATACGCTCGATATCCCAGTCCTCGATCTCCTTGGGAAAGGAGCGGTGCGCGGCTTCACGCACCGGCGATGCGGAGAGAACTGGCAGCCAGTCACCCTTGTTCCAGCCGGTGCGGCGCCCGAGATGGGTAAGCTGGATCATCACCGCGCAATCATGCTCATGACAGTCGTCGGCGATCTTCTTCAGCCACGGCACGATCTCGTCCGAATAGGCGTAGAGATTGCCGAAGGCCGGCGGCGAATCCTCAGACACGATCGCCGAGCCCGCGGTCATCGTCAGCGCCATGCCGCCCTTGGCCTTTTCCAGGTGATAAAGCCGGTAGCGATCCTTCGGCATGCCGTCTTCGGAATAGGCCGGCTCGTGCGCCGTCGACATGATCCGGTTCTTGAGCGTCAGATGCTTGAGGCGATAGGGCTGGAGCAGCGGGTCTTTCGACGATGTCATTTCCTGTTCCTTGAAAGGCGATCGAGCATGCCGGTTTCGTCAGTACCAGGCATCCGCCATGCTCTCCTTGCGGCGCGTGACATAATCGATCAGCGCCTCGTCGAGTGCCACATCCAGCGGCGGCGCTTCGTATTCGGCAAGCGTCTTCTTCCAGGCGCGGTTGGCGCGTGTTGCCATATCGGTCTCGCCCTCCTCGACCCACTTCTCGAACGGTTCGTTGTCGGAGAGCGCCGAATCCCAGAAGGCCGTCTGGTAATTGCGCATGGTGTGATCGCAACCGAGGAAGTGGCTGCCGGGACCGACCTGCAGGAAGGCGTCCATCGCCAGCGTGTTGTCGTCGACGACGACGCCGGCGAGATAGGAATGCAGCGCGCCGCAGAAGTCCGTGTCCATGACAAACTTCTCGTAGGACATGGCGAGCAGCCCATCGACGAAACCGGCCGAATGCAGAATGAAATTGGCGCCGCAATGCACCGCCGACAGCATCGACATCGCGCCTTCCTGCATCGCCTGCGCGTCGGGCAGCTTCGAATTGGAGAAATTGCCGGCACAGCGCAGCGGCAGGCCGAGCCGGCGCGCAAGCTGGCCGACGACCATACTGCCGATCGCCGGCTCCGGCGTGCCGAAAGTCGGCGAGCCCGAACGCAGCGACATGGACGACAGGAAATTGCCGAAGATCACCGGTGCCCCCTTGCGTTCGAGTTGGGTCAAGGCACAGCCGGCGAGCGTCTCGGCATAGGATTGGGCAATGGCGCCGGCATTGGTGACTGGGCCCATGGCGCCGCCGAGAATAAAGGGCACGATGACCGCGGCCTGGTTTGCCCGCGCATAGGCGCGCAGCGACCTCGTCATCGTCCCGTCCCAGACGAGCGGCGAGTTGACGTTGACGTTGCCGAGGATGACGCAGTTCCGGTCGACGAAATCGCGACCGAAAAGAATGCGCGCCATCTCGATCGAATCCTCGGCCCGCTCTTCCGCGGTGATCGAGCCCATGAAGGCGCGGTCGGAATACTTGATATGGCTGTAGACCATGTCGAGGTGGCGCTTGTTGACGGGCACATCGACCGGCTCGCAGATGGTGCCGCCGGAATGGTGCAGCCAGGGGCTCGACTGCGCCAGCTTGATCAGGTTGCGAAAGTCATCGATCGTGCCATAGCGCCGGCCCTTGTCGAGATCCATGACGAAGGGCGACCCATAGGCCGGGGAGAAGACGACGTTGTTGCCGCCGATCTCGACATTGCGGGCGGGATTGCGGGCATGCTGGGTGAACTGCCGTGGTGCCGAGGCGACGATTTCCTTGAGCATGCCGGGCTCGAAGGTTACGCGCACGCCATCAATCTTGGCGCCGGCCCGCTTCCAATGGTCGAGCGCTTCGGGGTCGTCGCGGAACTCGATGCCGACCTCGGCAAGGATACGATCGGCGACCGCTTCGATACGCAGCAGGCTCTCTTCGCGCAGGATATCGTAGGTCGGGATGTTGCGGACGATGTAGGGAACGCCGAGGCTTCGGCCCGCGCCTTCGCGCCGTTGCGGTCTTGAGCCCCGCGTCCGTCTCGGTGCCGCCTCGCCTGCTGCCAGTACTGTGTCCATTTTCACATACTCCCATCACCTGAGATGATGCTATTGACGAAAAATTCCATTGTAACGCTGGAAAAATTCGAGCCATGCGATAAGCATGATTTATGGAAAACCTGCGCCGCCTGCTTCCCTCCGCCGCCAGCCTCATCGTTTTCGAGGCGGCCGGCCGTCACCAGAACTTCACCCGAGCCGCCAGCGAGCTCGGCATGACGCAGGCGGCGGTCTCCTACGCCATCCGCGGCCTCGAAGACCAGTTGGGCGTGCCGCTGTTTCACCGCGTGCACCGGGCGGTGGAACTGACCGAGGCGGGAGAGAAGTTTCACGCCGACGTGTCGGTCGGTCTGTCGCGCATTCAGAAGTCGGCCGAGGACATCCGCGCCAAGGGCCGCGAAACCAACGTGACGCTTGCGGCGTCGACTGCCTTTGCCTCGATGTGGATGCTGCCGCGCCTCAACCGCATGCGCGAGGACCTGCCGGAGATCGACCTTCGCATCCAGACGAGCGTGCGCGATCTCGATCTTGAGGAAGAGCCGATCCCGCTCGGCATCCGCGGCGGCGACCCCAGTCACTGGCCGCGCTATCATGCCGCCCAGCTCGCCGAGGAGGTCGTCAACGCCGTCGCAACGCCGGCCTATATCGAGGAGCACGGGCTGCCGGGGACCGCAGCCGACCTGCAGCGGCACAACCTCATTCATCTCGAGGAACCGGTGCGACGGGCCTGCGACTGGACCGAATGGTTTGCGAGCGCCGGCCTCACCTATCCCAAGCAGGCACGCCGCCTGACGATCAACGATTATGTTCTGGTCATGCAGGCGGTGCTCGCGGGCGAAGGCGTGGCGCTCGGCTGGGAACACCTGATCAACCCGCAGATCCGCTCCGGCGCCCTGATGCCGGTCGCCGGACACGTGCTCAAGACCGGTCTCGCCTTTTATGTCGTCTGGCCGCGGTCACGCGAACTCAACGCCCAGGCAAAACGGGTCCGCGACTGGTTGTTGGAAGAGGGGCGTCGGGATCGCGTGGCGCTCTCGGGAACCGGTGAATAGACCGATCAGGCCTGGACCGAAACACCGCTATAACGATCGGAAAGGTAGCGCATCGTCGCCACGGCATCGGCCGGTTTTCCATAGAAGTAGCCCTGCCCGAGGCCGCAACCGAGCGCCTTCAGCTTCAAGGCTTCGGAAAAGTCCTCGATGCCTTCAGCGACGACTTCCAGTTCGAGGCCCTCGCACATCGAGACGATCGCCTTGATGATGTGTTCCGAAGCACGGTCGGCGGAAATGCGCGAGACGAAGGCGCGATCGATTTTGACCTTGTCGAAAGAAAAATCGCGAAGGCGACCCAGGCTCGACTGCCCGGTGCCGAAGTCGTCGAGCGAGACGCGCACGCCGGCGGCACGCAGTTCCGCAACGATCTTCTGGGCGATGTCGGCATCGGCCATGACAGCCGTCTCGGTGATCTCCAGTTCCAATCGCCTGGGATCGAGGCCGATCTGATGGATGATCGACAGCAACCGGTGGCTGGTCGCCGGATCCATGAGCTGCGCCGAGGAGAGATTGAAGGAGAGGAAAAGCTCCTTCGGCCAGGAGAGCGCCGCATGCGCCGCCTTGCGCAACAGCACTTCAGCGAGAGATTCGATAAACCCGCGCTCCTCGGCCAGCGGCACGAAAACAGCCGGGGAAACATAGCCGAGATCGGCGTCGCACCAGCGCGCCAGGGCTTCGAAACCGACGACTGCATCATTGCGCAGATCGACGATCGGCTGGAAATGCACGTCGACCTCATTGGCGATGATGGCATTGCGCAGCGCCTGCTCGAGCTGCGTTGCGCGCTTCATTTCCTGAGCGATTTCCTGCGAATAGACGGTGATCTGGCCACGGCCGCGCCGCTTCGAACGATAGAGTGCTGTATCTGCGCTCTTCAGCAGATCCTCGAACACTTCTCCGGCAAAGGGGTAGACCGCAAATCCGAAGGACGCGGACAGACGCACATGGCGGTCGCCGAGATCGAAGGGCGCCGACAGCACCTCCTTCAACATCTGCCCGACCTTCTCCGCCCCCTTGCGCTCGAAGACGAGCGGCAGGACGAAGGCGAACTCGTCACTTTCCGAACGGGTGATCGTCGCCCCCTCGGGCGCGCAGGCTTTCAGCCGGTAGGCCACCTGGCAGAGGATCTCGTCACCAGCCGCCGGCCCGAACAGGTCATTGATCGGCTTGAAACCATCGATATTGGCAAGGCCGATGGTGAAGGGCGCGGGATCGCTTGCACGCTCCCTGGCGAGATCCAGCACGGTCTGGCGCAGGCAGCGGGAATTACCGAGCCCCGTCAATAGATCGACGTTGCCCGTCACGGCGGGCATCTCGAGGCCGATGCGATGATAGGGGGTCTCAACCGCCGTCATTGCCGCGTCTCCGCAGCTCGGTCAGCAGTATGCGGGCGACGACGCTCCGCTGCCGGCGAAACCGAACGCCACGGCGCGAACCGGCAATGTCGTTCCGACACGGTCCGGACATGGGCAACGGGATGGGCGCAATGCATTCGGGCGGGCTCTACACTTTAACGGCAATTCGGTGCAGACGATCGCAATCGGCGGTTAACAATCCGATATCGCTCTGCTCCTAGATCTGCCATTAGCCTCCCCAATTCTAGCGAGTTGACACGTCTTTCATTCAACCTGCCGTTCGCATCGCCTTTGCCGGCATGAATTTTCTAAGCACCGCCTCGATCATGTCGGGGCTCACGGGCTTCATGATATGGTCGTCCATGCCCGATGCCTTGCACTGCTGCAGGTCGATATCCAGTGCCTGCGCGGTGACCGCGATGATCGGCGTTTTCTGTCCCCTGGCGTTTTCTGCCGACCGGATGGCGACCGTGGCATCGAAGCCGTTCATGATCGGCATCGAGACGTCCATCAGCACGAGGGCCGGTTGCAGTTCGTGCCAGAGCTCGACGGCCTCGCGGCCGTTGGCGGCGATGCGATGCGAGACGCCGAGTCCCTCCAGGATTTGCGTGAACACGAACTGGTTGATCTGATTGTCTTCGGCAACGAGCACGTCGACCTGCGGCGTCGGCGGCGGTGCAGCAATCCCCTCGCCTTCAAACGACAACGACCAATCGGGCTGCAGCGTCGGAGACGCCGGAGTCCGCTCGGAGCAGACGCGGAACACTTCGGCCAGCACCGCAGCGCCGTCCTGCTGCGCGGAAAGCGGAAGGACCGGGCAATGACGCCAGGCCGAAACGATCTGCTGTCTCTCGGAAAACGCCAGGTCGAGCAGCAGGACATCGAGCTTGATGCCGACGTCTTCGACCGCATGTCCGAAGGCACGAAGCTCACCTGCATCGCGAACGGCGCAGGCGTCGAGCCCGGACCCACGCAGGCGCGCGACGAGCCGGTCTTCCATCGCCCGGTCGGCCGTGGCAACCAGGACACGAAGTCCGCGGGCCGGCAAGGTCTCGATCATCGATCCCGCTTCCACGAGTTGCTGGACATTCAGCGCCCGGAACGGGTCGTAGAAATTCTGCGCCGCGGCGAAGATGCTGTAATCGCGGATCTGCAGGCCAACTTCGGCCGGAGGCTCATCGCTCCTCTGATGCAAGAGGGCGATATCGGTGACGTCGTTCATGCAGGTAACGACGAAATGACGGCCGGGCATGCCGACGCGGTACTTGCGCGTGAGCACCCAGAGATCGCTGCCATCGGCGCGCACGATGTGCTCGGCCTGCGAGTATGGCTTGCCGGTCTCGAGCACCATCCGGTCGGACTGCTCGAAACGTTCGGCAAGCTCGCTTTCGACCAGATCCCAGGCGGAACGGCCGAGAATGGCATCCTGCTGCAGATCATGGATCAGGCAGAAGGCCTTGTTGACGGCGATATAGTTAAGGTTGCGATCCTTGACGCAGATCGGATTGGGCTGGGCATCGAGGATCTGTTCGGTCAGCTCGACGCGCTCCAGGTCCGTCTGAAGCTGCTCGTCGCGCTTCTTCTGGTCGGAAACGTCGCTGATCGACAGGATGCCGATGCCGCTCGATAGCCGACGCTTGCGCATCGAAACCCAGCGGGTACGGCCGGCGCGCTCGACGCTTTCGTAACGTTCGCGCCAGTGCAGCGCCATATGTTCGGCAATCCAGTCCTCGCGATTGGTGCGGCGGCGGCTGCTTTCCGGAACGGTGCCGGGGCGAACGCCGGTGTCATAAACGGCGCCGAGAAAATCTCGCAGACGCGTGCCCGGCATCAGGATTTCCGACGGCACAGGGAAGAACTGCAGCATCGTGCGGCTGGCAAAGAGAATGGTGTCGTCCCGACTGCAGACAAGCACAGCGATGCCGAGTGCGTCGCAGCTCGACTCCAGAATGATCCGGTTGATGTCCGCGCCGTTCGACGCCCCATCGCTCATTGCGCTGTCCTCACTCGCCTACCGCATACTTCAATCGTCCCCGATCTGAGGAAACATGCGGCCATTCACAGTGCTACAGCGACCTCAGCGCGCCCAGTAGGACGCGCGGCGCTGCGGCGGCGGTTCATTTCGGGACATGCTGGGAAGGCCTTGGCAGGCGTCTCTTCGAGCGGCGGGAGTACGGCGTCCAGCTACGCCGCAATGCTCAAAAGACAAAACCCGTGATCATTCAGGTTGTTGTGGAAAATCGCAGCAGAGTGTTAAGGGGCGATTAAACCGCCCGCTCATTTTTCCGCAACGAAGACCGCGTTCATTTAAGGCCGCGGACGAGGCGCCATTTCCCCTTTCGTTTCCCAAGCGAATCCGGGAAAATGGGACATGGCCATCAAGCAACTTTCAGAAACCCTCATCAACCAGATCGCCGCCGGCGAAGTCATCGAACGCCCCGCCAGCGCCGCCAAGGAACTGATTGAGAACGCCCTCGACGCCGGCGCCACGCGCATCGAAATCGCGACCGCAGGCGGCGGCAAGACGCTCCTGCGCGTGACCGACAATGGCTCAGGCATGACGCCGAACGATCTCGAACTGGCGGTGCGCCGGCACTGTACGTCGAAGCTCGACGACAGCCTGTTCGACATTCGCACGCTCGGCTTTCGGGGCGAGGCGCTGCCTTCGATCGGCTCGGTCGCTCGCCTCTCGATCACCACGCGCACGGCCGGCGCCAGCGAAGGCGCGGTCATCGCCGTCACCGGCGGCAAGACCGATCCGGTCCGCCCGTCGCCCGCCAATACCGGCACGGTTGTCGAGGTCCGCGACCTCTTCTTCGCGACGCCGGCGCGGCTGAAATTCATGAAGTCCGAGAAGGCGGAAGCGGCGGCGATCTCCGAGATCGTACGCCGCATGGCGATCGCCTTCCCGGCGGTCCGCTTCGTGCTCTCAGGCAGCGACCGCTCGACGCTCGAATTCCCGGCGACCGGCGACGATCGTCTGGCGCGCATGGCCCAGGTGCTCGGCAAGGATTTCCGCGACAACGCGATCGAGATCGATGCCGAGCGCGAAGATGTCGGGCTCACCGGCTTTGCCGGCGTGCCGACCTACAATCGCGGCAACTCGCTGCAGCAATATGTCTTCGTCAATGGCCGCCCGGTGCAGGACAAGCTGTTGCTGTCGGCGATCCGCGCCGCCTATTCCGAAACGATCCCGAGCGGCCGCTATCCGGTCGCGGTGCTGTCGATCGCGCTCGACCCGGCGCTCGTCGACGTCAATGTGCATCCGGCGAAATCCGATGTGCGCTTCCGCGACCCGGGCCTCATCCGAGGTCTGATCATCGGCGCGATCCGCCAGGCGCTGACGCGCGAAGGTGACCGGGCGGCAACCACCGGCGCCAGTGGTCTGATGCGGGCCTTCCGACCGGAGTCCTATCGGCCGCAGGCGCCGTGGACGCCGGAAACTTCGCCATCACGACCCATGCAATTCGAGACGGTGAACGGCCGCTTCTCCGAACAGCCGCAGGCGAGCTTCGCTGCCTTTGCGGCACCATCGGCACGGACTGGCGCCCCGTCCGAGCGTGAGGCAGCGGTCGCGCAACAGGAAACGCCGGCACCGCCATCCTTCCCGCTCGGCGCGGTCAGGGCGCAGCTCCATGAGAACTACATCGTCGCCCAGACGAATGACGGCCTCGTCATCGTCGACCAGCATGCCGCCCATGAGCGGCTGGTGTTCGAGGCGATGCGCACGGCGCTGCATTCACGGCCCGTCGCGGCGCAGGCTTTGCTGATCCCGGAAATCGTCGATCTGGCCGAAGACGATTGCGACCGGCTGATGGCGCATGCGGCGGAGTTCGCCCGCCTTGGCCTTGCCATCGAACGCTTCGGCCCGGGGGCGATCGCCGTGCGCGAGACGCCTGCCATGCTCGGCGAAATGGATGCCGTCGGCCTGGTGCGCCAGCTTGCCGACGAACTTGCCGAATGGGACACCGCCAACGGCCTCACAAGCCGGCTCGAATATCTTGCCGCGACGATGGCCTGCCATGGATCGGTGCGCTCCGGCCGACGCATGCGCACCGAGGAAATGAACGCTTTGCTGCGGCAGATGGAGGCGACGCCCGGCTCCGGCCAATGCAACCACGGGCGGCCGACCTATATCGAGCTCAAGCTTTCCGATATTGAACGGCTGTTCGGCCGAAGCTGATCGCGCGCGGCGGCGAAATGCGGCTGGCATTTTGCCGGATGGCGAGCTAGACCAGAGAACAGACCACAGAGACGCAATAGGCAACGAACATGATGAACCGGTTTGAAGGAAGCGCGTCGCGCGAGGCGAAAATCCGTTATCTCGACGGCGACTTTCAGATCATTCTCGCCGGCTCGCATGTGATCTGCGCGATGACCGGCAAGACCATTCCCGTCGACGAGCTGCGCTACTGGAGCGTCGCCCGGCAGGAAGCCTATGTCGATGCGGAAGCCTCGCTCGAGGCGGAAAAGCGCGCCGGCGCGCTGCCGAACCAGCGCCGCTAAGGCTCAGCCCGGCTTCTCCCACACCGATAAGTGATTACTTGCTCGCGCCTTCGCGCAGCTTTCGCGCGCGCGCGGCAGCAAGTGCCGTCTCGATAATCTTCTTGGGCGCCATAGGGTCGTCGAAGCGCACGTCGATTTCGATCACGCGGCTGGCCGCGGCCAACTCGGCGGCGCGGCCATGGCCGGGCTCGAGCCGAACCATGTCCTTGGCGGTCGTGACAAGCGTGCAGCCCAAGGCCGCCGCTCGATTGAGCAGGTCGGCGATCTCGTCGTCGGAGAAATGGTGATGATCCGGAAAGCTGCGGGTTTCCTCGACGACAGCACCGGTCTCGCGCACCGTGCGGTAGAATTTCTCCGGATCGGCGATACCGGCCCAGGCAAGGACCTTGACGCCTTTCAGCGACCCGTCGTCGAGCCTCACCACATCGGCCTCGTAGATCTGCTTTCCGGCACGGGCTGCGCGGCGGATCAGGGCATCGGCCTCCGTGCCGCCGCCGATCTTCAGCAATGCCGTGGCGTGCCGAAGTTGATTGGGCAGCGGCGCCCGCACCGGGCCTGCCGGCACCAGATAGCCGTTGCCGATGCCGCGGCGCGAGTCGATGACCAAAAGCGCAAAGTCGAAGGCCAGACGCGCGCTCTGGAAGCCGTCGTCCATGATGATGATATCGACACCTTCCTTCGCCAGCCGGCGGGCGCCATCGACACGGCGGCGGCAGACGACGGTCAACGCCTCACGCGCCAGAAGCAGGGGCTCGTCGCCGACATCGCGCGCACGGTGATGCTCCGGATCGACGACGGTCGTCACGTCGAGCGAGCCGCCATAGCCGCGGCTCAGGAACCCGGGTTTCAACCCTTTCTGACGGATGACGCGGGCAAGCGCGATCGCGGTCGGCGTCTTGCCGGCGCCGCCGACGGTGAAGTTGCCGATGCAGATGACCGGAACCGGAACCGAGGCTCGATGGGCTCGGTCCATGCGCAGGCCGGCAATCCGGCCATATACCCATGAAAACGGCCACAACGCGCGCGCACGCCAATCCGCCTTTGTCCACCAGAATGGTGGCGCTTCCGATACCATCTTCGTTCCGTGCCCCAGCCGGTGTCGTCCATCCGCTCCGGGAGGACATATGTCGTTCTTGCCGCCGGAAGCCGGCGGATCGCCCAAAAAACGTCAGAATGTGAAAAAACGCAAGCTATGGATACGATTGCAGCGACCTGGGCCGGCGGCCGCGCGGCAGAATGGCCTGCCGACAGACAAGTGCTTCACGCTTTTCCCGGATTTGCGACTAGAGCGTCCCGCTTTCAAGCGGAATCACGTGAAAGCGGAAAGATGCTCTAGAAACAAAGTGCTAGAGCGTCCTTAGTGCGTTCATCTGAACACACGGCGCTCTAGAGGACAGCCTCAAGTTCGGTGATGTCGGCAAGGCAATGGTCCGAAGCCGCCGCGAGCGACTGGCGCGAACCGGTCCCGGTCAGCACCGCGACCGTCATGCCGACGCCGGCACTGCGGCCCATGTGCATGTCGTGATTGTTGTCGCCGACGACGACGACCTGTTGCGGCTCCAGGCCTGTTGCGGCACAAAAGCCGAGCACCATGCCAGGCTCCGGCTTGACGCCGTAGCCGCTGTCATAACCCGCTACATAATGCAGGTAACCATCGAAACCGAAGCGTTTGGCGGTCTCGCGGATCGATTTTTCGTTGTCGCTGGAGGCGACCCCAAGCCGATAGCCCTTGGCATGCAGACCGGCGAAGAATGTGCCAAGATCGGTGACCGGGACGGCATATTCCGCCGAGCGCGCGAACAGGCTGTCGAACAGGGTGGTGAGATCCGCCACGGTAAAGGGCGCGCCCGCCCCCACGAAACCGGTCGCGATCTCAACCGTGTTGCCCGCCGCAAGCAGGCTGTCAGGCAGTACATGGCCGGTGTCGGCGTCCATGCCGCCCGCTTTCAGCAATACGCGGGCCAATGCCTCATCACCCTTGGCCGCAAGCCGTGCCAGCTCATAGTTCACCGGCACCCAGCTCTTTGCGTAGTCGAGCAGGGTTCCGTCCTTGTCGAACAGGATGCCGGCTATGGCCTTGGGTGCGGTCATGATGAGGGATCGTCTCCTGTTTGTGTCAGCTTTCGGTCGGGGGATTGAGACGCGCCTTGACGATGAGCGGATTGATATAGGGCTCGAGCCCCTTCATCGTCGCCGACAGAGCGCCGCGCATCTCTTGCACGGTTTCGAGGCCGGCATCGATCATCGAGCGACGCATGTCGTCGTTGGCGAGCAGATAGTTGACGCCCTTCGCCAGCATCTCGACGTCGCGCACGATCTTGGCGCTGCCGTTCTTTGCAAGCGTCTGATAAGTCTCGCGAAAATTTTGCACATTGCCGCCGGACAGGATAGCGCAGCCGAGCATCGCCGGCTCCAGCGGGTTCTGGCCGCCTTCGGCAAAGAGCGAGCGGCCGACAAAGGCGACTTCGGTCAGGCGCAGATAGAGGCCCATTTCACCGATGGTGTCGCCGAGGAAGACATCGACATCCGGCGTCAGCGGATCACGCCGCGTGCGGCGCGCGACCTTCAGGCCCTTGGCCGTCAGCGCCGCCTCGATCGCATCACTGCGCTCGGGATGGCGCGGCACGATGATCGTCAGGAGGCCGGTCCGTTCCTTCAGCGCGCGGTGCACGACGCCGGCCGCGTTTTCCTCGCCGTCGAAGGTCGAGATCGCCGCCCAGGTCTTCCGCGTGCCGATCTGCTGCTCATACTCCTTCAGCGCCAGCGGATCATGCGGCGGCGCATCAGTGTCGACCTTCAGATTGCCGGAGACCATGACCGGCAGCGCGCCGAGCGTGCGGAAGCGCTCCGCATCGACGTCGGACTGTGCGATGACCAGCGCCAGGTTTTCAAAAAGCGCGTCGGCAAGCGCCGGCCGCCGCTTCCACCGGGCGAAGGTGCGATCGGACAGACGGCCGTTCACCAGAACCTGCGGAATATGGCGCCGGCCGAGCTCCAGGATGGTCATCGGCCAGATTTCGGACTCGGCGATGATCGCGAGATCCGGCTCCCAATAGTTCAGAAACCGGCTGACCGCCGGCTTGAAATCGAGCGGGACATACTGGTGGATGACGCCTGTTCCCAGGCGCTGGGCAACGACACGTGCCGAGGTCATCGTACCCGTCGTCAGCACGACATTGATGCCGCGCCTGCGGATTTCCTTGATCAATGGGATGACCGCATTGGTCTCGCCGACACTGGCGGCGTGAAACCAGACGAGCGGGCCTTGCGGCCGTGGTGCGCTCGCATGGCCGTAGCGCTCGCGACGGCGAGCCGGATCCTCCTTGCCCTTCGCCGCGCGAATGGCAAGGTAGGACCAAACCAGGGGATAGATGGCCGAGCCGATCCAGCGATAGCTGGAGAGCGCCAGGCGCGCGCGAAAGCTGCTCATGACGAGACACCTTCCCCAGCCGTCTCAGCGGCGAGAAACTTAGGGGCGACTGGCATGCGGGTTTGCGCCGCGCATCCCGACCTCATCGGCATCAGCCGTTTTCCGGGTCGAGCAGACGATGCATGTGGACGATGAAATAGCGCATGTGAGCGTTGTCGACGGTCATCTGCGCCTTGGATTTCCAGGCAACGAGAGCGCTATCGTAGTCCGGGTAGATGCCGACGATATCGAGCTTGTCCAGATCGCGGAAGTGGACGTCCGTCAGCGTGGTGAGTTCACCGCCAAAGACGAGGTGCAGACGTTGTTTCTTCTCGGATTCGTGAGCCATCGGAATTCCATTTTTCTTTTTGGGTATGGGCGTTGATTTGAGGCATTCGGCCCCAAAGGTCAATGGGGCTCCATCGACCGCGATGCGGCGATCAGGCCTGGCAAGAGCGGCTTTGCCGCTGCGCAGAGAACGCCGTGAACGACGCTGGAGCGATTGTAGGACAAGGGCTGCTCGTCGAGATCGACGAGCGCGCCACCGGCCCGGGCGAGAATGAGATCGGCCGCAGCCAGATCCCAATCATGGGAATTCTTCTTCACCAGCGTACCGTCGATCCGCCCGTCGGCAACCATGGCCAGCCGATAGGCAAGCGACGGAACATGCGGCACGCGCGTGACGGTGTTGCGATAGACGGCCGGAAGCTTGCCGACCGTATCTTCGGCGGCCGCCAGATGCAGCATTTCCCCGGCCTTTGCCTCTCGCACCGAGATCGCCGTGCCGTTCTTCAGCGCGCTACCGCCGGCGACCGCCTCGAAGAGTTCGTCAAGCGCCGGAGCATAGAGGACGCCGGCGACGGGCTGCCCCCGGTGGACGACGGCAACACTGACGCACCAGAGTTCCTTGCCGGCGATGAAGGCACGCGTGCCGTCGATCGGATCGACGACGAAGACCGTTTCGCGGGTCAGGCGGCTGGAGTCGTCGTCGGTCTCTTCCGACAGCCAGCCGTAGTGGGGCCGCGCCGCAAGCAGCCGCGTCTTCAGCACATCGTTTGCCGCCAGATCCGCTTCGCTGACCGGCGAGCGGCCCTCGTTCTTCCAGCGGACGTCGGGCGATTTGCGAAAATAACCGAGCGCCGTTTCCCCGGCGACGACCGCGGCGGCGCGGATCAACTCGAGATCCGGCTTCCAGTCCGCGCCCGATGGTGCTGTGTCAAACATTCAAAACCCCGTCAGCCCGCCTCTCCTATAGCACGAGAGCCGGATCGGCGCGGGTCCCCGCGCCGGTTTGTCTTCGGCCTGTTTAGAGACCAGCGAGCGTCATGCCCTCGATGGCAAGCGTCGGTGCGGCAACGCCGAACTTGCGATCGATGTCGTCTGCCGGCGTCAATGCCATGAACATGTCCTTGAGATTGGACGCGATCGTCACCTCGGAGACGGCAAAGGTGAGTTCGCCGTTCTCGATCCAGAAGCCGGAGGCGCCGCGGCTGTATTCGCCGGTCACCATGTTGACGCCCTGGCCGATCAGTTCGGTCACGTAGAAGCCGTTGCCGACACCGCGGATCAGATCCTCACGCGAGATCGAACCCGGCTCGAGCGCCAGATTGGTCGAGGCCGGGTTGACCGTCGGGCCGCCGCGCACACCGCGGCCGTTGGTCTCCAGACCGAGTTCGGCCGCTGCCGAGGTCGACAGGAACCAATGGTTCAGCACCCCGTCCTCGACCATCACGAGCTTTTCGCCACTGACACCTTCGCCGTCGAAGGGACGCGAAGAAGAGCCGCGCACGATCAGCGGGTCGTCGGTCACAGAAAGACCCGCCTTCATCACCTGCTTGCCCATCCGGTCACGCAGGAAGCTCGTCTTGCGGGCGACGGCCGCACCGTTGATCGCGCCCGCCAGATGGCCGACGAAGCCGCGCGCCATGCGCGGATCGAAGACGACGGTGACGTTCTTGGCCGTCGGCACCTGGCGCGGATTGAGGCGCGCGACCGCACGTTCGCCCGCAAGGCGGCCGATCTCCTCGGCCGGCCGGAGATCACCGACATAGAGGCGGCTGTCGAAATCGTAGTCGCGCTCCATCTTCGTGCCTTCGCCGGCAATCGCGCTGACGGAGCAACCGAAACGGGTCGCCATGTAGGAGCCGGAGAAACCGTGCGAGGTAACGAGAACCAGACCGCCCATGCCGGCCGAAGCGCCGGCACCGCTGGAGTTGGTGACGCCTGAGACCGCAAGTGCTGCCTCTTCGGCAGCCAATGCCGCTTCCGTCAACGAATCCGTGGAAACGGCGGTGGGGTCGAAGAGGTCGAGGTCGGGATAGGAGCTTGCCAGCCGGTCCGCATCGGCGAGCGAGGCAAAGGGATCCTCCGGCGAAGCCTTGGCCATGGCGACGGCGCGTTCGGCGAGCAGCTTCAGATCGAAGCCCGGATTGGCCGAAACGCTGGCGACGCGTCGCCCGACGAATACTCGGAGCGAGAAATCGTCGCTTTCGGAGGCTTCCGTCGCTTCGACCTTGCCGAGGCGCACAGAGACGGAACGGGAGCGCCCGCGCACCACCACCGCATCCGCCGCATCGGCGCCGGCCTTTCGGGCGAGGTCCACGAGTTCGGAGGCGCGTTTTTCGAGGTCGGCAGAATCGATCGTGTCTGACATGATGTAGCCTTTCATTCCTGCCCCATTTATTGTGCAGTGACGCAGGCATCAAGGGCATCGGCCTGATTCCCGCCCATACACCGCAAATGACCGCTCTCGAAAGCTCCCTCATCGGGGCCGGGTGCCCAATAGTGAAAGCCGCAGGCATGGCAACGACACCGATCATCTATTCTCAGGCGCTGATGCTGCTCGGCGGCGCAGTGGTCGCCGCACCAATCTTCAAGCGGCTCGGCCTCGGCACTATCCTCGGCTATCTCTGCGCCGGCGTGCTCATCGGTCCGGTCGCCCAAAGCATCACCGATGGCGAGCAGATCCTGCATGTCTCGGAGCTCGGCGTCGTGTTCCTGCTGTTCATCATCGGCCTCGAATTGAAACCGTCACGTCTCTGGCAGATGCGGCGCGATATCTTCGGCCTCGGCACGGCTCAGGTCGTGCTGACCGGCATCGTGCTCTCTTCCATGATCTATGCCCTCGGGCTCCTCGGCCAGGGCGGCAGCATCATCGCCGGCTTCGGCCTGGCGCTGTCGTCGACCGCCTTTGCCATGCAGATCCTCGACGAGGGCAACGACCGCAACACCCGCTACGGGCAGCGATCCTTCTCCATTCTCCTGCTGCAGGATCTCGCGATCGTGCCGCTGCTGGCGCTGATCCCGCTTATGGCGGCGCAAGCGCCTGAGGATACGACACCGCCGCTCGAGGATTTTGCGATCGCCACCACAGCGATCGTCGTGCTCTTCGCTGCCGGCCGCTACCTCGTTAACCCCCTGTTCCAGATCATCGGCCGCACGGGCGCCCGCGACGTCATGATCGCCGCCGCCCTGCTCGTCGTCATGGGCGCGGCGACCATGATGCAGCTTGCCGGACTCTCCATGGCGATGGGTGCCTTCCTCGCGGGTGTGCTCTTGGCGGAATCCTCCTATCGCCATGAACTCGAAGCGGATATCGAACCGTTCCGCGGTATCCTGCAGGCGCTGTTCTTCATGGCCGTCGGTCTGTCGCTGGAGCTTGGCGTCATCGTCGAGCGCTACCAGCTGATCATCATCGCCGTGCCGCTCTTGATGGCGCTGAAGAGCCTGGTGCTCTACTGGCTCTGCCGGCTCACCGGATCCCACCACAACGACGCGGTGCGCATCAGCCTGCTGCTGCCGCAGGGCGGCGAATTCGGCTTCGTGCTGTTCACCGCGGCGGCAACCGCTGGCGTCTTCTCGGATGGCGACGCCTCGTTGCTGGTTGCGATCGTGACACTGTCGATGGCGCTGACGCCGCTTGCCTCCATGCTGGCCGCAAAGCTGATGCGCGAACAGGACGAGATGGACGAGGAGATCGAGGAAGATTTCGACGGCGCCAATGCCGACGTGCTGATGATCGGCTTCTCCCGCTTCGGCCAGATCGCGGCGCAAATCCTGCTCGCCGGCGGCCGCGACGTGACGATCATCGACCATTCGGCCGCGCGCGTGCGCCAGGCCGCGACCTTCGGCTTCCGCATCTATTTCGGCGACGGCAATCGTCTCGACGTGCTGCGCGCCGCCGGCATCGAACGGGCCAAGATCGTCGCCGTCTGCACCCAGAAGAAGGAAACGACCGACCACATCATCGACCTCGTGCAGTCCGAATATCCAAATGCACGCATCTACGCCCGCTCCTACGACCGCCTGCATACGCTGGAACTGCGCGCCAAAGGCGTCGACTACGAATTGCGCGAGACTTTCGAGTCCGGCCTGCTCTTCGGCCGCAAGACACTGGAGGCTTTGGGGGTCGGCGACGACGAGGCAATCGCCATCATGGACGACATCCGCAAGCGCGACGAGGCCCGGCTCGTGCTGCAGGAGGCCGAAGGCATCACAGCCGGTCGCGACATGCTGCATTCGCGTCCCGTCAGGCCGGAGCCGCTGGTCAAGCCGAAGCGCGAGGTCGATCACTCCCAGGAGACTGGCGAACGGATCCTGCCGGGGCTTCCTGCGGACGAGCGCGAAAGCGCGTAGTCTCGCTCAGGCGAACCGGCCCTCAGTCGTCGGCGCTCACTTGAGCGTCGGCGCCCGCATCCGCTCGTCGAGCGCCCGTTTCAGCTGGTCCTTGATGGCGACGGTTCCGTTCAGCACGTCCTGGGCCCGCAGAAAATCCATCACCCGGTAGCGGCCGACATCTGGGCGCAGCAGGATATCCGGTGCACCTTCCTTGAGCTTCATCGCGATGATCGACTGCATCATCAACTGGCTCGCACCGAACAGGCTGTCGATGCGGCTCGGGATCGTCTTGCCGTCGCCGTCAGGACCACCGACGACATCGACGGCGATGACGATGTCCGCCAGGCCGCGCAGATGATCGAAGGGGATAGGGTTGTAGATGCCGCCGTCGATCATCACGCGCCCGCCGATCTTCACCGGGATGAAGATCGCAGGCAGGGCAGCGGAGGCAGCCAGCGCCTGCCACAGGTCACCCTTTTCGCAGATATGTTCTGTCTGGCCGTAATAGTCGGTAGCGACCACCTTGAGCGGGATGCCGAGATCCGAGAACTTCGGCGGAATGGCCTCGGGCAGAAAAGCCCTGAGAACGCGCTCGACATTGAATTGCCCGAAGCGAAAACCGTTCGCCATGGCTTCGGAAAGGCTCGACGGCCGCAATTGCCAGAGCCGATTGAGGACCTCGCGGCGATGGCCGATGGTCGAGAGCGTGTGGCCCCTGATCTCTTCGCCGCGCATGCCGGCCGCCATGCCGGCACCCATGATTGCGCCTATCGAAGAGCCGGCGATCGCCACCGGGCGAATGCCGAGCTCGTCCAGGGCCTCGATGACGTGAATATGCGCAAGCCCGCGCGCGCCGCCGCCGCCAAGCGCCAGGGCCACCGTCGGTTGGCTCGTCACCTGCGTCGGCGCCTTCGTCATCGAAAGATCCTGCTTCATCGGCATGTCCTCCGCTTCTGCATGATTCCCTAAAGCGGAATCATTTTAAGGACAAATTATGCAGAAGGTCGCCGTAAGGCGCGGGATAAGGAAACGTGTATGGTCGGCGTCAGCCTATCTTCGCAAAGAAATCGAAAATATGACGGTCAGGCACCGCGGAAGCGGTAGAAATGCATGCGTGTATCGCCGAAGGCTCTGACATCGAGCCGCTCGAACACGGCCGTCGGCGCGGGCTGAACGTCCGCCCGCTCTTCGAGGATCACCAGTGCATCGGGGACGAGCCAATTGCCGGCGGCGGCAGATTCCAGCGCCTTCTCGCCGAGACCCTTCGCGTAGGGCGGATCGGCGAAAACCAGATGAAACGGCTCCATCGTGCCGACGCCGCCGAGGCTGGTGGCGTCACGGCGGAAGACCTTGGCTCGGCCCTGGAGGCCGAGCGTTTCGATGTTCGTCTGCAGAAGTCCCCTGCCCTCGACGCCCTGCTCGACGAAGAGTGCCTGCCGGCACCCGCGTGAGAGAGCCTCGAAGCCAACGGCGCCGGTGCCCGCAAAAAGGTCGAGCACACGGGTGCCGTCGAGCGCCTCCGGATAGGAATGGCTCAGGATGTTGAACAGGCTTTCGCGCGTCCGGTCCGTGGTCGGACGGATATCGTTGGACTTGGGGGTCGCAAGGCTGCGCCCCCGAAACTCTCCACCGACGATACGCACCGCCGCTTAGTTTCCTCTGCCGCGCGGCTTGCCGCCGCCGGCCGGGCGTCCGCCACCACCGGAGCGTCCAGCGCCGCCGGGGCGCCCACCGCCGGGTTTGCCGCCGCCAGGTTTGCCGCCGCGCGGGCCGCCAGTGCGTTCGCCAAAGGACTTTCCACCGGACGGCTTGCCCCCGAAGGACTTGCCGCGGGGTTTATCGCCGAACGGACGGTCCCCGCCTTCACGGCGCGGCGGACGATCGCCCTCGGCGCGTGGGGCTCTTGGCTTGTCGGAATAGCTGCGCGGTCCACCTTCGGCGCGGGCAGGCCGATCACCGAACGGTCGGTCTCCACCTTCGCGGCGTGGCGGACGATCGCCCTCGGCACGCGGGGTCCTCGGCTTGTCGGAATAGCTGCGTGGACCACCCTCGGAGCGGGCAGGTCGATCACCACGCGGGCGGTCGCCACCTTCGCGGCGGGCAGGCCGGTCGCCATCGGCGCGCGGGAACCGCGGCTTGTCGGAGAAGCTGCGCGGCCCGCCTTCAGAACGAGCAGGACGGTCGCCGCCTTCACGGCGCGCAGGACGGTCACCGTGATCGCGCGACCTGCGGTCTCCCGCGTCGCCCGCCTTGCGCCGACCGAAGCCGCCATCCCGGCCCTCGTCCTTGCCGCGACGGGCAGGCTCGCTGGCGCTGATCCATTCGCCCTCTTCGTCGCGACGCTTGACCGGCGCGGCCGCAGCGGGACGATCGAAGTCCCTGTGCGAGCCGCCCTTGCGGTCCGGGTCGAACTTGCCGGATGTCTTCGTCGCAAAGCCATCCTTGCTGCGACCGTAGCGCTTGGTCTTCGGCGCGCCTTCCGGACGCTCGCGACGGGCGGGCTTCTCCGTGGCGTCGCCTTCAGCGGATTTCGGCTTCTTTTCGGCCAGCGGACGGGCGCCCGGCGCCATCCAGACATTGGCGGTGCGGGCGCGCTGCGCCGGCGCGCGCTTCGGCCGGTCCTCAAACTTGGCGTCACGGTCGTCGCGGGAGCCGCCCTTGCCACGAGGACCGTCCTTGCGGCCGCCGTCACGGCGATCGTCGCGACGCGTGTCGAGCCGGGCCAGAGCACGCTCGCGCTTGTCCTCCGGCTTTTCCCAGCGGTTGGCACGTTCAGGCCGGCGCGTATCGGCGGTATCATCCTCCGGCGCGTCGCCGGCTACGGTCGCTGCCTGATCGTTGTAAAGCGGTGCGTCGAAGTTTGCCTTGGCATCCTCGATCAGGCGCGGCCCGAGCTGATCGCGGAGCGTCCGGCCACGGATTTCCTGGACATGTCCCTCCGGCAGTTCGCCGAGCTGGAAGGGTCCATAGGAAATGCGGATGAGGCGGTTGACGTCGAGACCGAGCGCGCCGAGCACGTTCTTGATCTCGCGGTTCTTGCCTTCGCGCAGCCCCATGGTGATCCAGACGTTCGAGCCCTGCACCCGGTCCAGCGTCGCCTCGATCGCGCCATAGAGCACGCCGTCGACGGCGATGCCGTCCTTCAGCCGGTCGAGCGCTTCCTGATCGATCTCGCCGTGGGCGCGAACGCGGTAGCGGCGCAGCCAGCCGGTCGACGGTAGTTCGAGCACACGGGCAAGACCACCATCGTTGGTCAAAAGCAGCAGGCCCTCGGTGTTGATGTCGAGGCGGCCGATCGACAGAACGCGCGGCAGTTCGTCGGGCAGGTTTTCGAATACGGTTGGGCGGCCTTCCGGATCGGCATTGGTGGTCACTAGGCCGGCCGGCTTGTGGTAGAGCCAGAGGCGCGTGCGCTCGATGCCGCGGATCGGCTGACCATCGACCTCGATCGCATCGGCAAGCGTCGCGTTGACGACCGGCGTATCGAGAATGACGCCGTTGAGCTTGATGCGGCCTTCCATGATCATGCGCTCGACGTCGCGGCGCGAGGCGACGCCGGCGCGCGCCAGGATCTTGGAGATGCGCTGCGGTTCGTCGACACCCGGAGCAGCCGCGTTCGGGCGCTCCCTGGCCGGACGCGAAGCGCCGGTCTTTGGTCCGAAGGACTTGGGGCCGTCAGCCTTAGGTCCGGAGGTCTTGGCGCCAAATGTCTTCGGGCCTGCAACCTTTTTCGGTGCTCCAGCCTTCTTGTCGGCGAAATGCGGTTTCTTGTCCCGGCCGGCGGACTTGCCGCCAGGCCGTGTGGGCTTGTCTTTGGATGTCATTTGTGTTGCCTGCCTTTTGCGGCTGTCCTATCAGGTCGCGGCCCGTGGGTTAAGAGAAATTATTGTTTGAGCGATGGCTGAGACGACACACTTCATGGATGTGGCCCTTGAGGAGGCCAGGAAGGCGGCAGAACGCGGCGAAGTGCCGATCGGCGCCGTGGTCGTTTTCGATGGCCAGATCGTCTCCCGCGCCGGCAATCGCACCCGTGAACTCAACGACGTGACTGCACATGCGGAGATTGTCGCCATCCGCGAGGCTGCTGCCGTCCTCAAGGACGAAAGGCTGACGGGCGCCGATCTCTACGTCACCCTCGAACCCTGCACCATGTGCGCCGCGGCGATTTCGTTCGCCCGCATCCGCCGCCTCTACTACGGCGCGGACGATCCGAAGGGCGGCGCGGTCGACAGCGGCGTGCGCTTCTTCGGTTCTCCCACCTGCCATCACGTGCCGGACGTTTATTCGGGCCTCGCCGAGCGCGAGGCTGCCGACCTTCTCAGGAATTTCTTCGCCGGCAAGCGGTGAAACCAATCCCGACTCTGAACGCGAGCCCGTTTCAGATTTTCTTGAGGTCGCCTCAGTCGGCCGCGAAGCTTTCGAGGGCCGCGCCGGAGAGACGGTAGCGCGTCCATTCGGACATCGGCTCGGCACCGACCGCCTCGTAGACCCGTATCGCCGGCTCGTTCCAGTCGAGCACGCTCCATTCGAAGCGGCCGCAGCCTTCCTTGACGGCAATTTTCGCCAGATGCTTCAGCAGCATCTTGCCAGCGCCGGAGCCACGGCAATCCGGCGTAACGTAAAGGTCCTCAAGGTAGAGACCCTTGCGTGCCTGCCAGGTCGAATAGTTGTAGAACCACATGGCGAAGCCTGCGGGCTTGCCGTCCTTCTCGCAGATCACGGCGCGGGTAATGGAACCCGGACCAAAGAGCGAGGCCTGCAACATCTCGACCGTCGCCTCGACTGCGTCGGGCTCCTTCTCGTAGATGGCAAGTTCGGTGATGAAGCGCAGAATGGTCTGCGCGTCTTCCGGGCGAGCGTCGCGAATGCTGATCGTCATGGCTTATGCGCTGCTTAGAAAGGCCAGTACCACTTGGAGCCGGAATTCTTGATCTGCGCCTCCTTCTTGCGGCGGCGCTCCTTGTCCTTCTCCGGCTCGCCGAGTTCGGTCTCGGTACCCTCCGGCAGGCGGCGGTAATCAAGCGGCGGATCGCTGAGGAAGCGTCGCTTGTCGGAATAGGCGCCCATCTCGATCTTACGGCCTGCGCGATAAGCTTCCTGCTGCTCCTTGGCCGAGAGCCGGCGGCCGTTGGCGCTAGCCTTGGCAAGCGGGGAAACGTAGTTCGGGTTGTTCTTGTTCGCGTCGGCCTCTTCGCGCAGACGGTTGCGAACCTCTTCCGGAGACTCGACCCATTCCGGGTTAGCCTCACGGCTGGCAAGCGACTTCTGCGGCTCGACGAGAGCAGTCTGCTGCGCCGACGGCGGCAGAACGAGGCCGGGGCGCGGCTGATACTTGACCGGATCACGCTTCGGCGGGCCGAAGCTGGCGACGCTGCCGAGGTCGTCCATGAGCTGTTCGCCGGCGGTCTTGTCCGTGCCATAGGTCGGGCCGCCGATGCAGCCCGAAAGCACCAGGCCGCTCGTCAAAATGGCGGCCACGCTGGCAAACACTCGCAACTCTCGCGTCATTTCCATGAGATTCCTTCCAGCCGGCCACCGGTCAGCGCGGCCACTCAAGCGCCCATGGCGGAGAAATCCGCCAAATTTCGGGCAGGTTTTACCGGATGAACGCAACGAGTGCAATTCATCCGGTAACAATGCGTTAAGCCTTGAAACCAAGTTCGCGCAAGGCAGCGGCGTCACGGGCCGACACGTCGGGGTAGATCGGGTCGGAACCGACATCGGTCGTGATCCGCCAGGAGCGGGCGCATTTCTGGCCTTCGGCAAGCTTCGGCACGACGCTCACCTTGGCCACGTCGGCAAGGCGGAACGCATCCGCAGGGCCTTCCGCGGCTTCGATCACGATGCCCGACGTGATGCAGATCTCGGCGAAGTCCTGGCCTTCCAGCGCCTTCAAGAGTTCCGGATCGGCGACGTAGACGACCGGAGCCGCTTCCAGCGACGAGCCGATGCGCTTGTCCTTGCGCTCGATCTCGAGCGCACCGGTGACAACGGTGCGGACCGTACGGATCTTGTCCCACTTGGCTTCGAGCGCATCGTTCTTCCATTCCGCCGGGATCGCCGGGAACTGTTCGAGATGCACCGAAACCGCATCGGGCTTCCGCGACAGCCAGGCTTCTTCCGAGGTGAACGGCAGCATCGGCGCCAGCCACAGGACGAGGCAATCGAAGAGCTTGCGGATGACGGCGAGTGCCGAACGGCGGCGCAGGCTCGACGGCGCATCGCAGTAGAGCGCGTCCTTGCGCACGTCGAAATAGAAAGCCGAGAGCTCGACGTTCGAGAAATCGATCAACGCACGGGCGATCTTCTTGAAGTCGAAGGCATCGTAGCCTTCGCGCACAAGCTGATCGAGTTCCGCCAGCCGATGCAGCATCAGCTTTTCGAGTTCCGGCATGTCGGCATAGGCGATCTCTTCACCCTTGTCGTGGGCAAGCGTGCCGAGCATCCAGCGGACCGTGTTGCGCAGCTTGCGATAGGCGTCGATGTTGGTCTGGATGATCGTCTTGCCGAGACGCTGATCCTCCCAATAGTCCGTCGTCATCACCCACAGGCGCAGGATATCGGCGCCGGCATCCTTCATCACCTCCTGCGGCGTGACGGTGTTGCCCTTGGACTTCGACATCTTCTCGCCCTTCTCATCCATGGTGAAGCCATGGGTGACAACGGCGTTGTAGGGCGCGCGGCCGCGCGTCGCGCAGGCCTCGAGCAGCGAGGAATGGAACCAGCCGCGATGCTGGTCCGAACCTTCGAGATAGACGTCGGCCGGCCACTTCAGGTCCGGACGGTCTTCGAGCGTGAAGGTGTGGGTCGAACCGGAATCGAACCACACGTCGAGGATGTCCATCACCTGGTGCCACTTTTCGTGGTCGTGGTCGTTGCCGAGGAAGCGATCCTTGGCACCTTCGGCAAACCAGGCATCGGCGCCCTCCTGCTCGAACGCGTCGAGGATGCGGGCGTTGACGGCCTCGTCGATCAGGATCTCGCCCTGGTCGTCGGCAAAGATCGCGATCGGCACGCCCCAGGCGCGCTGACGCGAGAGCACCCAGTCCGGGCGTCCCTCGATCATCGCGCGCAGGCGGTTCTGGCCGGCGCCGGGAACGAAGCGGGTGTCGTCGATGGCCGAAAGCGCACGCGAACGCAGCGTTGTGCCGTCGCCGAACGCCTTGTCCATATAGACGAACCATTGCGGCGTGTTGCGGAAGATGACCGGCTTCTTGGAACGCCAGGAATGCGGATAGGAGTGTTTCAGGCGGCCGCGGGCAAAGAGCGCATGACGGGCGATCAGCGCCTTGATGACGCGATCGTTGGCGTCGCCCTTCTTGCCCTTGTCGTCGATGACGCGGCCGGCGCCACCTTCGGCATCGGGACCGAAGCCATGGGCGTCGGCAGTGAAGTAGCCGGCATCGTCGACCGTGAACGGGATCGCCGAGGAGATACCGCGGGCTTCGAGCGCGCGGGCACTGTCCATCCAGGCATCAAAGTCCTCGCGGCCGTGACCGGGGGCGGTGTGCACGAAGCCGGTGCCGGCATCGTCGGTGACATGATCGCCATCGAGCAGCGGCACCTTGAAAGCGTAACCGCCACCGAGACCATGCAGCGGATGGGCGCAGGTGACGGCAGAAAGCTCGTTGGCCTCAAGGTCGCGAACGAAATTGAAGGTGAGCTTGGCCTTGGCTGCGGATTCGTCGGCCAGGCGCTTGGCGAAGATCAACTTCTCGCCCGGCTGCGGGCCGAAGTCGTTCTCGGCGGTCGCCACTTCATAGAGGCCATAGGCATAACGCGACGAGAAGGCGATGGCGCGGTTGCCCGGGATGGTCCAGGGCGTTGTCGTCCAGATCACGACGAAGGCGCCGGAAAGCGCGTCCGGACCTTCGGTGACCGGGAACTTCACCCAGATCATGTCGCTCTCGACATCGGCATATTCGACTTCGGCTTCGGCAAGCGCGGTGCGCTCGACGACCGACCACATGACCGGCTTGGAGCCGCGGTAGAGCTGGCCGAGCTTGGCGATCTTCATCAATTCGCCGGCGATGCGGGCTTCCGCATGGAAGTTCATCGTCGTGTAGGGATTGTCGAAGTCGCCCTCGATGCCGAGGCGCTTGAACTCCTCGGCCTGGACCTGGATCCAGCCGGAGGCGAAATCACGGCATTCCTTGCGGAATTCGTTGACAGGGACCTCGTCCTTGTTCTGGCCCTTCTCGCGGTACTTCTCCTCGATCTTCCACTCGATCGGCAGACCGTGGCAGTCCCAGCCGGGCACATAGTTGGCGTCAAAGCCGCGCATCTGGAACGAGCGGTTGATGACGTCCTTGAGGATCTTGTTCAGCGCGTGGCCGATGTGGATGTTGCCGTTGGCATAGGGCGGGCCGTCATGCAGCACGAACTTGTCGCGGCCGGCGGCCGATGCGCGCAGCTTCTTGTAGAGGCCCATCTGCTGCCAGCGGGCCACCGTTTCCGGCTCCTTCTGCGGCAGGCCGGCGCGCATCGGGAATTCCGTCTGCGGCAGATAGAGGGTCGAGGAGTAGTCGATCTTTTCAGCGGTGTCGGTCATGGTCTTTGCAATCGCTTCTTCGCGCGAGGGGCCGCGCATACGAAATGGGCTCGGTATCGAGAGATGACTGGGGCGTCGGAAACGCCGAAATCCCGGACCTTCCGGCTGACTAAAGCGCGCGGAAGGCCGGGCCAATAATTCGCTGATCGATGATCAATCGACGGTGCCGGGTCATGGTGGCCGGTTGTTTAAGGCGTTTTCGGGCTTTTGAAAAGGTCCGCCGCCACAGCAACGCCGAAATCTTTTATCGGGCGAAGTTGAGCTTGCGGTCGATGTCGCCGAGCGGCTGCACACCGGAGAGCAACGCCCGCGCCTCTGCCTCGTCCTGGCGGATCTGCGCCACCAGCGGATCGAGCCCGTCGAATTTCAGCTCGTCGCGCAGGTGGCCGAAGAAGGTGACCGCACAGATCTCGCCGTAGAGATTGCCCGAAAAGTCGAAGACGAAGGTTTCGAGCAAGGGCTCACCGTCGCTATCGACTGTCGGGCGGCGCCCGAAGCTCGCGACGCCGTCGTAGAGCGAGCCGTCGGCCCGGCGGAAACGCACGGCGTATATGCCAGGCCTCAGTTCCACCTCGGGCGCAAGCCGCATATTGGCGGTGGGAAAGCCGAGTTCGCGGCCGAGCTTCTTGCCGCCGATCACTTCCGCCTCGACCAGATAGCGATAGCCGAGCATGCCGGCAGCTTGCGAGACATCACCTTCGCCAAGCAGCGAGCGCACGTAACTGGACGAGATGACCGATGCGTTTTCGTCGCGGAAGGCATCGACGAGCGTCACGCCAAATCCGTTATCGCCGCCGGCCGCCATCAGGAAGGCGGGGCCGCCCTCGCGCCCCTTGCCGAAGTGAAAATCGAAACCGGTGACGACATGCGAGGCGTGCAGCCATTCGAGCAGGATACGGTGGATAAAATCCGATGCGGAAAGCTGCGAGAAGGTGCGGTCGAACGGATACTCGATGACGGCGCCGAAACCCATGCCTTCGAGAATGCGCGCCTTCAGCGGTGCCGGCGTCAGTCGGAAGACCGGGGTTTCCGGACGGAACACGGTTCTCGGATGCGGCTCGAAGGTCAGCACGAGCGCCGGCACACCGCGCGCATTGGCCTCCTCCAGCGCCCGATTGAGCACCGACTGGTGACCACGGTGCACGCCGTCGAAGTTACCGATCGCGACGACGCCGCCGCGCAGATGCTGCGGAAGCGGATCACGGGTCTCGTTGCGATGAAAAACCGTCATCTCCGTCTTCCCGTCAGGCGAGCCGCGGCATCCAATATTTCGGCGACGCGCCTTCCTTCTTCAGGAAGGCGGCGAGCTTCGCCTCGTCGGTGCGGCTTTCGTTCATGTATTCCTGGGCGTGGATACCGGCACTGATATAGAGCAGATCGAAGCCGGCATCCTGGGCACCCTTGACGTCCGTCGGCATGCCGTCGCCAACGGCGATGACACGCGACAGGTCAAGCGCGCCGCGAACGGCCTTCGCCTCGGTCAGCGCCGCACGGTAGATGGCGATATAGGGCTTGCCGGCAATGCGCGCCTCGCCACCGAGCTCTTCATAGAGCTTGGCGATTGCGCCGGCACAGGGGATCAGCCTGTGGCCGCGCTCGACCACCAGATCCGGATTGGCACAGATGAACGGGATCTTGCGCTTGGCAAGCCCCGTCAGTGTCGCGCGGTAATGCTCCGGCGTTTCGGTTTCGTCGTCATAGAAGCCGGCACAAACGACCGTCTCAGCATCTTCCGACGAAACGATCTGCGTTCCCAGGCCTTCGAGCAGCGGCAGGTCGCGCTCGGCACCGATGAAGAAGATCTTTTTGGCGGCGGCGGCGATCAGCGCGCGGGTCACATCGCCCGAGGTCACGATCCGGTCGTAGGCTTCGTCCGGCACGCCGAGACCGCGGATCTGGATCTTCACACCCGGATGCGGACGCGGCGAGTTGGTGATCAGCACCACAGTCAGGCCGGCGGCACGCGCCTCGGCCAACGCCTCGCAAGCGGAGGCAAAGGCCTGCACGCCGTTATGAAGAACGCCCCAGACATCGCACAGCACCACGTCGTAGCGCGCAGCGATTTCCCGAAAACTGTTGATCCTTGCGGCCATTCTGGCTTCCTGCAAACACGGTTTCCGGCTTGCATGGCAAGGAAGGCAGGAGATTACAAGTCTCGGCGCCCGAAAAAGGCGCCCCCTCCCAAGGATTCCGGCGGTGTCGGGCGTCAAAGAAAAGTGCATTGCCGATGCCGCCCGCTTCGCCAAAGCACTTTGTAGCGGTTATCAACCGTCAAAATCCCGCCAATGCCATTCGTCGACGCGATCGCCTACATTTCGCCAAGAATGGGGCTAGGCTGCCTACGCCCTCGCCTGCTGCGCTCGCCCAAGGCTACTGCCGCCGGCAAAAAATCTAGGCGCCGATCCTTGACTCACCCCATACCCAGGCTTATCTCGGCATCGCTAGCACTCGATAAATGAGAGTGCTAACACCCATCCATCGGGTCGATCAGCGATCCGTAATGTCATTTGATCGAGGGATTAGACTAATGGCAAGCACCAACTTCCGCCCGCTGCACGACCGCGTCGTCGTTCGCCGCGTCGAGTCTGAAGAGAAGACCAAGGGCGGTATCATCATTCCGGACACCGCCAAGGAAAAGCCGCAGGAAGGCGAAATCGTCGCCGTCGGTTCGGGCGCCCGTGACGAAAGCGGCAAGGTTGTTGCTCTCGACGTCAAGGCTGGCGACCGCGTTCTGTTCGGCAAGTGGTCGGGCACCGAAGTCAAGATCAACGGCGAAGACCTTCTGATCATGAAGGAAGCCGACATCATGGGCATCATCGGCTGATCAGCCGTCGTCCACCCCTTTTTATGACAACCAATGGGCAATGAGCCCGGGAGTTTTCTCTAATGGCTGCAAAAGAAATCAAGTTCGGCCGCACCGCGCGCGAAAAGATGCTGCGTGGCGTCGACATCCTCGCTGACGCGGTAAAGGTCACGCTCGGCCCGAAGGGTCGTAACGTCATCATCGACAAGTCCTTCGGCGCTCCGCGCATCACCAAGGACGGCGTATCGGTTGCCAAGGAAATCGAACTCGAAGACAAGTTCGAAAACATGGGCGCCCAGATGGTCCGCGAAGTTGCTTCGAAGACCAACGACATCGCTGGCGACGGCACCACGACTGCAACCGTTCTTGCCCAGGCGATCGTTCGCGAAGGCGCCAAGGCTGTTGCAGCCGGCATGAACCCGATGGACCTGAAGCGTGGTATCGACCTCGCTGTCACCGAAGTCGTCAAGGATCTCCAGGCCAAGGCCAAGAAGATCAACACTTCGGAAGAAGTCGCACAGGTCGGCACGATCTCGGCAAACGGCGAGCGTCAGATCGGCCTCGACATTGCTGAAGCGATGCAGAAGGTCGGCAACGAAGGCGTCATCACGGTTGAAGAAGCCAAGACCGCCGAAACCGAACTCGAAGTCGTCGAAGGCATGCAGTTCGACCGCGGCTACCTCAGCCCCTACTTCGTCACCAACCCGGAAAAGATGGTCGCTGACCTCGACGACGTCTTCGTTCTCCTCCACGAGAAGAAGCTCTCGAACCTCCAGGCCATGCTCCCGGTTCTCGAAGCCGTCGTTCAGACCGGCAAGCCGCTCCTGATCATCGCTGAAGACGTCGAAGGCGAAGCTCTTGCAACGCTCGTCGTCAACAAGCTGCGTGGCGGCCTGAAGATCGCTGCCGTCAAGGCTCCGGGCTTCGGCGATCGCCGCAAGGCCATGCTCGAAGACATCGCCATCCTGACGGGCGGCACCGTGATCTCCGAAGACCTCGGCATCAAGCTCGAAAACGTCACGCTCGACATGCTCGGCCGTGCGAAGAAGGTTTCGATCTCCAAGGAAAACACGACGATCGTCGACGGCGCCGGCCAGAAGGCCGACATCGAAGGCCGCGTTGCCCAGATCAAGGCCCAGATCGAAGAAACCACCTCCGACTACGACCGCGAAAAGCTGCAGGAACGTCTTGCCAAGCTCGCTGGCGGCGTTGCCGTGATCCGCGTTGGCGGCTCGACGGAAGTCGAAGTGAAGGAAAAGAAGGACCGCATCGACGACGCTCTCAACGCGACGCGCGCTGCTGTTCAGGAAGGCATCGTACCGGGCGGCGGCGTTGCCCTGCTGCGTTCTTCCGTCAAGATCACCGTCAAGGGTGCCAACGACGACCAGGAAGCCGGCATCAACATCGTTCGTCGCGCTCTGCAGGCTCCGGCCCGCCAGATCGCAGAGAACGCTGGTGACGAAGCTTCGATCGTTGTCGGCAAGATCCTCGACAAGGACCAGGACAACTTCGGCTACAACGCCCAGACCGGCGAATATGGCGACATGATCGCCATGGGCATCATCGACCCGGTCAAGGTCGTTCGCACCGCCCTTCAGGACGCAGCCTCGGTTGCCGGCCTCCTCGTCACGACGGAAGCCATGATCGCCGAACTGCCGAAGAAGGATGCACCTGCTGGCATGCCGGGCGGCATGGGCGGCATGGGCGGCATGGACATGATGTGATAAGGCGATAGCCTTTTCGCATTAGCGATCCATCCGGATCGGAAGGGCGGCCCTCGGGTCGCCCTTTCTCGTTTTTTATCAATGCCGTTCGCGGCTGGGCGAGCCCCCGCCAATCTCTCCGCAGAAAAATCCCGCCGGTTGTAGTCCGGCTTCAAAAAACCGTTGAAGTCGAAAAAAAACGAACTATAACAGCGCCCCAAGTGGGCGGAGATTCATGGGAGATCGGGTAGCGAACTCAAGCGGGCGAACAATCGCCAAAGCTTTTTCGCACTAACCGAACATCCGAGACCTCTTCGAGAATATCACGAAAAGCATATAAGTATTTAATCGCAAATTGAGCCGACCTCCCCGACGAAATTACTTCGAAGGCGAGCTTCATTACTATCTCGCGACCTTTCGAGTTGAACAAACGCCGCAGGAGGTGGCGTGTACTCTTGCATTGGTTCATGGTTGGGCGGAATTTGCACAATAGGACGTGTTTCCTGGGGCGTCGAAGACGATGTCCAGGAATGCTGCTGGGGTAGACCGTGTTCAAGATCACGAGAGCAAATTCCGTTCCCCTCGGCACTCCGGGACAGCCGCACCTCGACCTGCCACATCACGAGTTCCTGCAACAGTTCTGTGCGGCGGAAGGCTGGTCGGGCGACTTGTCCACGGGGCTGTTCCGGCTTGGCGAGAAAGCTGCCGCCATCCATGGCCTGCGCGACGGCGAATGCGGCCTGCTCAACTTCGTGCGCTGCTACGACCCAGCCGACCGCAACCACGTGCTCGAGCTTTTCGAGCAGGCGGCGACAAGCTGCTCATCCTTCTGTTTTTCGACGACGATCGCACTCGAAGAGCACGGCCAGAAACAGCCGCTGTTCTGCATCGGCGAATCCTCAGGCCTCGAACAGCGCTATTCCGGCACGATAACGGGTGTCTTCTTCTTCCCGCGCTTCCTGGTGGAAGGCGCCGGCCGGACGTTGCTGCGGCAATAGCGCAAGCCTGACCCGGCCGACAGTTCGCGCAGACAAGGCGCTCGCCATGGACGCGACCCTCGCGATGATGACGTCCGCCGATCAGGCGGCGGCCGCCTCTTCGTCGCCGCTGAAGAGGAGCGTTATCGGGGCCGGCCGGCCGAGCAGATAGCCCTGTGCCTCGTCGCAGCCTTCCGCCTGCAGGATATCGAGCTGCGTCTGCGTCTCGACGCCCTCGGCAAGGACCGGCACCGACAGGCTCTGTCCGAGCGCCAGGATGGCGCGGACGATCGCCTTGGCCTGCGGGCTGCCCTCCACTTCCCACATGAAGCTCTTGTCGAGCTTGATCTTGTCGAAGGGGAAGGAGCGGAGCGTTTCAAGCGACGAGTACCCGGTGCCGAAATCGTCGATCGCGATCGTTACGCCGAGTTCCTTGATCTGACGCAGGGTCAGCAGCGCGCGCTCCTTGTCGTCGATGATCGTCGACTCCGTGATCTCAAGCTCCAACCGGTTCGGATTGAGCCCGGTCTCGGCAAGCACGTCCTGCACCAGGCTGACGATATCGCCATTGGCGAGCTGGACCGGCGACAGGTTGACGGCGATCTTGTGGTTGCTCTCCCAGCCAGCCGCCTCGCGGCAGGCTTCGCGCAGCACCCATTCGCCGATCGGCAGGATTGCACCGCACTCTTCGGCGAGTGGAATGAATTCGCTGGGCGGCACCATGCCGCGTTCGGGATGATGCCAGCGCAGGAGCACCTCGTAGCCGATGACGACGCCGGTCATCACCGACTTCTGCACCTGGTAGTGCAGAGCAAGCTGCTTCTTGTCGACGGAATCCCAGAGATCGTTGGCAAGTGCACGCCGCTGGCGGGCAGCCTCGCCCATCGAAACCTCGTAGAAGCAGACGGTCTGGTTGAGCGCAGCCTTCGCCCTGTACATCGCGAGATCGGCATTGTTGATCAGCGTATCGGCCGTTTCCGCATCCTGCGGGTAGATGGCGACGCCCATGCTGCCGCCGGACTTCAGCTCGAAATCGCCGAAGCGCATTTCCTCGTGCAGGCTCTTCTCGATCCGCCGCAGGAAGTCGTTGAGTTCGGCCAGTTCCTCGAAGCGTTTCACCGCAGCGAACTCGTCGCCGCCGAGGCGCGCCACGAACTCGCCTTCCTGCAACAGGCCCTTCACGCGCTGGGCAATCGTCACCAGTACGAAATCGCCGGCGGCATGACCGTGCAGGTCGTTGACTTCCTTGAATTTGTTGAGGTCGATGCCGATGACGGCAACCTTGCGGTTGAACCAGGCGGCCGCATCCAGTTCCTCTTCGAGGTAGCTGCTGAACTGCAACCGGTTCGGCAGGCCCGTCAGGCTGTCGTGACGCGCAAGGAAGGTGATCTGTTCCTCGGTATCCAGGCGCTCGGTAATGTCTTCATAGGTGCTGACCCAGCCACCATCGGGCAGCGTGCGGTGCTTGGTCAGGATCGAGCGGCCGTTGGCGAGCTTCTCGACGATATCGCCACCGCCCTTGCCGACCATTTCGATCCGGTGTTTCTGATAGAGTTCCTCGGCCTTGGCTCGCGCAATTTCGGGCTCGGCGTAAATGCGGGCGAAGACGATCTCGACGATCTCGCGGAAGGTCAGGCCTTTGCCGGCAAGCGTCTCGGAGAAGCCGAAGATCTCGCGGCAGCGTCGGTTCGACAGGAGCAGCCGGTCATCGCTATCGAACAGGCAGATACCCTGCGACATGTTCTCGAGCGCGACATCGAGGTTGTTGCTGACCTCGGCGATGCGATCGGCATCGGCCTTCGCCTTGGTGGTGTCCTTGACGATCTTGATGAAGCCGGCGTGCTTGCCCTCCTCGTCCAGGAACGGATCGATCACCACATGCGCCCAGAAGCGAGAGCCGTCCTTGCGATAGCGCCAACCCTCGTTCTCAAACTTGCCCTCGACCATGGCAACCTCAAGCGCGCGGCGCGGCAGGCCATCGCGCTGATCGTCGTCCGAATAGAAGCAGGCGAAATTCTTGCCGATGATTTCCTCGGCGGCATAACCCTTGTTGGCCTCGGCGCCGGCATTCCAGCTCGCCACGCGGCCATCGACGTCGAGCATGTAGATCGCGTAGTCCTTCACGCTGCGGACGAAGCGCGTGAACTCCCGTTCGGTTGCGGCGGCGGAGAGCTCGGCATGATGGGCAAAGCCGGCGGCAACCAGCACCAGGGACAGAAGGAAGAAGGCGGTTCCGGCAATGACGAAGGCGAGCAGATGCGGCTGGATCATGCCTTCATAGGTTGGGGTGATGAGACCGACTTCGATCGTCACAGCGCCCATGGCGGTGAAGTGCAGTGCGACGATGCCGAGCGTCATCAGGAGCGTCGCGATGATCTTCGCCTTCAGCGGCTTGCCCATACGGGCAATCGTGCCGAGTGCGCCGATATCGAACAGCGAGCCGAGCACGATCGACGCGACAACGAGCGTGGCGTCCCAGCGCAGGTTGCCGGGAACATCGAGGGCCGCCATGCCGAGGAAATGCATGCAGGCAACGCCGGCGCCGAGCACCAGGCCGCCGGCAATCCAGGCCAGCCGATCCTGCACGCAGGTCGCGATCAGCAGCGCTGTCGTGGTCAGCACGATCGCAACGGCCAACGACAGGGCCGTCAGATCCATCTGGTAGCCAAGGACGACCCCGGGGTCGTAGGCAAGCATGGCGATGAAGTGGGTGGCCCAGATGCCGAAGCCGCTGGCAATGCCTGCAGCCACCGCCCAGATCGTCCGCGCCTTGCCGGAAGATCCACGCGCGCGCTGCAACAGCGCCACCGCGCCGTAGCTGGACAGGAAGCATATGAGCGCCGCCAACGCGACCAGCTTCGGATTATGCTCCACCACGAGGCATGTAAGAACCTTGAACATCGCAATCGCCTAAATCAACAACCGCCGGGAAACGAGACCTTTCGCCTCCAGTTAAGCGGCCTGTGTTGACGTCAGGTGATTTAAGGAAATGATAAATCGTCGCTCCGGCCCACAGTTGCGTGGCCAAACAGTCGTTTCGTCGTTAACGAAAATTGAAATCGGACCGCCTGCAAGTTGCAGCAGGTGGAAAGCGCGGCTAGGCGTGGTCTGCCGCTCAGGGCTGGGATAGCAGCGCCTTGAGGTCCGATTGCGGATCGGCAATGACGGCCCGGTCGGGATTGATGCCGGTTTCAAGCAGCTTCTTGCCCGTCACATAGGCCTTGGCGTCATTGATCGCATCGACCGCCACGAAGCGTCCCTGCCTAAAGTACCAGACGGACACACTGCCCTCGCGCTGACCGGGCCTGACGATGGTTTCGTCATGACCGAGTCCAAAGCCGGCGATCTGCAGCTTGACGTCGTACTGGTCGGACCAGAACCAGGGTTTGGGTTCGTAGGGGTGTTCGCTACCGGCGAGGATTGCCGCAACGGCCTCGGCCTGCTCGACGGCGTTCTGTACCGATTCCAGCCGGATGCGCAGGTCCTCCCAGGGAAGCACGGCACAATCGCCCATAGCGAAAATCGCCGGGTCGGCAGTCCGTCCGAAGGCATCGACGACGATGCCGCCGGCGGTTTCGAGGCCGGCATCATGCGCCAGGCGGTCATTGGCGGTGACACCGATCCCGACAATGACGACGTCGACCGGCAATCTCGACCCATCGGAAAGTTCCGCTGCGGTCACCCGGCCGCTTTCGCCGATGAGACGATTGAGGCCGGTCCCCTCGCGGATATCGACGCCGCGGGCGTGGTGAATATCGCGCACCAGGCCGGATGTCGCCGACGAGGCAACGCGCTGCAGGATGCGGTCGGCCATCTCGATGACCGTGACCTCGAGCCCGCAGGTCCGGGCGACCGCCGCCGCTTCAAGGCCGATGTAACCGCCGCCGACGACCAGGGCGCGACGGCCGGGCTTCATTTCCTCGGCAAGGCGATCCGCATCCCGGAAGTCGCGCACGACGAACACGCCCTCGAGATCCCCGCCGACGGAAGCCGGCAACCGGCGCGGCGTAGCGCCGGTCGCAAAGGCGAGCACCTCGTATTCGAGCGAGGTCCCGTCGCTGAGCGTCACGCGCTTGCCCGCACGGTCAAGGCCGGTCACGGTCGTCTCGAGCCGTATGTCGACATTGTGCTCGCCGTACCAGGCCTCCGGCCGATAGAGCAGCCGGTCGAGGCTCATCTCGCGCAACAGGTATTTCTTGGAAAGCGGTGGGCGTTGATAGGGCAGGCTCGCTTCGGAGGCGACGATGGTGATCGGCCGCTCGTCCTTGAGGGCACGCAGCTTGGCAACCAGGGCAAAGGCGGCCTGACCGCCACCGACAACTACAAGCCTTCCCGACACGCTTCTCACCTGCTTCTTATTCGTCTGTACAGCAAGGCCTAGCCTTGCGCCCGAGCTTCGTCAACTCAGGCACAGGGCTGTCGTGAATGCTATTCCTTGCGCGGCACTTCCATGCCCTTTAGAGCCGCCGGGCGCGACAGACCGCGCTCGACCCAGGCCATCACGTTCGGGAAGCTCTTGTAATCCAGGACCTCGGCGCCGCCATAGAACCTGCGAGCGCCTTCGACCCAGGGGTAGGTGGCGATGTCGGCGATCGTGTAATCGTCATCCATCAGCCATTGCCGCCCCTCAAGACGCGCTTCCAGCACACCGAGAAGGCGCTTCGCTTCGTCACGGTAGCGCTCGACGGGATAGGAATTGTTGGCAACCTTGTCGGCAGCGAACTTGAAGAAATGGCCGAACTGACCGAGCATCGGGCCAATGCCGCCCATCTGGAACATCACCCAGCTGATCGTCTGGTAGCGAGCGGCCGCGTCGGCCGGCAGCAGCTTGCCGGTCTTTTCCGCCAGATAGATGAGGATCGCGCCGGACTCGAAGAGACCGATCGGCTTTCCATCCGGGCCATTGGGATCGATGATCGCCGGGATGCGGCCATTCGGATTGAGCGAGACGAACTCCGGCGATTTCTGCTCGTTGGCATCGAAGGCGACCCTGTGAGGCTCGTAGGCGAGACCCAGCTCTTCGAGTGCGATCGAGACCTTCACGCCGTTTGGAGTCGGCAGCGAATAAAGTTGGATAATATCCGGGTTATTCGCCGGCCAGCGCTTGGTGATCGGAAAGGCGGAAAGATCGGCCATGAAGGTCTCCTGGAAACGAAGCGGCAAGGGCGCCGTCTGCACGCCTTACATAGGAGCGGAGGGCGCGCTTTGTGAGGGCCCTACTTTAATTTTTGCAGTCCGCGAGGCCAGCGAGATAGCCGAAGGCTCCGCCCTGCCCCGTTCGCAGCGTCAAAGCACGCCGCGAACCGCCGCAATAACCCGTGCCACGACCGGATCGCCGTCATGCGCCGATTTACGCGCCCGCACCAGGCAGGCCTCGGAACGCAGGATCACGCCGTCCGTCAGGATCTTCAGATGGTTCGCCTTCAGCGTCGAGCCGGTCGAGGTGATATCGACGATGATGTCGGCCGAGCCGGACGCCGGCGCGCCTTCGGTCGCACCGAGGCTTTCAACGATGCGATAGAGCTGGATGCCGTGGCTTCCCGAGAAATGGTTCTGCGTCAGCCGCCAGTACTTGGTCGCGATCGCCAGGCGGCGGCCATGGCGGGCACGAAAGTCGGCGGCAACGTCGCCGAGATCGGCCATGGTGTCGACGTCGTACCAGATCTCCGGCACTGCGACGACGACATCGGCATGACCGAAGCCGAGACGGGCGCAGAACTCGACGCGGGCATCGGCATTGGCGAGCCCCTCGCGCACCAGGTCTTCGCCGGTGACGCCGAAATCGATCGAGCCGTTGCCGAGTTCCCGCGAGATCTCGGAGGCCGACAGGAACGCGATCTCCACATCATCAGAACCTTCGACCCGGCCGCGATAGGAGCGATCGTTGCCGACGGCGACGATCTTCATTCCGGCCCGTTCGAAGATCGCCGAGGCGTCATCCTTCATCCGGCCTTTGGACGGCAGCGCGATGGTGATGGTCATTGAACGCCTCCCTGGGAGGTAATCGCCTTTTCGATGCGGTCGAGCCAGAGCGAGAAACCGACGGCGGGAATGTGTTCGCGGGCGCCGAGCAGCGTCAACAGCCGGTCAAAGCGACCTCCGCCGGCCAGAACTGCCTGAATGCCGGCGACTTCGACCTCGAAGACGAGGCCTGTGTAATAGTCGAGCGGACGACCGAAGGCCGCGCGGTAGCGGATCGCGCCGATGTCGGCACCGGCCGCGGAAAGTGCTGCGACACGGGCATCGAAGCGGGCGAGCGCCTCATCGAGCTTGAGGCCGGACTTCTGCGCGAAGGCGAAGAGTGCCGCCGGAGCATCGGCGAGCGGAACGTCGAGCGCCAGGAACGCGCCAACCTGGTCCAGCGTCTTGCGATCGAGCTGCGTGTTCGCCAGCTCCATCTTTTCCTTCAGCCGCCGGGCGATGTCCTGCGGCGAGCGGCTGGCATTGGTGGAGTAGCCGGTCGATTCCATCGTTTCGGCGATATGGGCGATGAGGCGGGCTTCATCCTCAAGCAATCCGTCCATCGACAGGCGCACGACCTCGGGACCGAAGACACCGACCGTCCGCGGATGAGCGAGTTCGGTGAGCAGCTTCTGCAGGTGCTTCTGGTCGCCAAAGGCATGGATCAGCCGCTTCTGCCAGCCGGCCGGCAGGCCGCAGGCGCCGACGACGGCTTCGAACACCGCCTGGTCACCGAGCGTCACGTTGAGACCCCGGCCCGGCAAGCGGTTGGCAACGACACGCATCGCGTCACCGACAATGCGGGCATCGGCTGTGGCGATATCCGTATCGCCGAGATCCTCGATGCCGGCCTGGTAAAAGTCGTTGCCGCCCTCGCGGCGCTGGCGGAAGACCTCGCCGAGATAGGCGTAGCGCTTCGGCGTGCCGGTCACCGTCTCGATGTGGCGCAGGCAGACGGGAATGGTGAATTCCGGGCGCAGGCAGAGGCTCTCGCCGGTCTCGCTCTCGGTCATGAAGATACGGCGGCGCAGATCCTCGCCGGCCATGGCGAGGAAGGGTTCGGCCGGCTGGATCACCGGTGTGTCGACACGCAGCGTGCCGAGGCTTTCGAAGTCGGCAAGCAGATCGTCGGCGAAGGCAGGCAGATTGATGAGGGCCATGATCGTCAGCCCCTTGCCCGATCCTCGGCCTGCGCCGCCAGCATTTCGCGTACCTTTTCGACCAGCTCGGCCACAGGCACGGAAACCTGGGCCACGCGCGCCTCGCGCCAGGCCGCATTGTCCTCGATCTCGCCCGACAGGCGCTTGCCCTCGATCAGGTCCTTGATCTGCACGAGACCCGCGGCGCGTTCGTCGCCACCCTGGATGATCGCCAGCGGCGAGCCGCGGCGGTCGGCATATTTCAGCTGATCGCCAAAATTCTTCTTGTTGCCCTGATACATTTCGGCGCGGATGCCGGCATGGCGCAGCTGCTGCACGAAGCGCTGGTAGTGGCCCATGCTCTCGATGTCGCGGTCCATGACACAGACGACGACCGGGGCGAGCACTTCCGACGCGCCGAGCTTGCCGAGGTTCTTGAGCGCCGTCATCAGACGGGAAACGCCGATCGAGAAACCGGTGGCCGGCACCGGCTGGCCCATGAAGCGCGAGACGAGGCCATCATAGCGGCCGCCACCGCCAACCGAACCGAAGACGACCTTCTCGCCCTTCTCGTTGGTGACGGCAAACTGCAACTCGGCCTCGAAAACCGGGCCGGTATAGTATTCAAGACCACGCACGACCGAGGGGTCGATCTTGATGCGGTCAGCCTCGTAGCCGACGCTCAGCACCAGACTGCGGATGGTGTTCAGTTCTTCGACGCCTTCGCCGCCCTTCGACGTTCCCGCAACGAGGGCCGCGAGCTCGGCAGCGCTTTCGGCGTAGTCCTTGATGCCGACGAAGAAGAGCACCTTGTCGATCTGTTCGCCGTTGAGGCCCGCGCCCTTGGTGAAGTCGCCGCTCTCATCCTTGCGGCCTTCGCCGAGCAGGAGCCGCACGCCTTCGGGACCGAACTTGTCGAGCTTGTCGATAGCGCGAAGAACCGTCAGGCGCGCGTTCGCCTTGTCGTCACCGCCGAGACCGATCGCCTCCATGACGCCATCGAGCACCTTGCGGTTATTGACGCGGATCACGTAGTCGCCGCGCGCGATGCCGAGGGCTTCCATGGTGTCGGCCATCATCATGCACATTTCGGCATCCGCCTGGACGCCGGCGGCACCGACGGTATCGGCGTCGAACTGCATGAACTGGCGGAAGCGGCCCGGGCCCGGCTTCTCATTGCGGAAGACGTAGCCGGCACGGTAGGTGCGGAACGGAAGCTGGATCTCATTGAAGTTTTCGGCAACGTGACGGGCGAGCGGCGCCGTCAGGTCGTAGCGCAGCGACATCCACTGGTCGTCGTCGTCCGTCAGCGAGAAGACGCCCTCGTTCGGCCGGTCGCTGTCGGGCAGGAACTTGCCGAGCGCGTCGGTATATTCGAACAGCGGCGTTTCGACCGGATCGAATCCATAATGCTCGTAGACCGCCCGGATCTTGCCGATCATTTCGTCGGTCGCACGGATATCGGCGGCGGAGCGATCGACAAAGCCGCGCGGCAGGCGCGCCTTGAGCTTCTGCGGTTTCTTCTGTTTCTCGGTCATGGGAGCATTCCGGACTGTCAGCGTGTTGGCTGCTTTCCCTATCGGATCAAGTGGGGGGCGGCAAGGGTTTGCACCGCGCAAAGCGCGCGTTGCGCCGGTCGTAGCAAGCGATGCGGGGTACTCGGCGCGAGACGAAGCTGGAGCCGGCTGTCTCGACCTATCGATCGGATCGGGTTGACTTCAACCATAAGGCGCATTAAATCGCCAACAATCACTAAAAGTTTATCACCCGATCGATCGCCGACGTTTCGATCATGAAGATCATCGGCTAATTTCGGTCCGGAGCATTTACCCGCAGGTCATTCCGGATGCAATGAGAGCATCGGACCCAATACCCCAACGGCAAAATGGAACGGCGAACCATTTCATCGGGAATGGCGGATTTCTGCGGAGACGTCTCGCGGTCGGCGCGAAGAGAGGGATGGGCATCATGTTGAGATTCATGACACCTGGCTGCGGGGCGATCCGGCCCGGACATCTGGGCGCACATCACAATTGGATGCGGGGCCTCGACGAGGGGACCTACATCATGGAAGCCTGGCGCTGCGATCTCGCGACCGGCATTTTCCAGCTCGGCCAACAGACCGCCGCCTTGCTCGGCATCTCCGCTCCTTCCTGTGGCATCATCGATCTGGTGCGCGCCTATGACCGCAAGGAACGCCCAACCGTGCTCAACATACTCGAACAGGCGACCGCTTCGTCATCCTCGTTCTGCTTTACCGCCACGGTGCGCGCGCCGACCTCGCAAGCGGCGCAGCTCTTCTGCGTCGGTCGGTCCGTGCTCGATACGCCAAGCGGCGAGGACCTGCTGCAAGGCATCTTTGCCTTTCCGCGCGAGCGCGTGATGCTCTGCGCTTGAGCGCAAAGCTTGAAACCGCGGACACTATTCCCTGGGTTGAAGCAGCTCTATGAGGCGCCTCGATGGCGCTCCCTCAAGCAAAGCCTTCACCGGGAAACTCCCACCCCCAAACTGATGACGGGCGCGCCAATCAGGCCACGCGAGCCCTGGGTCTTGCGAGCTTGCCACGCAGTTCCTCGACAACCACGCGGCAATGGCAGCCTTCGATGTGATCGTTGACGAGACCCATGGCCTGCATGAAGGCGTAAATCGTCGTCGGGCCGACGAAGGTCCAGCCGCGCTTCTTCAGGTCCTTGGAAATCCGCATCGAGGTCGGGGTCGTCGGGTTGGCGACGATCGCCTCGTAGGTCACCAGTTTCGGGCGCTCGGCTGCCTGCGGCTCGTATGACCAGAAATAGCCCGCGAGCGAACCGAATTCCTGCCTGAGTTCCTGGGCGCGACGGGCATTGTTGATGGTCGAGACGATCTTGCCGCGATGGCGCACGATGCCGGTATCGGCAAGGCAGCGCTCGATATCGGTCTCATCGAACATCGCGACCTTGTCGAAATCGAAGCCGGCAAAGGCGGCACGGAATGCCTCGCGCTTGCGCAGGATCGTCAGCCATGACAGGCCGGACTGGAACCCTTCGAGGCAGATCTTCTCGAACAGGCGGCGATCGTCGGTGACCGGACGGCCCCATTCGTCGTCATGATAGCGACGGTAGTCGTCGAGATTGCCCTGCCAGGCGCAGCGCTGAAGTCCGTCCTCGCCGATCACTATGCCCTTGACCGTCATCGCTTTCCTCGCTCCATCCCGTTCATTTCCCTGCCTTTACCATTTGCAAACCAGATTCCTAAAGCGGCGGATAACCCTACCCAAAGCTTTATCGGCGCCTTCGCCTTTTAATGAAGCGCCGTTTACCATTCGGTGGCCCCCCGGTGACACGATCGCGCCATTGCCAAGGCGCATACTCCCCCGCTCGAGCGTCCGGTTCTTCGGCTGTCTGCGCCCCCTTGATGAATTTCGGCGAAAGGTAGCGAGTCCGTCCGATGTTGAAAAAATCCCTTCTTTTAGCAGTCTCCCTGCTGACCCTCGTCGCCGCTCCCGCCGTGGCGCAGGATCGGTATCAGAACCGGCCTCCGGTGGTCGTCAGCCCCGACCTCACCGCCCCCTGGGTAATGCAGCTCGGCGGGCAGCAGGCCCGCACGCGGCAGGTCATCTACCGGCAGCAGATTCCGGCAGCCACCCGAAAACAGTATTATCAGGGACAGGTCGCGCAGCCGCAGGTCAAGCGCCGCGCCATCAACCCGCTGATCCAGCCGGCCAACGCCATGCGCGCCCAGCGGCCGGTCAAGTCGAAATTCGACCCGCAATACCTGCCGCAGACGGTCGCCTATGAGAGCAAGGAAAAGCCGGGCACGATCGTCATCGATACGAACAACCGCTTTCTCTATCTGGTGACCAGCAACGGGGAGGCACGGCGCTATGGCGTCGGCGTCGGCAAGCCGGGCTTCGAATGGGCAGGCGCCCACAAGGTCACCCGCAAGGCGGAGTGGCCGAGCTGGACGCCGCCGCAGGAGATGATCAGCCGCGAAGCCGCCAAGGGCCACTACCTGCCGGCTCGCATGGACGGCGGCCCGGAAAACCCGCTTGGCGCACGCGCCATGTATCTCGGCTCGACGCTCTATCGAATCCACGGCACCAATGCGCCCTGGACGATCGGCTATGCCGTTTCCTCCGGCTGCATCCGCATGCGCAATGAAGACGTCGTCGACCTTTACGAGCGCGTGAAGGTGGGCACGAAGGTTATCGTCATATAATTAGAGCATAGCATAGAATATTCCCTCCCCCTCGCACGTTTTGCTATTGCCTATGCGTGATTTTCAGGCAACAGCAGCATGAACAGATATAAGTTCGGCGGTCCGCCGGCTGTATGGCAGGCTTGAACTTCGGCGCATTTTGCTTAGCCTGCCTGCAACGAGGGTTAGAGGGAATCGTATATGAAGCGTCATGCCAGCAAAGTGGTCGCGATCGCCATCGCGACCAGCACTATTCTTGCCGCCGCCAGCGCCTCGGCTTTCACGCCGACGCCGGCCACAGGCCCTAAGGTCAAATCATCAGACGTTGTACTCGTGGCCACGCCGAAGAAGCCGGCAAAGCAATACTGGCGCACCAAGGTTCGCTTCCGCACCGACGAAGCCCCCGGCACGATCATCGTCGATACCAACAACAAGTATCTTTACTACATCGACGGCCCGAACCGCGCGACGCGCTACGGCATCGGTGTCGGCCGCGACGGCTTCGGCTGGTCGGGTGTCGTGAAGGTTGGCCGCAAGGCCGAATGGCCGACCTGGACACCGCCGGCGGAGATGCGCCAGCGCGAGGCTGCCAAGGGCCGCATCCTGCCGGTCACCCAGGAAGGCGGCATCGACAACCCGCTCGGCGCCCGCGCCATGTATCTCTACAAGGGCGGCCGCGACACGATCTTCCGGATCCATGGCACCAACCAGCCCTGGACCATCGGCCAGAACATGTCATCCGGATGCATCCGCATGATGAACGACGACGTGGAACACCTCTACGACCGGGCCGACATCGGCACCAAGGTCATCGTCATCGGCCCCGGCAGCAAAGCCGGCGACACCTATTTCGACGATCGCGGCGTCGACATCTTCCGCCAGATCTTCGGCGGCTGACGGTCATCGACCATGCACAGTTTGAAAGGCCGGTTCCTCACGGAGCCGGCCTTTTGCCTGTCCATCAGAGCCCCCTGGGCTTTGCTCCACCATAGGCCCAGTCGAGCAGTTCGACCGTATGCAGGATGGGGATCGCAGTGCCGCTGGCGATCTGGGTGATGCAGCCGATATTGCCGGTGGCGATCGCATCCGGTTTGGTCGCCTCGATGTTCTTGACCTTGCGCGCCTTCAGCTTCGCCGAGATTTCCGGCTGCAGGATGTTGTAGGTGCCGGCCGAACCGCAGCAGAGGTGGCCTTCGGCCGGATCGCGGACGACGAAGCCAGCACGCTTCAAAAGCTGCTTCGGCGCCACGGTGATCTTCTGGCCATGCTGCATGGAGCAGGCGGAATGATAGGCAAGCGTCATGCCCCTCGCATCCTGTTCCGGCAGGTCTAGCGTAGACAGGTACTCGGTGATGTCTTTTGCCAGCGCCGAGACACGTGCCGCCTTTTCTGCATACTCAGGATCGAGCCGCAGCATGTGGCCGTAGTCCTTGATCGTCGTTCCGCAGCCCGAAGCGGTGATGACGATGGCATCGAGCCCGCCCTCGTCTGCGACCTTCAGCCAGGCGTCGACGTTGCGGCGCGCCGCCTCAAGCGCCTGGTTCTCGCGGCCCATGTGGTGCACCAGGGCGCCGCAACAGCCTTCGCCGGCCGAAACAACCACCTCGACACCAAAGCGCGTCAAAAGACGGATCGTCGCCTCGTTGATCTCCGGCTTTAGCACCGGCTGCGCGCATCCGGACAGGAGCGCGACACGACCGACACGTTTTCCCTGCGCCGTGTGGACGCCGGGCACGGCGGAAGTGGAGGGCTGCGGCACGGCGCTTGGCGCGAGATCGAGCATGACGCCGAAGGTCTTCAGCAACGGCATGCGCTTCATCATCCCTGCGAAGGGCCGGGCAAGGCCGACCGCCTTCAGCGACAGGCGGAAGCGCGCGGGATAGGGCAGCACCGCCGCCAGCACGGAACGCGCCAATCTATCCCTAAACGGGCGCCGATAGGTGTTTTCGATGTGGACGCGCGCATGGTCGACCAGATGCATGTAGTCGACGCCGGAGGGACAGGTGGTTGCGCAGGCGAGACAGGAGAGACAGCGGTCAATGTGGGTGACCGTTTCCTTGTCGGCCGCCCTGCCGTTTTCCAGCATGTCCTTGATGAGATAGATGCGCCCGCGCGGACTATCGAGTTCGTCGCCGAGCGTCACATAGGTCGGACAGGTGGCGGTGCAGAAGCCGCAGTGCACGCATTTGCGCAGGATGGCCTCGGATTCGGCCACATGCGGGTCGGCAAGCTGCGCGGGGGTAAAATTGGTCTGCAAACGCGAACTCCACTTTCCGGTTCCGCGGTAACGGGCACTTGCGACGTGCTTCGGTCACCGCGGCATTCTCATTTCAGCATCCTTCGACCGGACCCGGTTTCAGGGTTTGCGCCGTGGTCTACACCATCCAGCTTTCGGGATTGGTGATCGGCTCCTGGCGCGCGGCCCGTTGCAGGCCGACGACGCAGCGCACGACGATCCAGACGGCGGTGGCGATGAAACCGAGAACGCCGATCAACAGCACCGTCAGCAGCAACGATATTACGCCGAACAACAGGGCGATCCAAAAGGTCCGGATCGCCCATTCATAGTGCGTCTGGACCCACGGCGCACCCTTGCCGCGATTGAGATAGGCCATCACCACGCCGATGATCGGAGTGATCCCCACCGCAAAGCCCACGAGATAAAGGACATAGATCACCTGGACATTGATCTTGCCCGGCTCCAGCCAGCGATCAGTCTCGCGGGAAAACGGTGTCTGCGGACCATTATCGCTCATCAACTCCTCCCATGTTCACCGCCGTCGCCTCAGGAGACCGCAGCCATGCGGCCCGGATTGAAGATCCGGTGCGGGTCGAACTTCGCGCGGACGCGCTCGCTCAATTGTGCCACGGCCAAGGGTTGTGGTTCAAACGATGGAATGGCGGCACGATAACCTTCTTCGGCCCTGACCAGCGTTGCATGTCCGCCACCGAGAACCTTGATATAGCGGCGCACGAGTTCCGCTTCGGGGTCGGCCTCCATGCGCAGCCAGACGAGACCGCCCTGCCAGTCATAGAAGGCATCGACGCCGGTCTGCAGCCTGAGCGCCGCCACCAATTGATGGCCGAGCGATGGAGCGACGGAGACGCGCCAGAGCGGCTTCCTGGTGCCGTCGGCATAGGGTTTGACGTCGCGGATCTCGGCCCAGAGCCTCGATGTCCTGATAGCATCGAGCCGGGTCACCGCGCCGAAGCGACCGACCGCATTCGTCAGTTTTTCAGCCCGGAGCGCAACCGATGCCTCCAGTCCTTCGAGCCGCAGTACCGTCGCGGCGCCGTCCGGAAGCCCGCCATCCAGGAACCGCCCGCGCACGCTTTCCGGCAGATGTGCGGCACCCGAAACTTCCACCGTCTGCGCCATCGCCTCGGCCATGACCGCCGCGGCTTCGGCATCGTTGAGCCCGGAAGCCACAATGGTCTCGGACGCCGGCGGCAACGGCAGGACGCGGAAGGTGACTTCGGTGAGGATGCCGAGCGTGCCGTGCGAGCCGGCCAAAAGCTTGACCAGATCCAGGCCGGTGACGTTCTTCATCACCCGTCCGCCGGCCTTGATTGCCTCCCCCTCACCGTTGACGAAGCGAACGCCGAGCAGGCTGTCGCGGGCGGCACCGGCGACATAGCGCCGGGGGCCGGAGGCGTTGGCGGCAAAGACCCCGCCGATCGTCGGCTCTCCCGACGAGGCGAAAATCGGCCGATGGTCCATCGGTTCGAAGGCTAGCATCTGCCGGTTGTCCGCCAGTGCCTCTTCGATCGCGCGCAGCGGCGTCCCCGAAAGCGCGGTGATCGTCATCTCGGCCGGATTGTAGCTGACGATGCCGGACAAGCGGCGCGTCGACAGTACCCGGTCGGCACGCACGGGATTGCCAAGACCCGCGCGCGTGTTGCCGCCGATCAACGCGAGCGAAGCCCTATCGGCCGCCATCGCGCGAACGACGGTCGCTATCCCCTCTTCGCTTGCCGGTTCGAAATGCACGATCATGCGGCGGGACGCCCTTCGAGCGGGAAGACCTTGGACGGGTTCAGGATCCATTGCGGATCGAAGGCGGCCCGCGCCGCCATCTGCTGGTCGAGGTCGATCCGGTTGTACTGGTGTAGCATGAGGTCCCGCTTTTCGATGCCCACGCCGTGCTCGCCCGTCAGGCAACCGCCGGCGTCAACACAGAGCTTGAGGATATCGTTGCCGGCGGCTTCGGCGCGCGCCGCATCCTCCGGGTCGTTGATGTTGTAGAGGATCAGCGGATGCATGTTGCCGTCGCCGGCGTGGAAGACATTGGCGACACGCAGGCCGTAGCTCGCAACGATCTCACCGGTGCGACGCAGCACATGCGAAAGCTGGCTGAGCGGCACCGTACCGTCCATGCAGATATAATCGGCGATGCGGCCGGTGGCGCCGAAGGCGGATTTCCGGCCTTTCCAGATCGCAGCCGCTTCCATGGCCGACTGGCACTCTTTGATCGTCGCCACCCCATGACGGCGCGCGACCGCAACGATACCGGCAAGCGTCGCATCCATTTCCGGCTCGGAGCCTTCGACTTCGACGATCAACAGCGCTTCGACATCGAGCGGATAGCCGGCATGGGCGAAGGCTTCGCAGATCTCGATCGCCGGCTTGTCCATGAACTCGATCGCGACGGGGATGATACCGGAGCCGATGACATCGGCGACGCAAGCGCCGGCCGCTTCGGAAGAGGCAAAGCCGAAGAGCACGGGACGGGCACCCTCCGGCTTGGCGATCAACCGCACCGTCGCTTCGGTGACGATGCCGAGCTGCCCCTCGGAACCGCAGACGAGGCCGAGCAGATCGTAGCCCACCGAATCCAGCGCCTTGCCGCCGAGCTCGATAACCGTGCCATCGAACAGCACCATCTTCACGCCGAGCAGATTGTTGGTGGTAACGCCATATTTCAGGCAATGGGCGCCGCCGGAATTCATGCCGATGTTACCGCCGATCGTGCAGGCAAGCTGCGAACTCGGGTCCGGCGCATAGAAGAAACCGTCGGCGGAAACCGCCTCGGAAATATTGAGATTGGTGACGCCTGCCTGAACCGTCGCGGCGCGATTGAAGAGGTCGATATCGAGTATGCGCGACATCTTCGAAAGGCCGATGACGACCGCATCCTCCTGCGGGATGGCACCGCCCGAAAGCGAGGTTCCGGCGCCGCGCGGCACGACCGGGATGCCATAGCGGCTGCAATATTTGAGAAGGGCTGCGACCTGCTCGGTCGTCTCCGGCAGCGCGACGGCAAGCGGCATGCGACGATAGGCGATAAAGGCATCTGTCTCGAAGGGCTTCAGCCCGCGCTCGTCGCTGATCAGGCAGCCCTCGGGCAACAGGTCGGCGAGGTCGGCGACGATCTCGCGGCGCCGGGCGATAACAGCCTGTTTCGGTTGCAGAAAACCGATCGTCTCCGCCATCAGTTTCTCCCGCCGCATGTAAATTGGTCTATTTTCTTTACCACTAGGCTAGAGTCCCTGCAAATGCTATTGAGCTTTTCCGTTTTGGAAACAATGGCAACGATTGATGACGAATTTAGGCGATCTTGAGATTTTTGCACGGGTCGTTTCCACCGGCAGTATGTCGGCAGCGGGGCGGGCGCTGGGGTTTTCCCCAGCTGTGATCTCCAAGCGCATCAAGAGGCTCGAAGATCGCCTCGGAACGCGGCTTCTGCAGCGCACGACACGCCAGATCTCTCTGACCGAAGCCGGCCAGGGGTTCTACGATCGCGTACTCGGCATTCTCTCGGGCATCGAGGAGGCCGAGGCCTATGCCTCCGGACGCTCGTCGCATGCGCTCGGCGTGCTCAGAATCTCAGCGCCCACCTCCTTCGGCCGGATGCACATCGCGCCGCACCTGACGAAGTTCATGAAGGACCATCCGGACCTGAAACTGCACATCGTGCTGACGGACGAATTCACGGATATCGTCGCGGACGGCTTCGACATGGCGGTCAGGATCGGCGAATTGGTGGATTCGTCCCTGGTCGCACGGAAACTTGCGCCCGTCCGCCGGCTGCTCTGCGCCTCGCCGGAATACATTGCCCGCAATGGTGCGCCGACGGAAATTGGCGACCTCGCAGACCATCTCTGCCTGCCGGCGCACAACAACGACAACTGGAAGCTTGAAGGGCCGGAAGGCGCGCTGGTCTGGCACCCGGAGGGGCCGCTCGTGACCAATTCCTCCGAGATCGTGCGCGCCGCCGTCATCGCCGGCGCGGGGATTGCGCTGCGCTCCACCTGGGATATCGGCCCGGAATTGCGCAGCGGCCAGCTGGTACAGGTGCTGCCGCAATGGGAAGGCTCCAAGCAACTGACCCTCTCGGCCGTCTATCCGAGCCGCCAGTTCCTGCCGGCCAAGGTGCGCCTTTTCATCGACTACCTGGCCGGGCTTTACGGGCCGATCCCCTACTGGGAACAGTAGTTTCCAAGACGGGCTATTTGTTTTTCGCAATTCCGAACGCAAAACCGCTGCACACTTTTGCTGGAATTGCTTACTTGTGCTCACCTTCCTCGTGATGGCGGCGGATGCGGCGCACGATCAGCCAGACGCCGGCAACGGCGAAGGGAACGGCAAGGCCAGTCAAGAGGCCCGGATCGATCGGCAGCTCGTGGCTGACGGCCTTGGCGAGATAGCCGAACAGGCCAACGACGTAGTAGGAAATGGCGGCGACCGACAGGCCTTCGACGGTCTGCTGCAGGCGTAGCTGCAGCTTGGCGCGCCGGTCCATCGAGTTCAAAAGCGCACTGTTCTGCCGTTCGAGCTCGACATCGACCCAGCTTCTGAGAAGAGCGGTGGCGCGGGCGAGCTTCCGCGACAGGTTGGCCTGGCGCTCCTCGACCGACTGGCAGGTGCGCATCGCCGGCGCGAGGCGTCGTTCGAGGAAGGTGCCGATGGTCTCGTAGCCCGGAAGCGGCGTCTCGGAGAGCGTGCGAATGCGCTCCTGCACGATGCCGTAATAGGCGCGGCTGGCGCCGAAGCGATAGAGGCTGAGCGCGGCACCCGCCTCGAGGTCGGCGGCAAGCCGGGTGATCTCGGCCAGCATGTCGTCGGCCTCCTCGCGCACATTTTCCTTCATGCGTTGGGTGATTCCGGTCAAGCCATCCTCGGTCCGGCGGATCTCCGGCGACAGCGACTGGGCGAGCGGCAGGCCCATCATCGCCAGTGTCCGGTAGGTCTCGATATCGAGCAGGCGCTGAATGAGCGCGCCGGTGCCTGCCTCGGTCATGCCACGGTCGATAACCAGTATCTGGGTCAGGCCGTCGCCGTTCTGGCGGAAGTCGGTGACGATTACCGCCTGGCCGTTCTTGGTTTCGCTGTAGCAGAGGCTCGTCGGATCGAAGAGCCCGATCGCGTCACGGGTTTCGGGCGTGTCCGGCCGGATCTCCAGGCGGATACCCGAGATCAGCGAGCCCGGCGGCGAAAAGCCGTCGCCGAAGGGATGGATCGGCACCTCGCCGCCGAACCGCTCCGGCGGTGGCGCATCCCAGAAGTAGGTGGAGAATTCGGTGTGACGCTCCCAGCGCAGCGTGCCCTGCCCCCAGGGCATCGCATGATGGTTCGCGTCCCGCCCCGGCGGTGCGATGCCGCGTGCGCGCGACAGCTCCGACAACACGGCATGATCGACGATCGAGCCGCCATCCGTCAGGAAGGCGAGCTGAAAGATCACCCGCGGCGTGGTGACCAGCGCATAGGGGCGCGAATGAACCTCGCCCAAGGCCAAGGCGCGCATCGGCGCCACCGGAAATGCAAAACTACCCTTTGCCATGAAGCGCTCTTGTCCCCCCTCACGCGTTCATCACGACTCTCTTATCAATCGAACGAGCAAAAGAAAAAGGACGCATTGCCGCAGTTTGACTTTTGTCAGCCGCACAAAGTGGACAAGCAAATTGACCACTTGCCGCCGGCTGCCTAAATTGCGGCCCAGAGCGGGATGGGGGAGCCCTCGCGACTTGCCGTCCCTTTCCGCCCTAACCTATCAGAATCACGATGTCTTTTGGCCGAAACGACCGGAAATCATCGTGATCCGGGAGACCAAGACGTGACCGACGACCAGATCGACCTCTTCGCCCGCATCAGCCACAGCCGCACGGCCGACGAAGTCGTACATCAGATCGAGCTCCTGATCCTCGAAGGCGTGCTGCGCGACGGGGATCGGCTGCCGGGCGAAAGAGAGCTTTCCAAACGCTTCGACGTATCGAGGCCGATCCTGCGCGAGGCGCTCAAGGAACTCGAAGGACGCGGCCTGGTCGAAAGCCACCATGGCGGCGGCACCTTCGTCGCCGATGTCGTAGGGAAGATTTTCTCCAAGCCGCTGATCGACCTGATTGCCCGTCATCACAAGGCGACCCAGGATTATCTCGAATACCGGCGCGAGCTGGAGGGCCTGACCGCAGAACTGGCCGCCACCCGCGCCACGGATTTCGACCGGGACATCCTGACCAGGATCATCGAGCGCATGCGTGCGGCGCACGCCGCCGGCGACTTCGACGCGGAGCTCGAGGCCGATATCGAGCTGCACCAGGCAATCGGTGAGAGCGCCCACAACATCATCCTGATGCATACGCTGCGCGCCTGTTATCGGCTGCTTCAGCAGGGCATCTTCTTTCACCGCAACTCGGTTTTCGATGCGCCGGGCGCCCGCGATCGGCTGCTTGGCCAGCACGAGGCGATCTACGACGCGATCATGGCGCGAGATCCGGCGAATGCAAAGGCGGCGTCGCAGAACCATATCGACTTCGTTGCCGCCGCAACCCGCGAGGCGGAGCGCACCGGTGAATGGAACCGTATCGCCCGCCTGCGCTTGCAGCAGCGCGACCGCGCGAACTGACGGAGCAGACCTACGCCCAGCTGCCCGCGATTGGCAAACCGACGCGGAAACACCATATCCTGTCGTATCTGGACAACAGTTCAGCGGAAAGCTGACTGCATATCCGGCTGCCCGCTGGCCGCGACATTTACACGCAACAGGACGCTGCCATACTGGCTTTAACAGAAAACAAGAACACTGATTCGTCGAGAGGAGCGCAGACGACCTTGAACTTCTTGAACAGACTCGCATCCGATGTCCAACTGATGTTGCGCCGCCCGGCGCGCATGCAATATGCCGCGCTCTGCTATCGGATCCGCAAGAAGACCAAGGCCCTCGAAATCCTCATGATCACCAGCCGCGACACCGGCCGCTGGGTCATTCCCAAGGGATGGCCGATGCAAGGCAAGCGCGCCCACGAGGTGGCCGAGCGCGAGGCCTACGAAGAGGCCGGCGTCAAAGGGCACGTGCAGAAGTCGACGATCGGATTCTATCTCTACCAGAAGCGCATGGACCATGGCCTGAAGATTTCGGTCAAGGTGCAGGTCCACGCGCTGGAAGTCGACGACCTCGCAAAGCACTTCCCCGAGGAAGGCCGCCGGCAGCTCGAATGGGTCGACTACAGGGAGGCCGCTTCACGGGTGGCCGAGCCATCGTTGAAGGACCTCATCCTCGCCTTTGGCGAACGCATGGCGGCGCCGCCTGCGTCGATGCCGAAGGCTGCGAACGGCTAGCCTTCCGGGCCATCCCCCGGGCACGCAATGCCCCTGAATGCGGGTTCCCGACGCACGCGGCACCGATGTCCATCAAATCCACTTGAATGCTTGTTGCAGTGGCCTTAGTGGCCATGGTGACAATGGAGTTCCAGGCAGTGGCACAGCCGCGCATACGCCTCGCAAAACAGACGATCGACAAAGACCTCGACAAGCTGAGCCTTGCCGAAGAGGCGTCGCAGCATGTCCGCCGCAGCCTGGCGGCGCCGGCGCTCGCCGGCCTCTTTCTGCTCCTCAGCATGGCCTTTGCCGCGAGTTTCGTGACCCATTCCGCGAGCGCGCCGATCATCATCGCCGCGGCAGCGATCGCCGGCTACATGGCCATGAACATCGGCGCCAACGACGTGACCAACAACGTTGGTGCGGCCGTCGGCGCCAAAGCGATGTCGATGGCGACGGCGCTCATCATCGCTGCCATCTTCGAGATCGCCGGCGCGATGCTTGCCGGGCGCGAGGTCGCGCTGACGATCGAAGCAGGCATCGTCTACGGCGAAGATGTGCTCGGCCCGCAAGCGATCATCTGGATCATGATGTCGGCACTCGCTTCGGCTGCGGCCTGGATCAATATCGCCACCTATTCAGGGGCGCCTGTATCCACCACACACTCGATCATCGGCGGCATCGTCGGCGCCGGCATTGCCGCGGCCGGTTTTTCCAGCGTCCAATGGTGGTCGCTTGCCGGCATCACTTTGAGCTGGTCGGTCTCGCCGCTTCTCGGCGGCGCAATTGCCGCAGCATTCCTCGCCTTCCTCAAGGAATTCATCATCTACCGCGAGGACAAGATCGCTGCCGCAAGGCGATGGATGCCGGTCATTCTCAGTGTCACCGCGGGCTGCTTCACCGCATACCTCGCGGAGATTGCCCTAGTTCAGGTTGCGGCAATCTCTTTGCCAACAGGACTCAGCCTGGGCGTCATCATCGGTACTGCCGTCTATTTCCTGACCAAGCCGTGGATCTACAAACAGTCAGAGGGGCTGGACAACCGCAACCAGTCACTTCGCAAACTATTTCGTGCGCCGCTCATTCTGGCTGCAGCACTTCTCTCCTTCGCGCATGGCGCCAACGACGTCTCCAACGCAATCGGCCCGTTATCCGCGATCGTTTCGGCCCTGGACGGCGTCATCACCACGGAGAAATCGCCGGCTCCCTTGTGGCAACTGGCGATCGGCGCGCTCGGCATTTCGATCGGTCTTCTGCTCTATGGCCCGAAGCTTATCCGCGTCGTCGGTCAGGAAATCACCAAGCTCAATCCGATGCGCGCCTTCTGCGTCGCGCTCGCCACCGCGGTCACGGTGCTTTTGGCATCGGCGCTCGGACTGCCGATCAGTTCGACCCACACGGCCGTTGGTGCCGTCTTCGGCGTCGGCTTCTTCCGTGAATGGTACATCCGCAATTCCAAGCGTCGCCTACAATATGTCCGACAGCGCACAGGGCAGGCCGACTTCATGGAAACGGAAGAAACCAACTTCGCCGAAGTCCGGCGCCGGCGCCTTGTACGCCGTTCGCATTTCCTGACGATCGTCGGCGCCTGGGTCATCACCGTTCCCGCCTCGGCCGCGCTATCGGCCGTCCTCTACCTCATCCTCTCCAGCATTTTCATGTGAAGGCCCCGATATGCGCGCCAATTTTCGCATGCAGCGACTGTTCGTCGAACATACCCTCAATGCGGGCTCCGCCCACGAGGCGACCAAAGAGCAGTTCAACTACCTGGTCAACGTGCTTCGCTATGAGGACGGTTCGTCGATCCTCGTCTTCAACGGACGTGACGGCGAGTGGCGTGCGGAGCTCTCCTTCGCAAGCAAGAAGAAGCTGGTGCTGACCGCTGTCGAGCAGACGCGCCCGCAGCCCGAACCTTGCGATCTCGTCTATCTTTTCGCGCCGCTGAAGGTCGGCAGGCTCGACTATCTCGTGCAGAAGGCCGTCGAAATGGGCGCAGGCGTGCTGCAGCCGGTCATGACGCAGCATGTGCAGGGCAAGCTCGGCAGCATCGAGCGCGTGCGCGCCAACGTCATCGAGGCGGCCGAACAATGCGGCGTGCTCGGCATTCCCGATGTCGAGGAGCCGCGACGACTGGAGGACGTGCTGGCCACCTGGCCCACCGACCGGCGCATCATCTTCTGCGACGAAGGCAGTGACAGCCAGAACCCGTTGCCAATTCTCGCCGCCGTCAAGGAGAAGAAACTCGCTTTGCTGGTCGGTCCGGAAGGCGGTTTCTCCGAGACAGAGCGAACGTTGCTGCGCAGCCTCGATTTCGTCAGCAGCATTCCGCTTGGACCGCGGATCCTCAGGGCCGACACCGCCGCTGTCGCAGCCATGGCGGTCATCCAGGCGACTGTCGGCGACTGGCGATAGCCGGTCGCTCCGCGGCAAACCGGGAGCCGCTCGTTCTCCTAGAAGATGGCTCCTAGAAGAAGGGGACCTCTCAACACAAGGTATGGTTGGGTCGACGATACCCAGTTCCACGGAGCTTGCTCCAGCGCAAGCAATCGTCCTACTTTTTTTGATGAGATCTTGAAAGAAATTGACTTGCACCGCACCTGAATACGGTTCAAGCAGCCTTCATCAACTCCCGCTATCCAGTGGGAGCCGCCCAAACAAAAGAAGACGCTCATGGCCCGAGATACCACCGACCAGACGCCGGTAACCTCTGTCGCTGACCTGACCGCCTATCTGGCAGAAGGTTCGAAACCGGAGGAGCGGTTCCGGATCGGCACGGAGCACGAAAAGTTCGCCTTCTTTAAGGCGGACAACAGCCCCGTCCCCTATTTCGGCGAGGCCAGCATCCAGGCGCTTCTGAATGGAATGGCCGCAAAGAGCGGCTGGGAACCGATCGTCGACCAAGGCAACATCATCGGCCTTGCCGAGCAGTCGGGCAATGGCGCGATCTCGCTGGAGCCGGGCGGCCAGTTCGAGCTTTCCGGCGCGCCGCTCGAAAACCTGCACCAGACCTGCAAGGAATCGAACCAGCATTTGGCGGTTCTGCGCGAAGTCGCCGAACCGCTCGGCATCCGTTTCCTCGGCATCGGCGGCAGCCCGAAGTGGACCTTCGCCGAGACACCGCGCATGCCGAAATCGCGTTATGGCATCATGAGCCGCTACATGCCCAAGGTCGGCACCAGGGGCCTCGACATGATGTACCGCACCTGCACGATCCAGGTGAATCTCGACTTTTCCTCCGAAGAGGACATGCGCCGCAAGATGCAGGTGTCCTTGAAGCTGCAGCCGCTTTCGACGGCGCTGTTTGCGAGCTCGCCCTTTACCGACGGCAAACCGAACGGGCTGCTCTCCTGGCGCGGCGATATCTGGCGCGACACCGACAACCAGCGCGCCGGCCTGCTGCCGTCCGCCTTCCGTCCGGATTTCGGCTTCGCCGACTATGTCGAATGGGCGCTCGACGTGCCGATGTACTTCGTCGTGCGCGACGGCCACTACCATGACTGTACCCACGTCACCTTCCGCCAGTTCATGGGCGGCGCGCTGAAGGGCGAGATCGCCGACTGGCAGCCGAACATGGGCGACTGGACCAACCACCTTTCGACGCTGTTCCCCGACGTTCGGCTGAAGCGCTTCCTCGAAATGCGCGGCGCCGACGGCGGCCCGTGGCGGCGGATCTGTGCGCTGCCGGCCTTCTGGGTCGGCCTGCTCTATGATCGCGAAGCGCTCGATGCCGCCGAGACACTGACCCGCGACTGGACCCTCGAAGAGGTGAGCGCGATGCGCGACGCCGTTCCGGTTCAGGCGCTTGCGACAAGGTTCCGCACCGGCACCCTCTACGACATCGCCCGCGAAGTCATCGCCATTTCGCGCGGCGGCCTGAAGCGCCGCAACCGGCTGAACGGGGATGGCGTCGACGAAAGCCAGTTCCTCGCGCCACTCGACGAGGTGCTCGCCAAGAAGGCGACGCTCGCCGAAGACCTGCTGGCACTCTACAATGGTCGCTGGAACGGCTCGGTCGATCCGGTTTTCGCCGAATACCAATATTGAGGCGCCCGCCAGGCGCTCTCAAAAAGCGGTTTCCAGCCCCCGATTTCCCGTTATAGTGCAAGGATATGCGTCGCTTACAGCGCCGCGCGTCGAGATGCCGAAGGGGAACTGGGATGGCACCGCTTTTTGACATGTTCGCACAGGCCCAGAATGGTAAGGCCATCGAACTGATGGCTCAACAATTCGGCCTCGCCCAGGAGCAGATGACGAAGGCGACGGCAGCGTTGCTGCCCGCCTTCTCGGCCGCCTTCAAGCGCAACACGGCCAATCCATATGATTTCGGCGCGTTGCTCACGGCGCTCGGCAGCGGCAACTACGCCAAATACTTCGAAGACATGAGCCAGGCCTTCACGCCACAGGGCATGGTCGACGGCAACGGTGTTCTCGGACAGCTGTTCGGATCGAAGGAAATGTCGCGCGCGATCGCCGCGCAGGCCGCGCAGGTCACCGGCATCAGCCAGGAGATCTACAAGCAGATGCTGCCGGTCATGGCCGATACGCTGATGGGCGGACTGTTCAAGCAGACGACCGGGCAATTCGCCGCCGCAAGCGACGCCTTCGCCAACAACCCGATGGCAGCGGCGATGCGCCAGTGGATGGAAGCGGCCGGCTTTGCCAAGAAGCCGGAACCGCAGCCGAACCCCTTCGACAACCCCTTCACGCAGGCGATGCAGGGCTTCTTTGGCATGGCCAAGAAGGAAGAGAAGGCCAAGACATCAGACGTCTTTGCCGACAACCCCTTCGTCAAGGCATTTCAGGACATGATGCAGGCGGGCGCCGCCGGCGCGCAGAAGCCGGCATCGGACAATCCGGCCCTTGCCCAGTTCTCCCAGGTGATGAACAGCATGTTCGACACCGGGCTGGAAATGCAGAAGGAATATCAGAAGAACGTCGAGTCGCTGTTCGATATCTACAAGACCGGACCCGGCACAAAGAGCTGAAACGCCCCTTCCCTGACCACGCCTCCGTTGGACGGCGCAACCTTCTGCGCCTGAGAGAGTGCGTGCGCCCTTGCGCAAACCTCAAAAGAAAAAGGCCCGGTACATGTCTTGGTCATGTACCGGGCCAAGCGGCAGGGTCTATTGGCTCTACCCTGCGGGGAACGTTTGGGCGCGCGACCTCTAAGGATCAGCAGCGCCGAACTCTGAAATTCGCAGCATGATCCGCGGCGGCGGCTGGCTTTCGCGGATCATGCTCGACTGGCACACCCTAAGCGGCGGGATGCGCCGTGAAGCGGGCCGAGGGTGCGGTTTCCCGCTTTCACCCCGCTCCAACTCGTCAACGGTCAGTCGTGGCGGGTCCCCTTGTAGAAGAGGCTCGCCCGGTTTCGCGAGGCGCGCGTCAGGTAACTCGCCGGATTGTCGAAGAAGGGCGAGGTGATCGCCTCGCGCACATCTTCTCGCTTTAACCCCATATCGAGGAGCTGGCGGTCATCCATGTCATTCAGACGGCCGATCGCATATCGGTTTCGGAGCTGGTGCCATGCGGACGTGAGCATACCTGTCACGCCGACGGCGCGGGACTGCTTTCCTGCAACGAAGTCGAGATCGAGGACGTGCTGTGTCGTGCGCATGACAATTCTCCTTTTCAGGCACGAAGAGGCCCATCCCCTGCGGGGAGGTCAAACGCAGGGGCGGGCCAAAGGGTTTGGGAATCGCCGGCGAAATTGCCGGCCGGGGATCGATGAATTTGCCCCTGATTGATCGCAAATCCTTATTGATCAGTCCAACGAATGTTTTTAATGATATTCATCAAACAATTTTATGGATGCATCACGGCCATGTCCGCACCGCTCGATATCGACCAGCTCCAGACCTTTGTCGCGATCGCCGACACCGGCAGTTTCACCAAGGCGGCCGACCGGGTCTTCAAGACTCAATCCGCCGTGTCGATGCAGATGCGCCGCCTGGAAGAGCGCATCGGCAAGGCGCTGTTCATGAAGGATGGTCGCGGCAACCGGCTGACGGTCGAAGGCGACCGGCTACTCAATTTCGCCCGCCGGATGATCCGCCTCAACAATGAAGCGATCGCCTCCTTCGACGACAACCGCCTTGAAGGAACGCTCCGCATCGGCACGCCCGACGATTACGCCGACCGCTACATGCCCGAGATCATCATGCGGTTTGCCAAGACGCATCCGAATGTCGAGCTCTATATCATCTGCGAACCCTCCGTGGATCTCGCCGAGAAGATGGCGAAGGGCGACCTCGACATCGCGCTCGTCACGCACAATCCGCGTGCACGCGCCTCGGATGTCGTCCGGACCGAGCCTCTCTGCTGGGTGAGTTCGATCAACCATCCGCTGCCGGAAAACGCGCCGATCCCGCTTGCGGTCGGCCGGCGGGACTGCCTCTGGCGGCAGGCCGCCTGCGCAGCGCTCGATGCGACGGGACGCGAATACCAGATCCTGTTCACAAGCTGGTCGTCGACGGTCGTCGCCGCGGCCGTGCTTGCCGGCATGGCCGTCTCGGTCCTGCCGGAATCTGCGCTGCGCCCCGGCATGAAGGTGCTGACGCTTGCCGACGGCTTCCCCGCGCTGGCACCGGTGCAGATCGGCATCATGAAGCGGCCGGGCCTTTCGCCCTCGCTCTCCAACGCGATCAGCAACCACATCACCGCCTGCCTCGACAACATCACGCCGATCAGCACTAACGACGACCTCGAAGCCGACATCAAGGGCTTCCCGCGCTATCCGCGCCTGCGGCAGAGCCACATGCTGCCGGGCTGGTAGGAGCCGGTAGAAACCAAAAAAGGCCACGCACCGACAGGTACGTGGCCTTTTTCATTTCCGGAGAACAGCGCCTGTCAAGCGCTCGTCCTGCCTATTCGGCGGCAGTGCTGACCGCCTCCGCTTCGTAGCCGTGTGCCGCATGAAGCGCCGCACGCACGCCGGCTTCGTAATCCGGATGGACGAGCTTGAAATGCGCAAGCTGGCGCTCGACGATCGGGCCCGGCACGCCGCCCATGGCGGCCGCGATGTTGGAGAACAGGCGCGCCTTCTGACCGGCATCGAACAGGTTGAAGAGCGCCCGCGGCTGGCTGTAGTCGTCGTTGCCTTCGCGGTGGTCGAAGCGGGCCATGTCGCCGCTGATGCGCAACGGCGGCTCCATGGCGGATGGCTGCTCGACCGGACCGTTGAACGAGTTCGGCTCGTAATAGGCATCCGGATTGCCGGTCTGGATGCCGCCGAACGTGTTCATCTGGCCATCACGGTGATAGTGATGCACCGGGCATTTCGGTCGGTTGACCGGGATGTGCTCGTAGTGTGTGCCGAGCCGATAGCGGTGGGCATCGGCATAGGAGAAGAGCCGCGCCTGCAGCATCTTGTCCGGCGAGAAGCCGATGCCGGGCACGATGTTCGACGGCGAGAAGGCGGCGTTCTCGACCTCGGCGAAATAGTTCTCCGGGTTGCGGTTGAGCTCCAGAACGCCGACCTCGATCGGCGGATAGTCCGCATGCGTCCAGACCTTGGTGACGTCGAAGGGATTGTAGGGTGTCTTCTCCGCGTCGAGTTCCGGCATGATCTGCACCTGCAGCGTCCAGCGGGGATAGTTGCCCTCCTCGATCGCGCCATAGAGCGCTTCCTGATAGCTTTCGCGCGTCCGGCCGATCACCTCGGCGGCTTCCGCATTGGTGTAGAACTTGTGGCCGTGCTGGGTCTTGAAGTGGAACTTCACCCAATAGCGCTCGCCGGCGTCGTTCCAGAAGGAGAAGGTGTGGGAGCCGTAGCCGTTCATGTGCAACGGCGATACCGGACATCCGCGGTCCGACATCAGGATCGTCACCTGGTGCAGGCTTTCCGGCGAAAGCGACCAAAAATCCCACATGGCGGTCGCCGAACGCAGGTTGGTCTTCGGGTGGCGCTTCTGTGTGTGGATGAAATCCGGGAACTTGTAGGCATCGCGGACGAAGAAGATCGGCGTGTTGTTGCCGACGAGATCCCAATTGCCCTCGGGCGTATAGAATTTCAGCGCGAAGCCGCGCACGTCGCGTTCGGCGTCGGCAGCACCCAGTTCACCGGCAACAGTCGAGAAGCGCGCCAGCATCGGGGTCTCAGCGCCCGGCTGCAGAACCTTGGCCTTGGTGTATCTGGAGATATCGCCTGTGATCTTCAGCGTCCCATAGGCGCCCCAGCCCTTGGCGTGCACCGCGCGCTCGGGAATGCGCTCGCGGTTTTGATGCGACAGCTTTTCGATAAGCTGGTAGTCCTGCATCATGACGCCGCCACGCGGACCGGCCGTCAGCGAATTCTGGTTGTCGGGCACCGGCGCTCCGGCACTCGTCGTCAATATGGGTCGATCTGACATCGCGTCCTCCTGTCATAGGGTTCGCGCCCGGGAGATCGGACAAGATCTGCCCGACAGCAGCCTGAGGGGCTGCCAGCCGCAATTCGCGCGGCGCTCAAAGCCCGGACGCCTTGGCCAGACGGTTTTCCCACAGGGCTTCGATAATCTCCAATTGCATATAAATTAAAAATTGATAGGATTTTCTTATCATGCTTACACTTCGACAGATGCGCTATTTCGAGGCTCTTGCCTCCGCTCGCCACTTCGGCAAGGCCGCCGAACTGGTCCATGTCAGCCAGCCGGCGCTCTCCGCCCAGATCATGGAAATGGAAAACCACCTGGGGGTGAAGCTGGTGGAGCGCAGCCGCAGCGGCGTTTTCCTCACTCGCAAGGGTGAAGAGGTGCTGGCCCGCACCCGCACCATCCTCGCCGACGTGGACATGCTGGAACAGAGCGCACGCGCCAGCTCCGGCACGCTCGAAGGGCGGATCCGCATCGGCGTCATCCCGACGCTTGCGCCCTATCTCGTGCCGCGGCTGGTGCCGCATCTGCGCCGCGTCTATCCGGCGATCGAGATCGAGTTGAAGGAATCGGTGACATCGAGGCTGGTCGCCGATCTCGGCGAGGGTCTGCTCGACGCCGTCGTCGCGGCCCTGCCGATCGAAACCGACGGGCTGTCGACGAAACCGCTCTTTTCCGACCGCTTCTACATGGCGATGGCGGACGACGAGCGAAACATCCTGATGTCGCCGCTGACCGAAGATCAGGTGGATGTCGAACAGTTGCTCCTGCTCGAAGAAGGCCATTGCCTGCGCGACCAGGCGCTCGCCGTCTGCAGCACCGCCGGCAAGCGCCGCCTTGTCTCGTTCGGCGCGACCTCGATGACGACGCTCCTGCAGATGGTTGCCAATGGCATGGGCATGACGCTGATCCCTGAAATCGCCATTGCGACCGAGGCCGCACGCAATTCGATCCGCATCGTGCCCTTCGCCGCACCCGAGCCGGCCCGCGAGATCGGCCTCGTCTGGCGGCGCAGCAGTCCGCGCGAGCGCGACATGGAAGCGCTCGCAACGGCAATCAGCGACTGCGCCGACGATATTATCCGGGCGGCGGCCGCCTGAGTTAAGACGCGCTCAGGCGAGCTTGGCCTTCAGGAATTCCACCGTCCGGCCCCAGGCGAGATCGGCGGCAGCCTTGTCATAGCGCGCGGCCGAGGTGTCGTTGTTGAAGGCATGGTTGACGCCGTCATAGACATAGATCGTCGCGTCCTTGCCGTCGTCTTTCAGCGCCTTTTGATAGGCGTCGATGCCGGCATTGATGCGTTCGTCGAGCCCGGCATAGTGCAGCAGCAGGGCGGCTTTGATCTTCGGCACATCCTCCGCCTTGGGCTGCGCGCCGTAATAGGCGACGCCGGCCCTGAGATCGGGCGAGCCGACAGCAAGCCGGTTGACGAGGCCACCTCCCCAGCAGAAGCCGATGGCACCAACCTTCCCCGTCGATTGCTGGTGCCCTTCCAGGAAGGCCACGGTCGCAACTGCATTCGCCGTCGTTGCTGCCGCATCCAGCGCGCCGATCATCTCGCGTGCCTTGTCCTCGTCCGTCGGCGTTCCACCCGACGGCGACAGGAAGTCCGGTGCAAGCGCCAGGAAGCCTTCGAGCGCCATCCGTCGAGCAACGTCGCGGATATGCGGATTGAGCCCGCGGTTCTCGTGAATGACGATCACCGCCGGCAGTTTTCCGCTCACCTCCGCTGGGCGAACGAGGTACCCCTTCATGTCGCCGCCAGCCCCGGGGTAAGAGATATCCTCGCCGGTGATACGGGTATCGGCCGCCGCAACGATTTCCGCCTTGGCGCCGTTGGCAGCAAGCAGTGGCGCGATCGCCGCGGCCGCAGCCGCGGAACCGGCCAGTCCGGTGAGCTTTTCCATGAAGCGACGGCGATCGAGGGTCAGATGCGTGTATTCGTCATAGGCATCGATCATCGCCTGTGTGATTGTCGGTTCCTGCATGTCAGCCTCCTTCGGTTCGTTCTCCCGCGGCGGCAGACAGAACCGCCCGCGACAGAATAAGTCGGCGGGCGGTTGCGAACATACAAACTTGCGTTACTGCTGCGTGTTTCGTTTTGGCCGATCAGCCGTTGAGATCGAGCACGATCCGACCGTCGATCTTGCCTTCCTCCATGCGTTTGAAGATCGCGTTGATGTTCTCGATCTTGTCCCAGGTGAAGTGCGAGGCGACCTTGCCCTCGCCGGCGAACTCCAGCGACTCCTCGAGATCCTGCCGCGTGCCGACGATCGAACCGCGGATGGTGATGCGCTTCAGCACCGTATCGAAGATCGGCAGGCACATCTGGCCGGGTGGCAGGCCGACGAGCGCCATGGTCCCCTTGGAGCGCAGCATGTTGAACGCCTGCTCCATCGCCTTGGGTGCCACCGCCGTCACCAGTGCGCCGTGCACGCCGCCGGTCGCCTTCTGAACCTGCTCGACCGCGTCCTTGTCACGCGCATCGACGACGAGGTCAGCACCGAGTTTTCGCGCAAGCGCCAACTTGTCCGGGAAGATATCGACGGCGGCGACATGCATGCCCATTGCCTTGGCATATTGCACCGCCATGTGGCCGAGCCCGCCGATGCCGGAAATCAGCGCCCATTCGCCAGGACGCACTTCGGTTTCCTTCAGGCCCTTATAGACGGTGACGCCGGCGCAGAGGATCGGTGCGGCCGGTCCGAATTCAAGCTTTGCCGGCAGGCGCCCGACAAAATCCGGATCGGCAAGGCCGTATTGGGCAAAGGTGCCGTTGACGGAGTAGCCGGTGTTCTGCTGGCTGCCGCAGAGCGTTTCCCAGCCGGTACGGCAGGGCGTGCAACCGCCGCAGGCCGTGTGCAGCCACGGCACGCCGACGCGGTCGCCTTCCTTCAGGTGTGTGACGCCGCTGCCAAGCTTGGCGATATAACCGACGCCTTCGTGTCCGGGGATAAAAGGCGGCTTCGGTTTTACCGGCCAATCGCCGTTGGCGGCGTGCAGGTCCGTATGGCAGACACCGGTCGCTTCGTATTTGATCAGCACCTGGCCGGGGCCCGGCTCCGGTATCGGCACATCCTCGATTACCAGCGGCTTGCCGAATTCGCGTACCACGGCGGCTTTCATCGTTGCGGTCATCTCGTCCTCCGATGCGTTGTCGTCCAACTCGGAAAGACTACCCGCAAAGGCGGCATCGGGTACTTGATACGCATCAAGGCGCGAGGATCGTTCGCGCAGACTGTCTCAGATTTGCGCCAATTCGCTTGGGGTGCGAACCGGGATCAGCTCATCGCCATCCAGACCGCAAGCCACACCCACATGGCAAATAGCGTCGCGACGCCCCCCATGAACAGCGGACGGCGATAGCGGATGCGGTTGCTGGTGACATGCACGAAGGCGTGCACGTAGCGCAGGACGACGAAAAGCCAGGCAAGCGCGAGGGAGACGATGTTGTCGGCCTCGGTGATGTAGAGCAGCACGCAGCAGACGTAGAAGAGAACCGGCAGCTCGAACTGGTTGGCAATGCTGTTCTTCACCACCAGGCTTTCGCCCGGCTCGTCGCGGTTCTCGCGAAACTGAGCCGCATGCACCTTGCCGGCGCGCACCAGCCTCATCCGACGGAAGGATAGGAGAGCGTAAAGGCAGAAGACGAGAAAGACATGGACCACGATCGGCCAGAAGATCTCGAAACCCGTCATGCACTGCTCCCTGAAAAAAGGCTTATTCTGAAAAACACTTAATCTGAAAAGGCGAAGGGCGCCGCGAGAAGACGCGGCGCCCTTCGAATGCAATCGCGATCAGTGCGCGCCCGGATAGTTCGGGCTTTCGCGGGTGATCGTCACGTCGTGGGCGTGGCTTTCGCGAAGGCCGGCGCCGGAGATGCGTACGAACTGCGCACGCTCCTGGTATTCCCTGATGGTCGGACCACCGACATAGCCCATGGACGCCTTGAGTCCGCCGGCGAGCTGGTGGAGCACGCCTGCAACCGGGCCCTTGTAGGGAACCTGGCCTTCGATGCCTTCCGGAACCAGCTTCAGCGTGTCGCGTACTTCCGCCTGGAAGTAGCGGTCCGCCGAGCCGCGAGCCATGGCGCCGACAGAACCCATGCCGCGATAGGCCTTGAAGGAACGGCCCTGGTAGAGGAACACTTCGCCCGGGCTTTCATCGGTACCGGCAAGCAGCGAGCCGATCATGACAGCCGAAGCACCGGCAGCGATCGCCTTGGCGAGGTCGCCGGAGAACTTGATACCGCCGTCGGCGATGACGGGAATGCCGGCAGCCTGGGCGGCTTCGACAGCACCCATGATCGCGGCCAGTTGCGGAACGCCGACGCCGGCGACGATGCGCGTGGTGCAGATCGAGCCCGGGCCAATACCGACCTTGACCGCATCCGCGCCGGCATCGATCAGCGCCTTGGTGCCGGCGGCGGTGGCGACGTTGCCGGCCATGATGCGAACCGAGTTCGAGAGCTTCTTGACGCGGGCGACGGCATCGAGCACGCGCTGCGAATGGCCGTGGGCGGTGTCGACGACGATCAGGTCGACGCCGGCGTCGATCAACCGCTCGGCGCGCTCAAAGCCGTCATCGCCGACCGAGATGGCGGCGGCGGCGCGAAGGCGGCCCTGCGCGTCCTTGGAGGCGTTCGGGTTGAGCTGCGCCTTCTCGATGTCCTTGACGGTGATCAGGCCGACGCAGCGGCCGTCGGCGTCGACGACCAGAAGCTTCTCAATGCGGTGCGCGTGAAGGAGGCGCTTGGCTTCCTGCTGGTCGACGCTTTCCTTGACCGTGACCAGGTTCTCATGGGTCATCAGCTCGTGGATCTTCTGGTTCGGGTCGGAAGCGAAGCGGACGTCACGGTTGGTGAGGATGCCGACGAGACGACCCTGCTTCTGGCCACCGGCGCCGCCGTTCTCGACGACCGGGATGCCGGAAATGCCGTGCTGCTTCATGAGGCCCAGCGCATCGGCGAGCTTGGCGTCGGGGCCGATGGTCACCGGATTGACGACCATGCCGCTTTCGAACTTCTTGACCTGGCGAACCTCTTCGGCCTGCTCGGCCGGCGTCAGGTTGCGGTGGATGACGCCGATGCCGCCGGCCTGTGCCATGGCGATCGCGAGGCGCCCTTCGGTCACCGTGTCCATCGCCGAAGACAGGATCGGCAGGTTGAGGTCAATGTCCTGGGCAATGGTGGTTGCGATATTGGTCTGACCCGGCATGACTTCGGAATGTCCGGGCAGGAGCAGAACGTCGTCGAAGGTCAAAGCCTCCAGACCAGTTGCCGTTTCGATGATGCGCGCCATGGCCAATTCCCTTCAATAAACGAAAACCCCCGGGGACGGGCTGCGATTTGTCCACCGGGCGACTTCAAAGCGTGTCTTGGAAGTTGGCGAGGGCTCGTAACACGGATATGTCAGGATGAAAATAGCCAAAGCCGGGAAATGTCCCGCCTTCGGCCGATATTTGTTGCAGAGCAGCAATTTCGCGAGATGCAGCCCCTCACCCGGCTCGATACCGATCAGATATCGAGCTGATAGCTGACGGGAACGAAGCGGTAGCCTTCGCCCTGTTTCTCGACGAAGCCGACGGCCGGGAACGGCATGTGGTAGCCGATGAAGGGCAGCCGGTCGCTGGCGATCATGTCGAAAACCCTGCGGCGCGTTTCGGCCGCCTTCGCCTTGTCCATGTCGAAGCGCACTTCCCAATCGGGGCGCTGCAGCGACAGCACATAGTGGTTGGCGGTATCGGCCGTCAGCATCATGCCCTTGCCGTCGGAATCGAGACGGAACACCATGTGACCCGGCGAATGACCGAATGCGGCGACGGCCGAGATACCGGGCACGATCTCGGCGCCGTCGCCGATGAAAGTCGTCTTCTCCGCCAGCGGCACTATCTTCTCCAGCACCGCCTTGTGCCCATTTTCCGCCGGCGTGCCTGCCCGTGCCGGGTCCTTCCAGAAGGCATATTCGGCTTCACCCATCACGTAGCGGGCATTGGCGAATGCCGGCTTGCCGGCCTCCATGAGGCCGCCGATGTGATCGCCGTGCATATGAGTCACCACCACGACCGAAATCTGCTCCGGCGCATAGCCGGCGGCACGGATGCCTTCGGCCAGGCGGCCCATACCGGCCTGGCGGCCGCCCTCGCCCCTGCCGGTATCGAAGAGCACGACATCCGTTCCGGTATCGACGAGAACCGGCGAGAAACTGTTGACCAGCGCTTCGGTCGGCAGAAAGTTCTGTTGCAGCAGTTCCGCAACCGCCTGCTGTGGCTGGTTGGTGCCATAGATCTCATGCGGTTTCTCGGTGACGCGCGTGCCGTCATTGACGACGACGAGCTTGAAACGCCAAGCTTGAGAGATCGGATCGGGGGATGGCTAGCGTTCATGTCGGTCTTTTCCGCCTTTTCCTCAGCCACCGCAACGCCCGTCATCAACGATGGCGCAGCCAGCACCCCAGCGTTCCCGCCCCCATCAAGGTCCGGCGCTTCATCGACATCTCACTCATGGTCCATCCCACTTCGTTGCCCTGTTGGATCCCGTTGCCCCATGGACAACTGGGCCAGAACTAGCGTCTTGACAGCGAAGGCCAGCCAGGATCACAGGCTTTTGATCCGCAATCACCGGTTTCGCCCCGACAAAAGCCATCACCGGCATTAGCTTCTCACTATCGCTGGCCGTCTTCGAAGCACATTCCATGAACCGTATCGTCCCGATGATCCTTGCCGTCGCTCTCTTCATGGAGCAGATGGATTCGACCGTGATTTCCACGTCGCTGCCGGCCATCGCCCGCGACATCGGCGTCGGGCCGATCACGCTCAAGCTGGCGCTGACCGCCTATATGGTGTCGCTTGCGATCTTCATTCCGCTTAGCGGCTGGATGGCGGACCGCTTCGGCGCCAAGAAGATTTTCCGCGCGGCGATCCTCGTCTTCATCGCCGGTTCCATTTTCTGCGCCATCTCCAACAGCCTTGTCGCCTTCGTTTTCTCGCGCTTCCTGCAGGGCATGGGCGGGGCGATGATGACGCCGGTCGCCCGCCTCGTGCTGGTGCGCGGCACGCCGCGCAGCGAACTCGTCTCGGCCATGGCGCTTTTGACGATCCCGGCTCTGGTCGGGCCGCTCGCCGGACCGCCGCTCGGCGGCTTCATCACCACCTATTTCTCCTGGCACTGGATCTTCCTGATCAACGTGCCTGTCGGCATCGCCGGCTACATCCTCTCGGGCATCTATCTGCCCAAAATGGAGCCGCGCGATCCTCCACCGGTCGACGCTCTCGGTTTCCTGCTCGGCGGCATCGCCGCCTCCGGCATCGTCTTCGGCCTGTCGGTGATCAGCCTGCCGGCCCTACCGCCGATCGTCGGCATCGCTTCGGTGGTGACCGGTGTGGTCGCGACTCTGCTCTATATCCGTCATGCCCGCCGCCACCCGGCGCCGGTTCTCGATCTCAATCTCTTCAAGGACAGCGCGTTTCGCGCCGCCTCGATCGGCGGCACGATCTTTCGTATCTCGGTCGGCGCAGTGCCCTTCCTGATGCCCTTGATGCTGCAGGTCGGCTTTGGGCTCAATCCGTTCCAGTCCGGTCTCATCACCTTCATCGGCGCAGTCGGAGCCATCACCACCAAGTTCTACGCGCGGCGCGTGCTTGCCTTCGCCGGCTTCCGTACGACATTGATCCTCGCCGCAATCCTCGCTGCGATCACCACCTTCGCCAATGGCTTCTTCACGCCGGCGACGCCCTATCTGGTGATGATCACCATCCTGCTGATTGCAGGCTTCGCCCGTTCCTTCTTCTTTACCAGCGTCAACGCGCTTTCCTTCGCCGATATCGACGATGCGGACGCCAGCAAGGCGACCTCGATGAGCGCGGTGCTGCAGCAGATCAGCCTGGCGCTCGGCGTCGCCGTTGCCGGCGCGATCCTGGAAATCGAGACCAAACTCAGCGGCGGCCCGCTGCAGCTCGACGATTTCCACACCGCCTTCATGATCATCGCCGGCGCCAACCTGATCGCGGCGATCCCGTTCCTGACCATGGCGAAGAACGCCGGCGCCTCGGTTTCCGGGCACCGGCTACCAGTGCGCGAAGTCGAGTCGGCCGCGGGGAAGTAAGGATATTTCAGGGAAACGCGCGGCGATTTTCCGTCCGAAAGGACGGCGCCAACAGCGAGAGCTATTCAGGGCGCTCGCACACGGCGGCGAGCTTGTTGCCGTCGAGATCGCGAACCCAGGTGCCGTAGAAGTTCGCGTGGAACGGGCGCAGCCCCGGTGCGCCCTCGTCGATACCGCCATTGGCAAGGGCTGCCGCGTGGAAGGCATCGACGGCTGAGCGCGTCTTGGCGTCAAGCGCGATGCTCACGCCGTTGCCATAGGTGGCGGGCGCGCGGTTGAAGGGCGTCACCACCCAGAAGCGGATGCGGTCGCCCGCAGCACCGTAACCGATCTCGGTCTCGTCCTGCCGTTGGCGGTGATAGCCGAGCGCCGGCAACACCGCGTCATAGAACGCGCCGGCGCGTTCCAGATCGTTGGTGCCGACGGTCACGTAGAGCAGCATGCTATTCCGCCGCCTCGTCTTCGGTTTCCGTTTCGTTTCCGGCCTTCTGGCGCCCCTTGAAGCCCTTGGCGAGCAGGAACATTTCGACCGATTCGGACCGCGACGATGCCGGCTTCACATGGATGACCTGACGGAAATTCTGCTTGAGCATATTGAGCAGTTCGCGCTCCGTGCCGCCCTGGAAGGTCTTCGCCAGGAAATGCCCGCCCTCGGCAAGCACGTCGACGGCGAAATAGGCGGCGACCTCGCAGAGATGCATGGTGCGCAGGTGGTCGGTCTGGCGGTGTCCGGTCGTCGGTGCCGCCATGTCCGAAATCACCAGATCCGGCGTACCGCCGATCGCTTCCTTGAGCTTTTCCGGCGCTTCAGGGTCGAGGAAGTCCATCTGCAGAATACGCACGCCCGGGATCGGGTCCACTTCGAGGAAGTCGATCGCCGCAACGCGGGGATCGGCATCGGTCGAATTGGTGACCTTGGCGGCGATCTGCGTCCAGCTTCCGGGGGCGGCACCGAGGTCGATGATGCGGCGAGCGCCGTTCAGGATCTTGTGCTTCTCGTCGATCTCCAAAAGCTTGAACGCCGCACGGGCGCGATAGCCCTCGAGCTGGGCGCGCTGCACATAGGGATCGTTGATGTGGCGCTCCAGCCAGCGGCGGGAGGATGCCTTGAGCTTGCCCTTCTTGACCTTCTGGCCAAGCTTGCGGCCGCTGCGGTTGCCGCCAACAGGGGGTTTCGTCATGCCTTGTTTCCTTCCTGGCTGCCGGCGTTGGCGCCGCGCTGGTGACGGCGCGGCCGCGAGCGGCGCCAGGCTCCGTCGTCCGCCATCATATCGGTGAGCAGCCCTTCGCGCAGGCCGCGATCGGCGACACGCATGCGCGTCGACGGCCAGCGGCGGCGGATCGCTTCGAGGATCGCACAGCCGGCCAGCACCAGGTCTGCACGATCCGGACCGATGCAGGGATTGGCGGCACGCGCATTGAAATCCCAGGAGAGCAGGCGCGCCTGCATGGCGGAGACTTCGTCATCGGTGAGCCACAGGCCATCGACGCGGCGGCGATCGTAGCGCGGCAGGTCGAGATGCACGCCGGCAAGTGTCGTGACCGTGCCGGATGTGCCGATCAGGTGGAAGCCGCTGCCGGAGGCGCCGTTTGCCAGCGCCTCGACCGGTGGGCTGTCGAAGCGGGAGAGCATGCCCTCCACCTCCTGCACCATCGCCTCGAAGCTTGCCGGCGTCACGTGCTGGCCGCCATGGCGCTCGGAGAGCGTGACGACGCCGACCGGCAGCGAGGTCCAGTGGGTGATGTGATTGGCAAGCCGGTTCGACCTGGAATCGCCGATGCGGATTACGGCGATCTCGGACGAGCCGCCGCCGATATCGAAGAGCACGACCGAACGGGTCTCGCGATCGACGAGCGACGAGCAGCCGGAGACGGCAAGCCGCGCTTCGGTTTCGCGGTTGATGATCTCGAGATCAAGGCCGGTCTCCCGCGCCACCCGCTCAAGGAAGCTTTCGCCGTTTTCGGCGGCGCGCGCGGCCTCCGTCGCGATCAGGCGGCTGCGGCGAATCGTGCGGGCACCGAGCTTCGAGGCGCAGATCTTCAACGCTTCGACCGCGCGCTCCATCGCCTCGTCTGACAACCGGCCGCTGGCACCGAGCCCCTCGCCCAGGCGAACGATGCGCGAAAAGGCGTCGACCACCCGGAACTGGCCGGGGCGCGTCGGCTGAGCGATCAAAAGCCGGCAATTGTTGGTGCCGAGGTCAAGCGCGGCATAAAGCGGCGCCGGCGGTTCGCTGGCGGCAACATAGGGCGCGCGCGGTTGATCGGCGCGCTGGCCCGGCCGCTGCTGTGACGCCGTCTGCCCGTTGGAGGCGGAGGGCCCCGATCGCCCATTGCCGCCATCGGCAGCCCTTTGCTGGGCCGGCTGGCGCTCGCCGCTCGTGAGCGGACGCCCCTGGAGCCCACGGCGATGCCGCGCCTTCTTGCTGCGCTTGTGGCCCTTGCGCTCGCCGAGCGACGACTCAACGAGTTGCGCGCTGCCGCCCTGCGGCGCGGACGCGACTGCGGCCTGTTGTTTTGCGGATTTCGAACGACGACGCCGTTTGCGCTTGCGCGCCGGTTCCGCCTCGTTCTCTCCTGCGGGACGCCGTGCCATGCCGGCAATGCCGGGCTGGCTGGCAATTGCAGACGGCGAAGCAGACGACTTGCGTCGTTTCCGCTTGCCCTTGCCGTTGCGCGGACCGAGCTTCGATCCATCACTGCGGCCTGCTGCCGACGCCCCGGATTCGGACGGCTTTTCGCCGTGATCGGGGTCTTTCACTTGTCTCAACCATGGCGCCGCGCAAGCCCAGGGGCCGCTCAAGGCGCTCTCTCGATTTTTCGTTGGCGCGACTGTACCAGCGCAAGCCCCGTTCGCCAAACTGTTTTTGACTGTGCTGCCAAGGGGTAAGGCCGGATACGGTCAACACTGCGGACGGCGATGGCGATCTGCACCCCCTCGCAATCGTGTCCAGCGCCGCCGCCCGGCCGCAAATGGGCGGCACCACGACGTACCGTCGGTACCGGCAAATCGGTGCAAAAATCCCGCCGCCACATCGAGATCGCATTTTTTTGCCAAAAGGTATTTGCATTGGCCGCGCTTTTGTTTATAAGCCCGCCACACCGACGCGACGGGCAGCGCCCGACAGCGACCTTGGGGAATAGGTTAACGGTAGACCAGCGGACTCTGACTCCGTTAGTCCTGGTTCGAATCCAGGTTCCCCAGCCAAACTCTTCCTGCGATAGAACCGAATTTATGGCGAAACGAGCGCCCGCGGCCCAGCATCATCGCACCTTTTCATGCGCGGTGTGACCAACGGCAGTCCGCTAGCCCTAGAAAGCCAGGGCGCAGCCGTCCTTGCGCGGATCCGAGCCCGTCTGCAACACGCCGTTGACCGAATCGATCAGGATCGCCTGGCCGCCGCCGTGCGGCATCTCGGCCATCTTGATCTCGTGGCCGAATGCGGCGAGCCCTTTCAGCACGTCCTCGCGGATGCCGCGTTCTGCCTCGAAGCGGCCCATCTGGTGGAAGCCGCGGGCGCAGTCGATCGCTTCCTGCACGTTCATGCCGAAATCGACGATGTTGGTCAGCACGTGGCTCTGCCCAACCGGTTGGAAGCCGCCGCCCATCACCCCGAAGGAGAGCCACGGCTTGCCATCCTTCATCGCCATCGCCGGGATGATCGTGTGCAGCGGGCGTTTGCGCGGTCCCACGCAATTGGGGTGCGCAGGATCAACGCGAAAGCCGACACCGCGGTTTTGCAGCAGAACGCCGGTCTTCGGGCTGCTGATGCCCGTGCCGTAAGGCCAGAACAGCGAATTGATGAAGGAACAGGCGTTGCCCTTTTCGTCGACGACGCTGATGTAGACCGTGTCGCGATAGGTGGTGGCACCGGCTGGACCAACCACCGGCATGGCCTTCTTCAGGTCGATGCGGTCGCGCAGCTCGTCGGCAAAGGCGGCCGAAAGCAGCTTTTGTACCGGCACATCGGCAAAGTCGGGGTCGGCGACATACCTGTCACGCGCCTGGAAGGCCAGCCTCGTCGCCTCGGCTTCGATATGGAAACGCTCGACGCCGACCGGATCGTATTTCTTCAGATCGAAGCCGCTCAGGATATTGAGTATCAGCAAGGTGGTAATGCCGACTCCGCTTGGCGGGATTTCCAGAAGTTCTATGCCGCGATAGGTCGTAGAAATCGGATCGACCCAGAAGGCCTCCTGCGTGGCGAAATCGTCGAGCGCGTGCATGCCGCCGAGGCTGCGCAGGTAGCCCACCATGTCCTCGGCGACCCAGCCTGAATAGAAACCATCGCGGCCCTTGGCGGCGATCTCCCGCAGGACTTTCGCGTGCTCGGGCTGGCGGAAGACCTCACCGGTCCGCAGGGCGCGACCGTCCTTCAACCACATGCGGGCGCTGTTGGGGTCCGCCTTCAGCTTGTCTTCGTTGCGGTTCCAATCGACGGCGACCCTTTCGGTGACCGCAAATCCCTCCTCCGCGTGGCGGATGGCGGGCTGCAGCAGTTCACCGAGCGGCATGGAACCGAAACGCCGGTTCAGCTTGCTCCAAGCATCGACCGCGCCGGGGATGGTGACGGCGTGCACCGAGGTGAGCGGGATCTCGTTCAGTCCCTGTTTCAGCAGGTGTTCTGCGGTAAGGCCCTCGGGCGCACGGCCCGAACCGTTGAGGCCATAGACCCGACCGCCATCGGCGAGATTGGTGCCGGCGGGGGCGAAGAGAACGAAATTGTCGCCGCCGATGCCGGTCGAGCCCGGCTCGACCACGCATTGCACGGCGCAGGCGGCAATCGCGGCGTCAGCGGCATTGCCGCCCCGACGCAGAATCTCGATGGCGGCGAGCGTGGCAAGGGCGTGCGACGTGGCGGCGGCGCCATGCCGGCCCATGACGACGGAGCGGCCAGGCAGGTGCAGGTCACGCATGGAACGGGAACTCCAAGAACATAGGGACAACTCAGGCTCGCGAGCCTATGCGCCTGCCGGGCGGATGGAAAGGCCGACGTTGAAGCGCCGGAGACTGGTGCGGCGCATGAGGCGATTGGCGGGAGAACACTTCCGGGCTGCCCAAAGCTCCGCAGCAGGCGCATAATAGCTCACTTGCAAGCGATCACAGGCGGAGGACGGCCCATGTTCGATGCTGGCAGAAAGACGGACGCCGAATATGCGATCGAGTATATCCAGGAAAATCCGGAAGCCGGTCTTTGTTGCGAGGATCGGCGCTGGTGGATTACGCCAAACGCGAACGAAACCGATCGGCAGATCCTGTTTCTCGACGCCGCAGAGGCAGAACGGCTGAAGGACGATGCGCGGCTTCAAGTCGTGCCCGACATCGCCCACCCCGGCCGCGCTCTCTGGGTCATGCGGAAGATGACATAGCCGCCCGCGACCGGAATAGGTCGGGCAACGGAAGCGGCCGGTCGCGCTAAAGCAGGCCGCGTCCCGCGAGGTTGCGCATCAGCGCCGCAGCACCGAAATTCCAGGGCGCGCATTCCGTCGAAAGCCTGACGGTGTTGGTCAGCCGGCCGAGTTCGGCATTGGCAATCGTCACCACGTCGCCAAGCTTGTGGGTAAAACCCTGGCCGGGTTCGTCGCGGTCTTCGACAGGGGCAAAGAGCGTGCCCATGAACAGCATGACGCCATCGGGATATTGGTGGTGCGGACCGATGGTCTGGGCGACGAGATCGAGCGGATCGCGGCTGATCTCCGCCATCGAGCTTCGGCCGGTGAGCCGGTAGCCGTCCTCCCCTTCGACAAGCAGGGTGAGCTCGGCCTTGCGGACATCGTCGATCGTGTAGGTTTCGTCGAACAGGCGAATGAAGGGGCCGATGGCGCAGGAGGCATTGTTGTCCTTAGCCTTGCCGAGAAGCAGCGCGGAGCGGCCCTCAATGTCGCGCAGGTTGACGTCGTTGCCGAGTGTTGCGCCCTTGACCTGGCCTCTGGAGCAGACCGCGAGCACGATCTCCGGCTCCGGATTGTTCCAGCGCGAGGCAGGGTGCAGACCGACAGCGGCACCAGGGCCGACCGCCGAGAGCACCTGGGCCTTGGTGAAGACTTCGGCATCCGGGCCGATGCCCACTTCCAGATATTGCGACCAGACGCCCTCCTCCTGGAGCGCTGCCTTGACGCGGGCTGCTTCCGCCGAGCCGGGCTTCAGGTTGCGCAGGCTGTCACCGATGACGGCGGTGACGCGGCTGCGGATCGCTTCGGCGCGGGACGCATCGCCCGCCGCCCTCTCCTCGATGACGCGCTCGATCATCGAGCGCGCGAAGGTGACGCCACAGGCCTTCACTGCCTGCAGGTCCGAGGGCGCGATGAGATGGAGGGTCGATGCATCCGCTTTCCGCGCGAGACACTCTTCAAGCGAGGCAAGCCGCTCGCCGGCTACGGAGCGCACATGCGCGACCGGATCCGGGAGCTCAAGCAGGTCGCGCATCGTCGGCGTTGCCTTCGAGGTGATGTCGAACAGAGCGCCGTCGCGGATCGTGACAAGCGACGGCCCGCCGAGATCGGGACGCCAGACGCGGCCGACAAAAGTGCCCTTGCCAAACGCTGTATCGGTCATGCCGCCCATCCTCCGTGCGCACTCTATTTCTTGCAGCCGAGAAGGGAGATGTAAAGCCGACGGCAGCGCGCAAGCGTCCCTTGGGTTGTAGCGTCCGGAACATTGCATATTTTCACGCGTTTACGGTTATGCCACGCGCCCTCCGGGCGCCCTTGTCGCTTCGCGACGGCGCGAAATCCGCTGCCTACGGCTGCCTAGGAAGGTTCAGGAGCAGTCGCCTGAGGCCAGGAGGACGCCAAGAAAAGGATGAACGCAATGAACCAGCACGAAGAGTTCAAGGAAAAGCCGGTGATCGATCCGGTGACAGGGCAGCCTCTGCCGCAGACGCAAGCGCACATGAGCGATGTGCCTCCGGCCCGTTCGGGGCGCAGCAACTGGCCGATCGTCATCATCCTGCTCGCCGGTCTGGTGTTGGCGCTGATCGCCTGGCTGCCGGCTGAACTGAGCCGGGATACCGCCGATACCGCGGCACCGCCGCCGACTACGGACCAGCCGGCAACGGGTCAGGCAACTCCGGACACGACGGCACCGGGTACCGCGACACCAGGCACGACGGGTCGGGTTACTCCGCCGGCCGATAGCAGCACGGCGCCCTCTGGTGAAACGACGACCCAGCCGGCGCCCGAAGCGACGCCGCAGCAGGGTACCCCGACGCCCGAAACGCAGGGTTCAACCCCGAACTCGACGCCGGGCACCACGCCCAACATGACGCAGCCGGCACAGTAACGGTTGACCGACGGCCATGGCTGGAGGGCTCTCCCTTCGGCCATTGGCGCTTAAAAAGCGCTCAGTTCGGCCGCTCAGTTCGGCTTGATCGATGCCGCGACCATGGCGTCCCAGCCGGCGGCGGCGCAGTCGGCGATCGCCAGCAAGGTTTCCCGTGTTGCGCCGTCGCGGGCCTCGATCGACATTCCATGCTGGAGCGAGGCGACATAGGCCGCGATTGCAGCGCACGGCGTGCCCTCAGGCAGATCGCCGTCCGCGACACCACGCTCGAACCGCCGCTCAAGCGCGACCTGCTTTTCAAGCCGGTGCACCTTCAACGCGTCACAGACCTCCGGATCCCCGCCCGCCATCTGCGGCGCCGAAAGCACGACCATGCAGCCGCGCGGTTCGCCGCCGCGGGTGAAGTTCTCGGCGGTGCGCCTCAGAAGGTCATGTACCGCCGCCTTGGCCGTTGGGGCCGTTTCCAGCTCATCCCAGATGCCGGCACCGTCCGTCCGGCCATAGAGATCGACCGCCTCGATGAAGAGCTGTGCCTTGCTGCCGAAGGCCGCGTAGAGGCTCGGCGGTTTCAGCCCCATCGCCTGGGTCAGATCGGTTAGCGACGTGTTGTCGTAGCCCTTGTCCCAGAAGAGCCGCATGGCGCTGGCGAGCGCCTCCTCTCGGGAAAAATTGCGTGGACGGCCGCGGCTCGACATGGGAGTAATTCCTTTCTGTATCGATCAATACATAAATCGCTTGACAGCGGCTGGCAAGTCGCCCCTTTATATATGTATCGATCACTACAGATATGGAGAAACCAGTGACGAGTTTGAAAAACAAGGTGGCTCTGGTGACGGGTGGTAGCCGCGGCATCGGCGCGGCGATCGCAAAACGTCTGGCGGATGAAGGCGCAACCGTCGCGGTGACCTACAGCCAGTCCAAGGCAAAGGCTGAGGCACTGGTGGCGGAGATCACCAAGGGCGGCGGCAGGGCGCTGGCGATCCAGGCGGACAACCGCGATCCGGGCGCGGTCGAGGCTGCTGTCGGCGCGGTTGCCGCGAAGCACGGCCGCATCGACATCCTCGTCAACAATGCCGGCGTGTTCGATGCCGGAACGGTGACGGAGGTGACTGCGGACGACTTTGACCGGACGATCGACGTCAATGTGAAGGCGGTGTTCCTTGCGACGCGTGCTGCAGCAGCGCACATGCCCGAGGGCGGACGCGTCATCTCGATCGGCAGCAACCTCGCCCAACGCGTTCCGTGGCCGGGGATGAGCCTCTATGTGCTGAGCAAATCCGCGCTCGTCGGCTTTACCAAGGCGGTGGCGCGTGATCTCGGGCCGAGGGGCATTACCGTCAACATCGTCCATCCCGGTTCGACCGATACCGACATGAACCCCGCCGATGGCGAGCTTGCCGGTCCGCAGCGCGGGCTGATGGCGATCCCCCGCTTCAACGAGGCAAGCGATGTGGCAGGCGTTGTCGCCTGGCTTGCGGGCCCTGACGGCCGCAGTGTCACCGGCGCCGAATTCACCATTGACGGTGGCACCAACGCCTGAAGCATCTTCCCTTCTACGGAAACGAAGTAAGCCGGAAGCGACGCTTCCGGCCTTGTGAAAATTTGGTCTTGGGTGCGGATCCTAAGAGAGGAAGCGTTCCGGCCGGTATGGCGCGATATCGATGACCGTCTTTTCTCCGGTCATCGCTTCCGCCAGTGCCCGTCCGGTGACTGGCCCGAGCGTCATGCCGTGATGCGCATGGCCGAAGGCAAACCACAGGCCCTCGTGGCGCGGCGCCTTGCCGATGACAGGCATCATATCCGGCGTGCAGGGGCGCGCGCCCATCCACGGCTCTTCGTCGCGGCGTTCGGCAAGCGGGAAGAATTCGCGCGCCACCCGTTCGGCGCGGGTCAATTGTACCGGCGTCTTCGGCGCATCGCGCCAGGCGAATTCGGCGCCGGTCGTCAGACGGATGCCGCGCAGCATCGGCGCCAGGAAATAGCCTTTCTCGGCATCAAGCACCCAGTTGTTGAGCTGCGCGCCCTCCTGCATGCCATAGTGCATGTGGTAGCCGCGCTTGACCGCGAGCGGGATATGGTAGCCGAGCTTGCGAGTGACCGTGTCGGCCCAAGGACCGAGCGCCACGACGACTTCGCGGGTCTCGAGCGGGCCCTCCGGTGTCGCGACGCGCCAACCGGGACCTTCGAGGATATGTTCAGTCGTGGCTGCGTCGCCGGAAACGAGGCGCCCGCCCAGCGATTGGAAATAGGCGAGATAAGCCTTGTTGAGACTGTGCGGGTCGCGGATCGACCAGGGATCGCTCCAGCGCAGACCGCCGACGAGATCAGCCTTGATGGACGGTTCGATCGTCTTCAGTTCGCTTGAAGACAGTTTCTGGTGATTGACGCCGAAGCCAGCCGAAAGCTTCTCCGCCTCCTTGTAGGCCGAATCGCGCTGCTTCTCGGTGCGGAAAACCTTCATCCAGCCGTCTTTACGGATGAGTTCGCCCGCGCCTGACGCCGCGATCAGGTCCTGGTGTTCGCTGATCGAATGCTCGATCAGCGGCGCATAGAGATGGGCGATGCGTTGGTGCTGGGTAAAGCCCGAATGCCACCAGTACCGCGCCAGGAACGGCACCAGCCCCGGCAAGGCCCGGAAATGATAGGACGCGTCGATCGTGTTGTTCAGCGCGTAACGGAAGAGCGCGCCGAAATCATGCGGGAAGCCATAGGGAAACACACCCTCGCGCTGGATCAGCCCCGCATTGCCGTAGGAGGTTTCCTCGCCGGCGCCGCGACGGTCGAGAAGCACCACCGACTTGCCGCGCCGCGCCAGATGGATGGCGGTGGAGATACCGACGATGCCGGCGCCGAGAACCACTACGTCAGTCTTCATTTGCAGCTGCCCCGTTTTCCGATCAAGACAAGCCGCGGCTTTGCTCGAGCCACGGCGCCAACGTCATTTCTTCTTCAGCGAGCGGCTGGAGAGGATGATCTGCTCGACGAGCAGTTCCAGCGATTTCATGATCTTCGGTATCCTCAAGGCAAAAGCGGCGGTATCGGCATCAATAGCCAAGCGGGCCTGCAAGGGCAAGCAAGGCGAGCCGACGGAGCGGACCTGCGGATGCAAGAAGGGCGACGTTGCCGCCGCCCATGTCCAACTACCTTGCGTTTGCGACCGCTCCGTCAGCCTCGACGCACCAGGCCCGCGACCAGCGAAATCACCAGGAAGACGAGGAAGAGGAAGAAAAGGACCTGCGCGATACCCGCCGAGGTACCCGCAACGCCACCGAAACCAAGTACACCCGCTATGATTGCCACAACGAGGAAGACAAGCGCATAGTATAACATAGCAATTCTCCTTGCCAGGATTACTGCAAAGCAAACGCCACAACTATCACTTTGTTCCAAATATCTTATGAAATGCGCTCTGAGAAAATCTTCATTCCCACGGACATTAACCATTCATTTACCATGATAGACAAAAGAGTCCCAAATCGAGACGGTTTGTACCGGAAATGCCCGGAACATTCGAGATACTCTGACGTTCCTCCTCCATGGAATATGCAGGGTCGAAATGAAGATGCCGATAGCACATATCTGGAAAACGGCGGTTGCAGCGGGTCGGGAGAGAAAAGATCTCCAGGCTGGCAATCTTCACATCGGTAAGACGATGCGCGATCTTTACGTCAATAGCAGCGAAGATCAGAGTGCGAAACTCGAACATCTTCTCGAAGAACTTCGCCGGCGCGAACGGATGGCACAGAAGAAATAACCAAGCTTCCGCAAGACAATTGAAAAGCCGCCGCGGCCAGGGCCGGGCGGTTTTTCTTATGTCATCGCCTGTCTTCTTCTGTTTGCAACTTTACGCGCCTCTGGTTGCCGAGCTTGTGTCGACCCTTTTCCTAGCGCCGTGACATCCACTCGTCGATCTGACGCTCCGCCTCGTCGCGTGCGACCCCGTAGCGGGCCTGAATACGCCCCGCAAGCTCCTGCCGACGACCATCGATGACGTCGAGATCGTCGTTGGTGAGCTTGCCCCATTGCGCCTGCACCTTGCCTTTCAGTTCATGCCATTTGCCTTCGACGATATCCCAATTCATTGCTTTGCCTTTCGGTTTGATGGGCCGCCACACGCGCGGCCCGTGAACTCAGTTGCGGGTCTTCGCATGGCTGTCGTGGCGCGCGGCAACCGTGTAACTGCCATCATCGACCTGCACCTTGACCTGCAAGCGGCCCGCAGGAGTGACGTGCCATTCGATGGTCGCGTCCTCGACAAGCAGAGCCGGGTCAACCTCGGCGCAGGCACCATAGGCGTGCTTGAAGGCCCCGGCGGTCGCCTTGATCGCCGGCGAAAGCAGTTCGCGGCATTCGTCTACGGTTTCGAACGCCTCGGTCGGCGCCGGCACCTCGCGGCAGGCGTCCGTGGCCTGCATGCAGCCGACCAGGACCATGATGGCAGCTATGTGTTCCATGGGCATGCTCCCCAACGTCAAACTTGAGAACGGCAAACGGGGACGACTGCCCTCCTGTTCCACCGGACGAGATCTAATTTTTGTTGGAACCTTTGCCCACGTAGCGCGTTCGCCGCGCCCACGCCTCGCGCTTCAGATGCGCATGGACGCCGTTCCGGCAGCCGTCGCTGCCGGCGAGAGATGCTATGCCGGACCGGCGGCTATGGAACAAAACGCAGCAGTCGTCGTTTTCGCAACGATAACAAGTGCTGCGACTGCGGCCGAGCGATGGAGGAGATGCTGGGAGGCAAGGACACACCACACGTAGCTCGCCCATTGCGAGCAAGTCAAAGCTGGCCAATGACGCGGCACCGGGTGCGACAGATGCCTCATTGTCGTCATTCTGTTCGTCATCAGTCCCGACAAATCAATTTCAAGTAACCGATTCTATGTTCAACAGAGCAACCGGATAGGAACGCGTCATGAAGAAGATACTGATCGTAGCAAGCCTCATTCTCCCGCTGGCCGCCTGCACGCAAACAGAAAAGGGTGCGGCAATCGGCGCAACCGGTGGCGCCATTGTCGGCGGCGCAGCAACGGGCAATGTCAGAGGTGCTGCCGTGGGCGCAGCGATCGGCGGCGTTGCCGGTGCACTCATCGGGAATGCCAACGAACCGGGCCGCTGCATCTATCGCGACCGCTACGGCCGCCGCTATGAGGCCGCCTGCTGATCGGCACGAACAATGGAGAAACGGGCCTTGGCCCGTTTCTTCCGTTAAGGCGGGTTAGGCTCAAGGCCCGCGCTCAGCCGCCGCCGCTTCCGCTTTCTCCAGCTTTTCAAGCAGATCGACGAAGAGCTCAGGAACCGGCTCCTGTTCCAGCGCTTGATAGAGCGCCTTCAATCTGGCGCCGATCAGCCCGTGGGCATCCGAATTTTCCGCGGCCACACCCGGTCCTCCGCCCTGCCCTTCCCGTCTTTCGGTCCCGTCGTCCATGTTCTGAATCTACCGCCGCTTGCGGCCTTCCCGTTGTTTTCCACCCATCCGCACAGAAGACCGCCTGGCGAGTGTGCCGGATTTGCTCTAGGCCGAAAAACGTGTTCAAAACCATTCACGTATTCCGCCAGATGTCCCCTATCCTCAGAAAACAAACGAATCGTATTGCACCTAAGGAAGTCGTTGATGTCCCTTTCGACCCGGATCGCGCCACACCTGCCCTTCCTGCGCCGCTACGCCCGCGCCGTCACCGGTTCGCAGGCCGCGGGTGACGGATATGTGGCCGCCGTTCTCGAAGCCCTCATCGAGGACATCGGCCTCTTCCCGGATACGTCGAACGATCGAATCAGCCTCTACAAACTATTCTGCTCGCAGTTCGAGAAGATTTCGATCGATCTGACGGAAAACGCCTCGCCCTTTGCCTGGGAACAACAGGCGGCCGCGAACCTGTCGCTGATCGCGCCTGCGCCGCGCCAAGCCTTCCTGCTCGTCTCGGTCGAAGGCTTCTCGATCGCCGATGCGGCGGAGATCATGGGTCTGAGCCAGGGCGAATTTTCGAAGCTCTTGACGGTTGCCTCGGAAGACATCTCACGCCAGGTCGCAACCGATGTGTTGATCATCGAGGACGAGCCGCTGATCGCGCTCGACATCGAAGACATGGTGACAAGCCTCGGCCACAGGGTGACGGGCATCGCCCGCACCCATACTGAGGCGTTGGATCTCTATCGCAAGACATCCCCGAGGATGGTGCTCGCCGACATCCAGCTCGCCGATGGCAGCTCGGGCATCGATGCCGTCAACGAAATCCTCACTCAGGCGACGGTGCCGGTGATCTTCATCACCGCCTTCCCCGAGCGACTGCTCACTGGCAAGCGGCCGGAACCGGCCTTCCTCGTGACCAAGCCGTTCAATCCGGACATGGTGAAGGCTCTGATCAGTCAGGCGTTGTTCTTCGACGAGCACGCCCGCTCGGCTCGGCGCTGATCTTTCCCCTTCAGCCAGGCAGTTGCCGTTCCGGCGGCTGCTCACGGATTTCTTCGACGATTGCAAGGACGATGAGAGAAAGCGGCAGCGCCAGCATGGCGCCGACCGCGCCCCACATCCAGGTCCAGAAGACGATCGCAATGAACACCAGAAACGGATTCACCTCGAGTTCACTGCCGAGGATGGCCGGAATGGCGAGATTTTCCATGGCCAGGTGAACGACGAAGAAAGCCACGGCCGGCGCCAGCGCCAGCCACAGCACCTCGTGCGTCATCAGCCCGCCGACGACAAGGCTCAGCGTCATCACCGTCACGCCGAGATAGGGAATGAAGCTTGAGACAAAAGCAAACAGGCCCCAGAGCGGCGGCATGGCGAGGCCACCGACGAGTGCGATGACCATCGTCACAGTTCCGAGTGCCAGATAGATCAGGCTGGCGATGGAGAAGTACCGCGCCAGTGCATCTTCAATGGCATTCATGATGCGGATGGCGCTGAGGCGCTGCTCGCGGCCGGCAAAGGCGAGAATGATGGCTTTGCGCAGTTCCAGCCGGCCAAGCAGAAACAAACCGAGCGCTGCGAGAAAGATCAAAGTCTGTACGAGGGCCGGTGTCAGTCCCCCGACGGTGGCAGCGAGCATCGGGCCGGCGTTCTTCATAACGGTATCGGCAATCGCATCGTTCCCTACGCTCCGCGCGACCGCCAGCCGCAACCACTCAAACCGGTCGACAAAGGGCATGATGCGCGCCACGACGCCCTCGGCAAGCTTCGGCGCTTCGGAGGCGAGTGCCGTCAGCGGGCCGAGCAATGCGTTGACGAGGAAGGACAGACCGATCACGAAAATCATCGCCAGCAGCAGGCCGCCGAAGATCGGCGGCAAACCATAGCGCGCCAGTGCGTCAGCCGTGCGCCCGAGAACGATACCGACAACGATCGCGAGCGTGATGGGCAGCAGGATCGTCTCCATGGTGTAGATGGCAGCGGACCCGGCAATGACGAAGAGGCCGACGATGCTCCAGGCAACCATCAGATCGATACCGTCACGCCGCGGCGCGGTCGACGGCGCCGCCGTCGCAACGGCCGCCTCCTCTTCGACAATGCGTCTTGCGCGCTTGTACTCGTGTGAAGCACCGGCTCGCCGCAAGGTTTCCAAGATCACGCCTCGCTGTCCCTCAGGCATGCCTCGCTGTCCTTCAGGCACGGACGCGCGACTGCCGTCCGGTCTTGCGGGCAGGACATCGAACTGCCCAGCCGCAGGCTTCGCCTCAGATTGCGGCACGCCGCCTGGATCGCGCTCGATCAATGACGTTCCGGTGGAAAGATATGCAGGGTCAGCGAGAGCAGACCGAGGCCGAGAATGATGACGAGCAAGGTGTTAGCGACACCCGCAGCGGTGTCCGGAATGAGACCGAAAGCGATCAGGACGCCCGCGAAAAGAAGGACACAGACCCGTGGTAGCCAATAGAGCATAGACAGTCCTCCCAAAGGTTGGCCCGGTTTTTTGGCCAGATTCTTGGTTCGGACGATAACGTGCGGGCTCGCCAATTGGTTCCCTGCGCGACCCAAGCGGCGCCACGAAAAACGCCGCCGGACAGGAGGTCCGACGGCGCTGAAAGCGTGATGCGGAAAAGCCCGTACCGCAGGGCTTAGGCGGCAGCGACGACGATGACCTCGACGAGGTATTCCGGGGTCGCAAGCTTGGCTTCGCCGGTAGCGCGCGCGGGGGTATGGCCCTGCGGAGCCCAGGCATCCCAGACGGAGTTCATCTTCGGGAAATCGGCCATGTCGGCAAGCCAGATGGTGGCAGAGAGGATGCGGGTCTTGTCGGTGCCGGCGAGCGCCAGAAGACGGTCGACTTCGGCAAGCGCCTGCTTCGTCTGCGTCACGACATCGTCACCGGCGTTACCGACCTGGCCGGCGAGGTAAACGGTGTTGTTGTAGACCACGGCCTGGCTCATACGGGGGCCGGTTTCGAAACGCTTGATTTCCATGATCGTGTTCCTGAGGTTGGGCCGAACGGTCGTCCGGCCGAAAAGCGGCTGCCCGCCGCCCAGAGGCGAGAAGTGAAGGCGGCGCGACACCTCTACACCATCGTGTCTTGATGTCAAAGAAGCCGGGCAGTGGCTGCCCGGCTTCTCTTGTTTCCTCGGCGAAAATCAGCGGTGATGGATCAGGCCGCCTGCTTCTTCTTCGCCAATCGTGCCTTGATGCTCTCCACGTCCGCACGCGGCGTCGCGGCAAACAGCGTCTTGGTATAGCTGTGTTTCGGATCGGCGAAGACCTCGTCACGGCTGCCATATTCGACGGCTTCGCCGAAATACATCACCATGACGTCGTCGGCGATGTAACGCACGACCGAGAGGTCATGGCTGATGAAGACGTAGGTCAGCTTGAGCTCGTCCTGCAGATCGGCGAGCAGGTTCAAGACCTGTGCCTGAACCGAAAGGTCGAGCGCCGATACCGGCTCGTCGAGCACCAGCAGCTTCGGGTTCAGCATCAGCGCGCGCGCAATGGCGATACGCTGGCGCTGGCCACCGGAGAACATGTGCGGGTAGCGGTTGAAGTGCAGGTCGGTGAGACCGACCTTCTTCAACATCGTCATCGCCCGATCGCGACGCTCGTCGGCGGGCGTATCGGTATTGATGACCAGCGGCTCCATCAGGATGTCGCCGATCTTCTGACGCGGGTTGAGCGAGCCGTAAGGGTTCTGGAAGACGATCTGCACCTTGCGGCGCATCTCCGGCGTCATGTCGCCCTTGGCGATGTCGATCTTCTTGCCTTCGATCAACAGCTCGCCCGAGGTCGCCGCGTCGATCAGAGTGAGGATGCGGCCAAGCGTGGACTTGCCGCAGCCGCTCTCGCCGACGATCGCCAGCGTCTTGCCCTGTTCGACGCTGAAGCTCACGCCCTTCAAGGCATGAACGGTCTTTGCCTTCTTTATAAGGCCGCCGGGGATATGGTAGTCGCGCACCAGGTTGCGCGCTTCAAGGATCACGCTCATTGGGCCGCTCCTTCATCGACGAAGAGTTCGGAGATCGTCGGCAGACGATCGCCGGTCGCGTTGTCCGGCAAAGCCGCCAGAAGTGCGCGGGTATAGTTGCTCTTCGGATTTTCGAAGAGCGTCAGCACGTCGGCCTCTTCCATCTTGCGGCCCTTGTACTGCACGACCACCCGGTCGGCGGTCTCCGCGACCACGCCCATGTTGTGCGTGATCATGATCAGGCCCATCTTGTGCTCGGCCTGCAGCTTCATCAGCAGGTCGAGGATCTGCTTCTGGATCGTCACGTCGAGCGCGGTGGTCGGCTCGTCGGCGATCAGAAGCTTCGGGTTGCAGGCGATCGCGATCGCGATCATCACACGCTGGCACTGGCCGCCCGACATCTGATGCGGGAAGTGACCGAGCCGCTCGGCCGGATCGGGAATGCCGACCGCCTCGAACAGTTCGATGGCGCGCTTGCGGCGGCCGGCCTTGTCGAGACCCATGTGGATGCGCAGCACTTCCTCGATCTGGAAGCCGACGGTGAAGCACGGGTTGAGGCTGGCGATCGGCTCCTGGAAGATCATGGCAATATCCTTGCCGATGATCTTGCGTCGCTCGTTCGCCGACATGCCCAAGAGGTCGCGGCCGTTGAAGGTGAGCTTGTCGGCCGTCACCTTCGCCGTCCAGGGCAGAAGTCCCATGGCGGCCAGCATCGACACGGACTTGCCCGAGCCGCTCTCGCCGACGATCGCCAGAACCTCGCGTTCGTGGACCTTCATGGAGACGCCGTTGACGGCGCGGAAGGGACCGGCGGCCGTCTGGAATTCGACGACCAGGTTTTCGATTTCGAGAAGCGCCATGATCAGGACCTCTTCAGCTTGGGATCGAGAGCATCGCGCAGGCCGTCCCCCATCAGGTTGATTGCCAGCACCGTGATCAGGATCGCGATACCCGGAAGCGTGACCACCCACCAGTGGCTGCTGATGAACTCGCGGGCCTCGGCGAGCATCGTGCCCCATTCCGGTGTCGGCGGCTGGGCGCCCATGCCGAGGAAGCCGAGGGCTGCAGCGTCGAGAATGGCGCTCGAGAAGGAGAGCGTCGCCTGGACGATCAGCGGCGCCATGCAGTTGGGCAGGATCGTCTTGAACATCAGGCGGCCATGTCCGGCGCCGGCGACCTTGGCGGCAACCACGTAGTCACGGGTCTTTTCGCTCATGACGGCCGCACGCGTCAGGCGCACGAAGTGCGGCTGGAAGACGAGCGCGATCGCGATCATGGCGTTGACGAGGCCCGGCCCAAGAACCGCGACAAGCACCAGGGCGAGCAGCAGCGACGGGAAGGCGAGGATGATGTCCATCACGCGCATGATGACGGTATCGACCCAGCCACGGAAGTAGCCGGCGATGACGCCAAGCGCGATGCCGCCGACGAGCGACAACGTCGTCACGATGACGCCGACGAACAGCGAGAAGCGCGTGCCGTAGATCAGACGGGACAGCATGTCGCGGCCGACGGCGTCGGTACCGAGCAGGTAGCCGGCGCGGCCGCCCTCCTGCCAGACCGGCGGAACCAGAACCGCATCACGGTACTGCGCCACCGGATCATGGGGCGCGATCCACGGCGCAAAGACCGCCAGCAGGACGAGGAGCAGGAAGAACACGAGGCCGATGACAGCGCCGCGGTTCTCGGAGAAATAATACCAGAACTCGGCCAGTCGCGCCCGGCGGGACGGATCGGTCGAAACGGCGCTTGTTGCAGCAGCTTGAGACATGACGCCCTCCTTAGTGCCGGATACGCGGATTGATCAGACCGTAGAGCAGGTCGACGATGAGATTGACCACCATGATCACCGCAGCGATGACCAGCAGGCCCCCCTGGATGACGGCGTAGTCACGACGCGACACCGAATCCACCATCCACTTGCCGATACCCGGCCACGAGAAGATCGTCTCCGTCAGGATCGCGCCGGCGAGCATGACGCCCACCTGCAGACCGATGGTGGTAACCACCGGAATCAACGCGTTGCGCAGCGCATGGACGCCAACGACGCGGAAGGTCGAAAGACCCTTGGCGCGCGCCGTGCGGACGTAATCTTCAGAGAGGACTTCAAGCATCGCCGAGCGCGTCTGGCGCGCGATGACCGCAAGCGGAATGGTGCCAAGCACGATCGTCGGCAGGATCAGGTGGCTGACCGCCGACTTGAAGGCGCCGGGCTGGCCGGACAGCAGCGAGTCGATCAGCATGAAACCGGTAACCGGCGGGAAGAAGTACATCAGCGAGATACGGCCCGAGACCGGCGTCCACTGCAGCATGCCGGAGACCAGCATGATGAGCAGCAGGCCCCACCAGAAGATCGGCATGGAGAAGCCGACGAGTGCGGTGCCCATCATCGCCTGGTCGATGGCCGAGCCGCGCTTGATCGCCGCAATCACGCCGGCCGGAATGCCGAGGATGATCGCAAACAGGATCGCGCAGAGCGAAAGCTCGACGGTCGCCGGGAACAGCTCGAAGAACTGGTCGATGACCGGCTTCTTGGTCACGATCGAAGTACCGAAATCCCCGTGGAGCACGCCCCAGAGATAGTCGAGGTACTGGACCACGATCGGTCGGTCGAAACCGAGCGCATGTGAAATTTCCGCATGCCGCTCCGGCGACATGACGCGCTCGCCCGAAAGCAGCGCCACCGGATCGCCCGGAAGCAGGCGAATGAAGGAGAAGGCGATGATGGAGACCCCGACGAAGGTCGGTATCAGGACAGCCAATCGCCCCAAGAGAAATCGGAACATGTTAAACCCCGCGCCATGTTGCCGCGGCATTGTATCCCGCCGCTGGCACCACTGCATGCTTTCCCACTTAACGGCGAAGCATACAGCAAGTCGAAATGCCACAGCGACCTTTTGCGCTCCAGGAGGAACTCGGGTCGCTATAGTGGATGCAAAGAGGGGCGCTTGCCCTTGGCAAACGCCCCCTTAAGGATCAGTTAACTAAATTACTCGGTGATGTCCACGCCGTCGAAGGCAAAATCGCCGAGCGGGCTCTGAACGAAGCCCTCGACATTCTTGCGCATCGGCACGACGGAGAGCGAGTGGTCGATCGTCGCCCACGGCGCCTCGCGCTTGAAGACGGCCTGGGCCTCTTCGTAGAGCTTGGTGCGCTCGGCGATATCCGAGGTTTCCTTCGCCTTCTTCACGAGGGTGTCGAATTCCTGGTTGCACCACTGCGCACGGTTGTTGCCGCCGACAGCATTGCAGCCGAGAAGCGTGTCGAGGAAGTTGTCCGGGTCGCCGTTGTCGCCGGTCCAGCCGAGGATGACGGCACCGTCACGATCCTTCGCCTTGGACTTGTCGAGGTATTCGGCCCATTCGTAAGAGACGATCTCGACCTTGACGCCGACCTTGGCGAAGTCCGACTGCATCAGTTCAGCTGCGCGGCGAGCGTTCAGCATGTACGGACGCGAAACCGGCATTGCCCAGAGCTTCATCGACAGGTCCTTGACGCCTGCGTCCTCGAGCATCTTCTTGGCTGCTTCCGGCTCGTAGGTGTCGTCTTCAAGCTTGTCGTTGTAGGACCACATCGTCGGCGGGATCGGATTGACGGCCGGCTGGGCAGCACCCTGGAAGACGGCGTCGACGATTGCCTGCTTGTTGATCGCCTTGTTCAGCGCCTTGCGCACTTCCGGCTTGTCGAACGGAGCCTGGGTCGTGTTGTAGGCGAGGTAGGCGACGTTCAGGCCGGCCTGTTCCATGACCTTCAGGTTCGGGTCAGCCTTCATCTTTTCGACGTCGGCAGCGTTCGGGTACGGCATCAGGTGGCATTCGCCGGCCTGCAGCTTCTGGAAGCGAACGGAAGCGTCGGTGGTGATTGCGAAGACGAGGTCGTCGATCTTCTGCTTGCCACCCCAGTAGTCCGGGTTCGCCTTGTAGCGGATGACAGCATCCTGCTGGTAGGCGACGAAGGCGAACGGACCGGTGCCGAGCGGCATCTGGTTCATCTGCTCCATCTTGCCGTCAGCCTGCAGCTTGTCGGCATATTCCTTCGACAGGATCGAAGCAAACGGCATTGCGATATTGGCGAGGAACGGAGCTTCCTTGCGCGTCAGGGTGAACTTGACGGTCAGGTCGTCAACCTTTTCGACCGACTTGATGACTTCCGGGAAGCCCATGCCGGCTGCGTATTCCCACGAAGCGCCGGTGATGTACTTGTTCCACGGATTGTCGGCCTTCAGCTGGCGCTCATAGGAGAACACCACGTCGTCGGCGGTCAGCTCGCGGGTCGGCGTGAAGAACTCGGTCGTCTGGAACTTGACGCCCGGACGCAGCTTGAACGTGTATACGAGACCGTCGTCGGAAATCGTCCAGCTCTCGGCAAGGCCCGGCTCGACTTCGGTCGTGCCCTTCTTGAACTCGAGCAGGCGGTTGTAGACCGTGTGTGCCGCCGCGTCGAACGTCGTGCCGGCGGTATACAGGCCCGGGTCAAAACCCTCAGGCGAACCTTCCGAGCAATAGACGAACGTCTTCGACCAGGCAGAGCCGGCCATCAGCGTGGCAAGCGCCGTCGCTGCAAACAGAGTAGTGAGCTTTTTCATGAGCTTTGCTTCCCAGATTTGTTTTTGTTCTCGTGTTTTCCTGACGCGGAATGCCGTTGCCCCCCGGTCAAGGCCGGATGGAACGACATTTGGCGTCGCATTGCAATAAGTCGCCGCATAAATTTGTCTATGCGAAAAATTCGCCCGCAGGTAGAGCCGGGATCTCTGTCCACTGTTTTAGAATCGACTGACGAATCAATGCAGCGCGACACCTTCGAACCAAGGCTTCCCGGCTGTTTCCGCAGGGTTTACAACGTGCCTTGTTCGTCCCTCCACCGGGGCTAGTCTCGCCCCGGATGCCCGCCTTTATTCTAGCGCGAACGGCGGGCCTGCGGAATACACGATCATCCGCCTCACGAGAGTGAGATTCGGTACCGACAGGTTTCCGTCAATCCCAAGATACTATGGTAGAAATCACCAACAGGATTGTGCAATAGAATGTATACAAAACTCGGGGGAGACAATCGACGTGCCCAGACGTCCTTGGGAGGGACCGGCAGCCGCCTTTTACAGTTTGCCGTCTTTCGGCAGGTTTGCCGAGGGACGGGCATGATGCTTGCTGCCAGCAATGCCGGCGCCGATCTTTGCCGGTTGATCGCTCCGGCGCGCCGGATAGACTGCCGCGCGACGACAAGGGGATAGCCATTCCGTGGCGGCTTTGCTGGAAAATCACAGGCGATACGATCTTCGCGACGAACTTGAGAAAGCGCTGAACCGCGTAGACTTCTTCCGCATCTTCCACACGATGGCGCTCAGGTTCGGCTTCAGCCATTTCGGCATTCTTCAGCTCGGCAACGAGAACGACGCGTGCATGCTGTCCACCCGCCTGGTGCTGCATGATCTTCCCTCCGGGCTTGCCGAGGAATACGACAAGCGCCACCGCTTCGGTGACTCCCTCTTCTACAAGACGCTGCACCGGTCGGCGATTTCCTCCGTCTGGCGGACGGACGACCCGGGCTGCGACACCAGCCAGAATTTGCTCGTGCAGCTCGGTTTCGAGCTGCTGCTCAGCGTGCCCGTGCATGCGGCTGCCACCGGCGCGCGCTACGCCGTTCTCTTTCTCGGTGATGGCGATGACATCGGCCGCACCGAGCATGTCGAAGTCGCCTATGACGCGGTCTCAGCCTTCGACTACTTCTATCGCATCGCGCTGGCCAACAAGACCGGCATGGGCCTAACGCCGCGGGAGACCGAAATTCTCAAGTGGATCTCGCACGGGAAGACGGCAAGCGAGATCGCTCTCATCGTTTCCGTGTCGGAGCACACCGTGAATTCCCACACCGCAACGATCCTGAAAAAGCTTGATGTCGTCAACCGCACCCAGATGGTGGCGAAGGCGATCCGAGAACAGATCATCCAGTGACAGCCGATGCGTGGTATCCCACTACACCACGCCCAACGAACAGGACGCCTGCAAATCAGCAAGGGTATCGGTCATGACGCGAAAAGCTCACATCCTGCTCGTTGACGACGATCCGACTGAAAACCTGATCCTGCGCGCCTTGATCCGCAAGGTGAGCAATATCGAGATCGAGCTGCATTACTGCCAGACGATGGAGGGCGCGCTGGATTTCCTGCGCTCGGGCAAGCCGGTGTCGATGATCCTCCTGGACAACCGACTTCAGCCGCAGCGCGATTTCCGCGAGACCGTGCCGGCGCTTCGGCACCAGGGTTACATCGGGCCGATCGGGGTGATTTCGGCGTCGCTCGCCGATCCCTACTTTCAGAATCTGGAGGAGTACGGTGCCGACTTCCGCATCGACAAGGCGGAAATCGACCCGACCGCGATCGATTTCATATTGCGGGAATATCTGCCGCAGGGGTGAACCCAGCGAAGCTCCGCTACAGCGCCGCGCGTTCTATCAGACGCGCAAAGGTCGCTGTAGCACTTTGATTTGCTGCATATCTTTGTCCTTAAAACGAGGTCGATTTAAGGTGACATGCAGTAGGCCCTGGATCGTCAGGCAGCCGTGGTCTGCGGACGCTTCGTTTCTTCGAGACCGAGCAGGAAGTTGATCTGGGGACGCGCCTTGACGAGGTCGTCGATCGTGTAGCCCTGAAGCACCTCAAAGAACGCGTTGAGCGCCTTGCGGAGCGCCGAATTGAGGCCACAGCTATCGACGAGCGGACAGTCGATCTCGCCGGCCTCGAAGCATTCCGCCATGGCGAAGCTGTCTTCCGTTACCTTGACGACATCGAACAGGGTGATGGCGGATGCGGGCTTCGGCAGGCGCACGCCGCCATTGCGGCCGCGGACGGTCTCGACAAGGCCGGCCCTGGTCAGCGGCTGCAGGATCTTGAAGAGAAACAACTCGGAAACGCCATAGGCCCTGGCGATTTCGGGAATGCGGCTGAGCTTTTCTCCGTTGGCGGCGCAGTACATCAACATGCGAACCGCGTAGTTCGTTTGTTTCGTCAGACGCATCATTCACTCCGGCATTCGAGAGGTTCACGAGTTCATCATATAGGACGGATCGTAGTTTGGAACAATTCCAAAAAGCTCGAAAATTCACTTCTTGTTGAGTGTTAACCGTTTCCCGATTGACTGTTCTGGGCGCTGAGGTCAAGAAAGATGAGCATTTTTGTTAACTTAGCTCAAACAAGAAAATGGAGGAAGCGATGTCCGTTTCAAGAGCAGCGATGGGCGTTTTGTCCCTGACGGCAACCCTGCTTACGACGAGCGCCGCCTGGGCCGACGGTGAGGTCAATATCTATTCCTACCGGCAGCCCGATCTGATCAAGCCGCTGCTCGACGCCTTCACCAAGGAAACCGGCATCACCACCAACGTGCTCTTCCTCGACAAGGGCCTCGTCGAGCGAATCCAGGCCGAAGGCGCCAACTCGCCGGCCGACGTGATCCTGACGGTCGACATCAGCCGCCTGACCGAAGCCAAGGACGCAGGCGTCACCCAGCCGGTCGTCAACGAGACGATCAGCAAGGACATCCCGGCACATTTCCGCGATCCTGACGGCAACTGGTTCGGCCTCACCACGCGCGGCCGCGTCGTCTACGCTTCCAAGGACCGCGTCGCCCAGGACGACATCACCTATGAAGAACTTGCCGATCCGAAGTGGAAGGGCAAGATCTGCACCCGCGACGGCCAGCACTCCTACAACATCGGCCTGTTCGCCTCGATGATCGCCCACCATGGCGAAGCCGAAACCGAGAAGTGGCTGACGGGCCTCAAGAACAATCTCGCCAAAAAGCCCGACGGCGGCGACCGCGACCAGGCCAAAGCGATTCTCGCCGGCGAATGCGACCTCGCACTCGGCAACACCTACTATGTCGGTCTGATGCTGACCAACGAGAAGGAGCCGGAACAGAAGGATTGGGCTGCCGCCATCAAGGTGCTCTTCCCGAACGCCAAGGACCGCGGCACGCACGTCAACATCTCGGGCATGGCACTCGCCAAGAACGCCCCGAACAAGGACAACGCGCTGAAGCTGATGGAATTCCTGTCGGAAGGCGAAGCCCAGAAGATCTACGCCGAGCAGGTCTACGAATATCCGGTTCTTCCGGGCGCCGAGCCGTCAGACGTCGTGAAGTCCTTCGGCACGATCAAGCCGGACGAATTGCCTCTCGCCGACATCGCCGCCAACCGCAAGAAGGCATCGGAACTGGTCGACAAGGTCGGCTACAACGACGGCCCGCAGGACTGATCGCGAACCGAACTCGCGTTACGGACAGCGGGCCTCGGCCCGCTGTTTTCGTTTCAGGTCGCTGGACGGCAAGAACCGCAGGCTCATTGGGCCCCGGCACGCAACTGGGCAGCATAGTCGAGGATTGCCTTGCGACGCTCGGGCGTGCCGGGATGGGTCGACAGGATGCTGGTGTCGCCGTGGTCATCGAGCTTGTCTTCGAGCAGATCAAAGAAGCGGGCGATCGCCGTCGAATCCCTGCCGGCCTTCTGCATCAACTCGACCGAGTGCCTGTCCGCAGCACTTTCCGCGCCGCGTGAGTAGGACAACGTCAAAAGACCGGCGCCCTGTACCAGAATGTCTTCAGCACCGGACCCGATGTCGCCGCCGATCATCATGATCAGCCCGGCGACGCCGGCGGCACGGTAGATCTGCCGCAGGCTATGCTCGAGCTCGACGTGACCGATCTCGTGCGCCAGCACACCGATGATCATTTCGGTATCGTCGCCGGCAAGCTCGATCAGCTCATCGGTGACAATCAGCGTGCCGTCGGGTAGCGCGAAGGCATTCGGGCCGATGGTGCCACCCTTGCGGAAGTTGAGCCTATATCCGCCCTCGCCGCGATCGGACTGGCGCGCGATCGCGTTGAACCCGTCACGGATCTTGTTCTGCCGCTCAGCTGAAAGCGCCGACGTGTCGAGCAGCGTTCGATCCATTGTTTCGAAGGTGCTTGCCGACATGATCTTCGGCACGATCGGCGGCGTCACCAGCACGGCGACTTCGACGAGCGCCGGCACGGCATAACGATAGATGGCCACGCCGCAGAGCACGGTCGCCAAAACGACCGCGATCAGGCGCGGGTGGAAACGCTCCCACTCGTGGACGAGACTGGTTTTTCCCTTCCGTTTGAGGAAGCGATCCATGGCGTCGTTGTCGGTCGTCTCGAACAGCGAACCGTCGGGAAACTCGACACGACGCGGAATGGCGCCGACACGCGCGGAAATGTCGACGGCGGCAAGCACGCCGCCTGCAAGTTCGACACCGTCCTCACCCAAGGCTTTGACGCCGCCGCCATCTTCGATCAGCCGCGAGGGCACCGACCGGCTGGAACCGGCGGGATGCCACTCGCCAACAGCAATCTCTGTGACGCTAGAAGCCAAAGTCGAAGCCTTCGAAATCCATGAACTCCGAACCAACGGCCGAACCTTCCTGGGCGATCTTGTCGAACATCTCGCCGACATTACCTTCGAAATGTACACCCGTATGTTCATTGACATAGCGCGTCATGCGCACCGCAGCCCAGGGACGCATCAGGCCCAGTGTGAGGAGGGTGACGATCACGTTGGTGATCGTGATCCAGGCGTAACGGCCCCGCGACAGATCGCTCGTCAGCTGATGCTTGCCGTCGAAGGTCGTTGCCGACCAGGCGACGTTGCGAACGCCAGCACGATAGAACAGCGTCGCGACCCCGAAGATCGAGAAGAACGCGAGGTAGCCGATGACGAACAACGCAATCATCGAAACCTGCAATTCCGGGGTGGCCACATAGGAACCGTCGAACAGCGTCATGATCACGGCCAGGTTGAGGAAACCGATAAAGGCGATGATCAGCAGGCCAGCAACGATGATGGCCGCCGACAGGAACCAGGACTTGTAGATCGCACCGACCGAAGGATCGGTCGTAAATGCCCTTTGTCCGTAACGCAGGTTGCTGCCGATGTAGCGGTAGGACCAGCGGCTGGCGAGCGGCACCAGGATTCCGAGCGTCAGAACCGAGATGACCGGACCGACAATAAAGGCGAGGAACGCACCGCCGACGCCGCCGACGAAATCGAACCGCACATTGCGATAGCTGGTGACGCGGGCGCTGAAACGCAGGCCCCTGACGACCAGCCACGGCACGAAGACCACCAGCAGCAGCGCAAGGATGATGCCGGCGATCGGCACGAAGGTCAGCATGACGTTGTAGAAAATCAGGTAGGCGAACACGATCACCCGGCCGATCAGGATCTGCTTGCCCTTCGCATGATATTCGAAGGCGCGCCCGAGCAGCACAGTATTGCCATAGAAATAGCGGTTGCGGCGGACTTTTGCCCAGGCGGAATAGATGCCGAGCGTGATGATCGTCAGCAGCACGTTGACGATCCAGATGCCAAAATACTCTTTTCCGCTACCGCTGAACGACAGGCGGTGGAAATTGTCCGGTACCCTCTGCGTCGACGTCCCTTGCATCGACGCCGTTTCGGCCACGACCATGATAAAACCTCTCTCAATGAAAATCAGCTTGCGGCGGCCCGCTAACAGACAGGCGCCGCGTTGCGACAGGATGACGTCATTTGTGAACCCAGCGAACCGTGGCTATCCCCCCGGATGAGCCTTCCATGCAAAAGAACGATCGAAATGCCTGCAATATTCGACCGAGGCGCGAATCAATTTTCAGCGCCTCGGGGATATCAAATTAGTTGCAGCGCAGCATGGCATGCAACAGGAAAGGAGCTCCCGAGGGAGGTCCCCGGCGCGCAACAAAAAAGGGCCTCCCGAAGGAGGCCCTGGAGGCGGGAGGATCTTTGTCCCGTCGTTACTTCATCGTCGGCATGACGAACTCGGCACCATCCTTGATGCCCGAGGGCCAGCGCTCGGTGATGGTCTTCGTGCGGGTCCAGAACTTGATCGAGTCCGGGCCATGCTGGTTCAGGTCGCCGAAGGACGAGGACTTCCAGCCGCCAAAGGAGTGGTAGGCGAGCGGAACCGGGATCGGGACGTTGACGCCAACCATGCCGATGTTGATGCGCGAGGCGAAGTCGCGGGCCGCATCGCCGTCACGGGTGTAGATCGCGACGCCGTTGCCATATTCGTGCTTCATCGGCAGGTCGAGGGCTTCCTCGTAGTTCTTGGCGCGAACGACCGAGAGAACCGGTCCGAAGATTTCCGTCTTGTAGATGTCCATGTCCGGGGTGACATGGTCGAACAGGCAGCCGCCGATGAAGTGGCCGTTTTCATAGCCCTGCAGCTTGAAGTCGCGGCCGTCGACCACGAGCTCAGCACCCTGCTCGACACCGCTGTCGATCAGGCTTCTGATGCGCTGCTCGGCTTCCTTGGTGACGACCGGACCCATGTCGGCCTTTTCGTCGGTGTAGGGACCGATGCGCAGGCTTTCGACCATCGGGGTCAGCTTCTGGATCAGGCGGTTGGCGGTTTCTTCACCGACCGGGACGGCAACCGAGATCGCCATGCAGCGCTCGCCGGCCGAGCCGTAGCCGGCGCCCATCAGCGCATTGGCGGCCTGGTCGAGATCGGCGTCGGGCATGATGATCATATGGTTCTTGGCGCCGCCGAAGCACTGGGCGCGCTTGCCGTTCATCGCTGCCGTGCCATAGACGTAGCGGGCAATCGGGGTCGAGCCGACGAAGGTAACGGCGGCAATATCCGGATGGGTGAGGATCGCGTCGACGGCGCCCTTGTCGCCGTTGACGACGTTGAGGATACCTGCCGGCAGGCCGGCTTCAATCATCAGTTCTGCGAGGCGCATCGGAACGGACGGGTCACGCTCGGACGGCTTCAGGATGAAGGCGTTGCCGCAGGCGATCGCCGGGGCGAACATCCACATCGGGATCATCGCCGGGAAGTTGAACGGCGTGATGCCGGCGCCGATGCCGACGGCCTGGCGGATCGAATACATGTCGATGCCGGGGCCTGCACCTTCGGTAAATTCGCTCTTCTGCAGATGCGGAATGCCGATGACGAATTCGCAGACTTCGAGGCCGCGGACGAGGTCACCCTTGGCGTCTTCGACGGTCTTGCCGTGTTCGCGCGAGAGGATCTCGGCGAGTTCGTTCATATGCGTGTTCAGGAGCTCGACGAACTTCATGAAGACGCGGGCACGGCGCTGCGGGTTGGTGGCCGCCCATTTCGGCTGCGCCGCCTTGGCGCTTTCGACCGCTGCCGCAAGCTCCGCGTCGCTTGCGAGCGCCACCGTGCCCTGCACTTCGCCGGTTGCCGGGTTGAAGATGTTGGCAACGCGACCGCTCTTGCCGGCGACGCGCTTGCCATCGATGAAATGACCGAGTTCGTACATGGTTGGTTCCTCCAGACCTTGATTGTGGCGGCATGATCGCACTACGATTTCAACAAAGCAATTTCCGATATTCAGCAACCGTTGTGCAAAAACTAAAGTCCATGGTGTTGAGACGAGGTATCTGCCTATGAATTGGGACGATGTGAGAATGTTTCTAGCCGTGGCGCGCACCGGGCAGATCCTGGCGGCATCGAAGCGGCTGGGCGTCAACCATGCCACGCTCAGCCGCCGGGTGACGGCGCTTGAGGAAACCTTGAAGACCCGGCTTCTCGTGCGCCGGCCGAATGGCTGCGAGCTGACCGCCGAAGGGGAAATCTTCCTGACGGCAGCCGAGCGGATGGAGACGGAGATGCTGGCGGCGCAATCGCAGATCGGCCGGATCGACACGGCAATCGCCGGCACGGTGCGCATCGGCGCGCCCGACGGCTTCGGCGTCTCGTTCCTGGCGCCGCGCCTCGGGCGCCTGACGGCCCGCTATCCGGAGCTGAAGCTGCAACTGGTGCCGGTGCCGCGTTCCTTTTCGCTGTCGCAGCGCGAGGCCGATATCGCAATCACCATCGAGCGACCGGAACAGGGCCGCCTCGTCTCCTCGAAGCTTACGGATTACACGCTCGGTCTTTACGCCTCATCGGACTACCTGGAAAAACACGGGACGCCGCAGACGATCGACGATCTGAGGGAACATCGCCGCATCGGCTATGTCGAGGACCTGATCTTCACGCCATCTCTGAATTTCTCCGCCGAGATCATGCGAAGCTGGGACGCCTCGTTCGAGATCTCCAGCGCCACCGGCCAGACGGAAGCGGTGCGCTCCAGCGCCGGCATCGGCATCCTGCACAACTATATCGCCCGCCACACGCCGGAGCTCAAACGCATCCTGCCGGAAACGACGATCCGCCGCGCCTATTGGACCACCTATCACGAAAGCGCCCGGGACCTCGTGCGCGTGCGCACGGTGGTGGCCTTCCTGCAGGAACTGGTGACAGCGGAACATCAGATCTTCGTCTGAGACCGGACCGGGCCAGGATGCACGAGAGACGGCGCGTCCGCGGGGCGCACGAGCACGATCAACGGGAGCGGCGCACCGAGGCGCTTCAAACGAGAAAGAGAAGAAATAAGGAGAATGGTACGGTTGCCAGAAGCCGTTTTTTTGTCCCACATTTTTCGAAGTGCCTGAGTTTGCTTGCTTTTCAGAATTCCTGCGGGCCCACCATGCGTCACATCGCATCGTAAACTCTGAAGTCTGAAACTGCGGGCTCTGGGACGCAAATCCCCAAAGCCCGCAAATTAAGGTTTACGGCTGCAGATTGACGGTAAGCTTTGCGATTTCACCGTTAAAGGCGAACGGGACCTGATAATCAGTTTCATCTACACCTGTGCGAGTATCGACGCCCACATCGAAAGTCTCATCCCAAGGCATGAGCGCCGGGATCGTGTGTGGTATTTTCGCGTTCGCGACCTCCTTGCCGTCCACCTTCAGGACGCCAGTGCCGCCCTTGCCCATGCCGGGTCCGTCAGATTTGAAATCGAACACCAGCGTGTGCTTGCCGGATGAAAGGGTGTCCTGCCCCTCCCAACGGAAGCGCTCCATATTGACGAAGTTGTACAGAAATACGGGTTTGCCCTTGAGGAGATAGAACCCGTATCCACCGAAGCGCCCCCCTGTGGTGACGAGCATACCCTCGCCGCCGTTTTCAGGAACGGTTACCTCTGCGGTGATCGTGTAGGATTTGTTGATGACGCTGGGTGCATTGCTTGTCGGAAGACCTGACACTACGCCGGCGTAGCTAAACTCCTTCCGTCCGGCGGTGGTGCTCGGCCGTGGCGTCTCAAGGCGTTCCAGGATCGAGTTGTCCAATGGGAAGACGTCGTACTTCGCCGCTTCCATCAGAAACAGTTCCTGCATCTGGTGCAATTTTTCCGGCATTTTTGCAGCAAGGTCGTTGTTCTGGGAATAGTCCTCAGTGAGGTTGTACAGTTCCCATTTATAGCCATCGACGACGTCCGGCATCGCCGTCGTGCCCATCAACCACGGCGCTGCTGGTGGTGTCGTGCAGGCATACCAGCCATCGCTGTAGATGCCGCGATTGCCGAACATTTCAAAGTATTGCGTTTTGCGGGCAGATGAGGCTTGGGCATTGTCCCATGTATAGGCCATGCTCACGCCTTCGATCGGTTTCTGCGCAACGCCATCGACCATAACCGGGGCGGTTATGCCTGTTGCTTCGAGGATCGTAGGAACGATATCGATCATGTGGTGGAACTGAGTGCGAACTCCACCGGCTTCCTTGATCCGTGCGGGCCAGGACATCGCCATGCCCTGACGCGTGCCGCCGAAGTGCGAAGCAACCTGCTTCGTCCATTTGAACGGCGTGTCAAACGCCCATGACCAGGCAACCGACATATGCGGATAGGTTTGGTTGGAGCCCCATTTATCATAGAACGCCATCTGCTCTGCGACCGGCATCTGCATGCCTTCGATCGTGATCAGTTCGTTCGGGGTTCCGAGCACGCTTCCTTCGGCGCTCGTGCCGTTGTCACCTTCAATGTAGATGACGAGGGTGTTGTCGAGCTTACCCAGATCATCGACGGCCTGGATAACCCGCCCGATCTCATGGTCCGAGTAGGCCACGTAGGCAGCAAACACCTCAGCCTGGTGCGCGAACAGCTTCTTGCTCTCTTCGTCGAGAGAATCCCATTTCGGGAGGCTCTCTGGCCATTCGGTTAGCTGCGTGTTGGCGGGAATGACGCCGAGCTTTTTCTGATTGGCGAAAATCTGCTCGCGCAACTCGTTCCACCCCATGTCAAACTTGCCCTTGAACTTGTCGATCCATTCCTTGGTTGGATGGTGGGGGGCATGAGTGGCACCGGGCACGTAGTAAACGAGGAACGGCTTGTCGGGTGCTGCCGCATTTAGCTGCTTTATATGATCAATGGCGTTGTCGGCCGTGTCCGTTATGAGGTTGTAGTCGGGCTTACCGGTCCAGGGGAAAATCTGGGTGGTGTTCTGGAACAGGTACGGCTCCCATTGATTGGTGTCGCCACCCATGAACCCATAGAAGTAGTCGAAGCCCATACCCGTCGGCCATTGATCGAACGGACCAGCGGCGCTGTACTGAAAAGCGGGCGTGTTGTGGTTCTTTCCGAACCAGGACGTGGCGTAGCCGTTCTGCTTCAGGATCTCGCCGATCGTAGCGTTCTCTATGCCGATGATCGAGTCATAGCCGGGATAGCCGGTTGCCTGCTCGGAGATGACGCCGAAACCCGCTGAATGGTGATTGCGGCCGGTGATAAGCGCGGCGCGCGACGGCGAGCAGAGCGCGGTGGAATGGAACTGCGTAAAGCGCAACCCCGCGTTTGCGACACGGTCGAGTGCCGGCGTGGGGATCACGCCTCCGAAAGTGCCCGCAACGCCGTATCCAGCGTCATCGGTCATGATCAGAAGGATGTTCGGGGCGCCCTTTCGGGGGACGATCTGCGGTGGCCAATAGGGTTTTGAGGCTTTCGCGTCGAGGCCGATTTCTCCACCGAACGCCGCCGGCGGGTTCGGTAGATATCGACCGTCGATCGTCGTTGTTGCGCTGGGCGAACCCAATTCACCCGTGGTTTCCTGCGCATTGGCATTGAAATTCGAAGCTGCCGTCAAACTCAAGGTGGCAAGAAAGAGCGTACCTAGTCTTAGCATGTCGCTTCTCCTCCGGTGAAAAAAAGAGAATTACAGAATGCTAAAATTAGGCAAGGTTGTAACAGTTACGAAGCCGGTTCGCATGCCCTGCGGACTGGGTGTCAGCGTGGGACAATCTGAGGGAAACGCATAACGTTGCGTGGGGACGACACTGCGATAGGTTCTTTAGATTTCAAACGCTTATCAGCTGCATCGGCATCATCTGCGGTGCAAACTACTATGCAAAATCTCACCCCCTCCGCCCGCCGATGAGAACACTCCAAGGCGATGCTGACGCGATCATTCGCACGCTGCTCGCCGACCGCACGCACCTGCGCTGACAGCTAGCGCTCGCCGAGACCTCGGCGCGCACCAGCTTAGCTCGAGGATGGCGTCCTCGCGGCGACAGGCAAACCGTACGTAGCACATGAGCGACGAGACGACCAGAATTGCCAGTCAGGGCTCCATACGGAACCAAGGCCCATGTGCCATCCACACGACTAAAAGATGCTTCCAAACAGCGCGGAATAGACAATCACGGCTATCGCGAGCGTAAACCCAAGCGCGACGAACAGTCGGGTGAAATCGTACGTATAGAATCGAGTGAGAGTAAAGTTCCTCACGGCGACCTCCTAATTTTCATTTTGGTTGCGATGCCAGTGCACGGCGTCCACAGCAACTCAGGACAATGAGCGACTGCAATTCGTACCGACCTTGCCTACGAGACCTGCCGGAACTTGGATATCGGTCATGATTGCGGCTACGAATTCATCGCGTTTCGCACGATTGTCGAAGCCTTTGATTGCAGCGAGGTCCGTGCTTCTGGCAGTAGCCATTCGTCCTGCTGCGCTTGAACAGATGCCCGCAAATGCATCCACCTGAGCGGTTTCCGCCGCCCGCGTGCTGGCAGTCGTGGTCGTAAGCCATCCAGCATTGAAACCGACAATCGGCGCCGCGAAAAGCCCAATGCCTAAACCAATGGCGTAGGGTCTTGTCCATTCAAAAATTCGATCGAGTGTCATGACTTTGCTCCCTCTAATCAGGTGATTATCGGGATCGTTACAGGCCCGCGCTCGGACCATGAGCCAATGGCAATCCAGATTTTCCAGTTTGCGCTTTAAAAACGTCAATGTAAACAATCAAGAATCGATGTTAATGTGAAATATTCGATATTTAATTATTGATACTAATATTTATAGAAATACATAATTCTTGATCTTTCTCTGGATTTATATATATCAACTGACGTCGAATTCTCCATAATTTTTTCATGAGTCCGTCTAATACTCCCAAAATATCTTGGTAAAGCCTCAATCATCGGATACAGATTAAACGTCGTTCTTAGGCCAGCTTGGCTTTTTGCTTCGTCAGAGGCTCCAGACCGCCAAACTCACCAATCATCGATCCTTGACGGCAGTTGTTCGCGCTGCATTGGCGCCAGACCAGCCCGATTTGGCTGAACCTTGCGAACGGCGTTCGCCATAAGAAAGGGGGCAGTATGTTTACCCGTACGAAATACCGAACCGTCCATTTCGATGAACCGTTCTGGATGCCAGGCCTCTGCGAGATGGTGGCCCCGGGCGACTACGAAGTTGATGAGGACGAGGAGTTGATTGAAGGCATCTCCTGGCTGGCTTATCGCCGCGTGGCGACCCTCATCAAGCTGCCGGCGACGGTCGAGAACAAATACCAAATGCGACTTGTTGCCATCGATCCTGAGGAGCTTGAAGGCCTCATCGCAGTGGACCGCGACAGGCACGCAATCTCCCTCTCGCCCAAATCGGAGAGACAGCAATTCGATGGGTAACGGCGTTTGCCGCTTGGCTCGTCAGTTAGCCCCAAAAGTCGAACGAAGATGTCGGCCTATGCGACCGAAACCTATCGCCCTCATCACACAAGTAAGGATGCATCGGTGCTGTTCAGACGATTTTCTTCAGGAAGCCATCCAGAGAGACAGACGGCTTTGAACATTGGAACACACACCGAAACCGAGGTTAGGGACGCGATATGAAAAATAGCGACGACGAACACGCACTCGCCATTAGTGTATGGGAATCGGAAGGCGGGGCGCCCAACAGATCCATGAGGCTCTATCAATACGGACGCCGCGTCGAATGCGACAGGTCGTACACCATCTACCATGTGTTCACGGGCGTGCCGGCAAAGATCGGTTCATGGACGATGACGGGGCTCAGCCAAAAGAATGCGGCGCGGGCTCTGCGTACTCTCAACACGCCCTAAAGCATGTCGCGCAAAAAGTGCGCAGCGGTTTGGCGATAGCGACACGCGTGAAATCAAACTGTCGAAGCGCGTTGCACGAGGCCGTTTAAACGCGACGCGCCCCGGGGCACCCGCAGATGTTCAACAATTGAAAGAGAGGCTCTATGCACGGGTACTCCGATGATATCGTCCCGGCATTGAGTGAGACCGAAATTGGCGTGCTCCGGCGCGTATTTGACGCGGCTTGTGCTGAGTGCGGAATATCGCGGCAGGGCCAACAAATTCAGCGGCTGGCGCAATTTCTCATGACCGAGTTCCGCCTCTACCCACTGGACGAAGAGGCGCTGCTGACAGCCGCACGGGCATTCTATTGCAAACAGAAACGTAAGCCCGGCAGCTCGGAATAATGTCGCCTATTTCGCGGGAAGGCGCTTGTTTCCAATTAATCAAATAACACCTTGGGCCCGCCCCTCGGAGGAGAAGTACAAACTGCCGAACATGGCCAGAGCACGGCTATAGTCGATCACAAACAAAATAAGAAAGGAAGAAAACCATGAGATCGTACATTGGAAGCTTCGGATATCAATTCAGATTCGTTGACTTCATGATCCGGTCATCGCTTGCGATTTCCCTTGGGGTCATAATCTACATCACATTCTATGGAATTTTCTGGTGAAAGCTCGTCACGAACGAGTCCACCGCTCATCGCGCCGCTTGGCTGACGCCCATCCGCCGCGCCTACTGACCTCCTATCACGAAAGCGCCCGCGAGCTCGTGCGCGTGCGCACAGTCGTGGCTTTCCTGCAGGAACTGGTGACGGCGGAACATCAGATCTTCGTCTGACACGCCTGAATCGGAGAAATCCGCCACAATCGCGCGTCGGCAACCCGGCGGCCTCGTCGAGCGAATTTTCGCTATCAATGTGCGACTTGTGAAGCGGCCGCCATCAGTTCCTTGGGATTGAGCGCCTGGCACATATTTTGACCCTGGTCCTCAACTTCTGTAAAGCTCCAGCGCACCACACCTTCTCGATCGAGCAGAAAATGGCCGACAAGCTGCATATGACCGGGTGTCCTCACCTGCTGATCGGCGTCTGTGATTTCGTACCCATCCTTTTCGCTCAGAAGGTCACCGGCGGCCGCCGGGTCCATCGGTTCAGGCAATTCCCCCGGCCGATCGACCCGCATCGTCTTGACCAGGTCCATTCCGACCTTGTGTGGCCAGTCGGTTTCTTCCTCCGTGAACTCGAGGAGGGGTAAGCCGAAGGCGCGGTGTGACGCCCGCTCCGGGTCGGATGCAGCAAGAAGGCCGGGTATCGGATGATAGCGGAAATAGAGCCGCGCGCGTTCGACCGGGGTGTTCACCACCGCCAGAGAGTCCACGCCTTTTTCGCGCAGGGCCGGGTTTAACTGTGCCATTGCCGCAACATGGCGACGGCAGAAGGGACATAGCAGGCCCCGATACAACCCGACCAACAATGGGCGACGGCCGCGAAAATCATCAAGGGCGATCTTGCCCTCGCGTGAGATCGCATCCAGCACAAAGTTCGGAGCCTGGTCGCCCAGTCGTAACGGATGGTCCTGATATTGTGGAGACATGGTCAACCTCCTCGTCCGAAGGACCAATAAAGAAGAGGCCGCACAGCATCGCACGGCCTGACCTCTCGTCTTAGCGTATAGCCAGGATCAACCTGAGAATGGTCCCACATTGGCTCGCGAGCAAGCAGTAAACGGTGAATCGTGCCACGGGACGCTACCCCGGCAAGGCCGCATGGACTTCCTGACACGCGCCCCTCCCCTCGTTAATGAGCGATGGTCCAGAAGCGATGGATCAGAGCGTCTCAGAACGCATGCTGTCCGGTGTCGCATCTAAAGGGAAATGCCGGCTTCCCGTAGTCCATCCACCAGGCGGCCGAGCACGGCAGGGTCCCGATAGGGCAAGGCCCGTTTGAGGTGGTCGATGGAGAAATTCGGGTTGACCTCGAACACCTCGTGCCAATAGCGCCGAGCCTCCTCGTGACGCCCGGTGCGACCGTAGAGGCAGGCGAGATAGAAGCGCGTCATGTCGGATCGCGGCGCCAGCGCCAGCCGGCGCATGAAGGCGATCTCGGCCTCGTCGAAACGGCCGAGGTTCAGCAAGGTCCGCCCAAGGAAATGCAGCGACAGGTCGAACTGCGGATCGAGCCGATGCGCCCGCGTATAGAACGGCAGCGCGTCTTCGAACTGGCTCTGAAAATCCCGGATCGTGCCGAGGGCGGTATGGCCACCGGCGGAATTGGGATCGAGCTTGATCATCCGTTGGGCGGCGCTTTCGGCCTCATCGAAACGCCGCATCCAGCAGAGCGCGATTGAAAGCGCGTGATAGCCATGCGGCTCGTTGTCGTCGGTATCAACAGCCTTCTGCGCCAGTTCCAAGGCACGCTCCAGATTGTCCACCGTCCCGCCGTTCCATCGGTTGATGAAATCGGTCAAGGCGATGATCGAGAGGGACGCGTAGGCGGCTGCCAAACCCGGATCGATGGCGATAGCGCGCTCGAGCATGCTGCGCGCCTCCGCTGACGACACGGCATCGAACCGCAGAATGGCCTGACGGGACCGGACGAGCAGATCATAGGATTCCGGATCGACCTTACCGCGGCTTTCGCGTCGCTCTTCCTCGCCGGCCGTCAGCTTCACCTTGAGCGCCGTGACGATGGTGCGGGTCACTTCGTCCTGAACCTCGAAAATGTCTTCGATGCCGCGGTCGTAGCGCTCGGCCCAGAGATGACCGCCCGTCGTGCCGTCGATCATCTGGGCGTTGATGCGGATGCGGTTGGCGGCGCGGCGCACGCTGCCTTCAAGAACATAGCGCACACCAAGTTCCTGGCTCACCTTGCGGATATCCGGCGACTTGCCCTTGTAGGCAAAGGAGGAATTGCGGGCGATGACGAAGAGGCCGGAAACCTTCGAGAGATCGGTGATGATGTCCTCGGTGATGCCGTCGGCGAAATAACCCTGCTCCGGATCGCCGGACATGTTGTCGAACGGCAGCACGGCGATCGAGGGCCGAGCCGGTAGCTGCGGCGGAGTTTCGGCGACGACCTCGACAGAAGCGCCCGCGTACTCGTCCGGCGACCAGCTCCAGATGTGCACCGGGCGTTCGATGTTCTTGACCTCGTGGTGACCGCTGTCGGTGAAGTGGAGGTCGATGCGGCCGTGCATATATTCATGAACACCATCCGAGATGGCGACGCCGCCGGGTCTGGCGAGCGCCTCGATCCGGGCCGCGACATTCACGCCATCACCATAGAGATCGCTGTCGGCGACCATGATATCGCCCATATTGACGCCGACGCGAAGCACGATCGCCTGATCCGCCGGGACATCCCTGTTTGCGGCCATCATTTCCCGCTGAAGTGCTGCGGCGCATTCGACGGCATTGACGGCGCTGGAGAATTCGACGAGCACGCCGTCCCCTGTCGTCTTGAAGACCCGGCCCTGGTGGGTGGCGACGAGCGGCTCCAGCACCTCTTTCCACCGCGCCATGAGCCGCGTGTAGGTGCTCGTCTCGTCACGCTCCATCAGCCGGCTGTAGCCGACGACGTCAGCAGCCAGGATGGCGGCGAGTCTGCGCTTGATGGATTCGTTGGCCATGGATTGCGGCGCCTTCCGAGAATCCTTTCTCAAAATTTTACCGGCGGATGGCCCCAATGTCTATTCAGTCTGCGGTCGGTCTGCGGCTTGCCTGTTCACGCCTGAGACCCGCCATAGGCAGTTGGCCCAACTGGACCGTCTCTCATCCACCTCGGGCGGCAGCCATGCAGCCGATTAGCCCGATCTGGGTAGCGCAGCGGCAGGAACAGAGAGTTGTCTTCCTGCGTTTCTGCTCCATCGGAAAAACCCTGTGCGATGGCTCAGGGCGACCGCGATGAACAGGCGGCCCGCCCCAGAAGCGGTTCGCATACGGAATTGAGGAAGGAGGATGGAACGATGCTTGTCGCTGTTACGGGCCGGCCAATCCTGCCGGGTGAATTCATCAAGATCGAAGACGTCTTCAGGGATGCGATACGAGAGAGAAATCTTCCGCGCCGCTCATCGGAGGCTAAGGAGCTGGCAGTCCGGCTGTTCGAGCTTTACCAGAATGGCGTCGATGACGTGGTGGCGCTGAGAGCGATGGCCAAGCTGTTCTGAGCGCGCGATGTTTGCGGCGATGGCTGCTACGCAAGCGCTTCAATATCAATGAGATAAGAAGGAAATGGTACGGTTGGTGGGAATCGAACCTACGACCTCAGGTGCCACAAACCTGCGCTCTAACCAACTGAGCTACAACCGCACTGCTCGCGACATGTGTGTCGCTTGGCGGCTCACATACGGAGACTTCCGTCGCTTTGCAAGCCTTAACTTGAGATTATCCTGCAAAAAGACCGGATGGCAACCCATCCGGTCTTTTTGGATTTCGGCGCGCCCGGCAGATCCGGTGGCGACAAGGTCTGTCGCTCCCCGCCAGGCAGCACAGTCGGTCGGCTTAGACCTTCCTGAAGGAGGACATTGCCTTTTCGGCAGCTTCCTTGCCCGGCTTTGCGACGTTCTCGGCAACCTTCTTGGTCGCTTCCTGCATCGACTTGGCCTGCTCGACGGCAAGCTCGGCCTGCTTGCGGACAAAGCTCGTCTGCAGTTCGACAAACTCGGAGAGCGACTTCACGCCGAGCAGCGCTTCCATGTGCGAGAGCGAGTTTTCCGCATTGGTGCGCAGCGCGTCGATCGCCTTGAGGCCGATTTCGACGGTGCCGGTCTGAGCGCTTTCAAGCGTGGCTTCGACGGTCTTCGTCGCCTCTTCGGCGGCGGTCTTCATCTTGGCATAGGCTTCCTTCGACTGGGCGGCACCCTTTTCCGCGAAATCGCGGAAGCTGTCGGTGATCTTCGCCGGGTCGAACGAGGAAAGGGAAAATACGTCGTCGGTCTTCTTGGTAGCCATGAAAGCGCTCCTTGGTGTCAGGCCCTCTTCTGAGGCGCCGTTGCTTGATGCGCACTATATAGTCGATCTCCTTGTGCATTGCAATAAAATTGTGCAGCGCACAAAAACCCGGGCATTAACCTTTCGCGGTGAAAGCCGGGACGAAGCTTCGGGCCTCGCTGGACCCCCGCGGATCCGCCGGGTATTAATAGAGTGTTAACCCGTAAGCGATCCGTCAATAGGCCCGTTCATGCCCGCGAGACAGTATCCTTTCATCGACATCGCCGTGCATGCGCGGGTGCGAGAGCATTTCGCCCGTGGCGATGCGGCGATCCTGTTTTCGCGGGACTTCGCACGCATCCTCTGGGCAAACGATCAGGGCGCCGCGTTCTTCGGTGCCGGATCGATCTATGACTTCATCGATGCAGGACCGGAACAGAACGATCTTTCGCTGCGCCAGTTGCGCGCCGCAGCCGCGCAACTCGTGCGCGTCGGCGATCGCCGCCAGCTTTCGATCCGCAAGTACTCAGGCTTTCGCGGCACGCCGCTCAATGTCGCCGTCGAAATGATCCGCGTTCGGCCGGACGAGGATGCCGTGCTCTTCACCGCGCCGCATGCAGGCGCACCGCTTTCGATCGAAGATCGGGCCGCACGCATGATCGCCGGCCTGGACGGCCCCGACACCCACATGGCCGTGCTCGACAGCGAGGGCGCCGTTGTCGCGCATTCCTCGGGTTTTCCCGACCTCGGCATGTCGGACGAGACGCGCAAGCAACTCGTCGTCGCGGTCTCGCGCGACCACGACTGGCTGATCAAACGGCCGGTCGCCACCCGCAAGGGCCATCTGCCGGCAGCCGTCGGCAAGATCGCCGACGATCCGTCGCTGCACCTGCTCTTTGCCGTCGAGACCATTCTCGGCACTCTCGACCCCGAGGAACACTCTCCTGCAGCCGAGCAAGCGCCGGTGTTGCCGCCCGTCCAGGATCAGGGTCCGGACGAAAGCGAGATTGCGACCGACGCCGAATTGGCAACCGACGAAATGGGCGACGAACCGGCCGCAAGCCTGGCGCCGCTCGAGCCGTTGGAAACGGCTGACGAACCCGACGCATCGGACGTCGAACAGCAGATCGACAACGGTGTCGAGGTCACGGATGAAGTGGGCGTCCTGGCGGACGCTGTCATCGAGCCGGAGCCGTCCAGTACCGCCGACGAGACGACAATTGCACCGTCCGCGGACGAACCCGACGCAGAGGACCTGAGCGTCGAGACCACTGAAATCGCTGCCGAAGCGGCTGTCGTCGAGGCAGCCGAAGACGAAACGGCCGAAATCACCGAAGTGGACAAGGCTGCCGGGGAGCCGGCGGAGTTCGTCTTCACGCCCGGCGGTCGTGCGGTGCGTTTCGTCTGGAAAATCGATGCCGAGGGCCGCTTCAGCGAAATCTCCGAGGAATTCGCAACCGCGGTCGGCCCGCGCGCGGCCGACGTGATTGGCGCAAGCTTCACCGAAGTCGCGGTACGCTACGACCTCGACCGCGACCACAAGATCGGCACGCTGCTGCAGCGACGCGACACCTGGTCCGGCAAGACGATTTTCTGGCCCATTCAAGGCACGAGCCTCAAGGTTCCGGTCGATCTTGCGGCTTTACCCACCTATTCCCGCTCGCGCGAATTCGACGGCTTCCGCGGTTTCGGCATCGTGCGCCTGGCCGATGCCGTCGAGGACGAGAACGCCAACGGCCTGGCGCTCGGCCTCACCGAGGCGGAGACAGACGAGCCCCTGCCAGAACGGGCCGAGAGCGAAAGTCCAGCCGGCGAGGCTGAGGCCGAAGGCCGGGTTGCGGCCGGACCGCAGGCCGAAGAACAACCGTCGCCCGCACCTGAACCTGCGACAGAGACTATCACGGGCGAAGGCAGCGCTGCCGAACCCGAAGACCTGCCGCTTTTCTCGGTCGTGCCGGAAGCAACGGAACTTCCACCTGAAGAGGAAAGCCTTGTCGAAGAGCCCACGCCCCCCTCGAATCCCTTCCAGGGCGAGCGCCCGGTGCTGCGCGTCGTCGAGACACCAGGCCGGCGAACCTCCGACAAGGTCGTCGAGCTTGAGCAGCACCGCGCGGCGAACGGGCTGACACGCGGCGAACAGGCGGCCTTTCGCGAGATCGCCCGGCAACTGGGCGAGAATTTCGGCAAGCCGCCTGAAGAGGAAGACGCCGCGTCGGAAAGCGGCAAAACAGTCAGCGCGGCAACAGACGGGCCCCTCCTTGCGGGTGAGAACGACGACACCGCTTCGCTGCAGCCCCCGTCGGACGAGCCGGAAATTGAGGACGCAGCACCTGTCGCGGCAAGCGGAAGCGAAACCGAGCTTGACGCAGAGACACGCGACGCCGCCAGCGAGACCGACGTCCAGCAGCAAACGGCCGACATCGGTCTTAGCGGCGAGATCCTCGACAGCCTGCCGATCGGCATGCTCGTCCATCGCGGCGAGCAATTGCTGCATGCCAATCCGGAGTTCCTGCGGCTCACGGCCTATAGCGATCTCGGCGCGTTCGCACAGGAAGGCGGCATAGACGCGCTGTTTGCCAACGGCGAAGAGGCGATCGACGGCGAACCCGACGGCACGATGACGCTGATCCGCAAGGACGGCCAATTGCGGCCGGTCATCGCGCGCCTGCACTCGATCCGCTGGGGCGGCAACAGCGCGCTGATGCTGGCACTGACGCCGGCAAGCGCGCCGAGCGCCCAGCCGGCCAAGAGTGACGAGGCGGTGGCAGGCAGCGAACAGGTCGACCGCCTGAAGACGGAAATCGACGAGCTTAAATCCATTCTGGAAACGGCCACCGATGGCGTGGTCGTTCTCGGCCATGACGGCGATATCCGCTCGGTGAACCGTTCGGCGAGCGCGCTCTTCAACTATGACGAGGGCGAGATCCGCGGCAAACCCTTCGCGGCGCTCTTTGCCCATGAAAGCCAGAAGGCCGTGATCGACTACCTGCACGGTCTTTCCGGCCACGGCGTCGCAAGCGTGCTGAACGACGGCCGCGAGGTGATCGGGCGGGAGGCCAATGGCGGCTTCATCCCTCTGTTCATGACCATCGGAAGGCTTTCGGCATCGAACGGCTTCTGCGCCGTGATCCGCGACATCACCCAGTGGAAGCGGACGGAAGAAGAGCTCCGGAACGCCAAGCGCGCGGCAGAAACGGCAAACGCCCACAAGACCGAGTTCCTAGCCCGCGTCAGCCACGAGATCCGCACGCCGCTCAACGCGATCATCGGCTTCTCCGACATGATGGCGAGTGAGCATTTCGGCCCGGTCGGCCACCCGCGCTATATCGAATATGCCGGCGATATCGGCCGCTCCGGCCGCCATGTGCTCGATATCGTCAATGATCTCCTGGATATCTCGAAGATCGAAGCCGGAGAGATGGAACTCGACTTCGGCGCCGTCGAGATCAACGAGGCGGTTTCCGAGGCCGTGTCTCTCGTCCAGCCGCAGGCCAACAGCCAGCGTGTCATCATCCGCACCTCGCTTTCGGCAGCCGTGCCGAACGTCGTCGCCGATGGCCGTTCGATCAAGCAGATCGCGCTCAATATCCTGGCCAATGCCATCCGCTTCACGCCCTCAGGCGGTCAGATCGTCGTGTCGACCTCCTACGAGGCGAACGGCAGCGTCATCCTGCGGATCCGCGACACCGGCGTCGGCATGACGCGCAACGAGCTGGACCAGGCGATGAAGCCATTCCGACAGGTGACGACCGGCGCACGCAAGCGCGGCGACGGCACCGGGCTCGGCCTGCCGCTGACGAAGGCCATGGCCGAAGCGAATCGGGCGCACTTCTCGATCACCTCCGCGCCGAACGAAGGCACGCTGGTGGAAATCTCCTTCCCGTCACAACGCGTCTTGGCGAACTGAGACCGGATGTTATAAGGAAATGTTGACTCACGGTGGCCAGTTTGCTGGCCGCCGGTTAGCTATTCCTGCCGTCACGCTTCGGAATCGATCGATTGCAGTCCATCACTCAGAGAACAAAGCGGCGTCTTGCACGTGCAGGAACCGGTCTTTCCCATCCTCTCCTGGCGACCTGGGCCGGCCTGACGTCGGTGATCGTGCTGATGCCGATCATCGCGATCGCATGGCTCGCCGTTTCGGGCGGGGGCGACAACTGGCCGCATCTCATGGAAAACGTCATTCCGCGCGCGACCGGGCGAACGCTGCTCCTCGTTTCGCTGACCGGTGCCACCACGGCAATCATCGGCATCCTGACCGCCTGGCTGGTGGCAAGCTGCGAGTTTCCGCTTCGCCGATTTCTCTCCGCCGCCCTGGTGCTGCCGCTCGCCATCCCCGCCTATCTTGCGGCCTATGCCTTCGGTGAGCTCTTCACCTTCACTGGGCCGGTGCAGAGCCTGATCCGCTTGATCTTCGGCTTCAAGACGAGCCGCGACTATTGGTTTCCGGATATCCGCTCGCTCGGCGGCGCGGTGCTAGTGCTGAGCTCGGTGCTCTATCCTTACATCTACCTCGCCTGCCGCTCGATGTTCCTGATGCAGGGACGGGCGGCTGCGGACGTCGCGCGCACGCTCGGCGCTGGTCCGCTGAAAGTGTTCTTCCGCATCCAGATCCCGATGGCTCGCCCGGCGATCATGATCGGTCTGACGCTGGTGGCGATGGAGACCTTGAACGATATCGGTGCCGTCGAATTCCTCGGCGTGCAGACGCTGACCTTCTCGATCTTCGATACCTGGCTGAACCGCGGTAGTCTTGCGGGCGCCGCCCAGATCGCCTGCATCATGCTGGTCTTCGTCATCGGCCTGATGATGATTGAACGGGCCGCACGCCGTCGCCAGCGTTTTTCCAGCCAGAAGACGACCTCAGCCGTCCACGACGCCGTCCGGCTGTCGTTGACCGGCTGGAAGAAATGGGCGGCAATGTTCGCCTGCCTGCTGCCCGTCCTCTCGGGTTTCGCCGTGCCGTTTTTCATCCTCGGCAATTTCGCCCTGAAGCGGATCGACCAGTTCGTGGAGCCTCGCCTTCTGAATGCTCTCTTCCACAGCATCCTGGTTTCGGGCGCGACGGCGATGGCCACGGTGCTGCTCGGCTTCGTGCTGGCCTATGCGGCGCGCACCGGGCACTCCCGCGTCTCCGACACGGCCGGCCGGCTCGCCTCCTTCGGCTACGGTGTGCCCGGCACGGTGCTGGCGATCGGCGTGCTCTTTCCGCTGGCTGCTCTCGACAATGCGGTCGACGCCGGCATGCGGGAAACCTTCGGCATCTCCACCGGCCTGATGATGACCGGCACCGGCTTTGCGATCATCTATGCCTGCAGCGTGCGTTTCCTCACCATGGCGGAAGGCACGCTCGAAGCCGGCTTCCAGAAGCTCTCTCCGCATCTCGACATGGCCGCGCGCGCGCTCGGGCGCACGGGCGGACAGACCCTGCGCACCGTGTTGCTGCCGATGATGCGCCCAGCCGTTCTGACTGCAGCCCTGCTCGTCTTCATCGAAACGATGAAGGAGCTTTCCGCCACGATCATGCTGCGGCCCTTCAACTTCAACACGCTCGCCACCCTCGTCTACGAGGACGCCTCGCGGGCGAAGGTGGAGGATGCTTCGGTCGCCGCCATGATCATCGTCATCGCCGGCATGATCCCGGTCATTGCCGTGTCGCGGTCTCTCGAAGGCCGATCCTGATAGGTATCGGGAAGCCCGCCCTGCGAGTTTCTGACGGCAGCAACGGCATAAAAAAAAGGTGGCTGGGAGGCCACCTCGATAATCGAATGCTAAACCAACAAGTGCTCGAGAAGGGATGACATCATGTCTGCGGCGGCATCGCTGCCGAGCGCCGACTTACATCGACCGGCCTCAAGTTGACATGACCATGCGCCCCCAATTCTTAACAAGACCTTACCAGGCGGCTCCGCAATTTTAGTGATTTTTCAGCAAGTCTGAAGGCGTGGTTAATTCGGGGAGCGCCAACAAGTTAACGCGCCCTCAATTTTTAAGGGCCTCGAGCCCGGCAAAAAGGTCGAGCGCCTCGGGGTTGGCGAGCGCCTCCTTGTTCTTCACCGGACGGCCGTGCACGACGTCACGAACGGCAAGCTCGACGATCTTGCCCGACTTGGTGCGGGGGATGTCGGCGACAGCGATCACCTTCGCCGGCACGTGGCGCGGCGACGCGCCGATGCGGATGCGGTTCTTGATCGCCTTGGTCAGATCGTCGGTGAGCGCGATACCAGATGCGAGGCGAACGAAGAGAACGACGCGTACGTCGTCTTCCCAATCCTGCCCGATGCAGAGGGCTTCTGCGACCTCCTCCATCTGCTCGACCTGATTGTAGATCTCCGCAGTGCCGATGCGCACGCCGCCGGGGTTCAAAGTCGCGTCGGAGCGGCCGTGAATGACGATGCCGCCATGTTCGGTCCATTCGGCAAAGTCGCCATGGCACCAGATATTGTCGAAGCGCTCGAAATAGGCGGCGCGATACTTGGCACCCTCCGGGTCGTTCCAGAACATCACCGGCATCGACGGGAACGCCTTGGTGCAGACGAGCTCGCCCTTTTCACCGCGCACGGATTGCCCCTCGTCGTTCCAAACGTCGACCGCCAATCCGAGGCCGGGCCCCTGAATCTCGCCGCGCCAGACCGGCTTCAAGGGATTGCCGAGCACGAAACAGGAGACGATATCGGTGCCGCCGGAGATCGAGGCGAGCTGGACGTCCGACTTGATGCCTTCGTAGACGAAGGAGAAGCCTTCCGGCGACAAGGGCGAACCGGTGGAGGTGAGCAGCCTTAGGGTGGAGAGATCATGGGTCTTGGCCGGCACGAAGCCGCCCTTGCGGACCGCATCGATGTACTTGGCCGAGGTGCCGAACACGGCGAACTTCTCGGCGGCGGCATAGTCGAAGAGCACGTTGCCGTCGGGATAGAAGGGCGAGCCGTCGAAGAGGCAAAGCGTGGCGCCGACCGCCAGGCCCGAGACCAGCCAGTTCCACATCATCCAGCCGCAGGTGGTGAAGTAGAAGAGGTTTTCGCCGCGGCGCAGGCCGCAATGGAATCGGTGCTCCTTCAGGTGCTGCAGCAAGGTGCCGCCGGCCGAATGAACGATGCACTTCGGAACACCCGTCGTGCCCGACGAAAACAGCACATAGAGCGGATGGCTGAACGGAAGCCGTTCGAACGTCAGCGTCTTCGCCTCGAACGGCGCGATGAAATCTCCGAGAGTCTTGCCGCCCGCGATCGAGGCCGCAAGCGCTGCGCTGTCGCCGGCATAGGGTATGATCAGCGCCGGCACTGCAAGGCTCGCGGAGACCGCGCGCACCTTCGCGTCGACGTCCTGGCGCTTGCCGTTATACCAGTAGCCGTCGCAGGCGATGAACAGCTTCGGCGCGATCTGGCCGAACCGATCGAGAACGCCCTGCTCGCCGAAATCGGGAGAGCAGGACGACCAGATCGCCCCGATCGAGGCGGTCGCCAACATCAGCGCGATGGTTTCCGGCATGTTCGGCATCATCGCCGCGACGCGATCGCCCGGGCCGATGCCCTGCGCTTTCAGCGCCTGCTGTAGTCGCGACACCAAAGCACGCAGATCATTCCACGACAGGCGGTAGTCGACCTTGTCCTCACCGCGGAAGACAAGCGCATCGCCATCGCCGGTTTCGCGAAGCAGGTTCTCCGCGAAGTTCAGTTTCGCTTCGGGGAAGAAACCGGCATCGAGCATCCGGTCGCCATTGACGAGGGCAGTCGCGCCACGCTCCCCGACGACGTTGCAATGCTCCCAGACTGCGGTCCAGAAGTCACCACGCTCGGCCACCGACCATGCATGGAACGCGTCATAATCCGCAAAGGTTCTGCCGAAGCGTTCGCTGCACCAGGCGATGAATTCAGCCATTGGGCTATGCGCACGGATCTCTGGACTCGGAACCCACAATGGCTGCTCTGCTTGCATGCTTTCCTCCACTCCTACTCCATGCTCTCTATACCATGCTGCATCGCAAAATAAACAGTACCTGCAGTCGTCTCGGCATCGCGCCGGCGACATTTACCTGTCTGTTTCCTGTCCGTCGCATTTGATTTCTGAAGACCGAAGGCCTATCCAACATGCGAGATCCAAGCGATGGCGACCGGGCAGACATGACACGGAATTTCCTGCATAAGATGCGCGACGCACGCCTGCGGTCGCGGCTCAGCCGTCACCACTTCCTGTGGGCCGCAGCGATCGGAGTGGGGCTTGCTGTCGCCTACAATGCCGCACTGCCTCTGCTGATTTCGACCGCCGACGTGCGCCCGACGGTGGAGCACATGCTCGACGCCTGGTCAGGTGGGAAAAGCCGGATAACAGGCAATCCCGAGATCAGCTTCTGGCCGGAACCGACCCTCACGCTGCGCTCCGCGACGATCGAGACGGCAGATGGCACATCGCGCAAGCTCGTGCATATCGGCAGCATAACCGCGTCCTTCAGCCTGCTTTCAGCCATCGATGGCGACCCGGACCTCGAGGACATCCGCTTGATCGAGCCGGTCGTCACGCTGGAAAGGCGGACGGATGGCACGCTCAACTGGCAACGTCCACACTGGTTGACTGTGCCGGAGCGATCGACCTCCGGCGACGATACGCCCTTCGGTGACGTCACGGTCGAAAACGGACGCCTGCAGGTCATCGATCTCATTACCAATCAGACCCGTGAATTTTCCGGCATCTCCGGAACGGTCAAGTGGCCGTCCTTCTCCGAGCCTCTGGGCGCCCAGTTCTCGGGCAGCATTGGTGGACAGCTGGTAACCTGGACGCTCGACTGCAACGAACCGCTGGCGCTTCTTGCCGGCCGCGACACGACGCTCAGGACATCGCTGACCTCAACGCCATTGAACCTCTCTTTCGAAGGCGTCGGCAGTCTCTCACAAACACCGATCAGTTCGGGCCGGCTCCAGCTTTCGACCGCATCCCTGCAAACGCTGGCGGCCTGGTTCGAGGGCAAAGCCGAGCGTGCCCTGCCCGACAGCAGTTTCAACCTCAGCGCCAATGTCACGACAGGTGATAGCTCCCTGAAGCTCGACGATCTGCAGTTTGCTCTGGGCGGCGCCAACGCGACCGGTGTTCTCGACGTCTCCACGCCAGCCAACGATACGCCCCGTATTGAGGGCACGCTCGCCTTCGACCGCATCGGCCTCAACGGTTTGCAACCCCTCATCGATCAATTGCCGGTGGAGCCTGACGACATCGCCAAGCAGCTCGGTGACGCTTTCGCGCGGACCTGGCGTGCCGATGTCCGCCTGTCGGCGCAGGAGGCATTGGTCGGCCCGCTGCGGCTTGTGGATGTGGCGGCCGGCATCATCATCGACCATGGGCGCGCTTCCATCGACATCGCCGACAGCACCTATGCCAATGGCCGGCTCAGTGGCCGGATCGCCGTCTCGGAAGCGGGGTTGGCAAAGGGCGGCAAACTCGAACTTGTCCTGAAAAATGCCGACCTCGCCGCAGCGCTCGCGGACTTCGGGTTTACCGGCCCGATCCCGTCCGGCCGCGGCAACGTCAACTTCGACCTGGTGACCGAGCATCCGTTCTGGACTGAGCAGGCGGCCGAGGCTTCGGGCCGCATCAGGCTCTCGCTCGCCAACGGCACCCTCTCCAGTTTCGACGCAAACGCCTTCGCGGACCTGGTCAGGGCGGGAGAGTTCTTCTCGCTGGCTCAGGCGAGCGATGGCAGCTTCGCTTTCCAGACGGCCGACATCGAAGCCAGTTTCGGCCAGGGGTCGGCGCGGCTGAACCAGGCGCTTTTCACCGGCAAAACCGGCAGCCTCTCGGTCAATGGCGTCATTCCCTATCGCACCGGCAGCCTGGCACTCGCCGGCACGTTCATCGACACGCTCAATGCCGGACAAAGGCTGCGCTTCTTCGTCGGCGGGTCCTGGCCGAATGCGGTGATCTCGCCCCTGTCGGTCCTCGGCGAACCCAACTGAAAACGGCCGGCGTCACGGACGCCGGCCGCTGGTTGCCGTTCACAACGGACAAGCCGCTTCACGCCCAAGCGCGGAGCAGCTCCCGCTCAGGATTGCGCAAAGGCGGCCCGCTCGTCGCGCTCGCGCTGTGCCTCGCGCTGCTTGGTGACGATGGAGGCAACGACGACCCCGATTGCGACAATGCCGATGAGGATCGTGCAGATCGCATTGATTTCCGGCGTCACGCCGAGCCGCACCTGGCTGTAGATCTTCATCGGCAGCGTCGTGGCGCCCGGTCCCGTCGTGAAGCTCGAAATCACCAGATCATCCAGCGAAAGCGTGAAGGCCAGCACCCAGCCGGAAAACACTGCCGGCGCGATAACCGGCAGCGTGATCGCAAAGAAGGTGCGGACCGGGGTGGCGCCGAGATCGAGCGCTGCCTCTTCGATCGACTGGTCGAAGCTTAAGAGCCGCGACTGCACGACCACGGCGACGAAGCACATGGTGAAAGTGATGTGCGCCAGCGTGATCGTCCAGAAGCCGCGGTCAAGGCCGATCGCGACGAAGAGCAACAGCAGCGACAGGCCGGTGATCACCTCGGGCATCACGAGCGGCGCGTAGACCATGCCGGAAAACAGCATGCGACCACGGAAGCGCGTGAAGCGGACGAGCGCCAATGCGGCGAGCGCGCCGAGCACGGTCGCGCAGGTCGCCGAGATCAGTGCGACGCGGATCGTCACCCAGGCGGCATCGAGCAGCGCCTGATTGTGCCAGAGCTGCGTGTACCATTTGGTCGAAAAGCCCGCCCAGACCGTGACAAGCTTCGACTCGTTGAACGAGAAGATCACCAGAAGCACGATCGGCAGGTAGAGGAACCCGAAGCCGAGCACGATCGAGGCGATGTTGAAGCGAGACCAGGTGCCCATCTCCTACTTCCCCTCGCTGTCGGCTTTGGCCTGCGCGTTCTGGAAATAGACGATCGGCAGCACTAGGATCAGAAGCAGAATCGTCGCCACTGCCGAGGATACCGGCCAGTCGCGGTTGGCGTTGAACTCGTTCCAGAGGGTCTTGCCGATCATCAGCGTTTCCGAGCCGCCGAGCAGGTCGGGGATAACGAACTCGCCGACCGCCGGGATGAAGACGAGCAGGCAGCCGGCGACGACGCCCGCGAGCGAGAGCGGGAAGGTCACGCGCCAGAAGGCCGTAAACGGCGTGCAGCCGAGGTCGAGTGCCGCTTCGGTCAGGGTGTGGTCCATCTTCTCGAGCGACGAATAGATCGGCAGCACCATGAAGGGCAGATAGGAATAGACGATGCCGATATAGATCGCCCAGTTGGTGTTGAGGATGATCAACGGCTGGTCGATGACGTTGATACTCATCAGGAACTGATTGAGCAGGCCCTCGGGCTTCAGGATCGCGATCCAGGCGTAGACGCGGATCAGGAAGCTCGTCCAGAACGGCAGGATCACCAGCATCAAGAGCGTCGGCCGAATGGTCTTCGGTGCCTTCGCCATGCCGTAGGCGACCGGATAGGCGATCAGCAGCGTCAGGACAGTCGAAACCGCCGCGATGATGACGCTCGATACATAGGCGTTGAAGTAGAGGACGTCTTCCGTCAGCCAGACATAGTTGTCGAACGAGAACTCCCGCGCCTTTTCAAGGATTCCGGACAGGCCGCCAAAGAGATCGAAGACCGGCGTATAGGGCGGCATCGCCACTGCCGTCTGCGACAGCGAGATGCGGAAGACGATGAAGAAGGGGATGAGGAAGAAAAACAGCAGCCAGGCATAGGGGATGATGATGACGAGGCGGCTGAAGAGAGCGGATGCGACGCGTGTCATGGTCTCAATCCTTCAGAACGACGCCGGCGTCTTCGCCGAAGGAAATCCAGACCTCCTGGTCGTAGCCGAGCGGATCCTCAACCGCGCGCACCGCATTCAGCGACGACGCCTTGATCACGCGTCCGTCCTTCAGGCGCACGTGGAAGACGGTCATGTCGCCGAGATAACCGATATCCCAGATCTCCCCCTGGACGGCGTTGACGGGCGCGTGTGCCGGCGGCTGGCGGCTGACACGAATCTTTTCCGGGCGGACGGCGACGGCGGACTTGCCGCCTGTAGCCGGTCTTTCGGGCGACGCCATGCGGATCGGGAAGCCGTTGGTGCCTTCAAGGCGCACGTAGCCGCCGTCAGCCCCGCCGACCGCTCCTTCGAAAATGTTGACGTCGCCGATGAAGTCCGCGACGAAACGGGAATTCGGCGCCTCATAGATCTCGGCCGGGGTCGCGACCTGGATGACCTTGCCGTGGCTCATCACCGCAATGCGGTCGGCCATGGTCATCGCCTCCTCCTGGTCGTGCGTCACGACGACGAAGGTGAGGCCGAGTTCCTGCTGCAGGTCCATCAGTTCGAACTGGGTTTCCTCGCGCAGCTTCTTGTCGAGCGCGCCGAGCGGCTCGTCGAGGAGCAGCACCTTCGGCCGCTTGGCAAGCGAGCGGGCGAGCGCGACGCGCTGACGCTGGCCGCCGGAAAGCTGGTGCGGCTTGCGCTGGGAAAACTTTTCGAGCTTCACCAGCTTCAGCATCTGCGCGACGCGCGCAGCGATATCCGCTTTCGGCATGCCGTCCTGCTTGAGGCCGAAGGCGATGTTGTTCTCGACCGTCATGTGCGGAAAGAGCGCGTAGGACTGGAACATCATGTTGACCGGCCGCCGGTAGGGCGGGATGCCGGCGAGGCTCTGCCCGTCGAGAATGATCTCACCCGACGTCGGCTGCTCGAAGCCGGCAAGCATGCGCAGGAGCGTCGACTTCCCGCAGCCCGAGGCGCCGAGGAGCGCAAAGAACTCGCGTGTGTAGATATCAAGCGAAAGGTCGTCGACGGCGGTGAAATCGCCGAACCGCTTTGTCACGTTCTTGACGGAAATGAATGGCTTGGAAGCGGGATCCGCCCAGGGGGCAAAGGACCGCCGAATACTGCCGAGAGACTTCATCATCTATCCCCGAATGATACAGCCGATTGGGCGCTCTTGTTTTCCCCGGCGCCCATTAAGAAAATTGCCCGGATTTTGAGGTCCGGGCAATTCGTTTTCCGCTCTTACTGGCCGGTTACGACCTTTGTCCAGAGTCGGGTCAATACCCTCTGTTCCTTCGCCTCGAAGGGCGTCACCGTGAACAGTTTCTGCATCACCTCTTCCGACGGATAGATGGCGGTATCTTCCAGAACGGCCTTGTCGAGGAACTGCTGCGAGGCCTTGTTGCCGTTGGCGTAGAAGACGTAGTTCGATGCCTTGGCGACGACTTCCGGCTTCATCATGTAGTTGAGGAAGGCATGGGCTTCCTCGACGTGCTGCGCATCGGCAGGGATCGCGAACATGTCGAACCACATCTGCGCACCCTGCGACGGGATCGCATAGTCGACGGTCACGCCGGCCTTCGCTTCGGCCGCGCGGTCACGGGCCTGGAAGACGTCGCCGGAGAAACCGACCGCAAGGCAGATGTCGCCGTTGGCGAGCGCGTTGATGTATTCCGAGGAATGGAACTTGCGCACGTTGGGACGGATGCTTGCCAGGAGTTCGGCCGCCTTTTCCAGATCGGCAGCATCGTGGCTATCCGGATTGAGGCCGAGATAGGCAAGCGCCGACGGCATGACGTCGGTCGGGGAATCGAGGATGTGGATGCCGCAATCCTTGAACTTCGCCGCCAGTTCCGGCTTGAAGATCACGTCCCAGTTGGGCTTCTCGTCCGTGCCCAGGATCGCCTTCATCTTGTCGACATTGTAGCCGATGCCGGTGGTGCCCCACATGTAGTCGACGGCGTATTCGTTGCCCGGATCGTACTTCGCCGTACGCTCCATGATCACGTCCCACATATTGGAAAGGTTCGGCAGCTTCGACTTGTCGAGCTTCTGGAACACGCCGGCGGCGATCTGCCGCTGCAGGAAGGTTGCCGTCGGCACGACCACGTCGTAACCCGAACCGCCCGCGAGCAGCTTCGTCTCCAGGATCTCGTTGGAATCGAAGACGTCATAGACGACCTTGATACCGGTCTCCTTGGTGAAGTCTTCCAGAATGCTGCTGTCGATGTAATCCGACCAGTTGTAGACGTTGACCACGCGCTCCTGCGCCGAGGCCAGCATGGTCGAACCGGCCAGTACGGCTGCCGCCAGGGTTGTGACGATGAGCTTGGACATACAACTCCCCTTTTGATTTTTCGTATCGGGCCCGGCATGCCGGGACACCGTCCAATCCGCTTCGCTCAGGCCGGAGGTTAGGCATGTTTCTCGATAACCTCAAGCGCTTTCGTGCCAACAAAAGGCGCCGCCGCATCGGTCGGTGTTTTTCACAAGCCAAGGAAAATCGGGCACTTATGGCAAGCCGCCGGGCGGCTGCTCAAACCGGGCGTCACCGCTCGCCGCAGTTAACCATGTCGATGCTCGACATGTACGGACCGACGTTTACAATTGATTAACCATGATCGCCGTGCGATTTTCCGGCCGGTTGTGCATCAAGGCTTGGGTATTGCGATGGGCGAGAAGATCGTTGGCGAGAAGGCCACAGGCGGACGAAGCCGCAGGATCGACCCGAAGGAACTGAAACGCCTTTCCGTGCTCGAGCCGCACAAGGCGCTGGGCGCAATCGCTTTCGATTGGGTGATGATCGCAGCGGCGATCGCCGTCAGCGAATATGCCAGCAATCCGCTGGTCTATCTGCTCGCCGTTGTGCTGATCGCCGGACGCATGCATGCACACGGCTGCATGATCCACGAGGCCGCGCATTACCGCATCGTCCGCAACAGAAAACTCAGCGACTGGATGAGCGACCTGTTGCTCGCCTGGCCGGTGCTTGCCACCGTCGACGGCTATCGCCAGAACCATCTCGCGCACCACCAGCATGCCAATACCGACGAGGATCCGGACTGGACGGCGAAGCTCGGCATGCCGCAATTCACCTTCCCGCAGAAGCTTGCTCGCGGCATAACACAGTTGCTTGGCTACCTCGTTGCGGTCAATTCGCTGCGCGACATGCTGCACATGGCCAAACGCATGGGAAAGAACGACCGCTCGACGCTTCAATACAAGCTGCTGCGCATCGGCTTCTATGTGGCCGCCGCGGCGATCTTCACGCTGCTCGGCATCTGGCGGGAAGTGGCGCTCTACTGGGTGGTGCCGTTCCTCACTTTCTTCTGCCTGTTCCTTTATATACGCAGCGTCGCCGAGCACTTTGGCAGCATGGACTATAGCGACGAACTCACGAGTTCACGCACGGTCTATCCGCATGCCTGGGAGACGCTGTTCTTCGCCCCCCACAACATCAACTATCACCTCGAGCACCACCTCTATCCGGGCGTGCCGTTCTACAACCTGCCGGAGTTGCACGCGATCCTGATGCGCAACAAGGCCTATGCGGACAAGGCGCATATCACCCGCGGCTATACGACGGGCCTTCCGGCGGAATGCTTCGCGCCGGATGCACCGCTGCTGCCGAACCAGCATCCCGTCAGCTATTGAAAATCGAAAACGCTGAGCCCGGTCGCCATCTCATCGAGCCCCAGCGGCCGCGTGACCGGCGGCTCGGCGCGTGCCAGACAGCCCTGCCGTTCACAGAGCCGGCAGGCGGCACCAATCGCGACCGCCGGCGGCATCCCCGCACCGTAGACCACCTCATCAGCGAAGGACGCTTCGCAACCGAGGAGTAAGGCCGTGCGCCGAACCCGCTCCTGAAACGCCGCCTGCGGGCCATCCAGCGTGCGCGCCACCGTCAGAAACGCAGCGCCATCGGGCATTTCGACACGATCGACCAGAACCTGCCCCGGCACCGAGAAGGCGGCATGGATATTGAGCTTCGGACAGCCGCCGCCGAATTTCGCCTGCGGGAAGCCTGAAGCGCCGGCCCGCCGCAAGCGGTGGCCGGCATTGTCGATCTCCATCAGAAAGAAGGGCACGCCTTGTGCGCCCGACCGCTGCAGCATGGTCAGCCGATTGGCTGCCTGCTCGAAGGAGACCTGAAAGCGCGCACGCAGCACGTCGACATCATACTTCGCGCGCTGCGCGGCGGCGAGAAAGGCGGCATAGGGCATCATCAGCGCATGCGCGCCATAGCGCGCAAGCTCGAAACGGGCGATGCGGCGCGCCTCCGCCGTCGAGAAACGCAAAGGCTCGAGTTCGGTGATGATCGCCTCATGGCAGGCGATCGATACGGCCTCCATGGCGATCTCGCGGAGCTGGTCATAGGGCGATAGCCGCTCGGAGATGAAGAGGCGCATGGAATGCCGATCGAAACGGCGGCGCAGATTGGGCATGGCATGCGCCGGCAGGCTGCGCACCACCAGGCCATGCTCCTTCTTCAGCCAATTCTTGAGTGCACCCACGAGATCATCGCCTGGCGACAGAGCCTCATGAAAGGCTTCCGCCGCTGCCTCGATCGCAGCAAAATGATTGGGTCGCGCCTCGAAGGTTTCGCGCACCTCGTCCATCGGCAGCCGCGTGCCCGAAAGCGCCTCCATATGCCCCTGCCCCGCCAGCAGGTCGGCGAGGTCCTTCAGGCGCGCCGCCTGCTCGCGATAGGCGCGATAGAGTTTGACGACACCGCCGGCGGCATTGGGGGCGGCTTCCGCCACCTCGATCAGCTCCTGCTCTCCGGGCAATTCGGCTGACAACAGCGGATCGGCAAAAACCTCGCGCAATTGCGTGAGGCTGCCACCGGTTTCTCCCTGCAGCTCGTCGAGATCGACCTTGTAGACCGACGCGAGTTTCAAAAGCAGCTGAACAGTCAACGGCCGCTGATTGCGCTCGATCAGATTGAGGTAGGACGGCGAGATGCCGAGGGCCTCGGCCATGGCCGTCTGCGTCAGCGAGAGACCGTTGCGAATACGCCTGACCCGCGGACCGGCGAAGATCTTGTTCTCGGCCATTTGTAACTACCTTTACAATCTGCAACGAACGCGACGCTTTACACTTTTTACAAATTTACTTCGCGCTTCTGTCAAAGGCAAGACAAGATAACCCTTTTGACCAGGCCATTTCATTGTTTCCAATAGCCGAATATCGCAGCGCAATGTAAAACCTGTCACATGAACTCGAAACACAAAGCGCCGTGCGACGAAAGTCGAATGGATGTCCGATTTTGACAGGAGGATGTAATGACTGATTTTTACAAGCTGGTTCCGAGCGCACCGCAAGGCCGCTTCGATGGCGTCGAACGCCCCTATACCGCCGAGACCGTGAAGCGGCTGCGCGGGTCGGTCGAGATCCGCTATTCGCTGGCCGAAATGGGCGCGAACCGCTTGTGGAAACTCATTCACGAGGATGACTTCGTCAACGCGCTTGGAGCGCTCTCCGGCAACCAGGCCATGCAGATGGTCCGCGCCGGCCTGAAGGCGATCTATCTCTCCGGCTGGCAGGTTGCTGCCGACGCCAACACCGCTTCGGCAATGTATCCGGACCAGTCGCTCTATCCGGCCAATGCGGCGCCCGAGCTCGCAAAGCGCATCAACCGCACGCTGCAGCGTGCGGACCAGATCGAGACCTCCGAAGGCAAGGGTCTTTCGGTCGACACCTGGTTCGCGCCGATCGTTGCCGATGCCGAAGCCGGCTTCGGCGGCCCGCTCAATGCCTTCGAGATTATGAAGGCCTTCATCGAGGCAGGTGCTGCCGGCGTGCACTACGAGGACCAGCTCGCGTCTGAAAAGAAGTGCGGCCACCTCGGCGGCAAGGTTCTGATCCCGACGGCCGCCCATATCCGCAACCTGAACGCGGCACGGCTTGCTGCCGACGTCATGGGCACGCCGACGCTGGTCATCGCCCGCACGGATGCGGAAGCAGCAAAGCTTTTGACCTCTGACATCGACGAGCGCGATCGTCCCTTCGTCGACTATGACGCCGGACGCACGGTCGAAGGTTTCTACCAGGTGAAGAACGGGCTGGAGCCCTGCATCGCCCGCGCCGTCGCCTATGCACCGCATTGCGACCTCATCTGGTGCGAGACCTCGAAGCCAGATCTGGAGCAGGCCCGCAAGTTCGCCGAAGGCGTGCACAAAGCGCATCCGGGCAAGCTGCTCGCCTACAACTGCTCGCCGTCGTTCAACTGGAAAAAGAACCTCGACGACGCGACGATCGCCAAGTTCCAGCGCGAGCTGGGCGCGATGGGCTACAAGTTCCAGTTCATCACGCTTGCCGGCTTCCATCAGCTGAACTTCGGCATGTTCGAACTGGCGCGCGGCTACAAGGCGAGACAGATGGCCGCCTATTCGGAGCTGCAGGAAGCGGAATTCGCAGCCGAGGTCAACGGCTACACCGCGACCAAGCACCAGCGTGAAGTGGGCACAGGCTATTTCGACGCCGTTTCGATGGCGATTACCGGTGGCCAGTCCTCAACGACCGCGATGAAGGAATCGACCGAGCACGACCAGTTCCGCCCGGCCGCGGAGTGAAAGCCCGGCGGGAGCGCGGCAATCCCTGCCCGCTGCGCTCCTGCCGATCCTCATAAATCAGAGCGGGACACGGACGGAAACCGCAGACACGCCTCCGCATCCCACTCTAGCCTCGAACCTCAAGGAGAAGTCCAATGACAGTCCAGACACGCGTCAAGGAACGGGCCGAGGAACAGTCTTCGGCGATGACCCCGGACCAGCAGGCAGCGATCCGCATGGTCGCCAACGACCTGCACCGCCTCAACCAGTCCGTCATGAAGGCCGTCGATGCCGGCGTTTCGGTCGAGCTCGTTCGCTCGGCCCGCCACCACGGCGGTGAAGGCAACTGGGGCGACCTCCTGATCCCGGTCATCGTGACCCAGGGCAGGCCATGACACTCGTGGCGATGACGCTTGCGATGGCCTTGCTTTCATCCGTCTCGCTTCGTCCGCTCGCTGCATCTTTCGTTCGAAGCACAATTTATCGTTGAACATCATTGAAACTGCAGCGCGAGATCTCGGCGCACAAGATCGGAAAGGCCGGCAGCGATGCCGGCCTTTCCGTGCTCGCGGTGATCGTTCACGATGCAACGATCACCGGCAACCCACTATTTCAGGTTGATCGAACCGCCCGCTCCTGCCTATATTAGCCGAACCTACCTTAGGCAGAGGTGCGCATGCATCGATCGACGAAAGCTGCAGATACGGCCGAACTGACGGAGTTGATCTACGGCGCCGCATTTGGTGACTGCAGCTGGCAGGACTTTCTTGACCGGCTGACCACGACGATGCCCGGCGGGCGCTCGGCGCTCCATTACCACGATCTCACATCGCCAGCGGCATGCGTGCCCTATGTCTCCGGCTTTACTCCGGAGGCGATCGATCAGTTCAACAGCCATTTCGCGGCGATCAATCCCTGGATACCGAAGTCCGTGCTCGTGCCCGTGGGCCGCGGTCTCGCCGGCGAACACATTGTCTCGCGCGCTGATCTGGTGAAGTCGGAGTTCTACAATGACTGGCTGAAGGGCCAGACCGGCTGCGAGACCACCGTGGGCGTTACCATCGTGCGCAGCGCGACGCGCACATTGCTCGTATCGACCTGTACATCGTCCACGGACGAGGAACTCAACCGGCAGGCAGCCGATCAATATACCCTTCTTGCCCCTCATCTGAAACGCGCCTTCGATTTCCTGCGCCGGCGCGACCTGATGGTGGCGGAGCAGCACGAAGGCCAGACCTTGCTCGATACGATCGGTGTCGGCGCCATTTATGTCGGCGACAATCTTCGCATCCGCTCCATGAACGAGAGCGCGCAGCGGATGGCGGCGAAGGGCTCTCCGTTTCGCGTCACGATCGGCGGACGCTTGTTCATGGACGAACCGGAAGCCAACGCGGCACTGGAGCTTCTGGCCTCACCGGTCGGCACTCCCGCACAGCCGCAGGTTCGCATCGTCAGGACCGCGGAGAATGGCGCCTTTCGGATCACGCTCGTCCGGCGAAGCGCCAGTATCTTCACCGAACTCCTCGATGGCCCCACCGTCGCGGTGCTGGTCGAGCCGGCGTCCTCGCTGGTTTTTGACCAACGCCTCACCCACCTGAAAGACAGCTACGGCCTCACGCCGGCCGAAAACCGCATCGCGTCAGGCGTCGTTGCCGGCCTGACGCTGAAGGAAATGTCGCATGCCAACGGCGTCAGCTACGAGACGACCCGTACGCAGCTTAAAAGCATCTATTCCAAGACCCGGGTCAATTCTCAGGCCGCCCTGGTCAAGCTCCTGATGCGCTGACCGAAGGCGCCAGAACCCACGACCCGTCGTTCTGGATGCGGGCCGGTCGCGCGCATGCTCAGCCGCGACGCGGCCGTTTTCCGGCAAAGACGTCAGCATGGCTACGCAACAGCTTCGTCATGCGATCGACCACCGTGCGGATTTCCTTTCGGTGCCGATCCTCGTTGTTCATCACGATCCATTGCCGATGCCTGAGCGCCGGGATTTCGTCACCCGCCCGCTCCAGCATCGGATCGAGATCGCCGACGAAACAGGGAAGCACGGCGCACCCGGCGCCGGCACGGGCGAGATCCAGGAGCGAACGCGGCCGTGTGATCGTCGCGACGATCCTGCCCTCTGCCTGCTGGTGAGGCCAGCGAAGATAGGCCGAGATCGCCTCCTCTTCGCCCACGGCCACCCACCGACTGTTGGCAGCTGACGCTGCGTTCTTCTGGCGATAGGCGGCGTAGGCGACGTCACCGATCAGGCTCGCCGCCAGATAGCTTTCCTCGGGCTCGAAAGCACGGATGCCGATATCGGTCTCACGATAGGCGAGGCTTGCGCGTGTCTCGCCAACCGTTATCGCCAGGCTGAAACCATCCCTCTCGCTGCAAAGTGCCGGGAAATTCTCGGCAAGAAGCCAGGCATTCCAGGTGCCGACGGTGATGCGGACTGTCGCGCCTTCACCCTCGCGCCGCCAGCTTTCGACCAGGCGCGCCGCCGTCTCCATCTCCTGAAGCTGCTCGAAAAGAAGCTCACCGTCGCCAGTGAGCTGATAGCCGGTCTGGCTGCGCAGGAATAGGGCGCGGCCCGTCCGCTCCTCGAGCTCCAGCATCCGCCGCCCGACCGTGGCCGGGCTCGAACCGAGCGCCTGTGCCGCGCCGGTCAGGCCCCCGGTGCGCGCCACGCTCATGAAACAGCGGTAGATATCCCAATCCAGGTTTTTCATTACTGAAAAATATAGCGCGATATCCGGTGTATGTAAAACTGCTTTGGATGCATAAAAGACGTGATGCCCACCAAGTGAGGAGCATCACCATGGAAATGATGGCAATGGTCTATATCGCCGACATGGCCTTGAAGAACCGGCGTTGGGACGAAGACTTCGATCCGAAGCCGCCGGGATATCTTCGGCGCCTCTTTAACGCCCTGTCCGTCAGGATTGCCCAGCGGCGCATGAGGCGCCTTGACGCTGAAGAAAAGAGCACCGCGGAGCCCTGCGGCCACGCGGTGCAATGTTAGCCCCTGCCCTTGTTATGTCGCACGGCGATACCGGTTTGCCGTGCCTTCGCCTGAAGGCGGAACGTCCGCCGTCAGCGAATTCGATTGCCGGCCGCCTCAGGCGGCCCGGTAATTGTAGTCGTCTGCCTGCGGCTCCAGCCGGAACTGCTCGACAAGCATCATCAACGTGTCGGCCTGGTGCGCGAGCGACCGGCTCGTCGCCGTGGCTTCCTCGACCATGGAAGCGTTCTGCTGTGTCATCTGGTCCATCTGGTTGACCGAGCCGTTGACCTCGTTGAGCGCAACGGCCTGATCGCGGCTAGCGGTCGCGATCATCTCCACATGCTGGCTGACGGTGACGATCTGCGCGCTGATCGATGCCAGCACTTCGCCCGTTTCCTTGACCAGGTGCGAACCGGCATTGACCTCGTTCGTCGACTTGTTGATGAGCCCCTTGATCTCGCGCGCGGCCTCTGCCGAGCGCTGCGCCAGTTCACGCACTTCCTGGGCGACAACGGCAAAGCCCTTGCCTGCTTCGCCCGCGCGCGCCGCCTCGATGCCGGCGTTCAGCGCCAAGAGGTTCGTCTGGAAGGCGATGTCGTCGATCACCTCGATGATCTGCTCGATCTGGCGCGAGGCCTCCTCGATGCGTCCCATGGCGGCGATCGCGTTGGTGACAACGGTCGCCGAGCTGTCGGCGCTGCGCTTCGTCTGGATCACGGCATGGTTGGCTTCGCCGGCACGCTCGGCCGAAGAGCGAACGGTCACGGTGATCTGGTCGACCGCAGCAGCGGTTTCTTCAAGCGAGGCCGCCTGGGCTTCCGTCCGCTTCGACAGCGAGTCGGCGGCATGATGCATGCTGGAACCGCTTTCCTGGATCGCCTGCGCATTGGCACGGATCTGGGAGAGCGTGTCCTGCAGCCGGATCAGCGAGCCGTTGAAGTCTTCGCGCAACTGTTCGAGACGACCGTGGAACGGAACCTCGATCTGGCGCGAGAGGTCGCCCTGCGCGAGACGGCCGAGACCGGCTGCAAGCTCGCTGACGGCCAGATCGATCTGACGATCGAGCTCCCGCTTTTCCTGATCGTTGCGGCTGCGCTCCATTTCGGCGCGGGTACGCTGCTCTTCGCTCTCAGCCTCGATACGCACTTTGGAAAGCGCGTTCTCCTTGAAGACGCCGAGCGCGCGCGCCATGTCGCCGATTTCGTCGCGACGGGCGTCGCCGTCGATCGCCGTGTCGAGGCGGCCATCGGCGAGGCGACGCATGGCAGCGGTGATCTGGCCGATCGGTTTCTTCAACGTCAGCGTCAACGCAATGCCGGCAAGCAGCGCGATGACGACGCCGCCGACGGTTGCGGCCACCGAGATCTGGTTTGCTTCCTGGCGTTCTGTTCCGGCGGCCACCTTCTGCTGCTCGGCAAAGCCGGTGAGATCGCCCCAGATCTGGTCGATCGATTGGCCGGCAGCGTCGAAGTCGGCGGTCCGCTTGACGGTGATTTCGACGAGCGCTGCGGCATCCTTCTTCATCGCCGTCAGGATCGGCATCAGCGTATCGGCAATCTTGTCGAAGGAAGCGCCGTCACTGGCAACACCACGCAGCGTCGCCATGTTCTGTTGAACGGCAAGCGACTTGTCGAGCAGCTTCTGGCGGTTCTCTTCATTCGTCTGCCCCATGAAAGTCGCAGCGGAAATCTGGATGTCGGTGATCGACGCGGCGAGCCGGCGGGTTGCAGTCAGTACCGATTCCGTCGTGACGATCTGCTCGTCGAGCTCAGCGAAGATCCGCGTCGCGTCACGCATCTTGCCGACCGACGCCGCCTCCAGGCGGAAGCTCGCAGTGCGGAAACGGTCGACATATTTGGAGATGCCGGCAAGCGTCTCAGGGCCGGCGGGCGCCTTCAGCAGCGAACCGATCTCGCTTGAGGCCGACGTGATCGTTTCGGCAAGCGACTTCTCGTCCTTCGGCAGCAGACGGAAGATGTCACGCTCGGTACGGCCGATCATCGGGAAGCGTTCCTTGACCGCCTTCAGCTTATCGTCGACGGTGATCGCCTTGCTGACCTCGGTGCCGAACTCGTTGAAGAAGCGGCTGGCGCGCATCAGCTTCTCGGCTTCACGCAACATGGTCTTGGCAGCGTTTTCGTTCTTCCGCACGGCATATTGCAGCCGGTTCGATTCCTCGTTGATCTTGGAGCGCTCGATCAGCAGCGCGTCGAGGTTGGCAGCCATCGCTGCGCGCAGCTCCTGCTCGCCGACATGCAGCTTCCAGAGGCCGTCAATTCGTGCCTCGATGTCGTTTGTGGCGGCGATCGCGGCCGTCAGCTCATCCTGACCACTCTGACCGGCGACCTGTGCGGCCGTTGCCGCAAGCACGTCCTTCTGGGCCGAAATCTTCGACTGGACGGCTTGCCTGGTTTCCTCGGTCGTCGAATGCAGGAAGGCGTTCATGCCCGCATAGACATCCTTGAAGCCGCTCAATGTCTGCAGCACGCTGTTGGAAATCTCCATGCGGCCCTGAAGCAGGCCGGATGCATAGAGACCGGTGATACCGACGGCACAGATGCTGACGACGAAGGGCAGGATGAAAAAGAGCACCTTCGTCTGGATCTTGAAACGGGCAAGAATTCTATCAATGAACATTGAAAACACCTTGGCTCGCAGCTCGCATTCGCCTCCCCCGGCAGCTCGAGACGTCTCCGCCTTCAACGACAGGGCGTGAAGGTGCGAGCGATCGAGAGCCACCCGATGCGCAAACAGGCTGATGTTTTTCGGAAAATCATACGGCGCACGCCGCAAGTCCGTCGGCAATCATTGCGGATCCGCGTCACCACTCCTAGGCAACGTGGACCTGACGAACTCACATCGTCGCACTATCCAATTTGAACGATTAAAATTTATATAAGCGCGTTTCGCCTGCGGTAGAAAATCCGAAGGGCGCGGGGCGCTTCAATGGCGCCCGAGGAACCGGCCGTCTAGGGCCGGTTGCCTGAGATCAGAACCAAAGGTCCGGAACGGTTGCGAGCGCAGCTACAGCGAAGAAAGCGATGAGGGCGAGGCGCGTGATCGCGGCCTTCTGCTGACGGCTTTCATCGGTGCGGGCGACCGCGATGGCGCGGGGACGGCGGCGTGGTTGGTTCATGGCATCCTGTCCTTGTCACATTCACCGGCAACCATCGGCCCGGATGAACCGGCTTGCCAGTCACACGTATATTGCAGCCATGCCGTGGCGGAGGAAAGTCAAAAAATAGGAAACAGTGTTATTTCCGTTTACGCGACAATCCGATCACACCAACCGCCGGCTGTGCCGACGAGAAACAAGGTTCGATCAGACCCGTTAACAATCGCTGAAGCACGACCCACCAAAAGCGGGGAGATCAGGCGTCCTGCCCGGCAGCAAAGCCCGATGCCCAGGCCCATTGGAAATTGTAGCCGCCGAGCCAGCCGGCCACATCGACGCATTCGCCGATGAAGTAGAGCCCCGGCACCGCCTTCGCCTGCATCGTCTTGGAATCGAGCCCTTTGGTATCGACGCCGCCGAGCGTGACCTCGGCCGTGCGATAGCCTTCCGATCCGGCGGGCTTGATCGTCCAGGCCTGGATCGAGGCCGAAAGCTGGTTGATCGTCTTGTCCGAGAGGTCGGCAAGCTGACGGCCGGTCAGCTTCGCGCCGTCGGCGAAAAACTGTGCGAGCCGGCGCGGCAGGATATCGCCAAGCGCCGTCTGCACCGCCTGCTTACCGTGGGTGCGGCGGATCTCCTTGAGGATCGCGGCGATGTCGATATCGGGCATCAGCCGCAACTCGATCTCCTGTCCCTCGCGCCAATAGGAAGAGATCTGCAGGATCGCCGGGCCGCTCAGGCCACGATGGGTGATCAGCACCGCCTCGCGAAAGGCCGCCTTGCCGAACCGGGCTTCGGCGTCGGCTGCGACACCCGCCAGTTCGCCGATCGTTTGGAGTTGCGCCGGATCGAGGGTCAGCGGCACGAGGCCCGGCCGCGTTTCGACGATGCCAAGTCCGAACTGTTCGGCGATCCGGTAGGCGAGCCCGGTCGCACCCATCTTCGGGATCGACTTGCCGCCGCTGGCTATGACGAGCGATTGGGCATCGATGGGCCCCTCATCCGTCATGACGCGGAAGCCCGCCCCGTGGCGTTCGACGCTTTCGATCGTTGTCTCCAGCCGCAACTCGGCGTGCACATCGCGCATTTCCGCGAGCAGCATCCTGATGATGTCCTTGGCCGAGTGGTCGCAGAAGAGCTGGCCGAGCGTCTTTTCGTGCCAGGCGATGCCGTGCTTTTCGACAAGGCCAAGGAAATCGCGCGGCGTAAAGCGCGCCAGCGCCGACTTGCAGAAATGGGGGTTTGCCGAAAGGAAGTTCTTCGGCCCCGCATGGATATTGGTGAAGTTGCAGCGACCACCGCCGGAGATGCGGATCTTCTCACCGGGTGCCTTGGCATGGTCGAGCACAGCCGCACGGCGGCCGCGCTTGCCCGCTTCGATGGCGCACATCATGCCCGCGGCACCGGCGCCGATGATGACCACATCCTTCTTCTCAGCCACGAAACACCCCAGCTCTTTTGTCTTTCCTTCCCGGTGGCAAAGAAGAAAGTCAATGACCAAGCCCATCTAGCCAATTGCCAATCTGTGGTTATGATGCGTCATCCGAAGCCAAAACCGGTGATTTATGCCCTCCAAGAGAAGTGCTGCCCAACAAACAACGAAAATCAGCAAAACTTCGAAAATACCCCCCGCCTTGCACTCCCTCCGTGGTGTGAAGACCTGGAAGGAAGCCACGGACTGGCTCAAGATCCGCGGCATCGAAGACGTCGAATGCATCACGCCCGACCTTGCCGGCGTGCCGCGCGGCAAGATGATGCCGACCTCGAAATTCACGTCCAACACCTCGCTGGCGCTCCCCTCGGCCGTCTACCGGCATACGATCTCGGGCGAGTATCCTGACGAAACCGGGCAGTTCCGCTACGATTCGCGCGACAGCGACATCAAGCTCGTGCCTGATCTCTCGACGCTTTCGGTCGTGCCCTGGGAGACCGACCCGACGGCGCAGGTGATCTGCGACATCGTCGGTTCGCAGGGCGAGCAGATCAGCTACACACCGCGCAACGTCCTGAAGCGCGTGGTCGACCTTTACAAGAAGAAGGGCTGGAAACCGGTCGTCGCACCGGAAATCGAATTCTACCTCGTCGCCACCAATGACGACCCTGACTATCCCCTGCATCCACCGAAGGGTCGCTCCGGTCGCTCGATCCTTGGCGGTCAGGGCTATTCGATTGCCGGCATCAACGAGTTCGACGAGCTGATCGACGACATCTACCACTTCTCCGAGAAGCAGGGTCTCGAAATCGACACGCTGATCCATGAAGAGGGACCGGCGCAGCTCGAGATCAACCTTCGCCACGGCGACCCGATCGAGCTGGCCGACCAGGTCTTCCTGTTCAAGCGCACGATCCGCGAGGCGGCGCTGAAACACGGCATCTATGCCACCTTCATGGCCAAGCCGATGCAGGGCCAGCCGGGTTCGGCGATGCACATCCACCAGTCGGTGGTCGAAATCAACACCGGCCGGAACCTGTTTTCGAACCCGGATGGATCGGCATCGAAGGAATTCTTCCACTTCATCGGCGGCATGCAGCACTACGTGCCGCGCACGCTGGTCATGATGGCGCCCTATGTGAACTCCTTCCGCCGGCTGACGCCCGACATGTCGGCGCCGGTTAATACCGCCTGGGGCTACGACAACCGCACGACCGCCTTCCGCATCCCGGTGTCGGAACCGGTCGCCCGGCGCATCGAGAACCGGCTGCCGAGCTCGGATGCCAACCCCTACCTGGCGCTCGCGGCCTCGCTTGCCTGCGGCTATCTCGGCATCGTCGAACAGCGGGAGCCGACGGCACCGACCGAGGACACGGCCAACGAGGGCGAGATCGACCTGCCGCGCGGCCTGCTCGAAGCTGTCGCTCTGCTCGAATCGGCACCATCGCTTGCGGAGGTGCTGAGCCCTGAGTTCATCGCCATCTATGCCGGCGTCAAACGTGGCGAGTTCGAAACCTTCATGCAGGTCATCAGTCCCTGGGAACGCGAATTCCTGCTTCTCAACGTCTGACCTCAGAGGTTCTCCATGCCCTGGCAAAGCCCGATCTCGCCCGGTTACTCCTGGTATGAGGCGACCGTTCCGGATCGACCGGAGTATCCCGCCATGCCCGGATCGCGGAAAGCCAACGTCGCGATCGTCGGCGGTGGCTATACCGGGCTGCAGGCCGCCTGGAACCTGGCGCGGCAGGGCGTCGACGTCACCTTGATCGACGCCTGCCGCTTCGGCGACGGTGCCTCTGGCCGCAATGGCGGCCAGTTCGGCACCGGGCAGCGCGCCTGGGCGGACGAGACCGAGACAAGCCTTGGTCATGAGCGGGCACAGGCGCTCTTCGACATGGCGGAGAATGCCAAGCGCTATGTGCTCGACTTCGCAAGCGCCCACGAAATCGACATCGAGTTCGTGCCCGGCCAGCTCTCGGTCGGCCACAAGAAGAGCCTCGAAAAAGACTATCGCGACCATGCGGAAGCGATGGCAACGCGCTTCGGCTATCCGCATCTCTCCTTCATGGATCGGGAGGAAACCGCAAGCCGGCTCGGATCGAGCCACTACCACTTCGGCATCCGCGATGCCGGCACCGGCCATATCCACCCGATGAAGCTGCTGGTCGGCCTTGCGAAACAGGCCGCCCTTGCCGGTGCCAATCTCTTCGAGCAGACGAAGGCAACCAAGATCGAGCGCCAAAGCGGCACGATCGTCATCACCACCGACCGCGGCACGATCACCGCCGACCGCGCGCTCGTCGCCTGCAACGCCTATATCGGCAATCTCGAGCCGGTGAGCGCCAGCCACGTCATGCCGATCCGCTCCTTCATCGGCGCAACGACGGTGCTTTCCGACCACCCAAAGGTCATTCCCGGCGGCGAATCGGTCGATGATTCGCGCTTCGTCGTGCGCTATTTCCGCAAGTCGCGGGACGGGCGGCTGCTCTTCGGCGGCCGCGAGGCCTATACCGCTGACAATCCGCTCGATATCTCGACCCACATCCGCCGGCAGATCAGCGAGATCTATCCGGAACTTGCCAATATCGAGATCACCCATGCCTGGGGCGGCTCGGTCGGCATCACCATGCCGCGCACGCCCTTCTGTCGCGAAGTGATGCCCGGCGTCACCTCGATCGGCGGCTATTCCGGCCACGGCGTGATGCTCTCCAACTATTGCGGCAAGCTCTATGCCGACCTGGCGCTCGGCAAGGATACCGAGCTCGATCTGCTGAAAGCCCTGAAAATCCCGGCTTTTCCCGGTGGTACACGGTTCCGCTCCGCCCTTCTCTTCCTCGCGTTAAGCTGGTACGCATTACGCGACAGGTTCTGAGAAGCCCTCGCGGCGGCATTTTATTGCGCCGCACCCTAGCGCATTTAAATCGATTAGATTATATGTGTCCGTGACCTGAACAGATCGAGATATCCCATGAGCAGCCAGATCATTCCCGTCGAACCATTTGACTATGTGGTGTTCGGGGGCACCGGCGATCTTGCGGAGCGCAAGCTGTTGCCGGCGCTCTATCACCGGCAACTGGAAGGCCAGATCACCGAGCCGACCCGCATCATCGGGGCGTCGCGCGCAGCACTCAGCCATGAGGACTACCGCAAATTCGCCGTCGATGCGCTGAAGGAACATCTGAAGGCTGATGAGTACAAGGAAGAGGAAGTCGCCAAGTTCGCCGCGCGCCTGTTCTATGTTTCTGTAGACGCCAAATCGGACCAGGGCTGGGATGCGCTGAAGAAGATCCTCGAAGAGGGCAAGGAGCGTATCCGCGCCTTCTATCTCGCCGTCGGCCCGGCGATCTTCGGCGACATTTCCGAACGCATCCGCGATCACAAGCTGATCACCAAGAATACCCGCATCGTCGTCGAAAAGCCGATCGGCCGCGACCTCGCATCGGCGACCGAGCTCAACGACACGATCGGCAAGGTCTTCCGCGAAGAGCAGATCTTCCGCATCGATCACTATCTCGGCAAGGAGACGGTGCAGAACCTGATGGCGCTGCGCTTTGCCAATGCGCTCTACGAGCCGCTGTGGAACTCCGCCCATATCGACCACGTGCAGATCACCGTGGCGGAAGCCGTCGGCCTCGAAAACCGCGCCGGCTATTACGACAAGGCCGGCGCGCTGCGCGACATGGTGCAGAACCACATTCTGCAGCTCGTCTGCTTCGTCGCCATGGAAGCGCCGACCTCGATGGACGCGGAAGCGGTCCGCGACGAAAAGCTCAAGGTTCTGCGCGCGCTGAAGCCGATCACCTCGTCCAACGTCGAACAGGTGACGGTGCGCGGCCAGTACCGCGCCGGCGCCTCTGCCGGCGGTCCGGTCAAGGGCTATCTCGAAGAGCTCGAAGGCGGCGTTTCGAACACCGAGACCTTCGTGGCGATCAAGGCCGAGGTCAGCAACTGGCGCTGGGCCGGCGTGCCCTTCTACATCCGTACAGGCAAGCGCCTTGCCGGCCGCATGTCGGAAATCGTCATCACCTTCAAGCAGATTCCGCACTCGATCTTCGACAACAACGCCGGCCGTATCTCCGCCAACCAGCTGGTCATTCGCCTGCAGCCGAACGAAGGCGTGAAGCAGTCGCTGATGATCAAGGATCCTGGCCCGGGCGGCATGCGCCTGCGTAACGTTTCGCTCGATATGAGCTTTGCCGAGGCATTTGCCGTGCGCAATGCCGACGCCTATGAGCGGCTGCTCTTCGACGTCGTCCGCAACAACCAGACGCTGTTCGTACGCCGCGACGAGGTCGAGGCCGCATGGAAGTGGGTCGACCCGATCCTGAAGGCCTGGGAGGAAACCGGGCAGCAGGTTCAGGGCTATACCGCCGGCACCTGGGGTCCGAGCCAGTCGATCGCGCTGATCGAGCGCGACGGCCGCACTTGGAACGATGCGATATAGGTGCGACCATGACGACAGAGCTTCATACATTTGAAAACGGTGCGGCACTCGCAGAGGGCTTGGCTGACGCCGTAAGCAGCGCACTTTCTGCCGGCATTGCAGCACGCGGTTCGGCGAGCATCGCAGTCTCCGGCGGCTCGACCCCCAAGGCTTTCTTCAAGGCGCTGTCCAAAAAGGACATCGCCTGGGACAAGGTAACCGTGACGCTCGTTGACGAACGTTTCGTGCCGCCGGAAAGTGATCGCTCCAACCATGGCCTGGTTGCCAGCAACCTGCTTCAGGACAAGGCGGCCGCGGCCAAGTTCCTGCCGCTCTACCATGCGGCCCCGACCGCCGAGGCGGCCGCTGAAATCGCAAGCCGGGAAACGGCAGCAATCGGCGCGCCGTTCGACGTCGCCATTCTCGGCATGGGAACGGACGGGCACACCGCGTCGTTCTTCCCGGGCGGATCGCAACTCGCGCGTGCCATCGATCCGGCGACGCCGCGCGGCGTGATCACCATGGAGGCGGAAGGTGCCGGCGAAACCCGCCTGACGCTGACCTTCGCCAGCCTTCAGGATGCGCGGCTTCTGGTGCTGCACATCGAAGGCGAAGGCAAGAAGACCGTTCTCGCCAAGGCTGAAGAGGCCGGCGACGAGAAGGACATGCCGATCCGCGCGATGCTGCGCCGTGCCGCATCGCCGGTGCAGATTTATTGGGCGCCGTAGATCGACTGCTGTTGGGTTGAATTGGCCCAATATCAAAGTGGAGACACGTTCAGCCGGTGGCGCGCTCCCGCCGGAACGGGAAAGTGTTTCTGAGAACATGCCGGGACGCGACGTGCGCTCTCCCAAGCTCGCCGCGCTCCGGACCGATGACTGGATGAAGATGAGGAGCTTCAAGGCTCCGGAACAGGATTTGCCATGTCCGCCGATTCCCGCATTGCCGCGATCACCGCTCGCATCGTCGAGCGCTCGAAACCGCACCGCGAACCCTATCTCGACCGCGTCCGCCGGGCGGCGTCGAGCGGCCCGCACCGCAGCGTGCTCGGCTGCGGCAACCTAGCGCACGGGTTTGCCGTCTGTTCCCCCGCCGAGAAGGTGGCGCTTGCGGGCGACCGCGTGGCCAATCTCGGCATCATCACCTCCTATAATGACATGCTCTCGGCGCACCAGCCGTTCGAGACCTATCCGGCGCTCATCCGCGATGCGGCGCGCGAAGCGGGCGGCGTCGCACAGGTTGCCGGCGGTGTGCCGGCCATGTGCGATGGCGTCACCCAGGGGCAGCCGGGCATGGAGCTCTCGCTCTTCTCGCGCGACCTGATCGCCATGGCTGCCGGCGTCGGCCTGTCGCACAACATGTTCGATTCCACCGTCTATCTCGGCGTCTGCGACAAGATCGTACCGGGTCTCGTCATTGCGGCGCTGACCTTCGGCCATCTGCCCGCCATCTTCGTGCCCGCAGGTCCGATGACCTCGGGCCTCCCGAACGACGAGAAGGCGCGGGTGCGCCAGCTCTTCGCCGAAGGCAAGGTCGGCCGCGACGAGCTTCTCGAAGCAGAGTCCAAGTCCTACCACGGGCCGGGCACCTGCACGTTCTATGGCACGGCCAATTCCAACCAGATGCTGATGGAGATCATGGGCTTCCACCTGCCCGGCGCCTCCTTCATCAATCCCGGCACGCCGCTGCGCGACGCGCTGACGAAGGAAGCCGCCAAGCGGGCGCTGGCGATCACCGCCATGGGCAACGAGTTCACCCCCGCCGGCGAGATGATCGACGAGCGCTCGATCGTCAACGGCGTCGTCGGCCTGCATGCGACCGGCGGCTCGACCAACCACACGATGCACCTCGTCGCCATGGCGCGTGCCGCCGGCATCGTGCTCACCTGGCAGGATATCTCCGAGCTTTCGGATATCGTGCCGCTACTCGCGCGCGTCTATCCGAACGGCCTTGCCGATGTGAACCACTTCCATGCCGCCGGCGGCATGGGCTTCCTGATCAGCCAGTTGCTGCGGGGCGGGCTGCTGCACGATGACGTGCACACCGTCGTCGGCCAGGGCCTCGATGCCTACAAGATCGACGTTCGGCTTGGAGCCGACGGCGGCGTCGAGCGCGTGCCGACACCGAAGGAAAGCGCCGACCCGAAGGTGCTTGCGACCATCGACCAACCCTTCCAGCATACCGGCGGCCTGAAGATGCTGACCGGCAATCTCGGCAAGGCGGTCATCAAGATTTCAGCCGTGAAACCGGATCGCCACGTCATCGAGGCCCCGGCCAAGATCTTCCACGACCAGGCCGAGCTCAATGCCGCCTTCAAGGCGGGCAAGCTCGAGGGCGATTTCGTCGCCGTCGTGCGCTTCCAGGGCCCAAAGGCGAACGGAATGCCGGAGCTGCACAAGCTGACGACCGTGCTCGGCATCCTGCAGGATCGCGGCCAGCGCGTCGCCATCCTCACCGACGGGCGCATGTCCGGCGCCTCCGGCAAGGTGCCGGCGGCAATCCACGTCACCCCGGAAGCCAAGGACGGTGGGCCGATCGCCCGCATCCAGGAAGGCGACATCGTGCGCATCGACGCGGTCGCCGGGACGATCGAGGTGCTGGTCGAGGACATCGCGCTGAAGACGCGGGTACCTGCGCATGCCGACCTCTCGGACAACGATTTCGGCATGGGCCGTGAGCTTTTCGCGCCGTTCCGGGCGATTGCAGGCGCTGCCGACCATGGAGCGAGCGTTCTCTTCCACTAGGACGCAAATAGCGCCGCCTCCTCAGCCGGGGCGGCGCCCTTTTCTAGCGAACTTTTCTTCGAGGCAGCGGCAAGCTCTCCGCCCTCACTGCCCGCTTACGGCAGCGGACCGGGGAACATGTCATTGCGCCCATCGTAGCGCTCGATCTCCAGCGTAAATACATCGACTCCTTCGATGCAGCGGGCATTGATGGAGATCTTGTTGTCCGGATAGCCGCCGCGCATGATCGGCGTCGAGCAGGTCGGGCAGAAGTGATGGCCCTCGTTGAGACCGCGCCAGATGTAGCTCGACAGGCGACGTTTCTCGGTGAGCAGCTTCACCTTGGCGGCGTCCACCTTCCAATGAAGGAAGCCGGAGCGCCGGCAGGTCGAACAGTTGCATTCGACGAGGCCAGAAAGCTCCTCGTCAACCTCGACTGCGATGTCGCCGCAATGGCAGGAAAGCCGATAGGGTCGCTGCATGGTTCCGGTCCGAGTCTGTTGAATAAGACCGCAACCATTCATTGCGCCGACAGGACGGTCAAGCCCCACACCTCAAGCCGCGTTCGGCCTCAGCGATAGATATCGAGCGTTCGGTTGCGATGGTTCGGATGGGTGCTGTAAACGAAGATCCGATTGAGATCGCGGTCGGTCAGCAGGCGGAGGAACCGCGCTTCGATGACGTTGTTGGCATGCACGCGCTTCAGCAGGCAGCCGACCATCTGGATGCGGGCACTCGGGATATCGAGATAGAAGTTCTGCGGAAGCTGATACTGCGTCAGGATACTGATGACGGCGCCGCTTTTGGAGAGCTTGATGATCTCGCAGCGGCGGGAACTCAGCTGCGTCATGCCCTTCTCGGTATATTCGATGCGCGCCTCGTTCCGTGTGTCCTCCATCGGAAAGTTCGCTTCCCGATCGTACATGAAGGACTCTTCCTTGTTCAGGAAGTGCTGCTGCATTGCGGGCGCCGCGCCTCTCATCGATATGCCTTTCCTATCCCCTTTTGAAACAGATTAGCGGCAGAGATTTAACAGAGGGTTTGATCCGTAGGTTGCATTGAAAAAACCCGCCCGATTTTACGGGCGGGTCGAGATGACCATCTGTTCGTTAGACAAATCCGGACGGAGGGCCGCTACGCACCTCTCCTGGAACTGATCTTCCAAGCCGCAAGTCCGGACGGAAAACCGCTACGCACTTTTCCTGGAATTGATCTTCCAGGCCGCAATTCCGGACGGAAAACCGCTGCGCACTTTTCCTGGAACTGATCTTCCAGGCCGCAATTCCGGACGGAAAACCGCTGCGCACTTTTCCTGGAATTGCTTACGCGCGATAGCTGCGACCGTCAGCATCGAACAGGTGCAGTTTGGCCTTGTCGGCGGTGAAGCGCACCTTGTCGCCGCGATGAACCGGCAGGATGCCGGGGATCTTGGCGATGATCGGCTCCTTGTCGACCAGACCTTCGATATAGAGCAGCGTCACTTCGCCAAGTGCCTCGACGATGGCGACCGTGCCCTCGAACAGGAAGTCCTCGCCAGTGGAGACCTGCAGGTCTTCCGGCCGGACGCCGAAGCTCGCCATCTTGCCGTTCTGCGATGCGTCCGTGGCTATATCGAGCGTGACGCTCTTGCCGCCGGTCAGCTTCACCGTGGTCTGCGCGCCGGTGGCGGTAATCGCCGAGGGGATGATGTTCATCGCCGGCGAGCCGATGAAGCGCGCGACGAAGAGATTGGCCGGCCGCTCGTAAAGTTCCAGCGGCGCACCCACCTGCTCGATATGGCCCTGCGACAGCACGACGATGCGGTCGGCGAGCGTCATCGCCTCCACCTGGTCGTGGGTGACATAGATCATCGTCGTGTCAGCCATCTGCTCGTTGAGCTTGGCGATCTCGATGCGGGTGGCAACGCGCAAGGCCGCGTCGAGGTTCGACAGCGGCTCGTCGAACAAGAAGACCTTGGGGTCGCGGCAGATCGCCCGGCCGATCGCAACGCGCTGGCGTTGACCGCCCGAAAGCGCTTTCGGCAGACGATCAAGGTATTTGGTGAGCTGCAGGATATCGGCGGCCGCGCGCACGCGCCGGTCGATCTCCTCTTTCGATTCCTTGGCAATCCGCATGCCGAAGGCCATGTTGTCGTAGACGGTCATATGCGGATAGAGCGCATAGGACTGGAACACCATGGCGATGCCGCGCTTCGACGGCGGCACGGTGTTGACGCGCTCGCCATCGATGAACATGTCGCCGCCGGTGATCTCCTCGAGACCGGCGATCATGCGCAGCAGCGTCGACTTTCCGCAGCCGGACGGACCGACGAAGACGATGAACTCGCCCTGCTTGATGTCGAGATTGATGCCGTGAATGACATCGACCGCGCCGTAGGACTTGCGGATATCTTTAAGCAGCAGACCCGTCATTGCACCCTCCCCTTCGGTTCTTCCCGTCAGTTCTTGCTCTCATCATTGTTCAGCCGGCGTCACACCAACCGGGCGAAGTACGCGCCCCAGGCCGGCAGGTTGACCGTTCTGTCCTTCACCTCGGCTGCAAAGCCGTGCCCTTCAAGCGCGGCGACCGGTTCGTTCGGCAGCGTGGCCGCAGCCGGCGTACCGCTCATGTTGAACAGGCAGAAAAGCTTCTCGTTGCCATAGCTGCGCACGAAGGCGAGCACCTGTCCATCCGTGTTCAGGAACTCGATCTCGCCCTTGGCGAAAGCCGGATGCGCCTTGCGGAAATGCAGGAAGCGGCGGTAGTGCTCGAGCACCGACGCCTGGTCGCCCTGCTGCGCCGATACGGCGCGTTGGAGGTGCTCTGGCGGCACGGGCAGCCAGGGTTTCGCGCTGCCGAAGCCGCCATTGACCGCGGATCCGTCCCAGACCATCGGTGTACGGCAGCCATCGCGGCCCTTGAAGTCGGGCCAGAACTGGATGCCATAGGGATCCTTCAGGTCCTCATAGGCGAGTTCGGCTTCGCTCAGCGCCAGCTCCTCGCCCTGATAGATGCAGACCGAGCCGCGCAGCGACATCAAGAGGCTCGCAAGCAGCTTTGCATGCGCGTCGCGATCGGCAACGCCAGCGCCCCAGCGGCTGACATGGCGCACGACGTCGTGGTTGGAGAAGGCCCAGCAGGCCCAGCCCTCGGGCGCTGCCTTCTGGAAATTGCGGAGAACCTCGGCGACGGTCGCCGGTGTCAGCGGATCGGGCGCTAGGAATTCGAAGGCGTAGCACATCTGCATCTTGTCGCCGCCGGAAGTGTATTCGCCGGCGATCTCCAGGCCGCGCTGGCTGTCACCGACCTCGCCAACAGCGGCAATCGCCGGAAACTCGTCCATGACGGCGCGGAACCGCTTCAGGAATGCCAGGTTCTCCGGCTGGTTCTTATCGTAGAGATGTTCCTGATAGTTGTACGGGTTGACCGCCGGTGCGGTCTGGGCGTTGCGGCGTTCCGGCGCCAGCGCCGGATTGTCGCGCAGCTGCTTGTCGTGGAAGTAGAAGTTGATGGTATCGAGGCGGAAGCCGTCGACGCCGCGCTCCAGCCAGAAACGCTCGACACCAAGCAGCGCTTCCTGAACTTCCGTATTGTGCAGGTTGAGATCCGGCTGCGAGGTCAGGAAGTTGTGCAGGTAATATTGCAGGCGCGTCGGATCCCATGCCCAGGCCGAGCCGCCGAAGATCGACAGCCAGTTGTTAGGCGGGGTGCCATCCGGCTTGGAGTCGGCCCAGACGTACCAGTCGGCCTTGGCGTTGGTCCGGCTTGCGCGGCTTTCGACGAACCAGGGATGCTGATCCGAGGTATGCGAGAGAACGAGGTCGATCATCACCCGGATGCCGAGGCGGTGCGCTTCCGCGATCACGGCGTCGAAATCGGCAAGGCTGCCGAAGATCTGGTCGACATCGGTGTAATTGGAGACGTCGTAACCGAAGTCCTTCATCGGCGAGGTGAAGAACGGCGAAATCCAGATTGCGTCGGCGCCGAGGGCGGCAATGTGCGGCAACCGGGCAACGATGCCCTTGAGGTCGCCGATGCCGTCGCCGTTGGAGTCCTGGTAGGAGCGCGGGTAGATCTGGTAGATCACCGCGCCGCGCCACCAGTCCCGATCCGGCTGCAAAGTGGAAGTGCTCATTTCGGTCATGCTCATTTTCTCTGGAGGTCCTTGATAGTCAGCCGCCCTTGACCGAGCCCGCCAGCAGACCGCGCACGAGATAGCGCTGCAAGCTGAAGAAGACGATCAGCGGAACGATGATGGTAATGAAGGCGGAAGCCGTCAGGATTTCCCAGTTGCCGCCGCGCGAGCCCAGCAGGTTGACGAGCCGGCCGGTCAGAACCAGTTCATCGGGGCCTGCGCCCAGGAACACGATCGCCACCAGCAGGTCGTTCCAGGTCCACAGGAACTGGAAGATCGCGAAGGAGGCGAGCGCCGGGAAGGACAGCGGCAGAATGATCTTGACGAAGATATCGAAATCGCTGGCACCGTCGACGCGGGCGGATTCCATGATTTCGCGCGGCAGGCCGGCCATGTAGTTGCGAAGCAGATAGATCGCCAGCGGCAGGCCGAACCCGGTATGGGCCAGCCAGATGCCGACATAGGTCTTGGCCGGCACGCCCAGGATCGTGCCAACGCCGTTGTAGAGCTTCAGCAGGGGGATCAGCGACATCTGCAGCGGCACGACGAGAAGACCGACGACCACGGCGATCAGGATCGCCCGGCCGGGGAACGGCATCCAGGCAAGCGCATAGGCGGCGAAGGCCGCGATCATGATCGGGATGATCGTCGCGGGTACGGCAACCGTGAGCGAATTGATGAAGGAGCGGCCGATGCCCTCAGCGCTTAACACCTCGACATAGTTGTCGAAGGTAAAGCGCGGCGGCGAAGACGCGGTGACGAAGACGCGCTGGCCGCGCGAACCCTCCATCTTCTTGTCGGAAACGATCTCGAAATTGCCGTCGGCCTGAACGGTCAGCTTTTCGCCGTCGTTGAGTTCGGCGGTTTCGCCGGCCTTGAACGCAGTCGGCTCGCGGCTGTTAAAGCCGAAGGCGGAGATTTGGCCCGGCTGACCTTCGAGCAGGTTGCCGGAGATCACGAACTTGCCTTCGCGCTCGACCTGGCTTTCTGGGCCTGGCGCACGGACGACGGTGTTCTGCGACGAGGTCGAAAGTGCGGTCCACCAGCCGGAAACGGCGAGCTGATCCTTGTCGCGCAGAGACGAGATCAACAGGCCGGCGGTCGGCAACGTCCAGAGCGCGACGATCAAAAGGACCGAGAGGTGGACGACCCACATGAGGGGTGAGCGTGTCGCTGGATTCATCTCAGTGCCCCTTCATTTCCTTGGCCGCATTGCGGATGTTCCAGACCATGATCGGAATGACGAGGATCATGATGACGACGGCGATCGCCGCACCGCGGCCAAAGTCGCCGCCCCCGCGGAACATCCAGTCGAACATGAGGTTGGCGAGCACCTGGCTCTGCCATTGGCCGTTGGTCATCGCCAGCACGATGTCGAAGACCTTCAGCACGAGAATGGTGATGGTCGTCCAGACGACGGCGATCGTGCCCCAGATCTGCGGCACCATGATCTTGAAGAAGATCTGCCAGCCATTGGCGCCGTCGATGACAGCGGCTTCGATCGTTTCCTCAGGGATGCCGCGAAGGGCAGCGGACAGGATGACCATCGCAAAGCCCGTCTGGATCCAGACGAGGATCGCCATCAGGAAGAAATTGTTCCAGAAGGGCAGCGTGATCCAGGCCTGCGGCGCGCCGCCGAAGGCGACGACGATGGCGTTCAGGAGGCCGATCTGCTCTGCGCCTTCGGGACGGAAATCGTAGATGAACTTCCAGATGACCGCGGCACCGACGAACGAGATCGCCATCGGCATGAAGATCAGCGTCTTGGCGATGTTGCCCCACCAGATGCGGTCGGTGAGTGCTGCGATGACCAGGCCGAAGAAGGTCGCGAGCGCTGGAACGACCAGCAGCCAGAGGAAATTATTGTAGATCGACTGGCGGAACTCACCGTCGTTGACCATCCAGGCATAGTTGCTGACGCCGACGAAGTTCTGTCCGGCGCGATCATGGACGCTGTACCAGAGCGACATGAAGACGGGATAGATAAGATACACTGTCAGCGCAAGGAGCGCCGGTCCCAGAAACAACCACGGACGGATGGCGTTGGTGATACGCAGATTTCTTGACGCGACGGCACCTGATTTTCCCTTCGACGGGAACATCAGGTCGAGAATGAAACTGGTTCCCCAGAAATAGGCGGCGCAGCCGATGACCCCGCCCAACATGAACCCTGCAGCCTTCAAAAGCTGAAACAACATGACATGTCCCTCCCCCTCGGTGCACGGTCGCGTGCAGGGCTGGCGATTGTCGCCGTTCTCATTGGGGTGCGCCACTTCTCATAGACGAAGGCGGGAAGCGAGCGGAAAACCGCATACACTTTTCCTCTGCCCGCCTCTGCAGCGAACCCGGATCGGCAACGGGCGGCATCGCCGCCACCCGTCATCCGGTTCTTACTTGATGGCGTCCCACGCCTTCTGCACGCCATCCGCGACATCTGCCGACGACTTGCCGCCGACGAAATCGACCATCCCGGTCCAGAACGCGCCCGCGCCGATCTTGCCCGGCATCAGGTCGGAACCGTCGAAGCGGAAGGTGGTGGCGTTGAGCAGGATCTCGCCCTGCTTCTTCAGCGGCGGGTTGCCGTAGGTGTCGACGTTGACGCTCTTGTACGGCGTGAGGAAGCTCGTCTGCGCCATCCAGACTTCATGGGCGATCGGCGTCTTCAGGAATTCGATGAAGGCGCGCGCGGCCGGCGTGTCCTTGGTGATCATCGCCAGCGTACCGGCGCCGAGCACCGGATTGCCGAGCTCCTTCTTGCTCTCGTAGGGCGGCATGTAGAAGAAGTCGGCGTCCTCGCCGATCTTGGTGCCCTCAGGGAAGAAGGACGGAATGAACGACGCCTGGTGGTGCAGGTAGCACTTCGGCGGCGAGGCAAAGAGGCCCTTCGGGCTGTCGCGGAAGTCGGTGGAGGCAACGGCTGCAGCGCCGCCATCGACGAACTTGTCGTTCTTGGCAAACCAGCCGAACTCGTCGATCGCCCCAACGACAGCCGGATCGGTGAAGGGAATCTCGTTCTTGACCCACTTGTCGTAGACATCAGCCGGCTGGGTGCGCAGCATCATGTCTTCCACCCAGTCGGTCGCCGGCCAGCCGGTCGCGCCGCCCGAGCCGAGGCCGATGCACCATGGCTTGCCGCCGTCAGCGGCGATCTTCTCGGTCAGCGCCTTCAGCTCTTCCATGGTCTTCGGCACTTCGTAGCCGGCGTCCTCGAAGTTTTCGGGCGAGTACCAGACGAGCGACTTCACGTCGATCTTGTAGGGAAATGCATAGAGCGCGGCATTGCCGTCCTTGCCCTTGTAGGTCGAAAGATCGACCCAGGACTGGCCGGCGGCGTAGTTGTCGAGCAGCCACTTCTGGGTGTCGTCGCCGAGCGGCGTCAGGTAACCCTTGGAGGCGAGATCGCCGATCAGACCCGGCTGCGGGAGGACCGAGATTTCGGCCGGGCTGCCGGCCTGGGTGTCGATGACGATCTGCTGCTCATAGTTTTCCGAGGACGAATATTTGATCTCGGCGCCCGTCGCTTCGGTGAAGTAGGCATAGACGCTCTTGAACAGCGCCTCGTCCTCACCGCGCCAGGGGCCGAAGATCGTCAGCGTCTGGCCCTTGAGGTCATGACCCTTCTTGAACTCCTCGAAGCTCGCCCAGTTGAACTTCGAATCCTCGCCCGGCTTGAACTTGAGGTCAGCGGCGCCGGCAGCACCTGCCAACAGGGCAAACGCCGCCACGCCCAACAGCAATGATCTCTTCACGTTCTTCTCCTCCCAAAGATGAACCCGGATCCCACCGGGCAGACGATGATGCGCGAAAATTCAAAGCGCTTTGAGTTCGCTAACAAACCATTGCGACACGCGAGGAGTCAAGAGATTTCCCATCCCTGTCCTCAATGCGACGAATTTGTGCTTTGCGGTAACGTTTTGCACCGCGCAATGGTTGAATTCCGCTTTGTTGCTCGAAAAACGGATGCTACACCAACCCGAGGCGCTGGGACCAAACACCAAAAATCATACGGATATCCAAAGCGCTTTGGGAGGAATCCTGACCATGGCGGTCAATCTCAAGCAACTTGCGGAACTGCTCGGCCTGTCCCAGACGACGGTCAGCCGCGCATTGAACGGCTATCCGGAAGTGAATGCCGAGACCCGTCAGCGCGTGCTGCAGGCCGTGCGCGAGACCGGCTACAGGCCGAACCGCGCCGCCCAGCGATTGGCCACCGGCAGAGCCTTCTCCATCGGCATGGTCATGCCGATCGCCCCCGGTATCGATTCCGACGTGCACTTTGGCGAGTTCCTGGCGGGGCTTGCGGAAGAAGCGGTCAAGCACGACTTCCATTTCGTGCTCAATCCGAGTGCGCCGGAGGACGAGGAAGTGACGTTCCGGCGGCTGGCAGCCAGCGGCAACGTCGATGCCCTGTTCCTTGCCTATATGCGCGCCAACGACCCGCGCATCGCCATGCTGAAGTCGCTGTCGATCCCGTTTCTCGTCCACGGGCGCTCGATCGGCGAAAGCCGCGACTACCCCTTCCTCGACATCGACAACACCAGTGCCTTCTACGATGCGGCGCGACTTCTCATTCAACTCGGGCATCAACGGATCGCGCTGATCAATGGCCCGGAGTATCTGACTTTTTCCATCCGCCGCCAGAAGGGAATGCTCAGGGCGCTTACCGAACACGGCCTCACGCTCGACGAGGCGCTGGTCGAACATTCGCTGATGACCGACGAGCACGGCTACCGCAGCATGCAGCGCTTCCTGCAGCATGCGCAGCCGCCGACCGCGGTGCTCTGCTCCAGTACGGTGCTGGCGCTCGGCGCCGTCCGGGCGATCAATCAGGCGGGCTTGAAAATCGGCGAGGACATCTCGCTGATCGCCCATGACGACGTGCTGCCGATGCTGAAGCCTGAGAATTTCAGCGTGCCGCTGACGACGACACGCTCGTCGCTCAGGGCGGCCGGAGCCCGGATTGCCACACGGTTGATCGGCGGAATCCTGAAACGTGGCGACTATCCGGAACAGGAACTCTGGCGCGCCGAACTGATCGTGCGCGCCTCGACCGGGCCCGCCCCGCAAAAATGAGAACGCGCCGCAATCGCGACGCGTCTCGTCATTCGATGTGAGCAGGAATTAGAAGCGCGGCGGCTTGCGGCCAGCCTTGCGGTGAGCGGCAATCACGGTGTTGGCCATCAGCATGGCGATGGTCATCGGGCCCACACCGCCCGGCACTGGGGTAATCACGCTTGCGACCTCGGCGGCCTCGGCAAAGGCGACGTCGCCAACCAGCTTGGATTTGCCCTCGCCCTTTTCCGGCGCCGGCACGCGGTTGATGCCAACGTCGATCACGGTCGCGCCGGGCTTCACCCAGTCAGCCTTCACCATCTCTGGGCGGCCAACGGCGGCAACGAGGATATCCGCATTGCGGCAGACGGCGGCCAGGTCCTTGGTGCGCGAATGCGCCGTCGTCACCGTCGCATTGGCGGCGAGCAACAGCGCCGACATCGGCTTGCCGAAGAGGTTCGAACGGCCGATGACGACAGCGTTCAGCCCCGAGAGGTCATCGCCGTGTGTCTGGCGCACGAAGACCATTGCGCCGGCCGGCGTGCAGGAGACGAGACCGCCTTCGAGATCGCCCGTCGCGAGCTTGCCGGCATTGACGATATGCAGGCCGTCGACGTCCTTTTCCGGAAGGATCGACTGGATGATCGGCTCGGAGTTCAGGTGCTTCGGCAGCGGCAGCTGCACGAGGATGCCGTGAATGGAGGGATCCGCATTGAGCTCCGCAACCAGCGCGGCGAGTTCTTCCTGCGTGGTTGCCTCCGACAGTGTGTGCTGGATCGACAGGAAGCCGCACTCCTTGGCCATCTTGCTCTTCGAGGAAACATAGGCGTGGCTTGCCGGATCGTCGCCGACGATCACGACGGCAAGGCCTGCGCGAACACCGGCATCCGTCTCGAGCGCCTTGGTCGCGGCCTTCACAGTCTCGATGACCGAAGCGGCGACTTTCTTGCCATCAATCACAGTCGTCACGGCATGTTCCTCCTGGCTTCCTGTTCACGCGGCACACTCTAGTTCGCCCGGGAAAAGGCGATGGCCTCAAAGCGCCCTATGCTGTTCCAAACGCATAAATGCAAGAGGCGGCGGCGAGGTTGGCGGATGTTTCGTTCCACCGCGCGGCATTTCCTTTCACGGGTGAGAGGAGAGACGGCTTCGCTCAAAATCATGAGAGAGCGATCGCAACGTCGCACAGTCGGGGAATAGAGCCCACCCGTCGGCGATGGCTTAACCGCGTGCCAGCTTTTGAAGGGAGTAGTGTTCGACGCGGGTTCTCAGCGCTCGAAGATCTTCCTGGACCTTGGCGATTTCGGTATCGTTCTCCGCTTCCGCGTATGGTGGCGTGCGCCGGACCATAGCCCCTTCAGCTTCGCCACGACGCGCAGCGGCGTAGGCGGCTGTCAGCGATTGAGCATGATGCGCCGCTGGGCTGAACGGCGGCGGTAGATCGGACTTGGCAGGAGTGGGATCGGCCTGCGGCTGCTTGCGCGGCGAAGGTTCGGGATCGCCCTCCGGCTCTGGCGGCTCCGGATCCTGATCGCGCCGCGGCTCTGCACCAGGGCCGGCAAACAAACCGCGCATGCTGCGGTAGATGCCGAGCAAAACGCCGAGGCCGAAGCCGGCGAAGAAGCCGGCCATGGTGGCGGCAATCACGATGATCTTGCGCGAAGGACCCTTCGCCTGCAGCGCAGGCTCGGCCTTCGAGATCACCCGGATATTCTTCGCCGTCAGCTTTTCCTCTTCGCGCGTTTCGCCGGCGCGCTTCAGGAAGGATTCGTAAATTGCGCGGGTGGCCGCGGCTTTCCGCTGCAGCTCACGCAGTTCGACGAATTCGGCGGAAGAATCGATCTGCCGCGCCTTCTGCACCGCAAGCTGCTGCAGCAGGTCCTGCTCGGTGCGCTGGGCGCGATCAAGCTCGGTTCCGGCCGCGGCGGCAATGCGGCGCAGTTCGTTGCCGATTTCGGAGCGCGAGGCCTCCAGCGCCTGCTGGGTGGCGATCCGTTGCGGGTGGCGTGGTCCGAGGCTCGCGTCAAGCGCACTCAATTGCGCCCTGGTCGCGGCAAATTGCTTGCGCAGTTCGGACAGCGCCAGCGAGCTGATTTCCTCCGGATAGGCCCCGGTCAAAACGTCGTTCAGCTGCACCTTGCCGGAGGCTTCCGCTTTCGCTTTTGCTTCGGCGATGCGGTTGCGGGCGGCGGCCACCTGGTCGCTGAGGCTCAGGAGCTGCTTGTCAGCGATCAGCTCGCCGCCGGCGCCGACGATGTCGTAGCTCGCCTTATAGTCCTCGACCGCCTTCTCGGCCGCATCGAGCTCGGCCTTCAATTCCTTGATGCGGACGTCGAGCGCCACCGTTGTTTTCTGGAAGAAGCCGGATTGCGCTGCGGTTTCTTCACCGAGAAAAGTTTCGACCAGCCGGTTGGTGATGAGCGCCGATTTCTCCGGGTTGCGCGTCTGCGCCTCGACCGTGACGATGAAGGTCTTCGGGTCGCGCCAAACCTGGATGGCCTCGCTCAGCTTCTTCAGCATACGGGCGGACGCGTCGCCGCCGGCCTTTCCTGCGAATTCCGGATCCTTCTCGAGGTCGAGGCCGGTTGCAACCTTCTCCATGACGGTGCGCGAGCGCAGCACTTCAAGCTGGCTGTCGACGAGCGCGAGAATGCCTTCGGTCGCCAGCGATTGTTTTGACAGATCGGAATCCGTCAGCCGCACCTCGCGCGGATCGATGTAGAGCTTGCTTTCGGAGACGTAGACGCTGGGTGTGGAAAGTGCGAGCAGTATGCCGCCCACAGCACCGAGCGCAGTCGTCGCAATAATGATCTTGCGCAGTTGCCAGACGGAGCGCAGGACGGTCTTGATGTCGACGAGAGGACGGTCACCGGGTGCGTCAGTGGCGGGCGCGGCTGTCGCCTGGGCATCGTCCCGGCTATCGGTCAACCATTGTACCAGCCTGTCGCCCATGCCGCTCAGGGCGCGACGATGCTTGGCCGTTCCACTCGTTCCCTTCGAGGCATTCTTGCCTATTGTCGGTTGCGCCGCCGAACGGGTCGCCTCGCGAGCGCCGGACTCGCCCGTCGGGCCTTCGGCTGCGGACAGGCGATTGAGCAGAGGAGAATTGGCCGCGGAAGCGCCGGCCACACGGGGCTTTTGCGCGCGCGCGGAACCGCGCGTGTCCTCGGCTACGAAATCGAGCAACGATGCACGCGGAACCGGGCGTTTCTCGTCGTCGATGTTGAACATGACTGATCCCGCGGCTGCCGAGACGGCGAATTCCGAATAGTGAAGCCAACCTAAGGAAACATGGAAAACAAATGGTTAATTTCTGTGGATCGACGCACGCAAACGGGTCAATCTCACGCCTTATTAAGCTTTCCCGCCTATGACGGAAGGCAGCAAAGCAGTTCCAGCAAATGCGACACGCGCCTTGCGCTCGGAACTCAGCATAAACAAAGAGATAGAGCGCTTCCAACGGCCGTGCCGGGAGACGCGCTGTTGGAACGTCGGCCGTGCCTCATCGCGTCAAAGCGCTTTATCTCCGCCACCAGGCGCTGATCCACGCCTATCTCTCCATGACCGGAGGCTCGGCCGGGCGGCTCGTGCTGTCGCTCGTCTACTTCATCGCCGTCGCGAACACGCTTGTCATCGCCGATTTTGGTCTCTTTGCCACAGCGTCAGCAGCCGGCATCATGATCTCGCGCGTGCTTGCCTTCGGCTTCATGTCGCCGCTCTATCGGGTCGCCACCGTAAAGCCCCTGCTGGTCGGGACCTACAGCGCCGGCTTCCTGGTGGGTGCGGTGCTCTCGCTGCCGCTGATCGCGATCATCTGCGCCATCATCTTCCTCGCCCTTTTTTCCCGGGACATGACGGCGAGCGCCTTTTCTGCGTTCATGCTGGCGGAAATCATCTGCTGGCGCGGACTGGAAACCGCGGTCATCGTGCTGAATGGCCTTGGCCGTTTCGGACGCGGGGCGCTGCTCGTGGTGATCGGTACGGCGATCCGCACCGGCGCTGCCTTGCTCTTTACTCTCCTATCCTGGAAGACGCTTGAGGCCTGGTCCTATTTCTACCTGGCTGCGAATGCGCTTGGCCTCGTCGTGGCGCTTTTGTGGTTCTACCCTCGCGTCCGGCTGCGCTGGAAGCCCAGGCTCTATTTCCGGCGCTGGTCCGATTCCGTCTCCGTCGCCGGTGCCGAGGTGCTGTTCTACATTCAGTCGGAATTCGACAAGATCGCCGTGCTTGCCATCGGCGGTCCGGCGGTTTCCGGCCTTTATGCCATCCTGATGCGGCTTGCGGACCTGACGGCGCTTCCGGTGCGGTCGTTCAACACCCTGCTCGTCCAGCGCATCATGCGTACGCCCGAGGCGATCGCGCGCTGGCGGATCAGGTTGTCGATCGAACTCCTGGTGGCGCTGGCTTCGCTTGCAGCCATGGCGGCCATGGCTCTCTATCTCTGGATCTTCCCGAACGGCCTCGGCCGCAACGTATCGGCCGCTGCTCCGATCATCGCGATGATCCTTCTCGTTCCCTCGTTCCGCAACCTGATCGAGTATCACTCCGAACTGCTCTATGCGACGGGCCGGACGGTGCGGCGCATGCTCAACCTGCTGATCGCCGGCGTGGTCAAGGTGGCTCTGCTGGTGCTGTTGCTGCGGACAACGACAGATGTTACCGCCTGGGCGCCGTCGCTCAACGCGATCTTCTTCGCGCTCTACGCCCTCTCCTTCGTACTGACTTACACGGCGCTCCGGAAGCCGGCTGAACGCGTCATCTGACGCCGGTCGAACCCTCAGGCGGCGAGTTCGACCACCGCCCTGCGGATGTCATCGAGGTCGTGCCCGACGAAGGATTGAACGCCGATGCCGATCTGGTGCGGCTCCATATCCTTCAGGAAGTCCCTGAGGCCGGAGAGGTCCTGCCGGTAGCTGTCCTCGAACCAGAGCACGTGACAGAGCGCGGCATCGGAGGGCACATGCCCCTCCCCGCCGAGTACCTCGTCGACGAAGCGGCCATAGATCGTGCATTCGGAGAAGGCGCGGGTCCGCGTGATCGCCCGAACCCAATTGCGGCCGTGCTGCGCCTCGATGTGGTCGAGCAGCTTCCGGCACGTGTCCGTGCGCCAGGCGATCAGCGTGTTGATGTAGTCATTGGCCGGCAGGTTACAGGGGCCGATGCCGAGAACGCGATCGGAATGGGCGAGCCATTCGAGATGGTTGGAGCGCATATGCGCGTCGATCGCGCCATCCTTGCGGTAGAGCGTCAGCCGGTCCGCCTGCCAGAGGCTGGCGGGATCGAAGGCACGCAGGAACACGACGTCGGAGTCGACCGCAAACATCGCCGCCTCGTCGATATGCCGCGCGAGCGCCAGGCGACGAAGCTGCTGCGCATGCCAGCCACGCAACGGCAAACCGAAGGGACTGAGCCATACCTTCCTGCGACCGGCGGATAGTGGATCCGTAACCGGATGCAGCCACCAGGGCAAAAGATCGCCCTCGCTGACGACCACCCGCCGCACGCCTTCGAGTTGCCGAAAGAGCGTCACGTCAAAATCGGCGACCAGCAGATAGTGCTTCCAATCGCCCTGAAGCTTGCGGTCCATGCTTTCGCACATGAGCCGGCAACGCTCGAAATCGTTCGCATAGGACGCTGTGACAACCGCAGTGCGCATGGTCGGACCGTTCACGATGTCCCCGTTCGAAGGTTGGTGTCGGCGATCGTTTCGCGCGAGCGTCCAGACAGTTTGTGCCAGAGGACATGGCACAGGAAAAGCGGGTTTCCGAGAACGTAGCGGCGCCACATGCGCCGCGGTTCCATCGCCAGACGGAAGAACCACTCCAGCCGCAGCCGGCGCAGGAATTTTGGCGCCCGCGGAAACTCCTCCGCGACGAAGTCGAAGAGCGCGCCGACGGAAATGACCAGCCGGGCGTCCTGGGGGCCGACATGGGCATCGACCCATTTCTCCTGGCCCGGACTGCCCATCGCGACCAAAAGGATATCGGCCTTCAACGCACGGACTTCAGCGAGAATCTCCCGGGACCGTTCCCGGTCGAAAAAACCATCGGAAACCGGCAGAAACTCGTGCCACGGTGCGTGCGCCTGGAAATTCTCGGCGGCGCGCGCGAGCACCTTCGGCCTGGCGCCGATCATGGCGATGCGCAGCGGTCTTTCGATATAGGTCAGCAGCGACGGCACGAAGTCCGTGCCATTCAGATTGGCAGGAAACATGCGGCCGTAAAAAAGATAGGAAGCGATATCGACGCCGTGCCCATCCGGAAAGACAACCTGGCGCGCCAGCGCCGCACGGTATTCTCCGTCGCGCATCATCAGGTTGGCATTGTTGGCATTGAGGAAGGCAAGGACCGTTTGTCCGCCTGGCCGCGAAAGCGCTTCTGCAGCAAAGGCGAAAGCCTTCGTCCAGCCGAGATCGACGACCGGCATTCCGAGGATCAGACGCCGCGATAGAGAAACGTTCTTTGTGGCAACGATTTTCGTCACGATCGTCCCCCTTCATGAATCGTCAAGTCCGGCGGCAGCGACGGCCCGTCCGCTGCGCTCGCAGGCGCAAGGCCCGCCAGCACATTGCGCATCACCCGCATCAGCCGCACTTTCTGGGCACGGTGGAAGACCGAGCCGTCGAGACACTGACGATCGCCGGCCCGCACCTTGGCAACCTTGTCGACCAAGAGGCGCGCGAATTCCGAGGGATCATCGGCCGCGGAGCAATTGTCGGGGATAGCCTCGATGCCACGCAACGACGCCTGCGTCGCGACGCAGGGCATGCCGAGTTCGAAGGTCTCGAGGCTCTTCAGCTGCACGCCGGTGCCGCCACGGCTGATGAGCGGGACGACCGCGCTTTCGGTGACGAAGGCGCGCGCGTCCGGCACCCTGCCTACGAAGTGGACACCGGGATGGGAGACCGTCGGCACGCCATCCATCTGCCCGGCGATCGCGATCGTCATATCCTCCGGCAAATGCGGGACGACCTCGGCGAGGAACCAGTCGAGGCCCAGCCTGTTCGGCCGCCAGCTCCATGTACCGATCAGGCCGAGATCGTGCTGGAGGTCTTGATCAGGTTCGCCGGTCCGAGCCGCCGGCGCGTGCCAGCCCGTTACCAGCGGCAGAACGAAGGCACGCTCACTGACAGCGCGGCCGAAACCGAAACGATCCGCCTCGGCAAAAGTCCAGACAGCAACCGCATTGTGCGCCAGGTGCTGCTCGTAGTGCTCGAGATATTGCGCTTCGCGCCGGAAGAGAAAGCGCTCGATGGTGCCCTTTGCCCGCTCGGCACTCTCGAAGGCGGAATCCGCCTCGACATTGTGGGCGACATAGACCGACGGATAGGGTCGGAAGACCTGCGCGAAGGCGGCCGGCAATTGCACCGAATTGAGCACCAACCCATCGAACGGGGCGAGGCTGTCGAGGATCGACTGGATCCGGTTTGCCGATACCGTAAGCATCTTGCCGGATGAAACCGACGTGCGGTTAAGGAAGGCGGTCGCGAGCCAGCGCAGTTTCCGAAGCGTGCCGACCTTGGCATTGGTAACCTCGAGCTCGCCGAGGAGGTGCATCTCGCAATCCAGCGCGGGTGTTTGTCCCGGCTGGAGAAATCCGATGACGCTGACCCGGTGACCGAGAGCACGAAGGCCGTCGAGCACGGCCCGGTTGGCGATGTCGAAGCCGGACGCCGGATTGGCGACGGGAACGAGCGAGGAAACCAGGACAAGATGCATTTTGCCACACGTCATGAATGGAACTGGGCACTTCTTTAACAGCATGGGGTGAAAGAGCGCTTAAAGCCCCCTTTCAAAATCTGCCGTCCGGGTTCAGCATCTGTTTAGGAAGATTTGTTGTATTGCACATCAATTTTGCTTGCACAGGTTTCGCCATGACGTCGACCGGCCAGGACATTTCCGTCTACTTCCGGACAGAGCTGGAGGACGCCGGCGACATCGAACTCGTCGTCGTGCTGCCGACGTTTCGCCGGCCCGAACACGTCGTCAAGTCGCTGAAAACCATTGTTTCCCAGAGGCCTGATGTCTCCTTCGCCACGGTCGTCGTGGAGAACGACGATGAAGGATTGGCCGGCGCTCAGGCCGCCAAGGACTTTTTCCTGGGCCATCCCTCCGAATCGATCGTCATCGTCGCGCATCAGCGTGGCAACTGCCATGCGTACAATGCCGGCTGGTCGATGGCGCTCGAAACCTATCCGAACCTCAAGGCGATCGCGATCATCGATGACGACGAGGTCGCGGCACCCGAGTGGCTCGATTGCCTCATCACGGTACAGGAAACGACGGGCGCCGACATGGTCGGCGGGCCGCAGCTCCCGGTCTTCGAGGGCGACGGCGGGCAGAAGTGGAAGCGCCACCCGGTTTTCACGCCCCACTATGACACGACCGGACCGGTGCCGATCCTCTATTCCTCCGGCAACGTTCTCGTTACCCGGCCGGTGCTCGACAGGATGCCGCGGCCGTTCCTGGACCCGGCATTCAACTTTATCGGCGGCGGCGATGCGGATTTCTACAGCCGCAGCAAAGAACAGGGCTTCTGCTTCGCCTGGGCGGCGGATGCCTGGGTCGCCGAAACCGTGCCGGCGCGCCGCACGAGCGCATCCTGGATCCGGGCGCGTAGCCTGCGCAATGGCGCGATCTCGACGATGCTCGAACATCGACGCGACCCAAGTTTCGGCGGGCGGATGCGAACCTTCGGCAAATCGCTGGCGCTGCTCGGCGCTTCGATCCCACGCGGCATCGAGCTCTGGAGCAAGAGCGGGCTGGCAAGCGCCGGGCTCTATCATTTCTATGTGGCGATCGGCCGGTTGATGGCCGAGTTTGGCCTCGTCAACGAACAGTACCGCACGCCGGAGAAAAACTGACGGCAGTAGCATTTGCAGGAGCGCATCCAGGAAAAGCCTGGAGCGGCCTCCGCCCGGAATTCCGCGACGTCAAAAAGGAAATGGTCGAGGTCGGAAAGCGAGCGGACAAAGCGCTCGCGTTTCTCCGGTCAATGCGAGCTGCTTGCCTTGACCGCGCCTTCCGGCAGCTTGTCGCTGGCGACATGGCCGTTCTTGTCGACGATTGGAACCGGCTTCTGCCGCGGCACGTTCTGGCTGTTGGCGACGCGCTTGACGTCGTCCTTGGTGAGGTATTCGAGCTGCTCGACGAGCACCTCCGTGATCACCTCTTCACCGAGCTTCTTGTTCAGGCCATCCTTCACCGTGGTCTTGAAGGTTGGCAGATCGAAGGTGCCGGTATCGGCAACGTCGATGAACTTCGAGCCGACGAGCAGATCGTAAAGCACGTCGGTGACCATCTGCCGGAGCGGAGCACGGAGATTGTTGATCCCCTCCTTGGTCGCAGAGAAGGAAAGCTTCGTGAGGAAATAGCCCTGGACCGAGCCCTCCTTGATCACCGGAATGGTGATCATCTCACCGGGAACATATTGTTCCGACGCGCGACGAGCTGCCTCGCCGTCCGTGACGACGGGCGCCGAAGCGCTTTGCATCGAAAAATAGACCGATCCGAGCGTGACCGCGCAGACCCAGACCCCGGTGAGAATGAGCTTGAGCATCAGAAATCGCTATAGCGGAACTGCGCTTCGGAATAGATGCCGTCCGCATCGGCATCCTGTGCAGCCGTCTTCAGGAGGTCGACGACGGAGCGCACCGCTTCGAGATGCGCTTCCACCTTCTGCGAGTTGATCGCCAGCTTGTCACGCAGGTGACGAGCATGCGAGGAGAAGGTCGACGACGTCTCTCCCGGCAACATGTCGCGATGCAACATCGTCAGTTCGTAGAGGCAACGACTCTTGTGCGCGTTCGACGTCTTGATGTCGAATTCCGGGTCGAGACCGATGCGGCTGTTCTCGTTGTCGAGGATCATTTCCAGTCGCCCGAGCACGTTCTGGATCCGGACGTCATTGGATGCCACAGCTTCCATGAATCAACTCCCAATTAAGCTTGCTTGTTCTTGTCGTCTTCAGGCGTAAAGCCGGTCAGCGTCTTGCGCTCATATTCCTGCACGAGGCTTGCGGCGAGGTTTCGGCTGTTGCCATCGAGCGAGGCCTGGACCCGATCGGTCGCGCTGCCGCTCGCCAGCTGATCGGCGATGCCGATGCCGCCGCTCTTCGAGATGACGTCGCCGATCTGCTCGGCCATCATGCTCTTCCAGATATCGCCTGCGTTCCCTTTACCGAACACGTTCTCGCTGTCGGTCGGCAACATCGACTTCACGAAGTTCTGCAGCACCATGGCCTCGAACTTTCGATAGGTTTCAGGGATCTTCTTCTGCTCGACGCGGTTGTTGATGTCGCCGAGCCCGGTCGAGCCGTCGGAAGAATTGAGGATGTTGACGGCGGCGGTGAAACCGTTGCCGTTTTCCGCGAGGCTCGTCGCCTTGAAAGCCGCACGATTGGCCTTCAGCCGCGCCTGCGCTTCCTGCACCTCGGTCGGGTCGGCGGCGCGCACGACATCCATCACCAGATCGCTGGGCGGAGAGATGGCCATGACGAATCCTCTCAAAATCGAGCCTGCATCGACCAAGGGCGACGCACAAAGGCAATAGTCGGACCGGCATCGCTCCACCGTCGGAGCATCCCCGGATGGCGTACTATCGCCCGTCAACCTTACCGGAAGCTGGCGCCTGCCCGGTAACGTGTTGATCGATCAGGTCATAGATGGAGTTGTCGGCTTCCTCGCGCTCCTCGGACTGGCGCGCTTCCTTCATGTTTTCCTCGAGCCGGTCGGCCTTTGCCCGCTCCCTCAGCATCCGCGCTTCATGCGTCTGCTGGATGCCGAGCAACATCTGGTCCTTCTGCACCAGACGCCCGACCTGCGAGGAATAGTGGCCGGAGAACATGCGATGCATCGGATGGGCCGAACCCATGGCATCGACGACCACGTCGATCGTCTCGGCCAAGGCCTCGCGTTGGCGCACCATCTCGACATAGTCGGCCTCGGCCATCTGCTCGAGATGGCGCTGGACGGCCACCAGGCGCTTGAGCTTCTGCGAACGCGTCTTCATCTGGCTATCCTCCCTGCATGACCGGCGCGAAACCGTCGCCGAACAGGCGCAGCATTGCGGCAATGCCGAGATAGAGCAGGAACATGCCGCCCATGATCAGATAGGGCTGCGAAATGAAGTAGATCGGGATCTGCGGGGCGAGCTTGTTGACCATGCCGATCGCTACGTTGAAAAGCAGGCCGTAGATGACGAAGGGGCTCGCGAGCCTCAGCATGATCATGAAGGTCTGCGCCAGCGAGTCCGTGAGCGTGATCAGCACGCCCTGCGGATCGAAGGCGGTACCGATCGGCATGGCGCGATAGGATTGCACGATCGCCTCGATCATCACGTGATGGAAATCGAGCATGAAGAGCACCATCAACCCGGCGAAGCTGATGAGGCTGGTCAATTGGTTTTCCGGCGTGTCTTCAATCACATCCGACGAGGGCGGGGAGCTGAAGCCCATCAACATGGTGATCGCCGCGCCGGCGAACTGCAGCCCGAGCACATAGTAGCGGGCGACGAGACCCATGACCACGCCGACGGCCGTCTCGGCGGCGATCAGATAGATGTAGGTGTGCCCCTTGCCGGTCACCTCAGGATAGATGTCCGTCCACATCACCGGCAGGATCGCCATGGACACCGCGACCGCGATGAAGAGCCGGACCTGCATTGGAACGCGGGCAGAAGAAAACCCGGGCATGATCATGATGCAGCCACCGATCCGGCAAAAGGCCGCGAACAGCGCGAGAACCGATCCCTCCGGGTCGGTGATCATGAAACGGAGCCGATGATCTTGATCTCGAGGCCCTTGGCAAGCTCGACATGCGAGAGCACGGGCAAAGTGGCAAAGAGACGCTCGATGATCATGCGAACATAAGAGCGGGATTCGGGCGAACTTACCAGTACGAAGGGCATGCCGCGATCGAGATGTTCACGGATAACTTTGGTCGCCTGTTCGCTGAATTCTTCCAGATGGCGCGGGTCGATGTCGAACTCGACGACTTCGCCCTTGGCGTCGCGCTTCAGCGCCTGATGGAAGACCATGTCCCACTTGTTGCCGAGGCGCAGCACGCGCAAGACGCCATTGTCGGCAAGATCGCCGCAGAGCTGCTGCGACATGCGCACGCGCACGTGCTCGACGATCTGTTCGGTCTTGCGCACATGCGGCGCAAGTTCGGCAACCGCTTCCAGGATCAGGTGCAGGTTGCGGATCGAGACACGCTCGGCAAGCAGCAGCTTCAACACGGCCTGCAGGCCGGAATAGGACATGTGCGAGGTGCAGATTTCGTCGGCGAGCTTGCGGTATTCCGGGTCGAGCCGTTCGATCAACACCTTCACGTCCTTGTAGGAGAGCAGGTGCGGCAGGTTGTTGCGAATGACCTCGCTCAAATGCGTCAGCACCACCGAGACGTTATCGATCGGGTGGAAGCCTTCGCGCTTCAGGTCTTCGGTGAAGGTTTCGAGGATAGAAACCGCCGGCATGCCGAAGGCGGGTTCGCGGATCTCGTCGCCCGGCACGCTCGGCCGGCGGCCGCCGCCTGTCACCACCAGCACTTCGCCGACACGCACAGTGTTCGAGGCGATCGTCGTACCGTGGATACGGATATGATAGGCCTTGTCCGGAATGCTGATGTCGTCGGACACCTTGATTTCGGGAATGACGAGGCCGTATTGCCCGGCGAATTTGCGGCGCATCTTACCGACGCGGAAGGCCAGTTCCTGGTGGGCGCCGAGCAGACGCGTCGAGACCTGTTTGCCGAGGAGAAGCTCGATCTCGGCGGTCTTCAGCACCGATTTGACGGAATCCGCCTCGCCTTCCTTGGTCTGCTGGACCTTGGCGGCCTCCTCGGCGCGGCGGGCCGCATTGGCCGCTTCGATCTGGCGTGGCACGAGCCAGCTCAGGAACGCCATGCCGCCGCCGAGAACGGCGAAGGGTAGGAACGGCAGGCCGGGGACGACCGCCAGGAGAATGATCAGACCGGAGGCGACCATCAGCGCCTTCGGATAGCCGCCGAGCTGGCCGACGACGGCCTGATCGGTCGAACCGGAAGTACCACCGCGCGACACGAGCAGGCCCGCGGCGAGCGAGACGATCAGCGCCGGGATCTGCGAGACGAGACCGTCGCCGACCGAGAGCTTGACGAAGACGTCGGCCGCTTCTCCGATCGGCATGCCGTGGCGGAGATAGCCGATAATGATGCCGCCGAAGATGTTGATCGCGGTGATGATGAGGCCGGCGATCGCATCGCCGCGCACGAATTTCGAGGCACCGTCCATCGAGCCGTAGAAGGAGCTTTCCTCTTCGAGTTCGCGGCGGCGGCGCTGGGCCTCCTTTTCGTCGATCAGGCCGGCCGAGAGGTCGGCGTCGATCGACATCTGCTTGCCTGGGATCGCATCGAGGGTGAAGCGCGCGCCAACTTCGGCGATACGCGTCGCACCCTTGGTGATGACGATGAAGTTCACGGTGATCAGGATCAGGAAGACGATCAGACCGATGACGAAATCGCCGGACATGACGAGGCTGGCAAAGCCCGAAATGACGCCACCGGCAGCACCATGACCTTCATGGCCATGCGAAAGGATGACGCGGGTCGTGGCGATGTTCAGCGCCAGACGCACCATGGTCGAGATCAGCAGAATCGTCGGGAATGAGGAGAACTCGAGCGGGCGCTGGATCCACAGCGAGACCATCAGGATCAGAACCGAAAAGGCGATCGAAAACGCCAGCCCCATGTCGATCAGGAACGGTGGAATGGGCAGGAAGAGGATCGACAGGATCATCACGATGCCGAGCGCAAAGCCGACGTCGCGGCCCTTCGGTGCGACTTTCGGGATGATCAGCGCTGCTTGTTGTGCCATGTCTCTTCCGTCTCATCATGAGAACAAGGCAGCATTCACACGCGCTGCCCCACTTTAGAGATGGAAATAGCGGCCCAAGCTTGCGCGAGGGTTTCACGGCCGCACGTGCAGATCGCCCCGCACTGCGAGCGGATCAGAAACCGGATTGGATGCGCGAAAAGATGATGTCGGTGAAAATGGAGATCTGGGCGCCGATGAAGGGCGCAGAAACGGCAACCGTGATCATGACCGCAAGAATCTTCGGCACGAAGGTCAGCGTCATTTCCTGAACCTGCGTCAGCGCCTGAATGAAGGCGATGACGACGCCGACGATCATCGCGGCGAGTACGGCGGGCCCCGAGGCCACGATCACGGTCCAGATCGCGGCCTGTACGATATCGAGGGCATCCGCCTCATTCATGGATGGTTCACTTCACCTTGACGCCCGGGCCGATAACAAGCTCCTTGCCGCTATCCAGCACCGCAATGATTCCGTCAGAGTATAGTTTCACTTCCTTAACCACGCCAGTGGTCTTGCCGTCCTCGCTGGTGACGGTGCGTCCGATCACGGCATCGGCTTCGCTCAGCGACGTGCGCTGGAGGAGGCTCTCGAGGTTCTTGTTGGTCTTGATCGTCTGTTCCACCTGCGAAAAGGTCGCGAGCTGGGCGATCTGCTGGGTCGCATCCATAGGTTGCGTCGGATCCTGGTTTTTCATCTGGGCGACCAGCAGCTTCAGGAAGCTCTCGTAGTTGAGCGATGCCTTGGCCGCGTCGCCGCCCGAATCCTGGCCGGAAACGATCGGGGTGTAGCTGTTGTTGTTGACGCCGCTTACCGCCACGGTGCGATCTCCTTGCGAATCTGCTCGACCGTCGCCGGCGTGATTTCCTGCGTGTTGAGAATGCGATCTTCGATCGCGTAGAGGCCACGGATCGCTTTCAGCGCCTCGAAGGCGCGGCCGTTGGTGACGAGACCGTCGACGCGCTTCAGTTCGGCCAGAATCTCTTCGTTCTTGAAGCAGTTGAGCAGCATGACGACCGACTTGCGGAACATGGCGGTCGACTGTTCCGCACCTTCCGGATTGATGAGGATCATCTGCGCGATGAAGTAGAGCTGCTTCAGCGGCGTCGTCGCGTCTTCCGGCTGCAGCACGTGGTTTTCGAGCAGGAAGGTCACGTCGTTCAGAAATTCGACTGCGACCTTGCGGTCAACGCGAAGCACCGCGCCGTTAACAAAAATCCGTTCGCCCGACTTCAGCGAAATACGCAGTGTGCTCTTCATTTCAGTCCATCCCTGATGATGGTGGTAATGTCAATTATGCCCTGGAAGTTGGAGGATTCGCGTTTGCGGATCTTCTCTGTCTCGTTGAGTATCCAGATGGCGATCGAAATCAGATTGGCGCGCAGCTCTTCGTTGAGCTGGTTTTCCGGAGCGCGCAGATCCTCGATGAAGCGGATCCACAGACGCCGGGTGAAGTAGATGGCCTCGATGGCCTCTCTCGAATACCCTTTCTGCTGTTTCGCTGCTTCCATGAGCGCGATCGAGCGATCGAGTACCTGCCGTTCTCGATTTTTGGAGTCGGCGACGCCGTCCTCCATGATCTCGGCATAGGAAAACTGATACATTCAGACATCCTTCATGTTTGTCCGGTTCCCCATACTAGAGGAAATTGAGCAAGCTCATCTGCTGTAGTCGCGACGTTAGTGTATAGGACGTTTCCAACTGCACCTTTAGCGTGTTGATCCGGGTCGATGTCTCGATCGGATCGACGCCCTCGATGTCGGCGACATGCGTGTTGACGAGCTTGAGCTGCGCTTCGATGGAGGTATTCGCCTTCTTGACGCGCGCTTCAGAGATACCGAGCGAGCTGCGCTCCGCGTTGAGGCCGGCAATCCCCTGTTCCGCGTAGTCGAGGGCTGCGACGCCAATGGCCGAGCGCACCTCAGGCGTTACGTTCTTGTCCATCAGTTCAGCGGCGATCACGCTTGCCACCGCGAACATCCGGAAACCCTTGGTATTGGCGTTGGTCGAGCTCTCGATGACTTCGCTGGTGCTGATCCGGCTCGTCATGTTCTGGTTCGAAGCGTCGGACCAGTTGGCATCCCAGCCAGGTCCGGTGAACATCGGTTCGACGGTGTTCTTGATGAAGTCCTGCATTTGCGTGACGGAGAACTGGTTCATGCCGGTCAGCGGCGGAACCTGCGCAGCCATGAAGGTCGAGAGTGCATTGTCGAAAGCAGTCTTGGCGGCCGACGGCGGTGTCGTGTCGTAATCGGCAACCGGCTTGGCATCCGTGTTGATGCCCGAAAACAGGAACTCGCCATTGAAAGAAGTGTTGGCCGCAGCAGTAAAGGTCTGCAGCGCGCCCATGATCTCGGTCTTCTGGATCTTCAACTGGCTGGCAGCATCGTTGCCCTTGTAGGTGACGAGCGTGTCGCGCACCTTTTCCGCCGCCTTCGCCATGGTCTCGAGAGCGCCCTGCGAACCGGAGAGACGCTGGGTCACGACCGAGTTCGTGCTCTTCATCGAGTTCAGCCGGTCCAGCTCGCGCTGAAGGTTGAGTGAACGTGACGCCGTCGCACCAAGCGCCAGGCCAACGTCATAGTGGCGGCCGGTGGTCTGCTCCTGGGTGAGTTTGAGCAGCTCCGACTGATTCTGCTGGATCGTCAGGCGCATTGCGCTCTGGATCGCCAGATTAGAAACGTAGGACGTCTTCATGATTACCTCACGGCTTCCATAAGGGCTGCCATCATGGCATCCACGGTACTGACCAGCTTGGCCGATGCTTTGTAGGATTGTTCGAGATCGAGCAGCAGCGACAGTTCTTCGTCGATGCTGACGCCCGTCTGCTTGCTGAGTGCTTCCTGGGTGCGCGCAAGCATTGCCTGCTTGTTGTCGTCCGCGGTCGAGGCCGTCTTGCGTGTCTGCTCGAGCCAGCCAACCGAACCGGTCGCAAAGTTCAAAAGGCTGCTATTACTATCGAGGCCAGTGGACGGGGCGAACGACATGTTCTCGCCCATCTTGTTGATGAAGCCGTCGAGCAGCGCGGTATAGCCGGGGCTCGGATTGGCCGCACCGCCCGGGTTCGACACCACGCCATTGAAGCCGCCGTCTCGCAGCAGCAACGGGTTCGCTTTGGCCAAGGCGTTGACGGTGATCTTGGACGCCATGCCGGGGACGATGGTGCCCGTTGGCGGAACGCCAGCACTTCCCCAGGTGAACAGACCGGGCTGATACGCGATTGCCGGCGGGCTGCCTTCCTTGAAAAGCTCGACCAGACCGCGCGCGATCTCGTCCAGCTGCGACTGGAACTTCGGCGCGATATCGTCGCGCAACTGCACCAGGCTCGCGAGCTTGCCCTTGGCTGTCGTGTCCGCGCCGGTTCCGGCTGCGATCGGCACGCCATCGACGAAAATCTTGTTTCCTGTGACGGTGGCGTCGAATGTGGTGGTAGGAGCGAAAGTGACCTGACGCGGAATGTTCTCGAAGAGCACCGTGCCGTCGGTGGTGAAGATCACCGTATCGCTGTTGCCGCGCGTGACGGTGGAGATGCCGATGATCTCCGAAACCTGCTTCAGGATCTTGTCGCGCTGGTCGAGCGCGTCGCTGGCGTCACTGCCTAGAGCCGTCGCCGACTTGACGGCGTTGTTGGCCTTCTCGAAATCCGCCAGCAAGCCGTTCAGCTTGTCGACCTCAAGGGCGATTTCCTTGTCGGCATCCTTGCGCAGGTCCTGCACCGTGGTGGAGGTTTTGTTGAGCGAGTCGGCGAGATCCTGCGCATCGGAGACGGCCGTCGCCGCGATCGTCTTGTTCCCCGGCGTCGCAGCCAAGGTCTGTAGGCTGTTGCGGAAGTCCGAGAGCAGCTTCGACGGCGCCGTTTCATAGTTGTTGCCGCCGAGCGCCGACTTCAGCAGTTCCAGCCCGTCGCGAAGTCGGGCCTGGCCCGAGGCTTCGCCGATGCTGGCGATGCTCTGCTTGAGCAGCGCCTCGTTCTGGGCCCGGTAAATGGATACGACCTGCGCCCCGTTCGGCGTGCTGCCCAAGAGAGCGAGACGACGCGAATAATCCGCATTGCCCGCATTCGCGATGTTCTTCGACACGGTCGCGGTCTGCTGCGCCGTATTGCTGAAGGCCTGCTGTGCGATGGATATTGCGGAGGACAGCGACATGACGCGGACCGTATCTCTTTCAATTACCGTTTCAGGTTGACCAGCACTTCAAGCAGGTCCGAGGCGGTCTGGAACACCTTGGAGTTTGCCGTGTAGTTGCGCTGCGCCTCGATCATCGAGGTCAGTTCGTTGGCGATGTCGACGTTGGAGTTTTCAAGCGCCTTGGACTGGATGTTGCCGAATGCCCCGGAGCCGGCAAAACCGGTGACGATGACGCCGGAATCGGTGCCCTGCGAATAGACGTTGCCCGATTCCGGCTGCAGCTTGTCCGGGCTCTGCACGGTCGCCAGCGCGATGCGATACTTCGGAACGAGGTTGCCGTCGCCGTACTTGACGTAGACGATGCCTTCCTTGTCGATCTCGAAGCCCGACATCTTGCTCGGCTTGCTGCCGTCGATGCCGCCGCCGGTGCTGGTGAAGTCACCGCCGAGCTGCGTGGTCTTAGTGGTGTCGATCGTCAGAGCGCCGAGATTGGCGCCGGTGCCCGGCAGGTTGTTGATAGCCGTCGTCGTCAGTGTGGCAGGGACCGCGCCGGTGCGCTTGCCGGCCGCGTCGAAAGTCATGACCTGAGAGCCGATCACACCGGTGATCGGCGGGCCGGCCGAGTAAGTCGCCCGGTCGCGGATCTCCAGCGACCACTCATTGACGTTGGTTTTCTTGTAGACGAAATCGAGGATACGGGTGTTGCCCTGGCTGTCATAGACGACGAGCGAGGTCGGCTTTTCGTCGCCGATCGCTGCACCCGACGGCAGGTTGGCTTCCATCGCGCCCTTGGTCGAACCGGAGGCCACCAGGCCTTCGTCCTTGAGCTTGACCTGCGTCAAGCCGTCAAAGCCGTTGACAACAACCGTCGGATCAGCGCCGGCCTTGTATTCGTAACCCATCAGCGTGAAGCCGGCGGTGTTGACGAGGTTGCCGTCCTTGTCGGGGACGAAGGAGCCGGCACGCGTCAGGAAATTCTGGCCGCCATTGCCCTGGACGATGAAGAAGCCGCCACCGTTGATGGCCAAGTCACTTGCCGACGTCGTGTAGCTCGTGCCGCCCTGCTGCGAGATGCTGTAGCGCACCTGGGTCTCGACGCCGCCGGAATTGTAGTTGCCGCCGCCCGAAGGCAGGATCATCGACGAGAACTCGGTCGAGGCGCGCTTGTAGCCCGTCGTGTTCGCGTTCGCGATGTTTTCGGCGACCGTGCCGAGACGGTTGGACTGGGCGTTCATACCGGACACGCCCGTTCTCATGCTGCCATAGAGACTCATATCGGATCCTCATTTCCTTGTTACGGCGACACTAGGAAGCGGGCCTTGCGTGAACCTGTCTTGGTTCGGCGCCCGCTCAACCGCGTGGCGTTCAGTTCCAGTCGATGCAGTAGCCAAGGAAGCGCTTGGAATCGATCGGATCGAAGCCGAGCTTCTTGCGCAGTTTCTTGCGCAACTTGCTGATGTGGCTCTCGACGACGTTTTCTTCGACATCCTCGTCGAAGATCCCGTAGATCGCGTTGAAGATCTGCGACTTGGATACGCGGCGGCCGCGGTTTGCGACCAAATACTCGAGAATCCGCCGTTCGCGGCGCGGCAGTGCGAAGACGTCGCCGTTGATCTCGGGATCACGACCGTCGGCAAAGACGCGGATCGGACCAATGTCGGTGAAGTTGGTAATCGCCTTCAGGCGGCGGCGGATTGCGGCGACGCGGGCGAGGATTTCGCGGGGGTGAACCGGCTTGCGCACGACGTCGTCGACGCCACAATCAAAGAGCGCAAGCGTGTTTTCGAGAGAGGGGGTGTCGCTGACGGCGATGACGGGCGCCATCGACCGGTCGCGGATGGCACGAGGCAGTGCGAAGGTGGCGTCGCCCTGACCGATCAGGAAGGCCTCGACGGCATCGATATCCGAATCAGCCGCCGCGTTTACCCACTCGCCAAACTCCCTGGGGTCGAAGCCCGTCGAGGGAATTCCTTCACGCCCGAAGAGCGACGTATAGCCGTCCTTCACAAGCTCTCTTTCATCAACCACTACGATCATTCGCCCGCCTCCGAATCAGTATGGCTCCGCACTGATCGAGAGGTACGAATCGAGGGATTCATGAACAACTAGAGGAAGTTACTGGGTGGAATTAATAATTGATTAACCATGTTTCGCCGATTTGATCTATATCTAGTGGCACCCCGTTAACAGCGGCACTAAAATAATGTGGAAAAGTTAACGGACTACGACAAATCTGCTTGCCGTCACATTGTCCACGCATTGTCGCCACAATGCGGCAGCGTCTTCAAAAATACAATTATTGATTGCTCACTGACAGAACTGCGTGGCGTTCGGCGTCCACTTGCCGTAGCCCGTTGCGACAAGATTCGCGATCACCCGACAGACATATTTCTTCTGCGCCGGGTCGTTGTTCGGGCCCGCGTGATAGCGGGCGACAGCCATAGTCCAAGTCTCATGCTTGGCGTGCAGATTGGCCAGGAAGCGCGCGGCATATTCGACATTCTTGCGCGGGTCAAGCATCTCCTGCGGCGAGCTGAAATGCTCGCCATGGAAGTAATAGTTGATCTGCATGCAGCCAAGATCGATGAGCTTGGCGCCCTGCGCACGGGCATTGCCGAACTGCGTGAGAACGTCCTGTTCACTGGTGCCAAAATAGGCCTTGCCTTCGATGTTCATCGCATAGGGCTGCAGCGAGCCCTTGCGGCCAGTTTCGGTCAGCCCGACGGAATAGAGTATCCCGGCAGGGATGTCGTATTTCGCTGCGGCGTTCATGATCTCGCGTTCGCAGACGCCGGCGCTGGCCAAGGCACTACATGTAGACGTGACCAGTGCGAGAGCGCTCAGTGCCGGCAGCCGCATCGTCCGTCCCGCCATTGCCAACCCACCTTTCCGCCATCGAAGCCTGGCCGTCGTCCTGTCGCTGCTGACGTCCCTGGGCGTTGCCGTCAGCCCGCTCGCGTCCCTGCTGCCCGGCCTGGGCTTGTGCCTGAGCCTGCGAGCCTCCGCCCGTGGACGTGTCGCCGCCCGAATTGAACACGATGTTGACCTGGTCGACCGCGAAGCCCTGCGCACGCAGGGCCTTCACCATCTCGCTCTGGTCGTCGCGCAACTGCCGGAACGCTTCGCCGGTCTCCACCTTCAGCTCGACCTGCAATTCGTCGTCCTTGAGCCTCAGCGTGGCGGTGACGAGACCGAGTTCGATCGGATGGAGCTGGATCTTCAGCGTGTTCAGCGTCTTGCCTGCCTGGGTCCAGGCGCCTGGCTGGCTGAGTGCCGCGCTCGGCTGCAACGGGCTGGCGCCGACTTCGCCTGCGATCGCGTCCGCCACGGCGCTCGTGTTCGGATTCATCGAGATGCCCAGATAGCGCCGAGCCTCAAGCACCGTGACGTTCTCGACCTTGGCAGCCTGCGAACGGGTGCCGTCGAACGCCGCCTCTCCATCCTTGGAGAGGCTCATGGTTACGGCCTGTCCCTTGCCGTCGGCCCGGGCGAAGCGGAAGAGCCGATCCGCGTCGCCCTCGCCTGCCGCAGACTCGGCCTTGGCGCCGTGCTCGCCGGTCCCAGCGACATGCATGCCTGCAGCCTCGCCCGTGCCAGTCGCCGGCTGACGGCCGGCCTTGGTCGTTTCGCCGAGCGCCTGCCCGACTGCCTGGCCGCCGCCAAGCAGCGTCAACAGGTCATCCATATCCGTCTTCGATGCCGACGTCGCTTCGCTGCCCTCGCCATTGGCGGCATCGGCGTCGCCTACCGCCGTCGTCTCGCCGTTTGCCTGCACCTTTGCCAGCCGTTCCGCAAGGGCGGCAATGCGCTCTGCGAGTTCGTCCGGGACGGTCGCGTTGTTCAAACCGGCCGGATCCGCGTTCGCCTTGGCCGTCTCAGCCTTGTTCGCCGCGCGCCGCGCGCCAAGGTCGCGTTCAGTTGCTGGAAAACGGTCGTGGGGGGCGTGTTCGCCAAGTGCTTGTTCGTCGCGGCCGATGGCAATGCTGCGCGTCGCCGCACCGTGCCTGCCGGCGGTCTTGGCAATGTTGTCCTTGTCGATCAAGGCTCCAGCCTCCGCGTCGTCGCCGGCAGCGGTGTCACCGAGGCCCTTGCCGGTTCCCGCCTGATCATTCGCCTTCTGCCGTCCAGCATTTGCCACGGCGTCCTCGAAGGCGCCACCCGCCTGCTCCTTGCCGCCGGCGCGCCCATTTCCCTTGCCGGCAGGGGCCGGGGGCAGGCCGCGCAGGCTATCATCAAGAGCCCTCATTTCCCTTCTCCCTTCAGGAGAGCATCGATCTCTTCGATCTTCGACCTCCCCTTCGCCACGAACCCGTCGTGTTCGGGATCGCCGGCCGCACCGGCGTCGATTTCCGCCGCGCCTTCGGCTGCGGCCACCGGGATCGGCGTATTGCCGAAGGGGCTTAGGCCACTGCCTGTCTCCTCACCCGTTTGCGAGCCGTCGGCTTCGACCGGTCTATCGGGTTTAGACGCAAACGCTTGCGTGAGGCTTTCATCATTCGGCGGCCTGACGACCGCATCTGCGACGGCTCTTGCGGCATCTCGCAGCGCACGGTCGCGTGGCGAAAGCTCCGCATCCGGTATCGCTGCTATGCTCGCTGTCGCGGCGAACACGTCGCTGGAGGGAACGGACGCAAGGCCCGCATAGAAGCCCGCGAGCACCTTCGGCTGCATTGCGCCGTCGGCACCAAGCGCTTCTGCCCGCTCAGAAGCCTGCTTCGCCAATACCTGCTTGCCGGCAATCGCTGCGCGCCGGGCGACACGCAGATAGACCTCGCGCTGGCGCGGCGCGTCCATGAAGTCGAGAATCTCGGAGATCCGCCCCTGGGCTTCTCCGTCGAAATGCGCGACGGCAAGCTCGACGAAGACGTCGGCGAACTGGCTGGCATAGGGAGACGTCAGGTAGCGGCGCGCATAGGTCAGCGCGTAGTGAAAGCCCTTGTCCGGCGCGTCGGCCTGCACCGCAAGGAACACCGAGCGACGCAAGGCCGCCTCCTCGATGATCGTGCCGGGAGCCGTCAAACGCGCCCAGTCGTAATACTTCATCGCCGCAACCGGATCCTGCTGCGACGTCGCATTGCCAAGAATGAGATAGAGATACGGACCGATGCGGGCGTTTCGATATTCCGGGGCAGCCTTGGACAGGTTCTCGACGATCAGACCACCCTTGCCGTTCAGATACTGCCGTAGCGCTTCGGTCACGCGGGAATCGAAATTGCCGGCCACGTCATGATCCGAAAGGTACTTCAGCGTCTCGGGATTGCCGCCGCTCATCGCATAGACAAGCGCCGCATCGACGTTGCGCGGGTCGCTAAACACCGAGGCATCGGCGGCGCGCAACCGCTTGTCGATCGCCCCGAGCATGAAACGCTGCATCTCGATCGCGGAGTGATCGCCGAGCACCACGGAGTCCTGCACATATTGCAGCGACCGGATCATCTTGAAGGGTGCGAGTTCCTCGATATCGTTCGCCCTGGCGCTCCCGATTGCAAACGGGGTCGCCAGCACGCAGCAGGTCATCAGGATCGATCGCAGGCGTCTCAGCATCATGTTTAACCCGGAGCCGATTGCAGCAGGATCTCGATGCGCCGGTTGCCCGGCGCATAGGGATCAGCCGGGATCTGCAACCGCCGGTCGGCGAAGCCAGTGATCTGGCTGACGCGGTCTTCCTTCAGACCACCGCGAACGAGCATGTAATAGGCACTCTGGGCGCGTGCGGCGGAGAGCCGCCAGTTGTCATAGGTGCCGTCCTTGAACGGGCGGCCGTCGGTGTGGCCGCGGATCGCGACAGCACCCTGCCGCTCGGCGAGCAGATGGCCGATCTTTTCCATCGCCAGTACCAGTTCCTTCTGCGGCACGGCCGAACCGATGGCGAACATCTGCGCGTCCGTGCGCTCGCTGATCGTAACCATGAGACCGCCCTCGGCCGGCGTTACGACGAGGCCTTCCGCCAGCTGGCCAGCCTCACCGGCAAGCTCCTTCTTGAGCTCGGCCTGGAGTTCTTCGGCCTGTTTCTCCGCGGTCGCCTCGGCCGTGTCGGTCTTCGGCTTGTCGCCGGCGTCGCTCTCGGCCGTTTTGTCCGTGCCGTCTCCTGCCTTCGCCTGCTCCGCCTGTTTTTCATCCTCGGTCTTGTCGACCGCGGGCGCGCCACCTGCCTGCATCGCAGATGCCGCGGCGAGCGCCACGTCGCTCTTGGTCGTATTGCCCGCTTCGGTCAGTTCGACCTGTTTGGTCCAGAAATCCGGATCGAACGGATCGCGATAGGCTTCGCCGCCGTCGGCGCCGGTTGCCGGACCGGACTGAGCCGCTCCGCCCTCACCCTTCACGCTGATGTTGGCCTGCTGGCCGACTTCGCGGGCGATTTCGGAGAGCACCGAATAGGGGTTCTCGAAGAAGTCTGCGTCGGAATACTTCGTTTCTTCGCCCGAGGTCGCCGTCAACTGGTCGCCGGTCTTGGCCGACCCACCGGACTTTTCCTGCTCGCCATCGACCTTGGAGCGCTGCTGCGTCTCCTCGCCCTGCGCATCCTTCGCCGGATCCTTCAAGCCGCGTTCGGCAGGCTTCTGGTCGGTCAATTGCACCGGATTGAAATAGGAGGCGATCGCCGCCTTCGTTTCCTCGTTGGCAGCGTTGATCAGCCACATGACGAGGAAGAAGGCCATCATTGCCGTCATGAAGTCGGCATAGGCGATCTTCCACGAGCCGCCGTGATGCCCGTCATGGCCACCGTTGTGGCGCTTGACGATAATGATCTCATGTTTGCCGTTGTGATGGTTTTCGTCGCTCATGCGAGAACTTTCCGGACGGTATCGGCCCAGGCGGCCATGCGTGTCACCAGGATCGCACCGTCCATTTCGACAGCGAGATCGATGTCGTCGGTTTCGACGTGGCGGAACAAAGGCATGTCCTCCCCGAGCTGGCGCTTCAGCGCCTCGAAGAGTTGGGTTGGGCCCTTGACGACGAGGGTGCAACCTTCGCCGGCCACCAGGCCCTGCTTAATCATCTGCGCCATATCGGCGACGGCGCGCTGCAGGAGGGCATCCTCCATGACCGGCGCAAGAACCCGAGCGGTCTGGTCTCCGAGCGCGGCCACCAGACTGTCGGCCATGTCGGCAAAACGCTCTGCCAGGCGGTTGGCGGTCTCTGCTTCGAGGCGTTGGGTCAAGGCCGCGAGCTCGGCCGCATGGGCCGCCTGCAGGTCGGCAATCTGGCGCTCGTGTTCGAAGACGAGCTCGGCCGTCGCCTCGGCGCGGCCTTCTGCGAAGGCGCGTCGGCGCTCCGCGTCGATGTCAATCTCTGGCATGGCTGGCCTCGCGCCGAGGCGGTCGCCATCGGCATAGTCGCTGTCCAGATCGGGGAAATATTTTTGGGGCATCAGCGACAGCTCGACTTTCGGCGCGCTGAAATCCTTGAGGTAGCGGGAGAGCATCGCACTCATGACCGGTCACTCGCGGCGGCGCAGCGATGCGGCAATCCCCGTCTGATCACGAGACGGCACCCTCTGGCGCGGATTTCCATGGCTCCTGGCACTGCTGACATGTCTCCCACGGGTCCAGCCGCGGATGCGAAGAACCCAACATTCTTGACGTACATCGGCGATGTTCGGGCTAGTCGTTCCCGGAGCGATCCGATGCAGGCGGCGGCCAAGATTCATTTTGGCCGGCAGTCATGCGACAGGACTGCGAGAGAAGGCTATTCGGTCAAACTTGTGCGAAAATGAATGTGTTGGACCGCGCCAGGGCAATTAGCGCGGTCCAACCGTTTCCACCGGGTGCCGTGACCGACGACGTGGCAGAACTCAAACTTTGCCGCCCCCATTCCGGGAAAGCGGAAGCGTTTTGGCGGATCCGCCGGGCGCAGCCGGCCACTCTCCGCCGATGCGCCTTACTGTTGGAACAGGCGCAGGATGTTCTCGGAGTTCGTATTGGCGATCGAGAGCGCCTGGATGCCGAGCTGCTGTTGCGTCTGCAGTGCCTTGAGGCGCGTCGATTCCTCGTTCATGTCGGCATCGACCAGGCGACCGACTCCCTTGTCGATCGTATCCATCAGGTTGGCGATGAAACTTTCCTGCATGTCGATGCGCTTGGTGATGGCGCCGAGCGTGGAGCCGGCATCGGTCAACTGGCCGAGGATGTGGTCGACGACGCGGATCATGTCGTCCATCTGGGCGTCGGTGGTCGCTGCCGTCAGCTTGACTTCCGACGAGGTCGCATTCGGGGTGGTCACCGGTGCGCCGATCAGGTGGAAAAGCTTGGCCGATGTGCCGACCGGCGACGTGAGCAGCGAGGCGTCGTAGCTTCTGGTCAGGAGGCCACGGCTCGCGTTGGCCGTATCGATCAGCATGGATTGCGCCGTGTCGAAGTCGAGCGTGGTGACCGACACGTTGCCGTTGGCATCGCGGTTGAACGAGGCAACGATCGACTTGGTGCCGACGGAAGCCGCATTCGCGTTATAGAGCCAGTTTTCGCTGGAGAAGGATGCGGACTGCGCGGCAGCCAGGAGCTGGTTCTTGAGTTCGGTGATTTCCTTGTCGATCTTCAGCTTGTCGACGCCCGGCTCGCGCGCGGCAACCAGCTTGCGCTTGATCTCGCTGACGACGTCTATCGACGAATTCATCGCCGCATAGGCCGTGTCGATCTTGGCTGCACCGAGGCCGAGTGCGTCTTCGACGGTCGACAGCGCGGCATTGTCGGAGCGCATGGTGGTCGCGATCGACCAGTAGGCGGCATTATCCGCAGCGGTCTGCACGCGGTAGCCGGAGGAAATCCGATCCTGGACCTCGGCCATGTCGGTATTGATGGAACGCAAGGTCTGAAGCGCCGCCATGGCGGCGGTATTGGTCATAATGCTGGTCATTGGTCACCTGCCCGGAATGAATTTCTGAAGACATTCCGGAGTGCAGAACCGGCAGCGATGGGACTGGCATCATGCGAATCGCCCCTGTTTTGCCCTGGAGGCGACCCTTCGCTCTTAACCAACATGTAACGATTGCATGGTTAACAAATGGTTAACGCCGTTAGTAAGTCGGTAACAAAGGTGAACAAAAATAAGGGAATATGGATGAAAGGTTAAAGGCGGATCGCGCACGCTGCCAACGCGCCTGGGAAAATTTGAAGCGCAAAACGAAAAAGACCGCACGACCCCGTTGGGCGTGCGGTCTTTCTGCTGTGTGCGAAAGAGGGGCGAAAAGTCGCCCGTCTTGCCTGTCGTTCGCTTAGCGGAACAGCGACAGGATGTTCTGCGAGTTGGTGTTGGCGATCGTGAGCGCCTGGATACCGAGCTGCTGCTGCGTCTGCAGAGCCTTCAGGCGGGTCGACTCTTCGTTCATGTCAGCGTCGACGAGGCGGCCAACGCCCTTCTCGATCGAGTCCGAGAGGTCGCGGACGAAGTTCTGCTGCAGTTCAACGCGGCTGTTGAGCGCACCGAGATCGGCAGCAGCGTCGGTCATCTGCAGAAGCGTTGCGTCAACGCCCGAGATGGCTTCTGCCAGAGCGCCCATCGTCATGTTGGTGATGTCGAGCGACAGCACGCTGTAGCCGGTCGTAACCGTCGCACCGTTGGTCGCCAGCTTGTATTCCATGTAGCTGGAGAGCAGGCCGGTGCCGCCGGTCGTAACGTTAGCGCCGGTGGCGTCGACCTGGATCAGCGAGCTCTTGTTCGTGTCGAACTGGAGCGTCGTCAGGCTGACGTTGCCCTGGGCGTCGCGGTTGAACGAACCGACGATCGACTTGGTGGCAGCCGTGTTGTTGGCGTCGTTGTAGACCCAGTTTTCGCCGGAGAACGAAGCTGACTTGGCAATGCTCACTAGCTGGCTCTGCAGCTCCTTGATTTCCTTCTGGATCTTGCTCTTGTCGACGCCCGGCTCGCTGGCGGCAACCAGCTTTTTCTTGATCTCGTCGACGACGTCCTTGGAGTTTTCCATGGCCGTGTAGGCAACGTCGGTCTTGGCAGCGCCGAGGCCAAGAGCGTCTTCAACGGTCGAGAGTGCCTTGTTGTCCGAACGCATGGTGGTTGCGATCGACCAGTAAGCGGCGTTGTCGGCAGCGCTACCGACGCGCAGGCCCGATGAGATGCGGTCCTGGGTGGTTTCCATCGAGGAATTGATCGAACGCAGGGTCTGAAGAGCCGACATTGCGGCGGTGTTCGTCATGATGCTGGTCATTGGCTGAGTGCCCCTTGTTGGCTGATTTGGAATGAAAAGGGACATTCCGGGATTACCGGGAAGCAGCGGTCAGCCTCATGCCTGTTAATGTTGATTAACCCGCCGTTTCGTTGGCCACAGAAAACACCATCGTGGTTAACAAATGCTGAAGCTCAGTCGATAATTTCGGCACGCGTGGCTGAAATAGACCAACAAAAAACCGCGCCTCTTGCGAAGCGCGGTTTCGATTTTCTGCAGTCGGGCGCGAGCCGGGACCCGCGCCGCCTGGCGCCCGATTAACGGAACAGCGACAGGATGTTCTGCGAGTTCGAGTTGGCGATCGTGAGCGCCTGGATACCGAGCTGCTGCTGCGTCTGCAGAGCCTTCAGGCGGGTCGACTCTTCGTTCATGTCAGCGTCGACAAGCTTGCCGATGCCCTTCTCGATCGAGTCCGAGAGGTCCTGAACGAAGTTCTTCTGCAGTTCAACGCGGCTGTTGAGCGCACCGAGATCGGCAGCAGCGTCGGTCATCTGCAGGAGCGTCGCATCAACGCCCGAGATGGCTTCGGCCAGAGCGCCCACCGTCATGTTGGTGATGTCGAGCGACAGCACGCTGTAGCCGGTCGTAACCGTCGCACCGTTGGTCGCCAGCTTGTATTCCATGTAGCTGGAGAGCAGGCCGGTGCCGCCGGTCGTGACGTTAGCGCCGGTAGCGTCGACCTGGATCAGCGAGCTCTTGTTCGTATCGAACTGGAGCGTCGTCAGGCTGACATTGCCCTGGGCGTCGCGGTTGAACGAACCGACGATCGACTTGGTGGCAGCCGTGTTGTTGGCGTCGTTGTAGACCCAGTTTTCGCCGGAGAACGAAGCCGACTTGGAAATGCTGATGAGCTGGTTCTGCAGCTCCTTGATTTCCTTCTGGATCTTGCTCTTGTCAACACCCGGCTCGCTGGCGGCAACCAGCTTCTTCTTGATCTCGTCGACGACGTCCTTGGAGTTTTCCATGGCGGTGTAGGCAACGTCGGTCTTGGCAGCGCCGAGGCCGAGGGCGTCCTGAACCGTGCCGAGAGCCTTGTTGTCCGAACGCATGGTGGTCGCGATCGACCAGTAAGCGGCGTTGTCGGCAGCGGAACCGACGCGCAGGCCCGACGAGATGCGGTCCTGGGTGGTTTCCATATCCGAATTGATCGAACGCAGAGTGGAGAGAGCCGCCATTGCGGCGGTGTTCGTCATGATGCTGGTCATTGGCTGAGTGCCCCTTGTTGGCAATACTCGTGAAAAAGGGACATTCCGGGAGCTACCGGGAAGCAGCGGTCAGCCTCATGCCTGTTAACCGGTTGTTGTTGTTGGTTAACCCGCTCCTTCGATGGACACAGCAAACACCATCGTGGTTAACGGCAACCTAAGACGCCGCGATTATTTTTCGAAACGCTCCAACATCCGATTTGGCACAACAAAAAACCGCGCCTCTTGCGAAGCGCGGTTTCGATTTTCTGCAGTCGGGCGCGGGCCGGGACCCGCGCCGCCTGGCGCCCGATTAACGGAACAGCGACAGGATGTTCTGCGAGTTCGAGTTGGCGATCGAGAGCGCCTGGATACCGAGCTGCTGCTGCGTCTGCAGAGCCTTCAGGCGGGTCGACTCTTCGTTCATGTCAGCGTCGACGAGCTTGCCGATGCCCTTCTCGATCGAGTCCGAGAGGTCCTGAACGAAGTTCTTCTGCAGCTCGACGCGGCTGTTGAGCGCACCGAGGTCGGAAGCGGCGTCGGTCATCTGCAGCAGCGTTGCGTCAACGCCCGAGATGGCTTCTGCCAGAGCACCGGTGGTCATGTTGGTGATGTCCATCGACAGCACGCTGTAGCCGGTCGTGACCGTCGAACCGTTGGTCGCCAGCTTGTATTCCATGTAGCTGGAGAGCAGGCCGGTGCCGCCGGTCGTAACGTTAGCGCCGGTGGCGTCGACCTGGATCAGCGAGCTCTTGTTCGTGTCGAACTGGAGCGTCGTCAGGCTGACATTGCCCTGGTTGTCGCGGTTGAACGAACCGACGATCGACTTGGTGGCAGCCGTGTTGTTGGCGTCGTTGTAGACCCAGTTTTCGCCGGAGAACGAAGCCGACTTCGCGATGCTCACGAGCTGGTTCTGCAGCTCCTTGACTTCCTTCTGGATCTTGCTCTTGTCAACACCCGGCTCGCTGGCGGCAACCAGCTTCTTCTTGATCTCGTCGACGACGTTCTTGGAGTTTTCCATGGCCGTGTAGGCAACGTCGGTCTTGGCAGCGCCGAGGCCGAGTGCGTCCTGAACGGTCGAGAGCGCCTTGTTGTCCGAACGCATGGTGGTCGCGATCGACCAGTAAGCGGCGTTGTCGGCAGCGGAACCGACGCGCAGGCCCGACGAGATGCGGTCCTGGGTGGTTTCCATATCCGAATTGATCGAACGCAGGGTAGCGAGAGCGCCCATTGCGGCGGAATTGGTCATGATGCTCGTCATTAGAGTGTCCCTTTATTACTTAAGACGATTGGGGGACATACCGGACTGTTTACACTACCGGTGATGATGGATCGGCTTCATGCCTCTCGGTTCCAACGACTTTCTCGGAAGAAACCAAACCCGTCATGTGAGGCCGAATATCGAGCCCAATGCTTGCGAATTCCTTAAATGCCGAAGCGGCCTCAACGAGAGATAATTTATACTTAACAACGCCTTAAGTGGACGGTCCGGGTCGCCAAACGCGCCGTTCGAATGGCCCCTTGCGAGACAGGACCAGGCTTTGATCGGGGTTGACGCGTCATGCCTGAGGCAAGCTCCCATTACTACGATGGCCACGAGACCTGCTTTGCGACATCGAGGTGCCAAGCCTTTGATGCCGGCAGCCCAGACGACGGAGCTATCAGTGAACGCCCAAGCCATTTTCTCGACCGCTTCCCGGCAATATCAGAAAGGCCAGTACACGGACGCGCTCGACCAGCTAAACATCCTGATGAATATCAATCGGGATACGAAGACCTTTGTGCTGCTCGCCAAGGTTCTGCTGAAGCTCGGCTTCAAGCCCGAGGCAGCACGCGCCTACCAGCTCGCTGGAGAGGCCGGCGGTTCGCGGTCGCAGGACTATCTGACCGAGGCGATGAAACTCTATTTCGTCAATGGACACGAGGACGAAGCTCTGGCCATCGGCCTCCCGCTGCTGGAGAAAGCCAAGACGGATCCGGAGATCGCATTCATCATTGCTTCGATCTTCCTCAAGCGCGACCAGAAGGAAATCCTCGGCCTGTTCAAGGCACCGCTGTCGACCAGCGCCAATCGCCATCATCAATCGCTGGCATTCAAACTTTTGACAGCCGATGTCAACGATGCGCTAGACCGTGAGGCCGTCGCAAATCTCTTCAAGACGCACCCCAAGAACACGACATTGCGCTCCGCCTATCTCGTCTATGCCCGCGAGGCAAACGACTTTGCCGAAGTCGAGAAACACAGCCGCGACATCGACCGAGCGCTGAGGCTCGGCGAGGCGGATATCCTCGCCGCCGAGGCGCCCTATTACCATATCACCTGGTGCGGCGACGAACGGCTGAACCGGATTGCCGGCGCGCAGCACCGTCCCTTCCCTGCCGGACTGACGGAAGCCCGCCGCGCCATGCCACATGCCTGGAACGACCGCATCCGTATCGGCTATGTCTCTTCCGACTTCTGGCACGACCACGCGACCATGAAGCTGCTCGCAGCCGTGCTCACGGCGCACGATCGCTCGCGTTTCGATATCACTCTCTTCTGCCACACATCGCCCAACAACGTCGTGCGCGACGACGGGTCCCGCGAAAAGTGGGGCAAGATCATTTCCATCAACGACCTCAGCGACGACCAAGCGGCGGAGGTCATCCGTTCCGAGAACATCGACATTCTTGTCGACCTGAAAGGACACACGCTCGAGAGCCGGGTGAACATCTTCAACCGGCAGACCGCTCCGGTCCAGGTGAGCTGGCTCGGCTTTCCCGGGACGACGGTCAATGTCGACCTCGACTACATCATCGGCGACCCCCATGTCCTGCCGGATGGCAGCGAACCGCACTACTACGAGAAATACTGCCGGCTTCCCGACACCTATCAGCCGAACGACCCTCTCAACCGCCCGCTGCCGCAGCCATTGTCGCGTCGCCAACTCGGCCTTCCCGAGGAAGTATTCGTCTTCGCGTCGTTCAACGCCAACCGCAAGATCTCGTTGCAGACCATCAACCTCTGGATCGAGATCCTCCAGCAGACCCCGGACAGCGTGCTCTGGCTGATGTGCAGCCGCCCGGACGCGCGAGCGAACATCATCGCAAAGTTCAAGAATGCCGGCCTCGACACCAAGCGCATCATCGTCTGCCCCAAGGTCCTCTATCAAGACCACATCAGCCGTATCCCGGTCGCCGACATCGGCCTCGACACCTATCCCTATAACGGCCACACGACGACCTCGGAACAGCTCTGGGCCGGCCTTCCGGTGCTGACCTTCAAAGGCACCAACTTCGCCTCACGCGTGAGCGAGAGCCTGCTCAACGCCATTGGCGTGCCGGAACTCGTAGCCGCCGGGCCGGAGGACTATGTTCGCGAGGCGGTCGCGCTCTACAACAATCGAGACAGGATCGCCGACTATCGAAAGACCCTCGAGGAGAACCGGTTCCGCATGCCGTTGTTCGACGCCGAACGCTTCTGCCGCCACCTGGAACAGGGCTACGAAATGATGGCTGACCGTGCGAAGAGAGGTCTGGCGCCGGATCATATCGACGTTCCGGCGCTACCGGCGCGGACTGGCTCGTTCGAGCGCTGAGCGATCCGACACTCGACCCCAAACGACGAAAGGCAGCGCCGAGGCGCTGCCTTTTTTGTTTGCGCCTTTCGAAGCGCCCAAACCTTTGACGACGGGTATCTAGCTGAAGGAGCGCACGAGGCTGCCGACGAGCAGATTCCAGCCGTCGATCAGCACGAAGAACAGGATCTTGAAGGGCAGCGAGATGGCCGTCGGCGGCAGCATCATCATGCCCATGGCCATGGTGATGGTGGCAACGATCAGGTCGATCACCAGGAATGGCAGCATGATCAGGAAGCCGATTTCGAAGCCGCGGCGAATTTCGGAGATCATGAAGGCCGGCACGACGGCGCGCAGATCCACCTTGTCGTCCACGACCACCGTCTGGCCCTTTTCCTTGGCAATATCAATGAAGAGCTGCAGGTCCTTGTCACGGGTGTTGGCGAGCATGAATTCGCGGAACGGCTCGCTGATCCGCGGGATCGCCTCGGCCTCGGTGATCTGGTTCTTCATGAGCGGATCGATGCCGTCGCGCCATGCGCGGTCGAAGGTCGGCCCCATGACATAGAAGGTCATGAACAGGGCCAGCGACACCATGATCATGTTCGACGGCGTGGTCGCCAGGCCCATGCCGGTGCGCAGGATCGCAAAGGCGATCACGAAGCGCGGAAAGCTGGTGACCATGATCAGGATGCCCGGGGCCACCGACAGAACGGTCAGAAGACCGAAAGTGCGGATGATCCACGAGGCGGCCGACCCGTCGATAGGTGTATTCAGGATATCAGAGGGAAAACTCTGGGCGCCGGCAATACCGGACATCGCCATCATGGCGACTATGAAGGCGACAAGCCGGACCATTTATCGAATCATTGGATGACGAAGGTTCTGAACATCACATTGGTTACGCGCCCATCGGAGCGCAGGTCAACCCGCTCTTGAATGTCATCCCGGAGATATTGAAAGCCGCGCGGCCCCTGAATCTGCTGCAGCGAGACCGTCTTCAGATAGGCGGCGATATCCTGGTGGATCTGTTCCGCCAGTTTGGGATCGGGCGCGCCGTCGAACTGCAGCGCCACCTCGAGCCGTATCCAGTTCTCCGAAGGATAGGCAAGGTTGGTGGTGATCGGCTCCAGCTGAACGACACCGTTCGCTTCGGTCGCGAGCTTCGGCAGGCCCTCTTCGCCCGTGGCGTTGGCGGCCGGTTCCTTGGTCGCGTCGACCTGCTCCTTCGGCGGAGGCGGCGCGAGCAGGCCGCCGACCAGCCAGCCGCCGCCGCCGGCAACGAGCGTCAGCACGGCGACGATCGCGATGGTCATCACCTTTGACGGCGACTTCGGCGCGGTGGCGGTATCCAATTCTTCCATCTTGCCGTTCCCTGCCGATCAGATCGGCGAAAATAGGTCCATGAACTGCTGGCCGTAGGGCGGCTGCTGCACCTCGGTCAAGCGACCGCGGCCGCCATAGGAGATGCGTGCCTCGGCGATGCGGTCGTAGTTGATGACGTTCTCGGCATCGACATCCCGCGGCCGCACGATGCCGGCAACGTTGAGGATGCGCAGTTCGTGATTGACGCGCACTTCCTGCGAACCGCTGATCAAGAGGTTGCCGTTTTCGAGAACTCCGGTCACGACTGCGGCGACGAGCACCCTCAGCTTTTCCGAACGCTCGGTCGTGCCGTCGCCCTCGGTCTTGGTATTCGACCCATATTTCAGGTCACCCTCCCAGCCGAAATCGCTGGCCTCCGACTTGCCGTTGGCACCGACGTTGAAGCCACTTGTGTTCTTGCGGCTGCGATCCGTCTTGTTGTCGAAGGTAGCGCCTTCATTGATCTTGATGTCGACCGTGAGGATGTCGCCGACATTGATCGCGCGCGCGTCCTTGAACAGGGCGGCCTGCTGGTCGTTCCAGAGCGAGTAGCCACTTACCACCTGGCGCGGCTGCTTCGGATACATGGCAAGCTGCGGCGTCTGGGAATATTGCAGACCGCTGCCGATCGGGCTCATCGAAGGCGCCCGACCAATCTCGTTGAACGCCTGGTTCTGACACCCGGCAAGGAGACCCGCCGTCAGCACGGCCGTTAGACGCATTTTCATGATGGTTCCTTCGAGGTGTTCGGGTCGCTGGCGCTCGAGATGATGTTGGTAAGGGTCGCCGCTTTTTCGTCCGTCATTTCGCTGAGGATCAGCGACGACTGTCGTGGCGGCAGCTGCATGACGATCGCGGCCGCGATCTCCGGATTGACCATTTCCAGCTTGCCGGCAGCCGCATCCGGCTTCATCGTCTTGTAGATGTCGACAAGACCGAGCTGGGCCTGTTTCAGGAAATCATTGCGGCGTTTCAGCCAATCCTCGTATTCGTCGCGCCGCTTCTCCAACGTCGCGATGCGTTCGTCGATGCTTGCCTGCAAGGTCTCGAGGTCCTTGCGCTGCAGCACGTAGCGCTGGTCGCGGGCGGCGTCGGCAATGTTGGTGCAGAACTGTTGAATCTCATTCTGCGTCGCGTCGGCTGCCGGAGGCGCGGTAACGTCCTGAGCGAAGGCACCGGGCATCGTCAGCATCGAAGCGGCGGCCGCGCCGACGAGCAACAGATTGCGGACCTTGCCGAAGGATGGGTTCATGTTCGCCGTCATTGCAGCACTAGCTCCGCCTGAAGGGCCCCGGCCGTTTTGATGCTTTGCAGGATCGCAATGATGCCGTCCGGCTTGACACCGATGTTGTTAAGACCGGCGACGAGCGAGCGAAGGCTCGATCCGTTGAGGATCGCCACCGTGCCGCCATCGGACTGCGCGTTGATGGTGGTGTTCGGTTCCACCTCCGTTCGTCCACGCGAGAATGGCAGCGGCTGAACCACCGTCGGCGTCTCGCTGACCTCGACGGTCAGGGTGCCGTAGCTCACCGCCACCTCGTTGATGCGAACGTCCTGGCCAATCACGATCGTGCCGGTGCGTTCGTTGATGACGACGCGGGCCGGGACGTCCGTCTCGATCACGATGTTCTCGATATCGGCCATCAGCCGAGCGAGATCGGCCATCTTCGGCTTTTCGACGAGCACGGATTGAGAATCGCGTGCCTCGGCAATGCGACCGCCATATTGCTGGGCGGCATATTTGTTGATCGCCGCAGCCATGCCGACAGCCGTCGAGAAGTCCGGGTTGCGCAGTTGCAGAACGAGGTTGAAGCCATCCTTGAACTTGGACGGCAGCTCGCGCTCGATGATTGCGCCATTGGGCACGCGCCCGGCCGTCGTCACACCCTGGTTGAGGGTTGCCGCATCGCCCTGCGCGGCAAAGCCCGTCACGACGACGGACCCTTGCGCGACTGCATAGATCTGGCCGTCCGCGCCGGAGAGCGAGGTCATCACCAGGGTGCCGCCGCGAAGCGAGGTGGAGTCGCCGAGCGAACCGACGGTCACATCGACGCGGCTGCCGGGGCTTGCGAACGGCGGCAGCGTCGCCGTCACCAGAACGGCCGCAACGTTGCGCGTGCGGGAATCGCCGCCCTGGGTGGAGATGCCGAGGTTCTGCAGCATCGCCCGGACCGACTGGTCGGTGAAGGGCGAGGCACGCAGGCTGTCGCCGGTTCCCTGAAGGCCGACGACGAGGCCATAGCCGATGAGCTGGTTGTCGCGTCCCGCCTGGAGCGAGGCGACGTCCTTGATCCTGGACGCGCCGAAGGCCGGCGTCAGCGCCGTCGAGATCGCGACGGCCAGCGTCAGGAACCATTTGCAGGCAAGCATTTTCATTTCGCCACCACATGGACAGTGCCGTCGGCCATTACCGTTCCGGAAACGATGATGCCGGTATCGATGTTGCGCGCCCGGATCAGTTCGCCGACGGCGGCATCCTGGAGCGGTGATCCGGCGGCGCTGATGGTCAGGCCGCCATTGCTGAAGACGAGGCGCACGGTGGAGCCGCGCTCGACGGCATACTGCTCGCGCAGTGCGTTTGCGAGGATCACCCGACCGGGCAGAAGCGTACGCTTGGTGACCTTGCCGTCGATTTCGTTGAGGGTCCTGATGTAGCCGTCCGCGAGATCGGGGTTGGTAACGTCGACAACCTCGACGCGGCTGCGGTCGATCGTTTCGCCCGGATAGATCGTCCGGGTCGGGATCACCGCGGTCGGCCGCTCCGCGAGGCTCGCCGAAGGCAACAGGAAAGTGGCGGCAAGCAAGGCGCCAGCCGCCAGACGAAGCGCCTTGGATGCACTGTCGCCCTTCGATACCTTGATGTCTGCGGATCGGCGAAACATCATGTTTGCCCCCTCTTTCGTTACCTGAGGTTCTTGCTCACCGTGGCCGCCATTTCATCGGCCGCCTGGATGATCTTGGAGTTCATCTCGTAGGCGCGCTGGGCCGAGATCAGGTCGGTGATTTCCTTCACCGGATCGACGTTGGACGCCTCGAGATACTTCTGCTTGATCTGCGCGAAGCCCGGGTCGGCCGGTGTGCCGACGATCGCGTCGCCGGAAGCCGGGGTCTGCTTGAAGAGGTTGTCACCCTGCGGCTCGAGACCGGCCTCGTTGACGAAGTTGGCGATCGTCAGCTGACCGATTTCCTGCATCGCGGGATCGTTGCCGATGCGCACCATCACCTGGCCGGAGCTGGTGAAGGCGATTTCCGTCGCATCCTGCGGAACCGTGATGCCGGGGACGACCGTGTAACCGTCAATGGTCACGAGCTGGCCCTGGGCATTCTTGTTGAAGGCGCCCGAGCGCGTATAAACCGTCTCGCCATCCGGCGTTTCGACCTGGAACCAGCCGCGGCCCATCAGCGCCAGGTCATAGTCGTTGCCGGTGTTGACCATGCTGCCCTGGATATGCAGGTTGCGCACGGCAGCCGTCTGGACGCCGAGACCGATGATCGCGCCTTCCGGTACGATGGCCTGGTTGGAGCGGTTCGGCACGCCCTGGGCGCGCTCGGTCTGATAAAGCAGATCGGAGAATTCTGCGCGGGCGCGCTTGTAACCGGTCGTATTGATGTTCGCGATGTTGTTCGCGATCACTTCGAGGTTCAGCTGCTGGGCGTTCATGCCGGTTGCGGCAATGGAAAGGGCCTTCATGTCTCGTTCCTTCAGATCTGCATGCGCGCGATTTCGAGGTAGGCGGTGACCACCTTGTCGCGGATGGCGAGTGCTGTCTGGAGCGACTGTTCGGCGTTCATGACAGCATCGACAACTTCACGGGTGTTTGCCTGACCGCGGATGCCGTCGAGCGATGCGCCCTCGGCCTTTTTCATCGCGTTGATTGTGTCGGTCGCCATATCCCCGAGGACCGAGGCGAAGCTTTGCCCCTGCGGCACGCCCGGCGTGGCGGCCGGCATGCCGAAGATCGACGACGAGGAGGATGTGGAACGGGTACCGTCGGTCTCTTTGGTGACCGAGAACGCGCCGAGGGATTTGACTGCATCGATCATTATTGCGAGGCTCTCAACAGGTCGATTGTCTGGGAAATCAGATCGCGGGACTGCTTGATGGTCTGGAGATTGGCCTCGTAAGCGCGGTTGGCTTCGCGCATGTCGGCCATCTCAACCAGGATGTTCACGTTCGGCATCTTGACCATGCCCTTCTCGTCGGCCGCCGGATTGCCCGGATCGAACTCGATGTTGTAGTCCGAATCATCCGTGCCTTGCCGTTCGATCTCGACAAGCGAGGCGCCGCTTGCCCGGTCGACTTCGGCAGCAAAGCTGATGGTCTTGCGGCGGTAGGGTTCCGAACCCGGCGTGTCGCCGGTCGAGCGGGCGTTGGCGATGTTTTCGGAGACGATACGCAGACGGGTCGATTCCGCCTGGAGGCCGGAAGCCGATACCTTGAGGGCTGAGGTCAATGGATCCATGGTTCTTACTTCCGTACCGTCATCAGCATCATGCGGTGAAACGCCTTCACAAGCCCGGCGCTGAGCTCGTAGTCGCGCTTGATCTCGCCGGTCTTCATCATTTCCTGCTCGATCGCGACGCTATTGCCGGACTGCTGGATCTGCACACCGTCGACCATGCCGACTTCGGCAACCTGCGAGGCTTCGAGGCCTTCGGTAAAATGCGCCTTGTGGGTCGCGGCCATCTGCATGCCGGTATCCTGCAGCACGCTTTCGAACGGCTTGACGTCCTTCGCCTTGTAATGCGGCGTGTTCGCATTGGCGATGTTGCCGGCCACCACGTTCTGGCGAACGGTCAGCCACTGGGCCTGCCGGGACGCGAGTTCGAAAAGCTGAATCGGTTGCATCAAAAGCTCCATGCTTGGTGATGCGAACCTAGGCCGGTAATCTTGCGTGGGACTTTCGTCGGAGGTCGCTGCGGTCCGGACGCTTGCATTCCGCTTCGGGCGAACAGCAGCGCGCCGCGCATCCGAAGCGATACGCGACCATCAACTCTGACGATGGGCTGCTAAATCAGTTGGCCTGGTAGACTTCGCCTGACGAGGTGATCATCACCCAGTGGCCGTCTCGCTGCTCGAGCGTGGCAAGCCGGGTGTTGTCAGGCAGGACGGAGCCGATGCGCACGATATACATGCCGCTCGCATCCTCGATCAGCGCCCGGCCATTGGCGACATGCATCAGCTTGAAGCCGGACTTGCCCGGAAAGGGCTGTGACAGCCCCTCTTCCGCAGCCGACCCTTCGGGACCCGGACCGCCGGCGATGCCGGGCACGGTCGCCGTCGTCAGCTGGTCGATCGCCGCCATGGTCTCGCCGTCCGCGTCGGGCATTGCCAGCGGCGAAACCGAGACGACGTTGCGGGCGGCGCGCTCCGGCAGATCGCGGGTGGAACCCTGCCAGAGCGGCGGCATGGTGAACTTGTCCTGGTGGAAGAAGGCGTACCAGGGAAAGAAAGTCGCAAAGGCGGCAAGCGCGACGCCGGTCGCGGCCAGGAACTTGTCGGTCATCGGCATGCGGCTGCTTCGCTTGCGCTGATGAACCATTTCGTCCGCATCGTAATCGGTCACCGCCATCACCTCGCTCTCGCGCCCGGTTGATTGCCCATCGCCGCCGCCTTCAATGCATTGGCGAGATCGGCAAAGGCGTCCTGCGCCGGGCGCTCACCGGCGGTCTGCGTCAGCACGTCGTAGATAACCGGCACCTGCTTGATCGCCATGTCGAGGTCGGGATCGCCACCGGGGCGGTAACCGCCGATCAGGCGAAGATCGCGGGTTTCCTCGAACCGGTGGATCAGCGCCTTCAACCGCGACACCAGCTTTTCCTGGTCGGGAGTCCAGGCCTTGCGCGCCAGGCGCGAGATGGAGGCGAGCGGATTGATCGGCGGATAGCGCCCCTCTTCCGCAAGACTGCGTTCGAGCACGATGTGACCGTCGAGGATGCCACGCGTCGAATCGGCGACCGGGTCGTTGTGGTTGTCACCGTCGACAAGGATGGAGATGATCGCCGTGATCGTGCCTGAGCCTTCGGTACCGGGACCGGCGCGCTCCAGCAGCCGCGGCAGCTCGGTGAAAACGGAGGCCGGGTAACCGCGGGCAATCGGCGGCTCGCCGGAAGCCGTCGCCACTTCGCGGATCGCGTGTGCGAAACGGGTGACGCTGTCGACGATCAGCAGCACGTTGTCGCCATTGTCGCGATAGTGCTCGGCGATGGTGACGGCGGTCAATGGCGCCATCTTGCGCAGCATCGGGCTTTCGTCGCTGGTTGCCACTACCGCGACCGACTTTGCGAGATTGTCGCCAAGCGTATCCTCGATGAATTCGCGCACTTCGCGGCCGCGCTCACCGACGAGCGCGATCACCACCTTGTCGAAGGCGTCTGCGCGCGCCAGCATGGAGAGCAGCGTCGACTTGCCGACGCCGGAGCCGGCGAAGATGCCGAGACGCTGGCCGAGGCAGAGGGGCGAAAAGATGTCGATCGCCCTGACCCCGGTGAGAAAGCCCTTCTCGACCCGCTTGCGGCTCATCGACGGCGGCGCGGTGTTGGAGATCGAGCGGCGCACATCGCCCTGCAGCAGCGGCCCGAGACCATCGATCGGCTCGCCGAGCGCATTGATGGCGCGGCCGCACCATTGATCGGTCGGCGCGACGCGGAAGGCACCTTTGCGGATCACGGTGTCATGGATGCCGATCGGATCGCCGGGTTCGATCGGGCAGACGACCACCCGCTCCGGTTCGACCCGCACGACTTCGCCGAGATGGGTTCCGGTGACGCTCTTGTGGGCGACGAAATCACCGAGCCGCACATGCCGCGAAAGGCCGGTCACCGTGTAGTGACCGGGCGAAATCGTCTGCACGTGTCCGCCCGGAGCGATCGAGAATTCGGGCTTTGCGTAGCGCTCGACCAGACCGGCAAGTACTGCCAGAGAGGTCGATCCCGCGCTTGTCTTCAGGCCTTCGCGTTGCATGCCGGTACCCGTCAGAAATTAGCGACTGCCGCCGAGCGTCTTGACCGCTTCTTCGAGCGATCCCTCGCTGTCACGCAACAGGCCAGTGATGTTGTCGAAGGCGCGCGTGACCATGATCAGCTGCGACATTTCCTGGATGGCATTGACGTTGGATTCCTCGACGAAGCCCTGCATCACGCCGACATCGAAGCGATCGACCACCGGCTCGGCCTGTGCCGTCGGCTGAACAGCACTGTTGTCGAGGCGCATGAAACCCTTGCTGAAATCTGCCTCATAGAGACCGAGCGAGGCGACAGCCACGCCGTTCTGATGGATCGCACCATCGGCGCCGACGGTGATCTCGCCGCCGCTGCCGTTGAGCTGGATCGGCGCTCCGCCGGCGTCGAGCACCGGATAGCCACGGATAGTGACGAGTTCGCCGGTATCGGTGAGCGTGAAACGCCCGTCGCGCGTCAGCGCCGGGCCGGATGGCGTCTCGATCTGGAACCAGGCATCGCCCTTGATCGCAAAGTCGAGAGCCGAGCCCGTGCGCGACAGCGAGCCGTTGTTGGTGTTCAGGAATTCCTCGCCCTTGCTGACATAGGCAACCTTGGTCGGCTTGGTGTCGCCGAGCATCTGATTGAACTTCACCTCGGTGCCACGGAAACCGACGGTGCCGGAGTTCGCGATATTGTCGGCAAGTGTGTTGAGGCGCTTCTCGAGCGCCATCTGCGACGAAATCGCGACGTAAAGACCGGTTTGCACGTTCAATTTCCCCCGAGTTTCAGGCTGTTGATGGACAGGAGAAGATCGGAAGAGATGCCGTAGCCGCTCGAAGAACCGAAGACTGCGAGCGGATCATAACCGTCCGTTGAATTTTTGGTTTCCCAGAGCGCCGTGAACCGGTCGAGAAACTCGGTCACCTTGCTCGGGTTCTGGAAATCCTTGAAATCGATCGCCGCCTCATAGGCCTCGGCCTGACGATCGACATCGGTTGCCGCGAATTCGTCGGGCAATTGCAAGGCGGTGCGCACCACCTGGGCGAGCGCCTCGTCGGCGATGATGGCGTAGCCACTGCTGATCGTCGGCGCCATGCGCGAAAAATAGAGGGCAAGCCGCACGCCGGCATTTTCCTCACCGGCGTTCTGCTCCAGCGTCTGGCGAGCATATTTGTCGGCGACGCCCTTCTGGGCACGGTCGAAGGATGTGGCGGCCGCGCCGTGGGCGGCGAAGTTCAGCGATTCGACGAGCTGCTTGTAGCGGTTGTCGGTCAGCTTGTTGGCAAAGGCGTCGTCCTTGTCGATGCCTTCGGTCAGCACCTTGCGCATGAAAGCCTTGGCATAGGCCATGTCTTCGAGACCGTGAGCCTTCATCGCGTAGTTGTAGAGCCTGGTATCGGCAAAGAAATCGTCGATCGTTTTGACGTCGCCGATCTTCGACAGGTAGTACTCCGTCTCGCGCGCCACATCCGGCTGCTCGGCAACGCGGGCCAGCGACTTCGTCAAGTCGGCCGTTATCAGCTTGTAGCTCGTGTAGGTCGTGGTCACGATCGGTTCGCCCCTGCCGGAATGACACAGACAGAGCATGCGCCCTGCCTTGACAAATCCTGACCGGATAGCCTTGCGCGAACCTGTTCCGATGAATGACCCCATCGCCCGCGCCGGCCAGCCTCACGCAAGGATGAAACCGTATCCCGTTAGCGGAAAATAGGATCGCGACAGGTATCGAAAATGAACATCATCATCGGGCTTCTTGTGACGTTCGGCTGTATTCTCGGCGGCTATCTGGCCATGGGCGGCCACATGGAGGTCCTCAACCAGCCTTTCGAACTGCTGATCATCGGCGGCGCCGGCATCGGCGGCTTCATCATGGCCAACTCGATGAAGGTGGTTAAGGATACCGGCAAGGCGCTCGGCGAAGCCTTTCGCCACAAGGTGCCGAAGGAGCGCGAATATCTCGACACGCTCGGCGTTCTCTATTCGCTGATGCGGGATCTGCGCACCAAGTCGCGCAACGAGATCGAAAGCCACATCGACAACCCGGAAGAATCCTCGATCTTCCAGGCAGCGCCGACGGTTCTGAAGAACAAGGAACTGACCGCCTTCATCTGCGATTACGTACGTCTGATCATCATCGGCAACGCCCGATCGCACGAGATCGAAGCGCTGATGGACGAAGAAATCCAGACCATCACCCACGACAAGATGAAGTGCTATCACGCGCTGAACACGATGGGCGACGCCTTCCCGGCGATCGGTATCGTCGCGGCGGTTCTCGGCGTCATCAAGGCGATGGGCGCGATCAGCGAGGCGCCGGAAGTTCTCGGTGCCAAGATCGCAGCCGCACTCGTCGGCACGCTGCTTGGCGTGTTCCTGTCCTATTCGATCGTCGCGCCGCTGGTCGCCAACATCAAATCGGTGCGCGAGAAGCAGAACCGCCTCTACATCATCGTCAAGCAAACGCTGCTTGCCTACATGAACGGCTCGGTACCGCAGGTCGCTCTCGAATACGGCCGCAAGACCATCTCGGCCTATGAGCGTCCGTCGATCGACGCGGTCGAGCAGGAAATGATGAACCCCGGCGGCGGCGGCGAAAGCAAGGCGGCTTGATCCCATGAATTCCGCAACATCCAACGTTCACGCATTCGACCGGAAACTCCTGGCGCGCATGACCGGCGCGCTCGGCGACGACAGGGTGATCGGCCGGCTGGCACTCGAACTCGGCCAGGTCTTCAGTGAGTTCCTGCCCGACATCTGCCGGGCGGAAACGGGTCTTGACGTCACGATCGGCTATGCCGGTTTCCGGACGGGGCTGCGGCGGGAGCTGATCGCCGGCCTAGGTACCGGCGTGGTGATCAGTGACGTGTCCTTGCGCAACTGGTGCGCGGATTTCCAGATCGGCTGCGACAGCCCGATCATCATCACCCTCGTCGAGGCGCTGCTCGGCGCCGAGCCGGCCGGGATCGAAGAGCCGCAGCCGCGTGCGCTCTCCCAGATCGAGATCGACGTCGCCGTGCCGCTTTTCGAAAAGATCGCCGACGTGTTGCGCACCGCCGTCAACGCGCCGGGCGGTTTCGAAGCGATCGTCGAACGTCCGCTCAACAGCGCATCGCGCCCCAAGCCCGATCCCATGATCGAGGACATCCATGCGGGCGCCATCGACATGACGATCGGCTTCGGCCCGGTCATGTCCACCTTCTCCGTCATCGTCCCGCAGAGCGTGCTCCTGAAGACCACCATCGTCTTCCCGAAGGGCAGCGGCCAGCAGCGCAAGGCGAAGGCCGAATGGACCGAGCAGCTCGAAGAACAGGTTCGCCGCTCTGCCGTCACGATCGAGGCGCGCATCCGGCTCGAAAGCCTGACGCTCGAAACGATCAGCCGGCTGCAGGCGGGCGACGTCATTCCCTTCCACGACGCCCAGGACGTTCGCGTCGACGTCAACGCCAATGGTCGCGACCTCTATGTCTGCGAATTCGGACGATCGGGATCGAAATACACGGTTCGGGTCAAGGATACCCACGGCTCCGAGCAGGACATCCTTCGCCACATCATGAGTTAAATCGGCCTGCCGCGCGCTCGCAGCATGCCTGAGGCAAGCTTCAACTGGAATAGTTCTCACATGGCACCCAAGAAAGCACCCATCAACGAACAGGCAGAAGCCGCTGTCGGAGACATGGAACTCGACCAGGCGATCAATGACCTGCGCGGTGTCCTCAAGCAGGATTCGGATGCGCCGGCAGCCTTCGGCTCGGATTTCGGCAGCGAACCCGCTGGCGCCGCAACCGACTTCGGTAGCGACTTCGGCGCACCGGCCGGCGGCCTCGACGCGTTCGGCGGCGATTTCGGCTCCAACGACTTCGGCGCCGACCTCGGCGGCGGTTCCGTTTCGAGCGATTTCGGCGGCGCCGATTTCGGCGCGACGTCCTTCGACAGCGCTGAAGCTGCGATCGACGCGCCGCCCGGCAGCGGCATGACGGCCAACCTCGACCTGATCATGGATATCCCGATCGACGTCCAGATCGTGCTCGGCACAAGCCGTATGCAGGTGTCCGGTCTCATGAACCTGAGCGAAGGTGCAACGATCGCGCTCGATCGCCGGATTGGCGAGCCAGTCGAGATCATGGTCAACGGCCGGGTGATCGGCCGCGGCGAAATTACCGTTCTCGAAGGCGACGACACCCGATTCGGCGTCAAACTCATCGAGATCAAGGGCAGCAAGAAGTCATAAAACCCGATGATCGGGCGAAGGATGAATCCATGATGGATTTCGAAAGTTTCGAGGCTCAGGCGCTATCAAGGCCGCTGAGTCAGACGGACAAGGCGGCGGCCGTCCTGCTTGCCATGGGCAAGGGCGTCGCAAGCAAGCTCTTGAAGTTCTTCACCCAGAGCGAGTTGCAGTCGATCATCGCCGCGGCGCAGTCGCTGCGCGCCATTCCGCCGCATGAGCTGGAAGCGCTCGTCAACGAGTTCGAAGACCTCTTCACCGAGGGCGCCGGGCTGATGGACAATGCCAAGGCGATTGAAAGCATCCTCGAAGAAGGCCTGACCCCGGACGAGGTCGACGGCCTGCTCGGCCGCCGCGCCACTTTCCAGTCCTACGAGGCCAGCATCTGGGATCGCCTGCAGGAATGCGACCCGGTCGCCGTATCGGTACAGCTTGCCAAGGAACATCCGCAGACGATCGCATACGTTTTGTCGATGATGCCTTCGGGCTTCGGCGCCAAGGTGCTGCTGCAGCTTTCCGAAGAGCAGCGGCCGGACATCCTGAAGCGCGCCGTCAACATGAAGGACGTCAACGCGAAAGCCGCCGCGATCATCGAGAAGCGCGTCATGGAAATGATCGGCGAGATGGAAGCGGAACGCAATTCGGCCGGCCCGGCCAAGATCGCCGAGGTCATGAACGAACTCGACAAGCCGCAGGTGGACACCCTGCTCGCGTCGCTCGAATCGCTCAGCACCGCTTCCGCCAACAAGGTGCGCCCGAAGATCTTCCTCTTCGACGACGTGCTCTACATGCCGCAGCGCAGCCGCGTACAACTCTTCAACGACGTGTCGACGGACATCATCACGATGGCGTTGCGCGGATCGACGGGAGAACTGCGCGAATCGGTACTTGCTTCGATCGGCGCGCGCCAGCGCCGCATGATCGAATCCGATCTCGCCATGGGCGATGCCGGCATCAACCCGCGCGACATCGCGATCGCACGGCGCTCGATCACCCAGGAAGCCATTCGCCTGGCGGCCAGCGGCCAGCTCGAGCTCAAGGACAAGGACGCGCAGGCGGCCTGATCGGGCAGGCGCACCGCATGGGCCCGTCGAGCGGACGGCTGGCGCACCCCCTCCTCACTGTATTTCCTGTTGAGCCCTGGCGAATGCCGGGGCTCAACGCTTGCCTGCCCAGCCTTCCGGGTACACTACTGCATTTTCCTTGGATCGGCCTCGATTTGAGGAGCACGCAGCAGCTCGACGCGTTGCAACGACCTTTGCGCGTCTTAACAGACGCACGGCGCTGCAGAAAACGCGATCGACGCTGCCCAGATGTAACCGGAGCCTTCCTGCTTCATGTCTGATGATCAGGATAAAGACAGCAAAACAGAGGCCCCGTCAGAGAAGAAGATCTCCGACGCTGCCGAGAAGGGTAACGTGCCCTTCTCCCGCGAGGCGACGATGTTCGCCTCGACGCTCGCGATCTACATCTTCTTCGTCTTCTTCCTTGCCGACGGCGTCGGCACCATGGCCGAGGCCCTCAAGGACATCTTCGAGCAGCCGGAGGCCTGGCGGCTGGAAAATTCGACCGACGTGGTGGCACTCATCACCCATCTCGCATGGAAATCGACCGCGCTGGTCGTTCCGGCCTTCGTGCTGCTCATCCTCTTCGGTGTCGGCTCCTCGATCTTCCAGAACCTGCCGCGGCCGGTTCTCGACCGCGTCCAGCCGAAGCTGAACCGTATTTCGCCGATGGGCGGGCTCAAGCGCATCTTCGGCGTGCAGGGACTGGTCGAGTTCGGCAAGTCGCTGTTCAAGATCATCATCGTCTCCGTCGTCGTCGTGCTGGTGCTATGGAACAACTACTTCGCGACGCTCGACCTGATGTTTTCGGACCCGGTCACGATGTTTTCGACCATGGCGAACGATCTCAACGAGATCATGATCGTCATCCTGTTTGCGACCGCGGTTCTGGCGATCGCCGACCTCTTCTGGTCACGGCACCATTGGTACACCGAACTGATGATGACCAAGCAGGAAGTGAAGGAGGAAATGAAGCAGGCCCAGGGCGACCCGATCGTCAAATCGCGCCTGCGTTCGATGCAGCGTGACCGGGCGCGCAAGCGGATGATCTCGTCCGTACCGCGTGCCACGCTGGTGATCGCCAACCCGACTCACTACGCGGTCGCGTTGCGTTATGTCCGCGAGGAAAGCGACGCGCCCATCGTCGTGGCGATGGGCCAGGACCTGGTTGCCCTGAAAATCCGTGAAATTGCAGAGAAAAATGGCATACCCGTCTTCGAGGATCCGCCACTTGCACGCTCCATGTTTGCACAAGTCTCGGTCGATAGTGTGATTCCACCCGTGTTTTACAAGGCTGTTGCCGAGCTCATTCACAGGGTGCATGCGTCGCAACCAAAACGGATGACATAACTCCGATGAAAAAGTGCGAATTCTCCGAGAAGCGGGAACAGATCGTAGCTGAAGCAATCCGCCCTGTGGCGACCGAACTGCGGCTCATCGACGCCGCCGATTTCATCGCCCTCTTGCGGTTCGAATCCTACGCCAGCCTCGCCGATCTCGTCGAATCCGCGGCAGAACTTTACTTTCTGCCCGGTACGGTCAACTTCGGTCTCGGCGGCAACTACAATCTCGATTGGGATTGCGAGCCGGAAATCGTTCTCGACCTGGAGCTTAAGCCCCGCGGTATCACCATCTATGTCCGCCTGTCCCTCGGCAACGAGACGGCCGGCATCGAGATCAGCCATATCAGCTTCCAGAACCCGTCGGCCGACCCGGACGAGAACACGGCCTTCCTGGCGCGGAGCCTGGCGGACGCAAAATTCATCAAATCCTACGAACTGCCGCTCGCAAGCTAAAAGAACCGCGCATGCGCGCACCTGTATTCTGCAGAAGGCGCCGGCGCTGAATGCGCTTAGCTGATGTAGCCAAGGCGGATCGCCTTGGCGATCGCCTGGATGCGGTTGACCGAATCGAGCTTGGTGGTCGCAGCGCCCAGATAGGCGTTGACCGTATGGACGGAGAGGCCCATGCGCTCGGCAATCTCTTCGCTGATATGGCCGTCGCCCGCCATCTGCAGGCAGGCGATCTCGCGGTCACTCAAGGTTTCGGCCGGCGCCATGCGCTTTTCATCGGCGGCCAGCAGGTCGGTCATGATCATGCAACTGCGACCATGCAGATCCACCACCTGTTCGGTCGAGGCATCGATGTAGCTGCCGGCGAAGATGACGTAGCCGTTGCCCTGCGCGCCGAGCCTGACAGGAAAGGCTATGCCCGAATAGGCAAGCTTGCGCACTTTCAACCGATACGCAAAGGGCGCGAGTTCCGAGACTTCCGCTGCCTGATGCTCCCCTGCCCCGTTCCAAAGCACCGGCAGCAGGGATTGATCGAGATGGGCAACCAGTTCCTCGCCATAGGCGGTGATGAGATCATGCGCGTTCGCTTCGGCCGTAAGGCCCCAGTTGTCGAGGACGCAGGTCAGCTTTCGGGCCGTGCCTTTACCGCTGAGGCGCAGCACGGCGAAATGCTTGGCATTGATCTGCCGCTGCATCGCTTGCAGACGCGTGACCAGGGTTGCGGCACGTGCGGCGCGGTTGCCCTGCCGGGCGAGCTTGTGGTCGTCGTCGATCCGCCCACCACCGAGAAAATGCGTCATCGCGCCCGTTCCTCACACAAGATTGTTGCGCACCGCGTAAGCTATCGCTTCCGATCGCGTCCTGGTCGCGGTCTTGCGCATGACGCTGGTGATGTAGTTGTTGATGGTGTTGCGCGAAATTCCGAGGATCACCGCGATCTCTTCGCTGGTTTTGCCCTCGGCGATCCAGAAGAGGCATTCGAGCTCGCGCTCCGTCAACTCGAAGTCTCGATCGTGCCGGACTTCGGCGCGCGTCGTGAAGCTTGCGAGGTAACCCGCAAGCAGCGTGACGTCCCGCAGGCTCTCCTGCGACAGGATCACGTCTTCCGGCATGAGCAGCATCAGCGAGAAGCGCAGCCGTCCGACGTTGAAGGTGACCGCGCAATATTCGCGGCTGATGCCGCGCGGCAGGCCGATGTCATCGGGCAGCGCGTAGAAGCACGGCTGCAGCACCGCCAGGCATTTTTCAAGCTCGGTCGTCTTGGCGTGGAGCGACGTGACGACGCCGGAGAGGCGCCGCACCACGTCGAAGGGCCAATCGGAACAGACCACGAAGTCGAGCCCGTTGTCCTGCGAGATGTCATAGCGCGCCAGAAGATAGTGGCTCGCGCCGACATATTCGGTCAGCGCCGACAGACCGCTGCCAAGACCGCCCCGACCGGCGACTTCCCCCAGCCTTCGCAAAAGTTGTTCGCGCGAGAAACCGCCGCCGCGTGCACGTGTCGGTGCCGTCGGCAAAGGCCAGACAGCAATGTCTGCTTGCGAAATGTCCATGAGTTCAGCCCCCGTGCCGGATTCACATCCCGGAACTGCACTTGCACTGTCGCCGCCAACAGCCGGCCGAAGCCGAATATTACCACCAGTCGCAGATCAGGACGCGAATCAACTGTTAAAAATGTACATCGGCACGAGAAAAATACCACCGCCCTGTTCTGGCTATTTACTTCACACCCTGTGCATAGACCGATTCGGCCCAGACAGGCCTCGCCTGTTCTGCCCAATGACGTTCATCGCCTATGCCAAGGCACAACACATTGATAGACAATGCATTTCTACTTGAAAACCTGCCGTTCCCGCGCGTCAGCCGCGATCCTGGACAGCGCTATTGGCGTGGTTTTGCCCAACAAACGGGCGCTTATTGCCGAAATTCGAAAATTAGAACCTGAAGAAATTATACTTTGTTTTCACAGCTGTGGCTGAAATGCATCAGGAGTTTTTCGGGCTCTTCTCATTTTACCGATATATAAATTGTGAAACTTTCAGAATAAATCTGAGTGCATGCGAAGTTATATTTCAGTTTGACTATGTATAGCTGGAATCCGGTATAGTAGATGACCGCACCGAATGCACGCCATGCGCGCGCGACGAATCTATAAATTAAGATATCGTTAAAATATTACCATTCTCGGCTCCCACAGGACTCAGCGGCCTCACTTCGAAACTTGAAGCAAATTTGCGGCGGTGGCGGCGGACGCGCCCAGACTCTCACAATATTTGGCCCGGACATGAACGACGCCGCCTGACGTGCGGGAGCGACGCCACAAACACAAATCCCGCCACACGGGCGGGATCTGTTTGATTGCGGCAGGGCTGCGGCGGTATCAGGCGGCCTTGTCGAGGGCCCATTTGCGCAGGATTTTCGCCGCGCGTTCTTCGCTGATCTCGACCATCCGGGCCAGGCGCCTTTCCGGGCCTTCCTTGACGCGGCGGTTGAAGCCACCGTCTTCGCCCATATTGAGCAGGTCGTCGGTGCTGTCGAAGCCGAAGTCCGACCCGAAGCCTTCCATGAGCGCCCCGCCGGCACCGGCATTGGCCGGAGAGAAGTCGGGCAGTTCGAGACCGGCGGCTTCGCCTTCCAGCTGGCCGGCAGTGCTGCCGAACCCGAGCTGGCGGGCGAGCGGCCGCATGCCCCAGACGACCAGAGCGGCCACCACGATAAAGGCAAGGGCATTGATGATGCCGCCGAGATTGCGGGTCAGGGTTTCCATCACGCCGGGGCCAGCGACGGCCTGATCGAGCAATTGCGTTTCGACGAAGTCCATGGCGGTCAGGGTCACGACGTCGCCGCGGTTCGTATCGAGGCCGGCAGCGGAAGCGACGATCTTCTGCATGTCCTGCAGATAGGCGTCGATCTTCGCCTGGTCGGCCGGCTCGCCGACCATCGCGGCCAGTCGGCCACGGTTGACGACGACGGCAATGGAGAGGCGTTCGATCGTGTAGCTGTTCTTGACGGTAGCAATCGTCTTGCTGTTGATCTCGTAGTTGGTCTGCTCTTCCTTCTTCTCGGCCTCGTCGCTCGACTTCGGGCCGGCGCCGCCGCTCGGGGCAGCCTGAGGAATGTTCTGCTGGACGGTCGCGGCATTGTCCGGCTGCTGCTGGCTGGACTTCTGCTCTTCCTTGGTCACGCGCGTGGAGCGCTCAACCCGCGATTCCGGATCGAAAACCGTTTCCTGGATCTGCTGCGTATCGGTGTTCAGCCGCGCGGTGACACTCGAACGGAAATTGTCCATTCCGAGGAAGGGCGCCAGCGCATTGTCGATCTTCTTCTCGAGCTCGGTCTGCACATTCTGGACGACGCCGAGCGACTGGTTGAGAGCGCTGTTGGCCGGATCGTCGCCGGAGGCGAGCAACTGTCCGGTCGAATCAAGCACGGTCACGTCATCGACGTCGAGCCCCGGTACGGAAGAGGCGACGAGATGGCGGATCGAGGCAGCGGCGCTGCGGCCGACGGTGGCGCTGGCGCGGATCATGACCGAGGCTGTAGGGTTCTGGTCCGCCTTGCGGAAGCTGCCGCGTTCCGGCATCACGATGTGGACGCGGGCGGCGGCGATGCCGGAAATCTGCTGGATGGTACGGCCGATTTCGCCTTCGAGGGCACGCACCCGCGTCACTTCCTGCATGAAGGAGGTGAGGCCGAGCGAACCGACATTGTCGAAGAGTTCGTAACCGGCATTGGCACTGCTCGGCAGGCCACGCTCGGCGAGCAGGAGGCGCGCCTTGCTCGTCATGCCGACGGGAACCTGGAGGCTGGCGCCATCGGAGCCGACATTGAAATCGATATTGGCCTCAGCCAGCGCGATGCTGATCTGGGTGACATCGCTGCGTTCGAGCCCGACATAGAGCGTTTCGAACGAGGGTCTGTTGACGTAAATGCCCGCCCCGAGCACCAGGCCGACCGCGACCATGCCGGCTGCCGCCAGCGCGATCAGCTTGCCCTGCCCGAGATTGCTCAGGTTCTTCGTGACCGTCGAAAGTTGATCCAACAGACTCATTCTGTTTCCGCACCCAGTATCGCAGAGCTTTCAAGCCGGTCATCGGCCGAGCGCCCTGCGCAGTTCCAACATTCGGGTTTGCTGGGTATCGACATGCTTTGTATCGACTTCCAATGCGCGCGAATCTACCAGCCCCGATCGGGACCGTAGGAAACGAAACTTGCGCGAAATTGGCTTGATCGGCCCGGATCGCCGATCGAATGGACGCATCGGCAGAGTTATCCACTGACTGACAAGAGCCTGTGAAGGCGGATATCCGGGGTAAGCGGCATGAGCTGAGCGCTGGTCTGCACGCCGCAAGCCGCTGATTTTGCGGCGCTATTGCCAGATTCGCGCGTCGCACAGACTTCCGACGAGCGTCAGAATGCCTCGAAATCACCCGCTGCCTTGGTCAGCGGCTGGGAGTGGCCGTGGCGCAACATGCCGTTGCCAAGTGCCTTCTTCATATCGGCAAGCTTGACGAGACTGACGGCAGTGGTCACGTCGACCAGCCAGTCGTCGGGGATCGACGCCGTTATGGTGTCGATGAACTCCGCGATGCCGCGCGTCTTCTGCACCGCGAGGTCGATGCCCTGCAGCAGCATCATCTTGTCCGGATTGGCGAGCGCATCGGCCCCCTCATCACCTGCCAGCTGCGGTTCGATCCGTTCGATCAGATAGGCGACGTCATGCAGCTCGGTGACGATGCGCATCAGCACTTCGGGCAGTGCTTCTTCCACGTGCGGCATGTGGCCCTGGTAGTCGGTCTGCATTGGTATGTCTCACGTGGCTCGGGGCTTCGGTAGAAGGTCTTATTTGCGGCCTGCGAGGCGCCTGCCCCGCAGGATCAGAAGAATTCGATCGAGCTTTCGGCCGGCTTCGGCGCGATGACCGGACGCTCCTCCAACTGTACGGTGCGCTGCGTCTCGACGCCGGTCAGGGCATATTGCCGAGCCCGGCCGCTGGACGGCCAATATTCGAGCTTGCGACCGTGCTCGCCGCCGGTGCTTTCGCCGACGATGCGGATGCCTTCGTCGAGCAGGAACTGCCGTGCGAAAGCGGCATTCTGTTCGCCGACATTGGAGAAACGCGCGATCGTCTTGGCGCCGCCAAAGATCTTGGCTTCAAGACGATCTCTGCGCGCGCCCTGCTTCAGCAGTCCGTTGATCAGGAGCTCCATGAGATGGACCCCGTAGCGGGTCGCGTCGCCGCCGGAAGCGGGCGACGTCGCGGAACCTGGCAGCAGGAAATGGTTCATGCCGCCGACACCGACCACGGGATCGCGCATACATGCCGCCACACAGGAGCCGAGAATGGTCGACAGCACGATATTGGGATCGTTGAAGACCTTGTACTCGCCCTGGATGACATGCACGCGCTTGCCGGCGGCTTCCATGTTCATTTGAGCGCCCCGAATACGGCTTCGATCGCCGCCTTCATCTTTTCGATGGTGAAGGGCTTGGCGAGCACGTTGTTGGCACCGAGGGCCGCCGCCTTCTGGACGAGGGCACGATCGCCCTGGGCCGTCAGGATGATGAAGGCCGCCTTCTTGGTCGCCGGGTTGGAACGGACCGCCTGCAAGAGGCCAAGACCATCCATCTTCGGCATATTGAAGTCGGAGATCACTAGATGGTGCGGGTTCTGGGCCATGATCTTCATGCCCTGCTCCCCGTCACCGGCGGCGGTGATCTGCTTGAAACCGAGCTGCTGCAGGGCATCACCCAGCAGCAGGCGGCTCGTCACCTGATCGTCAACGATCAGAACTTTGATTTTTTCGGCGATGGACATTATTCGCTTCCTTCCTTGCGGAGCGCCGCTGCTTTCAGGACCTCCTCCCCGATGGAACCGAGGGGGAGCTGGGTTTCAACGGCGCCCAATTCATAGGCGACTCTCGGCATGCCGTAGACGACACATGTCTTTTCGTTTTGTCCGAAGGTCTTTGCCCCGGCATGCCGCATTTTCAGGAGACCGGAGGCGCCATCGCGCCCCATGCCGGTCAGAATGACGCCGATCGCATTGCGGCCGGCGAGTTCAGCAACGGAATCAAACAGCACATCTACCGACGGCCGATGTCCGTTGACCGGTTCGCGATCGACCAGGCGGCAGCAGGGTGCCGTCGCGTTCGCGACCTGCAGATGGCGCTCGCCACCGGGTGCCAGGTAGACCTTGCCGATTTCGAGCCGCGCACCATCCGTCGCCTCCTGCACCGTCGGCGCGCACAGGCGGTTCAACCGCTCGGCAAAGCTCTTGGTGAAGGTGTGCGGCATGTGCTGCGTGATAACGGTCGGCGGGCAATTGGCCGGGAACTTCTGCAACACCGTGATCAGTGCTTCCACGCCGCCGGTCGACGCACCGATGGCGATGATCTTGCGGCCGGCCCGGTATTCCGAAGCCGTGTTCGCGTTGGCGGCAGCGGGAGAGCCCGCGATCTTGTTGCCGGTGATGATGAACTTGCGTTGCGAACGCGCTGCCGCCTTCACCTTGTCGACCAGGCCGGCGAAGGGATGTGGATCGCCCGGGTGCGGCTTGCCGACGCAATCGAAAGCACCGATTTCGAGTGCGGCGATCGTCGCCTCTGCGCCCTTGTGTGTCAGCGTCGAGACCATGATGACCGGCATCGGTCGGAGCCGCATGATCTTGTCGAGGAATTCGAGGCCGTTCATGTTCGGCATTTCGATGTCGAGCGTGACGACATCGGGGTCGAGTTGCTTGATCGCCTGGCGCGCTTCCATTGCGTCGGCCGCCTGGCCAACGACGGTCACATCAGGGTCGGCGTTCAGGACAGCGGTGATCAGGCCACGCATGGTGGCCGAATCGTCAACGACGAGAACACGAGCGGGAGCGGTCATGCCCGTCCTCCATGAAACTTGCCGGTATGGCGGTAGGTGGTGATACCGATGTTGTCGAAGTGCGACTTGGCGTCACCCGACACGCGCTCGGAATGCCCTATGTAAAGATGACCGTCGGTGTTCAGCATGCCGGCGAAGCGCGACCAGATCTTCATCTGCGTCGGTTCATCGAAATAGATGACGACGTTGCGGCAAAAGATGACGTCGAACGGGCCCTTGAACGGCCATTGCGCCATCAGGTTCAGCTCGTTGAAGGTGATCAGGCGCTTGACCCGGTCGTCGACCTGCCACTTGAAGCGGCCGCCGGCATTGACCTCGGAGAACCATTGCTTGCGCATCGCCGGGTTGACGGTTTCAAGCGCGGTTGCGTCATAGGCGCCGGCACGGGCGAGCGCCAGGATCTTCGGATCGATGTCGGTCGCAAGGATGCGGAAGTCGTAGTCGGCCGCGTTCGGCAGCAGCGACAGAACCGTCAGCGCGATCGAATAGGGCTCCTGCCCGTCCGAGCAGGCCGCCGACCAGATACGCACCCGGCCGCCGGCCTTGGCGCGCGCGATCAGCTCCGGCAGCACTTCGGTCTTCAAGTGCTCGAAATGGTGGTTCTCGCGGAAGAACCGCGTGAAGTTGGTGGTCAGGTGCGAAAGCATGTCGCGACGGGCGGCGGCTCCGACGGGCGAAGCGACCAGCTGGCAATAATCCCGGAAGCCCTTGAGCCCGAGATTGCGGATATGCTTCGACAGACGCGAATAGACGAGCGACGCCTTGCTTTCGTTGAGATAGATGCCGGCATCCGCATAGATCATCGCGGCGATCTCGGTGAGATCGCGGCGGGTCAATGGATACTCGCCGCTGGCCAGGCACTCGTCCGGCGACAGCTTCTGTTCGAATGCGACCTGGTTCCTCATGCCGCTTCCCTTTCTTCCTGCGGGAAGATTGCTTCCAGCTCTATGAGGCAGATCATCCGGCCCTCGATCGCCAGCACACCGCGGGCGAAGCTCTTCTCGAACTCCGACGAGACGACGTCGGGTGTCGGCTGGATCTTGTCATTGGTGATGGTCAGGATGTCGGAGACGGCATCGACCAGGAGACCGACGGCCTGGCTTTTGACCTGCGCAACGATGATGACGTGACGCACTGTCGGTTCGGCCGGCTTCATGCCGAGCCGGGCCGAAAGATCGATGATCGGCAGCACCGCACCGCGCAGATTGATGATGCCGAGCATGTAGGACGGCGCATGCGGCATTGCCGTCGCCGGTGTCCATCCACGGATCTCGCGCACGGACATCACGTTCACGCAGAACTCCTGGTCGCCGACGCGGAAAGCGATCAGCTCTCGCCCGTCCGTGGTCAGACTTTTTGCGACATAGGTCATCACATTCATCCAGCAGCGGCGAGAGACATTTCAGGCTTCAGCGACTGGCCACGCGAAGCGGCCACGATCGTGTCGACGTCGAGAATGAGCGCCACGCGGCCGTCGCCGAGAATGGTCGCCGCAGCGATGCCCGGCACGTGGGTGTAGTTGGCCTCGAGGCTCTTGATCACCACCTGGCGCTGCCCCTGGATCGCATCGACCATCAGCGCACGCTGACCGCCACCTTCCGATTCCACCAGAAGTGCTACGCCCTCGACCGGGTTCGCCTGGATGGCGCGGAAATTCAGGATGCGGCCGACGTCGACGAGCGGGCAGAAGGAGTTGCGGATCGAGATCAGCCGCTGGTTGGAGCCGAAGGAATGGATTGCCGAAGCTTCCGGCTGCAGGGTCTCGACGATCGCGGTCAGCGGCACGACGAGCGTCTGGTTGGCGACGGTGACCACCATGCCGTCGAGCACGGCGAGCGTCAGCGGCAGGCTCATGGTGAAGACCGAACCGTGACCCGGCTTCGAGGAGATGTTGATGCGGCCACCGAGCGCCTGGATCGAGCGCTTGACCACGTCCATGCCGACGCCGCGGCCGGAAATGTCGGAGATCTTGTCCGCCGTCGAGAAGCCGGCGTGGAAGATCAGGTTGTCGATCTCTTCGTCCGAGAGATTTGCGTCGGCCGCGATCAGGTCGTTGTCGATCGCCTTCTGGCGCACCTTCTCGCGGTTGATGCCAGCGCCGTCGTCGGCAAGTTCGATGACGATACGGCCTGAGCGATGCTTGGCCGTCAGGCGCACCGTGCCTTCAGCGCTCTTGCCGGCGGCAAGTCGCTTCTCCGGCGTTTCGAGGCCGTGGTCGACCGCGTTGCGGATCATGTGGGTCAGCGGCTCGGCAAGCTTGTCGATGACCGTCTTGTCGACTTCGGTGTTCTCGCCCTCGGTGATCAGGCGGACCGATTTGCCGGTCATGTCGGCGATTTCGCGGACGATGCGCGACATGCGCTGGAACACCGGCTTCACCGGCTGCGCGCGGATCGCCATCACCGAATCCTGGATCTCGCGGGTGAGCTGCTGCAGCTCTTCGAGACCCATGTTGATCGAGGACGTGCCGTTGGCGTCGTTCTCGACGACGCTCTGCGAGAGCATCGCCTGGTTGATGACCAGTTCGCCGACGAGGTTGATCAGGCGATCGACACGGTCGAGATCGACGCGGATCGTCGGCGTGCCGGCCGATGCGGCTGCCTGCTGGGCGGCAGCGCTCTGGGCCGCGCTGGCGGCGGGCGCTGCCTTTTCGGCAGGGGCGCGGGCTGCGGATTGCGCCATCTGCAGCACGTTGCTGGCGGTGCCTGCGGCCGAAACGGCGGCGTTGCGGATGTCCTGCTGTCGGGACGCGAGCTGTTCTTCCTCCTCGACGACACCGACCGAAACCGCCGGCTCATCATCAAGGATCGAAAGATCGAAAGGCACCGGCTGCATCGGCAGCTCTTCGCCCGACTGCGTAGCCTCGTCTTCGACCAGGGAAATCTCCAGGTCGCAATCCCACTCGGCGAATTCGAAGACGGTGCGGATCGCGTCCTCGCCCTTGTCGGTCGCAAGCTGGATCTTCCAGGAGAAATAGGCGCTCTCCGGGCTCAGCCGCTCGAGCGTCGGCAGTGCGCCCATGTCGCAATGGATGCTCATTTCGCCAAGGCGGGAGAGGTCGCGCAGAAGCAGCGTTGCCTCATTGCCCTTGGCATAGAGATCGGACTTCGGCTTGAAGACGATCTCGTAGGTGGGCATTTCCATCAGCGGCGGTTCTTCGGCAGCGTCGAAGTCGTCGAAGGAGAAAGCGACCGGCTGGAAGCCTTCGTCGTTGACCGGCGGCGGGGCCGCGGCGGCAACGGGCTTGGCAACCACTTCGACCGGCGCTGCGGACGCTTGCGGCACTTCGCCATTCGCCAAAGCCTCGAGCTCCTTGATCAGCTGACGGCTGCGCGCCTCGTCGACGCTGCCGCCGTCGCGGGCGGCATTGGTGAGGTCGGCGAGCACATCGGCCGACTTCAGCATGACCTTCAGAACCTCCGGACCGGGATCGAGCCGGTTGGAACGAACGCAATCAAGGGTCGTCTCGAACACATGCGCGAAGGAGACGAGGTCGTCGAGCCCAAAGGCGCCGGCGCCACCCTTGATCGAGTGCACCGCGCGGAACACCGCATTGACCGTTTCCGGGTCGCGGTCGCCGTCATTGAGCTTCAGCAGACCCGATTCCAGTTCAGCGAGTTGCTCCTCGCACTCCTGGAAGAAGATCTCTTTGATTTCGTTCATATCCATTGGAGGCTATCCTCGGACTTCAGGCCGTTACGCGCTCGATTGCATCGATGAGTTTCGTCGGGTCGAACGGCTTGACGATCCAGCCCGTTGCCCCCGCCTGGCGCGCGCGGTTCTTCTTTTCCGCATCGCTTTCGGTGGTCAGCACCAGGATCGGGATGGCGCGGTAGCGATCGTTCTTGCGCACGCCTTCGATGAAACCGAAACCGTCGAGACGCGGCATGTTGATGTCGGTGACGATCACATCGGGGTTGGCTTCTTCCAGAACCTCAAGTCCCTCGACGCCGTCCTCGGCCTGGATCGTTTCGAACCCGGCATTGTTCAGCGTGACCAGCAGCATGTTTCGGATCGTCCGGGAGTCGTCGACCGTCAGAACTCGCTTCTTCATTTCTCAAATCTCCTTTGCCACCAGATGATCGATCTCGACCCCGATGAGCTGTGTCGTTTTCTCGAAAGCGTCCGACACCTTGCTGAAGGTGAAAGACAAATGATCCTCTTCCCAGGTCTTGGCGCCGGCCATCAGCACCTGGACACAAAGCGTGCCCACCCGCTCGACCGCCGAAGCGTCGATCACGATGTCGCTGCCTTTCAGAGCGATCAGCTTCTCGTGCAACGCCGTCGCCTCATTCAGGTCCAGCACCGGAGCGAGGCTAAGCGTCTTCTGAGCGGTCTTCTTGCTGGCCATTCCTGTCTTCCTCGACTGCTAACTCTGTACTGCTCTTGAAATCAGCGCTGCCATCCGGCGAGCTGCCGTTGCGGCCCGTCGTCGAACAGCGGCAGTCCCGGCTCTTCAGCAACTACGCCCAGGGCCGGCCGGCTCGGTTCGCGACCGACAGCTGACGAAACGGGATGACGCCGCTCCAGACGAAACCGACGGATGGTTTCGCCAAGCTCGACGATGACGGTGTGGAGATCGTCCGACGAACGCGCGGTTTCTCCCGCCAGGGCAGCACTTGCCTGCACGCCCTGGGAGATCGTGCCGATCTCGGCGGCAACGCCCCGGAGGTCGCCGACCTGTTGCTCCGCTTCGCGGGCTATGCCGGAAACGGCCGAATTGATCGACGTGACCTGCTCGACGATGCTGCTGATCGCGTCCTGCGTGCGGCCGACGATCTCGACACCGGATTCGACCTGCGCCTTGGTGCCGGAGACGAGCTGCTTGATTTCGCGGGCCGCCTCACCGGAGCGCTGCGCGAGGGCGCGCACTTCCTGGGCGACAACGGCAAAGCCGCGACCGCTGTCGCCGGCCCGCGCCGCTTCGATGCCGGCATTGAGCGCCAGCAGATTGGTCTGGAAGGCGATCTCGTCGATCACGCCGATGATCTGGCCGATCTTTTCGGCCGATGCCTCGATGTCGGCCATGGCGCTGATCGCCTGGCCGGCGATTTCGCCGCTGCGCTCGACGGCGATGCGGGTTTCGTTGGCCTTCGTCTCCGTGGCGCTGATGCGACCGGAGCCGCTCGCCATGCGTCCGGCCATGTCAGCAAGTGCTGCAAGCTGCCCGGACAGCGCATCGGCTTCGACACTCGCCTTGTCCGAAAAGGTAGCCACGTTTCCGCGCATGCGATCGACCAGAGCTTCGGCGGAACGGTTGTGGTGGTCAGATGCCTGCAGGCTCTGTTGAATTTGTTCCAGGGCCGCATTCAGACTGGCGACGATCGGCTGATAGGCTTCCGCTGCCGCTTCCGGCAGTCGCACGCCGAGATCGCCCTGGCTCAAACTCTCGGCAAAGTCGCCGAAGAGCGCCTTGACTTCCTGTTCGTCGGCGCTGCGCTGCTCGGTCAGCTGCCGCTGGTGCTGCTGGCGCAGGGCATTGAAACGGAGCGAAACGCCGATCTCGGTGTCGACGAAGACGGTACGCACCAGCGCGGCGACGAGGTCGCAGAGCTCGCGGCGACGCGCCTTGCCCATCGGCAGGAAAGATCTCGGCCAGGCCTCTTCGATGAGACCGACGAGCAGATGTTCGAGCACGACCGCATGGCTGGCCATCTGCCAGCGCGGATCGAGACCCATGCGGCTTGCCGTGTCGGCGAGCACCTTGACGCGCTCGGCATAGAGCCCATCGAAACGCGCGTCGGTCAGCACGTTCCAGTGCGACGACTGAAGATCCTGGAGGCGATAGATCTGGCGATCGCTGTCGAAATGGCGGGCGGCATCGGGATAGGTCTGGAGGCGCTGGAAAAGGTCGCGAAGCGCCTGGTCGATGCGGGGAGAAAGCTTCTGTCTATGATCCCGGACGCGGTTGCAGCTCTCATCGTCGAGCCCGGCAAAACGCAAGCGCTCCAGCAGGCTGCCTGCCTGGCCCTTCCTTGCCTGTTCTGACGATGCTTCCTGCCTCAACGCTGATCCCCGGGTAATGCGCGTTTTCGAATTTGCCTGGGGAGGTTCAAGGGGAGCCACAGTCCACCGGACGTGCACGCCACATCGATGAGATCAGCCCCCGCCAGCAGCGTCTGCTATCGTTCATCCCGCAAGTAAATTCGGTGAAGAATGGATACCGGACCGGAACCGGTACGGCGGGGCGGCATCATGCCTTGAGGAGACTTGTGAATTATCCCATTCCGACGTGTGGGACCATGTTTATGGTTAATTCCTTGCTTGAAGGTTAACGGTCCCTCGCCTCTAATCGGATTCACTAAAATTCGCAGGGTGTTTTCACGGGCCATTTTTGCACCGCAACAAAACTGTAATAAAGCCCCTGGATTACAACAGGTTCTCACTCACAAGAGTTTAGAATTGTACTTCGACTTGCGCTCGCGTATCGAAGCGAAAGTGAAGTGGGCGCTCAATGCGCGAAGAAACCTTCGCAAGAGCGGGATGAGGAAAAGTGTGTGCGGTTTTCCTCCCGCATCCCGCTCTAAGTTATAAGAAATCGATCACGTTTATGATTGGAGTCGCTGCGACCCAAATCATTGTGATCTAGGCAAAGCGACATCATGACGATGCGCTTACAGGAAACGAACAATGATTGTTCTTGGTATTGGCGCCGCACTCACAGCAATCCTGACAATGATGGCAGTATCGATCGTGCTCAACATCGAGCATAACCGCTCGGCAAAGCGCAGCTCTGTGTTTTGAGCAGGCTCAGGCCCGTATCTTCCTGATACAGCCAAGCATCTTGCGGCCGTGAGCGAATGTTCTATGGCCGCTTTTCTTTGCCTGTATGCTTGAGTGCCGCCTCGCGCCATGCCTGCGCATAGATGACGAAGCTCTCGGGAATCTCGCCCGCAACCGGCTCGATCCCGGTCCTGACCCTCGATCCCTGGACGAGGCAGGCTGCACCGAGGCTCGTGCCCGTAACATTCTGGGGATCGGCGAAGACCGGCCTTCCGGTCGCCGCTGCGAGCATGCGCAGATAGGCCTTGTTTGCGGCAAACGGTCCCTCGACGACGACCTCCCCGCGCGCGCCGATCAGATCGAGGCAAGTGGCCGTCATCAGCGCCAGGTGAAACGAGACGACGGCAAAACGCTCGGCGGCGCCAAGCGCCTGTTCGTCGGTCGTCCAGATCGCCTTCGAAGCCGGAAAGGGACCAGACCCCTCGGGAATGGACGGCAGCAGCATGTGGCCGGCCTTGGCGACCGTCTCTTCCACATCCGGCGATGCGGGAACCGACCCCTCCCCCAGCAGAAGCTGGAAGGCGCGGCCGCCCATGAAGCGGGCCGAGGGCACGGGCTCGCCGAGCGCGTTGACGTTGATGAGCGTGTCGCGGCGCTCGTCGAGTGCCTTCGGCTCCGCGCCGACCGCCAGCATGACGACCCAGGTACCCGTGGACACCACCGAGAATGGCGAAGCGCGCGTCAGTAGATGCGGGAGCAGCGATGCGTTGGAATCATGAATGCCGCAATAGACGGGCGTGCCGGCGGCAATGCCGGTTGCGGCACAGAGCTCCGGCCGCAGGGCACCAGCGATATCACTCGCCTTCAGCACCGGTGCGAAGAGAGGCATCCACCCCTGGCGTTCGACCAGAGACGAGAACGTTCCGGCTATTGGGTTCCAGAGATCCGTATGGCAGCCGAGCGAGGTCAACTCGTTGCAGAGCACGCCCGTCAGCCGGTAGGTCCAGTATTGCGCATAGGTGAGGATCGACGCGACTCGCGCAAAATCCTCCGGAAAGGTCTTCTGCTGCCAATAGAGTTGCGCGCCGACATTGAGGCCCATAGGCAGGCGTGCAGAGCCAGTCTCGGAAAACGGGGGCCGCGCCACATCATATTCAGCGGCAAGGCTGTCGGGGCCGGCGTATTCATAGTCCAGCACCGGAAGCGCAAGGTGGCCTGCCGGATCGAGCACCACCGCTGTCGCGCCGTGCGTGGTAATGGAGATGGCGTCGAAAGCGTGTTCGGCGTTGAGCGCCGCGAGGCTCTCGAGCAGGAACGCCCAGAGGTGCTCGACATCGAAATGCGGATAGGGACCGGAAGTAAGCACCACATTCGCCGTCTTGCGGACGGCGATCTCCTCGAACCGCTCGAGATCGACGGCCGCGACCTTCGCATTGGTCTTGCCGATATCGATGACGCCAACGACCCGCATCGCATCAGTCCATATGAAAGACGGTCTGGAGCGGCACCGCCACCGGCTCGTTATCGCCACGGGTTTCCATGATATCGGCCATATAGGCCCACCACTTCTGCATGATCGGATGGGAGGGCAGGTCGGCCATGCGGTGATCGTCAGTGCGCCAGAGCACGCCGAAGAGCAGGCTGGTCTCCTCGTCCAGATGGATGGAATAGTCGGAGACACCCGCCTCCTTCAGGAGCGCCGCCAGCTCCGGCCAGATGGCATCGTGCCGTGCCTTGTATTCGGCCGCCATGCCCGAGTTCAGCCTCATGCGGAAGGCATATTTTTCCATCGGAACCTCAATGCGCAAGACGGGCGCGGGCGCGCCGCCAGAGGATGGGGAGTGCGATCACCGAGATCAGCAGCAGGCCGATGAAGATCGACATGACGATACCAGGCACGTTGAGCAGGCCGAAGCCGAAGGTCACCATGCCCATAATCAGCGCCGCGAGCACGACGCCCGGGATGGTTCCGGAGCCGCCAAGAATGTTGACGCCGCCAAGCACGACCATCGTCACCACCTCAAGCTCCCAGCCGAGCGCGATCGAGGGGCGGGTGGAGCCGAGACGCGATGTCAGGCAGATCGAGGCAAGCCCCGCCATCAGGCCGGTCAAAAGAAACAGGATGAACTTGATACGCCCCACCCGGATACCGGAAAAAAGCGCTGCAGTCTGATTGTTGCCAATGGCATAGACCGCGCGGCCGAAATTGGACTTGTGCAGAACGACGCCGTAGACGACCGCGAGGATGACGAACAGCGTGAACTCGAAGGAGAACACCCACCAGACATAGCCCTGGCCGAACCAGGAGAAACTGTCGGGATAGCCGGTGAAGGCCTGGTCGCCGAGAATGATGAAGGAGAGCCCGCGGAAGAGGCTCATGGTGCCGATGGTCACCACGATCGACGGCAGCCCGAGACCGGTGATCAACAGGCCGTTGACCGCGCCGCAAATGAGGCCGACGGAAAGACCGATCGCCACGAGAGCCGGCGTGTCGAAGCCGAGCTGGACGGCATAACCCATCGCCGTCGAGGTGAGCGCGATGATTGAGGCCACTGAGAGATCGATCTCACCGGAGATGATCACCAGCGCCATGGCAAAGGCGATCATCGCCTTTTCGGTGAAGTTGAAGGTCGCGTCCGAAAGGTTCCAGGGATCGAGGAAATAGGGCGACGCCAGCGAGTTGCCGAGGAAGATCAGGCAGGCGACGACGAACAGCAGGCTTTCCCAGCTCTTCAGAAGCCGCGTGCCCCGGCCTTCCAGCCGATCAGGAATATGGCGGGGAGCAAGGTGGGTTTCGGCCATCAGACAGCCTCCGCTTTTCTCAGGATGACGCGTCCCTTGCGCCGCTCGGCGCGGGCGTTGACGGCAACGGCGATGATGATGACCATGCCCGAAATCGCCATCTGGGCGAAGGGCGAGATGTTGATGACCGGCAGGGCGTTCTTGATCACGCCGAGAAACAGCGCGCCGAGCACCGCGCCCGCCACGGTACCGATGCCGCCGGCGATCGAGATGCCGCCGATGACACAGGCCGCGATGATGTCGAGCTCGAAGCCGGCGGCGATGTCGACATAGGCGACGGCATAACGGGACACCCAGAGATAGCCGGAAAGCCCGGCGAGCGCACCCGAAAGGCAATAGGCCGAGAAGCGGGTGCGGCCGACATCGATGCCGGTATAGACGGCCGCATGCGGATTGCCGCCGACCGCATAGAAGGCGCGTCCGAGGGCGGTGCGGCTCATGAGTAGGAACATCAGCGCGATCACGACCAGCGACAGCCAGGAAAGAACCGGGAAGCCGAAGAGCGCGTCGCGCGGCAGCGCCTTGAATGCATCACTCATCTGGTGCGCGTTGATCCACTTGCCGTCGGTCAAGAGGAAGATCAGGCCGCGATAGATAGTGAGCGTGCCGAGTGTCACGACGATCGGCGGAATATCGAGTTTCCAGACGAGCGCGCCGTTGATCATACCGAGCAACGCGCCGAGCGCGATCGCGGCGAGCATGATCAGTGGGATCGGCAGGCCCGGAAAAGCAGCGTTCAGCATCGCCGCGACCATGCCGGAGAGCGCCAGGTTGGCAGCCATCGAAAGGTCGATGCAGCGCGTCAGGATCACAGCCATCTGGCCGAGCGCCAGGATAATGAGGATCGAGGTGTCGTTATAGACGCGCGCCAAGTTCGCGGGTGCGACGAAGGGCGGGAAACGCCAGGTGATCAGCGCGAGCAGTACGGCAATCGCGCCAACGAGCAGAAGCTCACGATTCTTGAGAAACTTCGCCATCACGCGGCCTCCTGAATGCCGGCAGCGGCACGCACCAGCTTTTCGGCCGTCAGATCGACACGCTCGAAGCGCCCGGCGATCCGCCCCTCGCGCATGACGATGACGCGGTCGGACATGCCCATGATCTCGGGGATTTCCGAGGAGACCATGATGACGCTGAGGCCTTGAGCCGCAAGCTCGCTCATGAAGGCGTGCACGGCCGCCTTCGAGCCGATGTCGATGCCCTTGGTCGGCTCGTCGAGAATGATCACCTTTGGCTTCGTCGCCAGCCACTTGGCGATGACGACCTTCTGCTGATTGCCGCCCGAGAGCGTGCCGACGTCCTGGTCGAGCGAGGCGGCGCGCAAGTCGAGGCGCGCGGTGTACTCGCGGGCGAGCGCGAATTCATTGGCGAGTTTCAGGAAACCCGAGCGCGAGGTGCGCGACAGCGAGGGCAGCGTGACGTTCTGGAAGATTGGCAGACCGATAATTGCCCCTTGGCGGCCGCGCTCTTCGGGCACGTAGACGATGCCGCTGCGGATCGCCTCGGAGGGGCTGCGGATCACCAGCACCTGGCCGTCGAGCCGGACAGCGCCGGCAGAGGGCCGGGTCACGCCGATCAGCGACTGCATGAATTCCGATCGGCCGGCGCCGACGAGACCGTAGAAACCGAGGATCTCGCCGCGGCGAAGCTCGAAATTGATGTCCTCGAATTCGGTCGGATGGCGGTAGCCCGAGACGGTCAGAACCGGCTCGCCGATCGCCACTTCCTTCTTCGGGTAGACCGAACCGACGGCGCGGCCGACCATGAGGCGCACCAGTTGGTCCTGGCTGACATCGGCAATCAGGCCCTCATCCACCATCGTTCCATCGCGGAAGACGGTGTAGCGATCGGCAATGCGGAAGATCTCGTCGAACTTGTGGCTGATGAAGAGGATCGCCTTGCCGTCAGCCTTCAACCGCTCGACGAGCGCATAGAGCTCGTGGATCTCCTTGTGCGACAGCGCGGCGGTCGGCTCGTCCATGATGACCACCTGGGCATCGACGGACAGCGCGCGGGCGATCGCGACGAGATGTTTCTTGGCAATGCCGAGATCACGCAGGCGGATCGTCGGATCGAGATCGGCACCGGCGCGCGCAAGCAACGCGCGCGCATCAGTATTGAGCTTCTTCCAGTCGATCAGCCCGAAACGGTTGCGCGGGGCGTGGCCGAGGAAGATGTTTTCGGCGACCGAAAGCTCGTCGAAAAGCACGGTTTCCTGGTGGATCGCTGTGACGCCGGCACGCGCTGCGGCAAGTGCCGTCGGGAAATGGACCTCCTGCTCCGCAACGCGGATCGTGCCGCCATCCGGCTGATAGATGCCGGTGAGGATCTTCACCAGCGTCGATTTTCCGGCGCCGTTTTCGCCGATCAGCGCGGTCACCGACCCCGGATAGAGCGACAGCGAAACGTCGGAAAGCGCCTTCACGCCGGGGAAGGATTTTGAGATCCCCTCAAGCGCGATGGCGGGCTTCATCCGCGATGTGAGCGTATCCTGGAGCAAGTTCCATTCCGCCTGATCTATGTGCCTGACATCGAGGGCACCGCAGTCTGCAATGCCCCTCTCCTCGGGTTTAACCCGAGGACTAACCCTCTCCCCGCGCGCGGGGAGAGGGAACGAGGACGCCGCTCTCCTCCTTCCTTGACGTGGAAGAGGAGCGAACGGTTGCCGCTTGTCCCTTCTCCCCGCCTGCGGGGAGAAGGTGCCGGCAGGCGGATGAGGGGCGCTTCCCTCACCGCGCGGATGGGGGGCTTACCTCACCGCGCGGATGAGGGGCGACGCCGGTTTGGTCGTTCGCCCGATCAGAAGATCTTGGCGAATTCCTCGACGTTCTTGGCGTCATAGACGAACGGATCGGCCATCGCGCCTTCGTTGTTGTCGTCGAGCTTGACGGCACCCATGCGGCCCATCTTCAGTTCTGCGCCGGGCTTGGCTTCGGCACCGCCGATCAGGTCATAGGCGATCATCGTTGCGGAATAGCCGAGGTCGATCGGGTTCCAGATCGCAAAGGACTTGGAGGCGCCCGATTTGACGTGGCCGGCCATTTCCGAGGGAAGGCCCAAGCCCGTTACGTTGATCTGGCCGATCTTGCCGGCGTCGGTGACGGCTTGTGCCGCCGCGACGATACCGACCGAGGTCGGCGCGATGATCGCCTTCAGGTTCGGATAGGACTGAATGAGGCCTTGGGTTTCGCGATAGGACTTGTCGGCAAGGTCGTCGCCATAGACGGTTGTTACGACGTTGATGCCCTTGTAGTTGCCCTGGACCTTCTTCATCTCGGCGATCCAGGTGTTCTGGTTGGTCGCGGTCGCGGAAGCCGAGAGCACGGCGACGTCGCCGCCCTCAGGCAGGTTGTCGGCGGCCAGCTTGATGATCATGTTGCCGATCAGCGGGTTCGACGACGGGTTGAGGTGCATCAACCGGCCATCCTTGGCGACACCGCTGTCCCAGGAGATGACCTTGATGCCGCGGTCCATCGCCTTCTTCAGCGCCGGCACCAGGGCGTCGGTGTCGTTGGCCGAAACGGCGATCGCATCGACCTTCTGGGCGATCAGCGAGTTGATCACCTCGATCTGGCCTTCGGCGGTGGTCGAGGTCGGGCCGGTGTAGATCACCTCGACGTCGCCCAGTTCCTTGGCGGCTTCCTGGGCGCCCTTGTTGGCAGCTTCGAAGAAGCCGATGCCGAGCGCCTTGACGACGAGCGCGATCTTCTTGTTTTCCGCATGCGCGGCATTGGCCATCAGCGCCAGCGAAACCGCGGCCGTGACCATCAGTGACTTCAGGATCTTCATGCTCATTTCCTCCCATTGTCCGGTTCGCGAAAATCGCATCCGGCGCAAATTCCTCCATTCGGCAACGACCCGGCCGTTTCGGCCGTGACCGCCGCCTTCCCCTCTCCTCACCCGCGTCAGGCGGACGAGGATATGTTCTCCGCATCCGCGCCGGCTCTTGAACTGGCCACAACCAGCCTCACCCCGGCATTTTCGAGCATCGCGGCATGCCTGTCCTCGATGCCCGAATCCGTAATGACAGTGGCGATCCGCTTCAGCCCGCAAAGAATGAGGCTCGACCGCTTGTGAAATTTCGACGAGTCGACCAGCACGACGAGTTCGTCCGCCTGATCGATCAGCTTCTGTTCCGCCTGGATCAGAAGCGGGTCCGCTTCCATCAGGCCGAGCGGCCCCAGTCCTTGAGCCCCCATGAACATGCGGCGCGCATAGAAATTGCGCGTCACGTCGTTGTCGAAGGGGCTTAAGATGATGTTCTGCTCGCGGTAGATCGTGCCGCCGGACAGCATCACCGTGTTCTTTGAGTGCTTTAAAAGGTGCTCGGCGATCGGGAAGGAATTGGTGAACACCTGCATGCGGCGATTGCTGAGAAAATGCACCATCTGGAAGGTGGTGGTGCCGCCATTGATGATGATCGGCTCGCCATCCTCGCAGAGCGCCACCGCCTCCTTGGCGATCGCCTGCTTCTCGCGGGCGTGCAGGCCTTCGTTGACCTTGAACGGCCGACCGGCAAGGCCGACGAATTGCGGCGGGTTGATTGCCTCGGCGCCGCCGCGCACACGGCGCAGCTTCTTCTGCACATGGAGTGCCGCAATGTCGCGCCGGATCGTCGCCTCGGAACTGTCGGTCAGATCGACCAGCTCCTGGACGGTGACGACGGGTTTTTCCTGAACCGCCGACAGAATGATCCGGTGTCTTTCTTTCTCGTGCATGCGTTCCTCCGATGGCGTTCATGCTTCCATCACGATCGACCATTGTCAATCACAATCAATCATATTTTTTCATTGTGCAGCGCAATATGCGCGAACTTGATCGTTTTTGATTGACTTTAACGCTCAAGTCCTATGATCTGATGCCAACCATATCTCCGTGCGGACGCCAAGCCGCGCGACATCAGACCGGGAGGAATTCGAGATGCTGGACAAGCAGCAGGGCGCACGACTTGCAAACCTTTGGGACGAGGCGAAGGCTGCCGGTATGAGCGAATCCGAGCGGCTGCTCTATCGCTCGAACCTGCTTGGCTCCGACAAGCGCATCACCAATTATGGCGGCGGCAACACCTCGGCTAAGGTGATGGAAAAGGATCCGCTTGGCGGCGGCACTGTCGAGGTTCTCTGGGTCAAGGGTTCGGGTGGCGACGTCGGCACGATCAAGCTCGACGGCTTCGCGACGCTCTACATGGACAAGCTCAATGCGCTGAAGACGATCTATCGCGGCGTTGATTTCGAAGACGAGATGGTCGGCTACCTGCCGCATTGCACCTTCAATCTCAATCCGCGCGCCGCTTCGATCGACACGCCGCTGCATGCCTACGTGCCGAAGAAGCACGTCGACCACATGCATCCCGACGCGATCATCGCGATTGCCGCCGCCAACAACAGCCGCGAGCTGACGGCAAAAATCTTCGGCGACGATATCGGCTGGCTGCCCTGGAAGCGCCCGGGTTACGAGCTTGGCCTGTGGCTGGAAAAATTCTGCCTGGAAAACCCTGCTGCCCGTGGCGTCGTGCTCGAAAGCCACGGCCTCTTCACCTGGGGCGACACGGCGAAAGAGGCCTATGAGACGACGGTCGAGATCATCAACAAGGCGATCGCCTGGTTCGAAGCGGAAAACACCAAGCCGGCCTTCGGTGGCGCAGTGAAGCCGGTGCTCGACGCTGCCGCCCGCGCCGATATCGCCCGCAAGCTGATGCCCGTCATCCGCGGCCTGATCAGTGCCGACGAGAAGAAGGTCGGCCATTTCGACGACAGCCAGGCGGTGCTCGATTTCGTCACCTCGAAAGACCTGAGCCCGCTTGCGGCGCTCGGCACCAGCTGCCCCGACCATTTCCTGCGCACCAAGATCCGGCCGCTGGTGATCGATTTCGACCCGGCAAAACCCGATGTCGACAGGACCCTTTCCGCCCTTCCTGAAGCGATTGCCGCTTATCGCGCCGACTATGCCGCCTACTACGAGCGCTGCAAACACGCCGACAGCCCCGCCATGCGCGACCCGAATGCGGTCGTCTATCTCGTGCCCGGCGTCGGCATGATCACATTCGCCAAGGACAAGGCGACCGCCCGAATCTCCGGCGAGTTCTATGTCAACGCCATCAATGTCATGCGCGGTGCTTCCGGCGTCTCCACCTATGTCGGCCTGCCGGAACAGGAAGCCTTCGACATCGAATACTGGCTGCTGGAGGAAGCGAAGCTGCAGCGCATGCCGAAACCGAAGAGCCTTGCCGGCCGCATCGCACTCGTCACCGGCGGTGCCGGCGGCATCGGCAAGGCGACGGCCAACCGGCTGATGCAGGAAGGCGCCTGCGTGGTGCTGGCCGACATCGACGAGACGGCGCTTGCTGCCGCCGAAAGCGAGCTTTCCGCGCGCTACGGCAAGGATGTCGTGCGCTCTGTCACCATGAATGTCACCAGCGAGGCGGCCGTCGAAGGCGGCTTCGGTGATGCGTTGCTTGCCTTTGGCGGCCTCGACATTCTCGTGTCCAATGCGGGCCTCGCCTCGTCCGCCGTGATCGAGGACACGACGCTGGCGCTCTGGAACAAGAACATCGAGATCCTGACGACCGGCTATTTCCTCGTCTCGCGCGAAGCCTTCCGCATCTTCCGCCAGCAGAAGGCCGGCGGCAATATCGTCTTCGTCGCCTCCAAGAACGGTCTTGCCGCCTCCCCCGGCGCCTCGGCCTATTGCACCGCCAAGGCGGCCGAGATCCACCTTGCCCGCTGCCTGGCGCTGGAGGGTGCTGCGGCACAGATCCGCGTCAACGTCGTCAACCCGGACGCGGTGCTACGCGGCTCGAAGATCTGGACCGGCGAGTGGAAGGAGCAGCGCGCCGCAGCCTATAAGATGGATGTCGACGATCTCGAGGCGCATTATCGCGAGCGCTCGATGCTGAAGCTCAGCGTCTTCCCGGAGGACATCGCCGAGGCGATCTACTTCCTTGCCTCCGACATGTCGGCGAAATCGACCGGCAACATCATCAATGTCGACGCGGGCAACGCCCAGTCCTTCACCCGCTGATCGAGGAGGTTTCCATGACGACGACGATGATCAGCCAGGCAACGGTCGAGGCCGAGAACGAAAGCCGGCTCACCGCGCTTCGCCGGGATTATGACAGCCTCGGCGAGCGACTCGATCGGCGCGGCGTTGCGATCGACGAGATCAGGCGCAAGGTTGCCGCCTATGGCGTCGCCGTCCCCTCCTGGGGTGTCGGCACCGGCGGCACGCGCTTCGCCCGCTTCCCCGGCAAGGGCGAGCCACGCAACATCTTCGACAAACTTGAGGATTGCGCGGTCATACAGCAATTGACGCGGGCGACTCCGACCGTCTCGCTGCATATTCCGTGGGACAAGGTGAGCGACATTTCCGAACTGAAGCAGAAAGGCACGTCGCTCGGCCTCGGCTTCGACGCGATGAACTCCAACACCTTCTCCGACACACCGGGCCAGGCGCACTCCTACAAGTTCGGCTCGCTGTCGCATGTCGATGCCGCAACCCGCCGCCAGGCGGTGGAGCACAATCTCGAATGCATCGAGATCGGCCGGCAACTCGGCTCCAAGGCGCTGACGGTGTGGATCGGCGACGGCTCCAACTTCCCCGGCCAGAGCAATTTCACCCGCGCCTTCGAGCGTTATCTCGATGCGATGAAATCGGTCTATGCGGCGCTGCCAGAGGATTGGCGGGTCTTTACCGAACACAAGATGTTCGAGCCGGCCTTCTATTCGACCGTCGTTCAGGACTGGGGCACAAACTATCTGATCGCGCAGGAGCTCGGCCCCAAGGCCTTCTGCCTCGTCGATCTCGGTCACCATGCGCCGAACGTCAATATCGAAATGATCGTCGCCCGCCTCATCCAATTCGGCAAGCTCGGCGGTTTCCACTTCAACGATTCGAAGTACGGCGATGACGATCTCGACACGGGCGTGATCGACCCCTATCGGCTGTTCCTCGTGTTCAACGAGCTGGTGGATGCGGAAACGCGCCGCGCCAAGGGATTCAAGCCGGCGCATATGCTCGACCAGAGCCACAACGTCACCGATCCGATCGAGAGCCTGATGACGAGCGCGACCGAGGTTTGCCGGGCCTATGCCCAGGCGCTGATCGTCGATCGCAAGGTGCTTGAAGGCTGCCAGGAAGACAACGACGCGCTGATGGCGAGCGAGACGCTGAAGACCGCCTTCCGCACTGATATCGAGCCGATCCTTGCGATGGCGCGACTTGAGAGCGGCGGAGCGGTGGCGCCGGTCGCGACCTATCGGAAAAGTGGATATCGCGCGAAGGTCGCCGCCGAACGCCCGGCCGTTGCCGGCGGCGGAGGCGGCATCGTCTGATACCGATCGAGCAGCGCCGTGCCCTCGTCTTGGGGGTCCGGCGCGCCCCGGCGATCATTCAAATCTCAAAAAATCGCTGCGCGATGAAATTGCCCTCTATCTGATTTCGATTCCTGATCTATCTTTCCAATCGAGATCCAATGGAAAGGGGACCATTCATGGGTATTGAAAGCATTCTCGTCTTCCTGATCGTCGGCGCGGTCGCCGGCTGGCTCGCCGGCCTCATCGTCAAGGGTGGCGGATTCGGCCTTATCGGCAACATGGTCGTCGGCATCATCGGCGCCTTCATCGCCGGCTTCCTCTTCCCGGCGATCGGCATCAGCCTCGGCAGCGGTATTCTCTCGGCAATCCTGCACGCGACAATCGGTGCGGTGATCCTTCTGGTGCTGATCCGCATCGTCAAGCAGGCCTGAGCCCACACCATTCGGCGGCAGCCGCCTTCGCGCATGGAACGGCCCTCGGCCGTTCCATCTGGACGCGCGAACAGGGCTGTAGCACTGTGATCTGCTGGACGGGTCACCGGACGGAACATCGCACTTGCCAGACGGAGGCACGCATGAACGCGCTTTACACCGACAAGATCGAGACGGCGCTCAGGTCTTTCATCGCCGATCACCCGGGAACGCTGTCACGGGATCAGGCGATCGCCACGATCCTAGAGAACTGGTTCACCAGCCATGGCTATCTGCCGCCTGGGCAAGAAGGCCGGCGCCCCGAAGACCTTGACGCTTCCAACGACGACTGAGAGATTTGCCCGCGCGAAGCCGAACGCCGTGGCGGTTGTTCGCAGCGCGGCTGATCGCCATCGCTCTTCAATAACGTGAATCCTTCGCCATGAGCCTGACTTCCGTCAAAGACTTCTTTTCCCAGCACGCCCCAGATATCGATGTCATCGAGCTTCAACAGAGCACCGCCACGGTTGCGCTCGCGGCCGAGGGCCACGGCGTCGAGCCGGCGCAGATCGCCAAGACACTGGCGCTTCGGGTTGGCGACGATGTGATCCTCATCGTCACGCGCGGCGACGCCCGCCTCGACAACAAAAAGTACAAGGCCCGCTTCGGCACCAAGGCCCGCATGCTCGGCTTCGACGAGGTGGAGGCGGAGACCGGGCACCCGGTCGGCGGCGTCTGCCCCTTCGGTCTTGCCAAGCCGCACAGCATCTATTGCGACTTGTCGCTCAAGGCCTACGACATCGTTGTGCCGGCCGCCGGTGCCACCAATGCGGCGGTGCACATCAGTCCCGCCCGCATCGTCGAACTGACCGGGGCCGAATGGATCGACGTGTCGGAAACGTAGTTCAACGTTTCGGAAACGTGACCTGCCTTGGAATGGCCACAAAGCTTAACTGAAACCGCAGGCGCGTCCCGGAGTGATTTGCCGGGTCCGGTTCTTTTTCATCGCAGGAGTCCGTCGAGCATGAAGACAATCGCGTACCCGCTCATCTTCGCCGCCACATGTTCCCCGGCGCTGGCGATGGATCAGTCCCTGGTGCGCCAGTTCGAAAAGCTCGACCCGCAGACCCGGCTCGAACAGCGGTGCGATACCGAGGCGATGGAGCGCATCAACGCCGACAAGTCGACCTTCAAGCCGGACAAGGTGATCGCCTACACCTTCGCCGAGCCGGTCGTGAAGGAAGACAAGATGAAGGCGCTGGGCGCCGTGTTCCGCAGCAAGGGGGAATGGTACAAGCTGAAGTTCAAGTGCCGCACCGACGCGGAGCACCTGGATGTCCTGTCTTTCGAATACAAGATCGGCGAGCTTGTGCCGCACGAGAGCTGGGACGAGTTCTACCTCTACCCCTGACGGGCGCGCCGCCCGAACCTTTGACCGTCGTTAGAGCACAGCCATTAGAAACAGCAGCGAGCCGAGCGAAAGCGCGGCCATGATGCTCATCAGCATCTTCATCATATGGGCTGCCATTTCGTACATCCTTGTCTCTGCTCCCTTAGGAATGAACGAATGCGTCTGCTTTCGGGCATGTGGCTCGATGAAGACCGGGTTCGAGCGCCATTGTTACAACCATCGAGATTGCGCAAGCATGGTTAACAAATCGCTAACGGGGGTCCTGCTCACCCTCTGCACAGCTGCCGCCTGACCGGCCTTTATTCAAGACAAGGCTCACGCAAGATCGAAGCGGAATAACGGAGCGTAGGATCGGCCTCCTCTGCGCGCTGCCCCTTGCGCCCTGAGGCGTCCGATCCCTGCCGTTGCATCGCCAGCCACCGCTGTTCTCGTGCCGGCGTGCAAGCAAACGAGACGCGACCGGCGGTCTGCGAAACGCCCGCTGTCGCATGTGACTGACAATGGAGAGGCGAGTGAGCCAGGTTAAGCTGAGCATCTGCATTCCCACCTATAACCGCGCGCCCTTCCTCGAAAAGGCGCTCGGCTACTTCGTCGAACTCTACCAGTTCTCCTTCAAGTACGAGATCATCATTTCCGACAACGCCTCGACCGACGGCACCCGGGAGATCGTCGATCGCTTTGTCGCCAAGGGGTTGCCGATCCGCTATTTCCGCCAGTCGGAGAATTTCGGCGCGATTCCCAATGTCATCAGCGCCGTCAGCCGCGCGGTGGGCGAATACACGCTCTACCTCGCCGATGACGACGTGCTCATCAACGATGGCTTGCGCGAGGCAATCCGCTATCTGGATCTCAATCCGGAAGTGACGGTGTGCTTTGCGCCGTGGTACACACACGACGAGATCGACGAACGTGACAGTGCGCCGTTCTTCTCGGTCGATAAGGATACCAAGTTCAAGAAACGGGACTTCGAGCCGGTTTTCGATTTTCTCGTCGACCGACATGTCTTTCCCGAGATCGGCATTTACCGGACCTCGGCCCTGCGCTCCGCCTGGGCGCCCCGGCACTTCGCCTATTGGGCCTTCTCCTATCTCGCACATTTTCTGGAACTGGGCGCCGTCACCTTCCTGAAGAAGCCTTTCTATCGCCAGGTGATACGCTCGAAGATCGTCCGCGATCGGCCGCAGGCCGGCCACGCCGAGACGCTGACGGCATGGGATACGTACCGGGGCGGTCTTGAGTACTTCCTCTACAGCGGCGCCAAGCGCGGTGCCGTCAAGCTGACCGCCGATCGGCGCACCTATTTCGATGCCCAGATCAGGGACTTCACCATGATCCGCATGAGCGTTGCCTTGCGCATGTGGATGATGAAGAAGGACTACGTTCGCGCCTATGAACTCTATACGCGGCTAATGCTGGCCGGCTTCGAGCACCATCCCGACGTGCAGCAGGCAAGAGGGGCGCTGCCCCTCATGGTCGCTCTTCAGACTGTCACGTGGCATACAAACGCGATTGCAGAAATCGACCGGCTTGTTCTTCACGGCGTGGACGACCACCGCGCGATCGAGGAACTGTTGCGCGAGTTGGGCCTGCGCTCCGAAATCGCTGTCGTGCCGGCAACGACACAATTGACAGCGGACGAGGTTGCCCGCACCGCCGTGTTCATTACCGCCGATAGCGACCGCAAGCATTATCTGCGCAACGGCCATCCGCCGAACATGGTGGTCAGCGAAGGCGATATTCTCAGTCATGTTCTGATCTAGAACGAAAGGGCGCCACGGCGCCCTTCCTTGTTTTCAAGACCGTGATCGAGAGCCGCCGGCTTTTCGGCCGATTGCTCCCACGTGCCTTTCCTACTTGCGCATGATGCCCTTGTAGTAGGAGCCGTTTCTCGGCGGCGGGCGGTTTACGGTCTTTCCGGGCGGATTGTACTTCTCGCTCCGGTGGCCTTCATTGACCGCCGTTGGTGAAACGCCCTTGTAGTAGCTGCCTCCTGCGAACGCAGGAGCGGACACACCCGCAGCGATCGTGGCCGCGACGAGCGTTGCTAGAGAGAGCCTGGAAAATTTACGCATTTCTGATCCTCGGTTGACCCTGCCACGACCCTGTTTTTGTTGTGGTTTCGTGGCATCGATTACGCGACGAAGACGTTCGCCGCTCAGGTCCTCCCGGGCGTGAGAATATGCGGAAGCTGCGACGAACATGTAACGCAGGTGACAGCCGTCGATTCCCACCTTCGCTAAAAGGGAGGATCGATGCCTGATCAGCGACGTGCTGGAACCCTCTCGGCTGCGATGCTTTCGTCATCGCTTCGCGACGACGCGATCGCTCAGCGGAAAAGCTGCAGGATGTTCTGCGCATTGGAGTTGGCTATCTGCAAAGCCTGGATGCCAAGCTGTTCCCGCGTCTGCAATGCCTTCAGCCGCGTCGACGTCTCGTTCATATCGGCATCCAGCAAACGTCCGCCCCCCTTTTCGATGGTGGCCATCAGCGTCTGACCAAAGGTCGTCTGCATGTCGATGCGCGTCAGCAGCGAGCCCAACGCGGCCGCTCCGTCAATCGTCTTCTGCAACACGACTTCAATGTACTGAATGTAGGAATCGAGCGACTGCGGGTTCGCGGCGACATCGATATCCAGGAAGTTGCGCCGCCGGCAGCGATCCGCTTTCGCGAGATGCTGGTGCAGGAGTGGACGACATATTGAGGGCAAACGAGTGACGCAACGCTCAGTAAACGCCGAACGTGGCTTTCAAGCTTTTCGAGACCAAACATTCAAGGAGATGAATGGTGCCCGGAGGCGGATTTGAACCACCGACACGCGGATTTTCAATCCGCTGCTCTACCAACTGAGCTATCCGGGCATCCTGCCGTTTCGGGCAGCGGTTCCTTGCGGAACCCTCGGGGCGCTTGTGTTTGCCCCGGAAGCGAGCGGGGTTATAGCATCTTGTTCGGCGGTGTCCAGCGCCAAATGAAAGTTTTTTGACCGAAATCCTGTGGACAGTCAAAAAAACCGAAAAAGCAAAGAGTTTCAGAGAGATCGCATTCGCTTCCCCCGTACTCTCCGAGACAGAAGTGGTCCTCGGAGACCGAAAATGGCGGCCGCATTCACCTGCTGGCGCGCAGGACCATCCAGGCGTCGTTCACGATAAAGAGGAGCGTTGAGGGAAAGGCCGGACCCACGCGCCCGACCGCAGCGGTACGCCTTAGCGATCGTCGTCGTCGGCCTTCGTTTCGTCGTCGGCAACCGGAATGGCATAGGAGCCGGAGAGCCAGCGATTGAGGTCGACATTGCGGCAGCGGTCGGAGCAGAAGGGATAGTGCTCCCGATGCGACGGCCGTCCGCATTCCGGGCAGGGTCGAGGCGCCCGCAGGGGCGCGACGTTCGAACCGCTCTTCTTCGTTTCGTCGTTATTTGTCTCGTCTGGCACCGGCTTCAGCCTTCCAGCCAACGATTGTGCACATCATAGCCTTCGCCGACAAGCAGGCTGACGGTTTCGTAGAGCGGCAGGCCGACGACGTTGCTGTAGGAGCCGACGAGTTTCACAACGAAGCTGCCGGCAATGCCCTGGATGCCGTAGCCGCCCGCCTTGCCGCGCCATTGGCCCGAGGCGAGATAGCTTTCGATATCGAAACCGGACAGGCGCTTGAAGCGCACCTTGGTGTCGACGACCTTCTGCCTGAGCGTCTTGTCCGGGGTGATCAGACACACGCCGGTATAGACGCGATGGCTGCGGCCGGAGAGAAGGTGCAGCGTGCTGGTGGCTTCGCTGACCAGTTCCGGCTTCGGCAGGATGCGCCGGCCGACGCAGACGACCGTATCGGCCGCCAGAATATAGCTTCCGTCCCAGCCGGGCTCGCCCTTGATCGCCGCAAGTGCTGCTCGCGCCTTTTCAGCCGACAGACGCCTTGCGAGCGAACGCGGGTGTTCGGCACGCTTCGGCGTCTCGTCGAGATCCATCGGCATCAGGCGCGCGGGCTCGATGCCCGCCTGCGCCAGAAGTTCGACGCGACGCGGCGAGCCGGACGCCAGTATCAGTTTCTTGGCCACTGTCATCGGAACGAGCCGTCACTCCAGAGCAATTCCAGCAAAAATGCGGGTGAAGCGGTTTTGCGTCTGGAATTGCAATCCAACCAAAGGTTAGAGCGTTTTCGCGATTCGAAGAAGAAGCGGAAATGCTCCAGGAATTGCGTAGAGCCGGAGCGGCTTACTTGAAGCGGTAGGTGATACGGCCCTTGGTAAGGTCGTACGGGGTCATCTCGACGAGAACCTTGTCGCCGGCAAGCACGCGGATGCGGTTCTTGCGCATGCGGCCCGCCGTGTGGGCGATGATCTCATGCTCGTTTTCGAGCTTCACGCGGAAGGTCGCATTCGGAAGCAATTCGGTGACCACGCCCGGAAATTCAAGGACTTCTTCTTTCGCCATGTAGGACTGTTCTTTCTATCTTTGTTTAGGGATACGTCAGGTATCCCGAAAAATTCGCCGGAAACTACACAATCAACGAGGATTTGTGAACCGTCTAACACCGGCTTTTGCGCTTTTGTGACGGCTACGGCGCCGCGCGTCCTATCAGAGGCGCAGAGGTCGCTATAGCACTTTGAACTGCTACGTGTCTTTAGCCTTAAATCGGATGGGATCTAAGAAGACATGGAAAAGAACTGTCGTCGGAAACCGCACTCGGATTTCCGTGAAGCTCTCAAGTTTTCTCTCGTCTGTGCGAGCCGACCAACCGATGATTGATCAGCGTCGACAGGTGATCGCGCACGGCGCGATACGCATCGACGATCTGCTCGCGGGTGCCGGCTGCCACCGTCGGGTCCGGCGTTGGCCAATAGACCACGTCGACGGCCATCGAGCGAGTCAATTCGAGCGCCTTGTGATGCGCCTCCGGCGCCAGCGTCACGATGAGGTCGAAGTAGTCGTCCTCGAGTTCATCCAGCGTGTGGGGCTGGTGGCGGCCGAGGCTCAAGCCCACCTCGGCCATGACCACGTCGACAAACGGATCGCGTTCGCCATGCCGGACGCCGGCCGAGGCAACATACGTTCCCGCTGGCAGCGCCGCCTTGGCGAGCGCTTCGGCCATCGGCGAGCGGATGGCATTCATGCCGCACATGAAGAGGACCGAGCGGGGCGCTTTCAACTGCGGTGCCTCGGTTGCCGTCATGCCGGTTCGCGCCTCTACCCGCGCCAATAGAGCACGCAGACGAGCGTGAACAGCCGGCGGGCCGTATCGAAATCCAGCCGGATCTTGCCGGACAGGCGATCCATCAGGGTCTGCGAGCCCTCGTTGTGAATGCCGCGGCGCCCCATGTCGATCGCCTCGATCTGGCTCGGTGTCGCCGAGCGGATCGCCTCGTAGTAGCTCTCGCAGATCATGAAGTAGTCCTTCACGATCCGGCGAAACGGCGTCAGCGACAGGATGTGGGTGGCGACATCGCCGCCCTTTTCGGTCGAGATCGAAAAGACCAGCTTCGCATCGACGAGCGAGAGATTGAGCTTGTAGGGGCCACAGGGATGGCCGACCGGTTCGAACAGGTTTTCTTCGAGCAGGTCGAAGATAGCAACCGCGCGCTCATGCTCCACGTCGGGCGTCGAGCGGCCGATGGTCTCGTCCAGAACGACATCGCAGAGGCGCAGATTGCGGTCCGCCTTCATCCAGCATCCCCGAGATTGAGGCGAATGGCGACGGAACGCGCATGAGCCTCCAGCCCCTCAGACTTTGCCAGCACGATCGCCGCCGGTCCGAGGATTCGCAACTGCTCCGGATCGAGCCGAAGGATCGACGTGCGCTTCATATAATCAAGCACGCCGAGGCCGGACGAGAAGCGCGCCGAGCGCGCAGTCGGCAGAACGTGGTTGGAGCCGCCGACATAATCGCCGATGACTTCGGGCGTATGGCGCCCGACGAAGATCGCGCCGGCATTGCGGATCTTCTCGACCATCGGCTCGGGATTGGCGAGCGCCAGTTCAAGATGTTCCGCTGCAATACGGTTGGCGAGCGGCACGGCCTTTTCGAGATCGGGCACGAGAATGACGGCGCCGAAATCGCGCCAGCTCGCCGAGGCCGTTTCGGCCCGCGGCAGCGTCTTCAATTGCCGCTCGACCGCATCCTCGACCGCCTGCCCGAAGGCCGGATCGTCGGTGATCAGGATCGACTGAGCGCCGACGTCGTGCTCGGCCTGGGCCAGGAGATCGGCGGCGATCCAGTCCGGATCGTTGTGCTTGTCGGCGATGACAAGCACTTCCGATGGACCGGCGATCATGTCGATGCCGACGGTGCCGAAGACCTGGCGCTTGGCGGCGGCAACATAGGCATTGCCCGGGCCGACGATCTTGGCGACGGGGGCGATCGTCTCGGTGCCATAGGCAAGCGCCGCAACGGCCTGCGCGCCGCCGACGCGGTAGATCTCCTCGACGCCCGCAAGCCTTGCTGCTGCAAGCACCGCCGGATTGATCTCACCGCCGCTTGCCGGCACCACCATAACGATGCGGGGAACGCCCGCGACTTTCGCCGGCAGCGCATTCATCAGCACCGAGCTCGGATAGCTCGCCGTGCCACCCGGCACGTAAAGGCCAACGGCATCGACCGCCGTCCAGCGCGAACCGAGCCCGACGCCCATGGCGTCCTCGTAAATATCATCCTTCGGCCGCTGGCGGGCGTGGTGCGCCTCGATGCGGGTGGCAGCGACCTTGAGCGCGCCCAGCACCTCCGGTTCGACCGCCTGGATCGCCGCATCGATCTCGGCCGCGCTGACGGCCATCGGCGTCACGGAGAAATCGACGCCATCGAAGCGCTTGGAGTATTCGGCGAGTGCCTGATCGCCCCGGGCGCGCACGTCGTCGATGATCGCCTTGACCACCGCATTGACGTCTTCGGACACCTCACGCTTGGTCGTCAGGAATGACGCGAACTTTTGTTCGAAGTCACCGTCGAGAAAATTGAGCCTGATTGCCAAAGGGGACGTCCTTGTATGCCAGTGTCGTTCGGGTCGAGTGGCTCAAGCGCCTTCGGGATGCTTGGGCTTGAAAGCGGTTTCCCACGCCCCGCCGGTATCCGCAAGCTGCGTTTCGATGCATTCGACGTCAAGCGCGATCGAGGCGTCGCCGGCAAGAACCAATTCGAGCGTGCCTTCCGGCCCCTCGCCGCGCACGGTGAACTTGAGCGTCAACAGATCAAGAACCGCTTCATCGTCGCGCCGGTCAAAGCCGACCGAGCGGACCGCATTCACCCGCTTGAACAGGAGCAGCGCGCGACGACGCTCGAAGGAGCGGCGCTTGCCGTCGGCCGCCTCCCAAACGAAGCGGTTGACGACGAGCGAAAACTGCTTGCGGCGGGCGTCATATTCCAGCCCCGATACCTTGAACACGGCATCCTGGACATGGGCGGAGACGACAGCGAGATCTTCCTCGTCGAGCGCCAGCAGCTTCAGACCATTCATACCGTCCATTCCTTTCGTTTCGCCGCACATTTTCCGTGCCACAATTGAAATGGACATAGGATGTTGCGCCTGAAACCGCAACGGTATCAGGCGCAACCGATCAAATCAGTCGCTGACGCGCTCGACATGCGCGCCGCAACGGGTGAGCTTCTCTTCCAGCCGCTCGAAGCCGCGGTCGAGGTGATAGACGCGCGAGACCATGGTTTCGCCTTCGGCTGCAAGGCCGGCGATGACGAGCGAGACAGACGCGCGAAGGTCGGTCGCCATGACAGGCGCGCCCTTCAGCCGGCTAACGCCCTCGATCTTGGCCGTCTGGCCGGAGAGCGAAATCTTGGCGCCGAGGCGGGCGAGCTCCTGCACATGCATGAAACGGTTCTCGAAGATCGTCTCGGTGATGTGTGAGGTGCCGTTCGCCCTGGTCATCAGCCCCATGAACTGCGCCTGCAGATCGGTCGGGAAGCCCGGGAAAGGATCGGTGACGATATCGACCGGCTTGATGCCGGCACCGTTGCGCACGACGCGGATACCGCTGTTGGTCTCGGTGATCTCGGCGCCGGCGCGGCGGATCGCTTCGAGCGCCGTGTCGAGCAGCGCCATGTTCGTGTCTTCGAGAATGACGTCGCCGCCGGTCATGGCAACCGCCATGGCATAGGTGCCGGTCTCGATACGGTCCGGCAGGACGCGGTGACGGGCGCCAGAGAGCGAACGCACGCCTTCAATCGTGATCGTCGGGGTGCCCTGGCCGGTGATCTTGGCGCCCATGGCATTGAGGCAGTTGGCGAGGTCGACGACTTCAGGCTCGCGCGCGGCGTTGCCGAGCACCGTGGTACCATTTGCAAGCGTCGCGGCCATCATCAGGACGTGGGTGGCGCCGACGGACACCTTCGGGAAGGTGTAGCGCGCGCCGACCAGGCCGCCTTCCGGCGCCGTCGCGTTGACGTAGCCGCCGTCGATCTCGATATTGGCGCTGAGTGCCTGAAGGCCTTCGATGAACAGATCGACCGGGCGCGTGCCGATGGCGCAACCACCGGGCAGCGATACGCGGGCCTTGCCTTCACGGGCGAGCAGCGGGCCGATCACCCAGAAGCTTGCGCGCATCTTCGACACCAGCTCGTAAGGCGCGGTCGTATCGACGATGTTGCGGCAGGTGAAATGGATGGTGCGGGCGTAGCTCTCGCCCTGGCGCTCGCGGCGACCATTGACGGAGATGTCGACGCCGTGGTTGCCGAGGATGCGGATCAGCTGCTCGACGTCGGCCAGATGCGGCACGTTTTCGAGCGTCAACGTGTCGTCGGTCAGAAGCGACGCGATCATCAGCGGCAGGGCCGCGTTCTTGGCGCCGGAAATCGGGATGACGCCGTTAAGCTTGTTGCCGCCTACAATCCTGATGCGATCCATGAGGCCTCTCGAACGGGCTTGGCCCGCCTTTCCAAATATTTTCTATGTTGTCTGAAGGCGCCTCTTTAGTGGAGACGCCGCGAAATTAGAAGTGCCTTGAACGCCGCGCGCCCATTCGGACGCGAAAGGTCGCCATATCGGTTAAGTCGCTGCCCTGGATCGACCCGACCAAGGGCATTTATGCAATTGGACGCCAGACGGCTGAGCCGCCGGCAAACGGGAAGGAGCCGGCGAACGCCGCCCCTGCCCCGTACTAATCTTGGGATTCGTCCGTTTTTGCGGCAGGAAGGCCGCTGACCTCATCGGCTGCACCGGAACGGCGCGCCCGCGCCTGCTGCTTGCGGCGCTGAAGATTGTCGCGCAAGTTCCTGGCAAGACGCGCCTTTTTCAGGTCCGACTCGGTCGTATCCTTCTTCTTCTCCCGGCGCACCTTGCCCTCGGTCCGCTGCTCTTCCGGCACGGGCTCGGTTTTCTTGCCGTCGCTGTCGTTTGTTTGCATAGTCCTGCATTAGCGCAAAACCAGGGTCTTCGGAAGCACCGGCGAACTTTCTCACAGGTCTTCACGAAAAACTTCGAAATGCGACTTGCACTCCCCGCTCAGCTATGGCAATAGCCCCCTCGCTTGATGCGGCTTGTCAACGAACCGGCCGCCAGATGCTGCTATAGCTCAGGGGTAGAGCACTCCCTTGGTAAGGGAGAGGCCGAGAGTTCAAATCTCTCTAGCAGCACCAGTTTTCCCGTTTGATTTCCAAATAGTTGGCTGTTATCAGGGGCTTGAAAGCACCTCGGTGGTACACAGAGGTGGCCACATGGTCCTGCAAATGCCCCGCCCATTCAAACATCCCAAGACTGGGGTCTACTACTTCCGTGTTCGCGTACCAGCTGACTTGGTCGCGGTTCTCGGTAAGTCCCAACTGAAAGTTTCGCTCCGCACTAAGGACCCTGCGGTCGCGAAGGAACTCTTCTCCGATAAAGAGCGGCAGGTCGCCAAGGAGTGGAAGACGCTTAGGTCCAAGCCAGAACCACTTTCCCATAAGCAGCTAGTTGCGCTGAGCGGGAAGGTTTACCGCAAAATCATCGAGCGGTTTGACGAGAACCCGGGCAACCCCTCGATGTGGCAAAACATTGTAGCTTTGGCCCACCGAGTTGCAGAAAACGGCACGTGGGAGCAATGGTATGGCGGCACCGTCGATGAACTTCTGCTCAGCGAAGAACACAAGACCGACGCCGCCAGTCGTGACAGCCTCATAAGACATGTGCACGATGCACTGATCCAGGCAGGAGAACAGCAACTCAAGAGGGCGCAGGGCGACTATAGTCCCGACCCGAGGTCTGACCGTTTTCCACCGATCCAAGCGAATAAGGACAAATTGAAGGTCACAACGCTGACCCACCTTTTCAAGCTCTGGGAGCGCGATCACCTACGGCGTCGACTCATAAACTTTGGCACCATATTCTTGTTGCGACGAGCTTTACGGCGGCGAGGTAGTTTTCCGGGC